>NZ_JACVAT010000007.1:0-350383 GCF_014851985.1 Pseudomonas sp. PDM17
TCACCCAGCTCGTCCTTGCCGCTGTAGTCCAGGCGTTTGGTCAGGTCGCCTTCGCCGCTGGCAATGTTGCGCAGCATGGCGGCGACGTTGAGGATCGGCCGGGTCACGCCGCGGGCGGTGAGCCACACCAGCAGCAGGCCGACGATGGCGGCGGCGAGGCCGAACAGGGTCTGCCACAGCGCGCCGCTGGAGTTGCGTTCATCCAGTCGCTTCTGCAGCTCCAGCGCCGGAGCCAGCAGCACGCCCTGCGGCACGTCGAGTACTACCGCCCAGGGCTTGGTGGCATCCGGGATCGGCAGCAGCGGCTCGAGCACGCGCAGCTGGCCGCCCTGCTCCAGCACCTGCGGACGACCGCCGGCCTGCAGGGACAACAGCTCGGCGGCCTGGTCGGGAATGGCCTTGGCCAGCGGCTGGCCGAGCAGCGCTTCGTCGCTGCTGTAACCGGCGAGCAGGCCCGCCGGGCTGACGATGCTGACGCTGCCGGCGCCGTCGTAGAGTTGGTTGTCGCCATCGACAGAGAGCTTCTGCAGGCGGCTGAGGCTGATATCGATGCCGATCACGGCGACGACCTTGCCCTGGTCGATCAGCGGGAAGGTCACGGTGGTCATCAGCACCTTGGTGCCCGAGGCGCTGTCGAAATAGGGATTGAGCACGCAAGCCTTGCGGGTCTGCAGCGGGCACAGCTGCCAGGTGTTGAACGGGCTGCCGTCGAGCATCGCCGAGGTGTCGGCGATCATGTCCTCGGTCACTGCCAGGCCGGTCATCTCGCCGGAGGCCTTCTGCGCCCAATAGGCGCCGAAGCGGCCCTTCTCATTGCTGCCGGCGTCGGGCTGGTCATGGAAGGCAGCGTCCTGGCCGTCCAGCGCGTCGGGCTCGAAGACCACGTAGAGGCTGAGCAGGTTGGGGTTGCTCTTCAGACCATCGCGCACCAGCTGGTTGAGGTCCTTGCGCACGCTGGCGGCGTCCGCGCCGTGCTGGGTTGTCTGCTCGCGCAGCTGGGCGACCTGGCGGGAGAACTGGTTGCCGAAGTGGTAAACGTCGGTGAAGAAGCGCTGGATGATCTCCGCCTGCTGCTCGCTGCGCGCCTGCATCCGCGACTTGGCCGCGTCCTTGAGCATGTCCGCGTTGGCCGCCTTGATCAGCTGCGCATCATGGTTCATCCGGAACAGCGAGAGGCCGACCAGCAGGCAGACGATGCAGAGCAGGCAGAGGCCGGTCAGCAGCGTGATCTTCCACTGGATCGAGAGGCGGGACAGGGGCATGGTTGGCGTCCTTGAGCAACAAGCAATTCTTTGAGGTTTTATCGGCTTGTAAGGCGGCTACTTGAGCTGCGCCCTTAAATTTCAGGGCTCCTGGCGGATCAGCGCGCGGTACTGCCCGGGCGTCGATCCGGTCCATTTGCGGAAGGCCTTGTAGAAGGCGCTGGTGTCGGCGAAACCCAGCTCCTCGGCCAGGTCGGCGAAGTTGCCGTCGTCGCTGTCCAGCCTGGCGATGGCGAGGTCACGGCGCAGCTGGTCCTTGAGCGCCTGGTAGGACTGCCCTTCGGCGGCGAGCTTGCGGCGCAACGTCGAGGGCGCCATGTAGAAGTGCCCGGCGAGGGCGTCGAGGTCCGGCCAGCGTTCGAACTTCAGGCTGCGCAAATAGGCCTTGGTGCGTGCGGCAAGACTCTGCGGGTCGCGGTAGCGCACCAGGATGTTCGCTGGCGCGCCACCGAGGAAACGCCGCAGCTCGCGCTCGTCACGGCGCACGGGGAGATCGAGCGCCTCGGCGTTGAACAGCAGGCGCGACTGGCGACGGGCGAAATTGAGGTTCTCGGTGAACATCACCCGGTAGTCGGCGATGAAGTCCGGCTGCGGGCAGCGCAGCTCGATGGCAAGCACCGGGATGCGCCGCCCCACCAGCCAGCAGGCCAGGCCGTGCAGCATCAGCCACAGGGTGAAGTAGCAGAAGGCGCGCGGCGCCGGGCCTTCGGGCTCATCGAGGACGATGGCGGCCAAGCCTTCCTGGCGAGTCAGGCGCGGGGTGAAGTCGTCGAACACCAGCCCCATGAAGCGCAGCGCGGCGTTCATCGCCGTCTCCAGGGTCGGCTCGCGGACGGCAGCGGCAGTCATGAAGTTGAAGCTGCCGGATTTCATCCGGCGGGCGTTCATGCCGAAGAACTCGTCGTCCATCTCCCTGGCCAGGCGCAGCCAGAGCCGCGCATAGGCCTGGCTGGAAACCCGCGCGTAGGGCTTGCCGAACAGCTCCGGGGCAATGCCGGCGGCGGCCAATAGCGCGCCGTCGTCGCGGCCGGCGCGACGAAACTCAGCCAGCGCTTCGCTGACCAGGCGGATGGAGATGGTGCCCTTTTCTACGCCCATGGCGCCCCGGCAGTCCGGGCACGCGCCAGGGCGCAGGCAGGCATCGGGCGATCAACCACGCTGGCTGCGCACCTCTTCGATGCTGATCTCGCGCATGCGGAACTTCTGGATCTTGCCGGTCACCGTCATCGGGAACTCGTCGCAGAAGCGGAAGTGGCGCGGCACCTTGAAGTGGGCGATGGCGTTCTTGCAGAAGGTCCGCAGCTCGTCTTCGGCGACGCTGTGGCCGGGGTGGAACTTGACCCAGGCCACCAGTTCCTCGCCGTACTTCTCGTCGGGGATGCCGATCACCTGGGCGTCGGCCACGGCGTGGTGGGTGTAGAGGAACTCCTCGATCTCGCGCGGATAGATGTTCTCGCCGCCGCGGATGATCATGTCCTTGCTGCGGCCGACGATACGAACGTTGCCGGCTTCGTCCATCTCGGCGAGGTCACCGGTGAGCATCCAGCGCGCCGGACTGATGGCCTCGGAAGTCGCCTGCGGGTTGTTCCAGTAGCCGAGCATCACGCTGTAGCCGCGGGTGCACAGTTCGCCGATGGTGCCGCGCGGGACGATGCGGCCGTCGGCGTCGATGATCTTGCTTTCCAGGTGCGGCTGGGTGCGGCCCACGGTGGTGACGCGGGTTTCCAGGTCGTCTTCCGGGCCGGTCTGCAGCGACACCGGGCTGGTCTCGGTCATACCGTAGGCGATCTGCACTTCGGCCATGTGCATCTCGTCGATAACCCGGCGCATCACCTCGATCGGGCAGGTGGCGCCGGCCATGATCCCGGTGCGCAGGCTCGACAGATCGAAGTCGCGGCGGGTCGGGTGGTCCAGCTCGGCGATGAACATGGTGGGCACGCCGTACAGCGCGGTGGCCTTCTCTTCCGCCACTGCCGCCAGGGTCGCCTCGGGCTCGAAGCTGGGCGCGGGGTAGATCATGGTGGAGCCGTGGGTCAGGCAGCCGAGGTTGCCCATCACCATGCCGAAGCAGTGGTACAGCGGCACCGGGATCACCAGGCGGTCGTGCTCGGTGAGGCCGAGGCTGTCGCCGACCATCAGGCCGTTGTTGAGGATGTTGTAGTGGCTGAGCGTGGCGCCCTTGGGGAAGCCGGTGGTGCCGGAGGTGTACTGGATGTTGATCGGCTCGTCGAACTGCAGCAGCGCCTGGCGCTCGGTGAGTTCGACGGCGGCGATGCCACGACCCAGCGGCTCCAGCTGACTCCAGCGCAGGAAGCCGGCGGGCGCGGTATCGGACAGGCTGATCACCCCGCGCAGCTCCGGCAGACGATCACTGGACAGCTCGCCCGGTCGCCCCTGCCCCAGCTCGGGCAGCAGGTCGGCGAGCATGCCGTGGTAATCGGAGGACTTGAAGGCGTCGGCGCACACCAGCCAGCGGCAGCCGGATTGCTTGAGAGCGTATTCGAGTTCGTTCACCCGGTAGGCCGGGTTGATGTTGACCAGCACGGCGCCGACCTTGGCGCTGGCGAACTGGGTGACGCACCACTGCGCGCAGTTGGGCGCCCAGATCCCCAGGCGGTCGCCGGGACGCAGGCCGAGGGCGAGGAAAGCACGGGCGATGCCATTGACCACCTCGGCCAGCTCGGCCCAGGTGTAGCGCAGGTTCTGGTGACGCACGACCAGCGCCTCGCGCGCGGCGAAACGCTCGACGGTGGCGTCGAAGGCAGCGCCGACAGTCATGGCCAGCAGGGATTTGTCCTGCGGGCCGCGGGTGTAACTCAGGTGGTTCATGGCTTTCCCTTGTTGTGCTTGTTCTGGGATCAACACTGAACGATCGGTTCGGGCAGCGACGCAGAGCGTCGGGAACCGCGCTTACTTACCGGCAGCCGCGCGGCTGACTGGCCGGTCGCGGGCTGCGGAACATGTTTACGTTAACGTAAAGGTAAACGCAACCCCGACCATCGACAGCGCAGCAGGCCGGGCGCCTCCGCTCATTGCAGGATAGCCACTCACAAAGCGTGCCATCCGGCCTGAACGCCATATGCAGCGCGGCTTTGAGAAGGTTTTCAGTCGTTCGGGGGGAAGCCGTCCCGGTTGCATTTCGCAACAGCTCGGGCAAGCTTCCGCGCCGCGACTGCCAGCACGGCGCACGGCCTCTGCGCAGCGGGCGGCGCCACGTCTCAATCTGTCGCAATCTGAGACGCCCCGCGCCGCGTGCGCTATGACGGACCTTGCATTAGAATTCGCCGAAAATGCCTACATGGATGTAGATACATTCCCACTCACGCTTGCGAATCCCGTCCATGACTAGTCGTCGTTCGATACTGAGCCTGCTGTTTGCCTGTGCCGCTGTTGTCTGTTCATCGAACACCTTCGCCGCCTCCCCCGCCAAGGCAGCTTCCCCCAAGGAGCTGGTGCTCGCTTCCGGCAGCGCCCTGGTGGTCGATCTGGAGAACGGCAAGACCCTCTACTCCAGCAATCCCAACCTGGTAGTACCCATCGCCTCGGTGACCAAGCTGATGACCGCCATGGTCACGCTGGACGCCAAGCTGCCGATGAACGAACTGATCCCCGTGGACATCTCCGAGACCGCCGAGATGAAGGGCGTGTTTTCCCGCGTCCATCTGGGCAGCATGATCAGCCGCCAGAACATGCTGCTGCTGGCCCTGATGTCCTCGGAAAACCGCGCCGCCGCCAGCCTCGCCCACAACTATCCGGGCGGCTCAAAGGCCTTCGTCGCGGCGATGAACGCCAAGGCGAAATCCCTCGGCATGACCAGCACCCATTACGTCGAGCCCACCGGTCTGTCGATCCACAACGTCTCCGACGCCAATGACCTGATCCGCCTGGCCAAGGCCGCCTACACCTACCCGCAGATCCGCCAGCTGAGCACCACGGCGACCAGCGACGCGCGCTTCAGCAAGCCCAGCTACTCGCTGAGCTTTTTCAACACCAACCCGCTGGTGCGCAACGGCAAGTGGGACATCCGCCTGACCAAGACCGGCTTCACCAACGACGCCGGCCACTGCCTGGTGATGGTCACCATGATGAACGGCCGCCCGGTCGCCCTGGCCCTGCTCGATGCCTTCGGCAAGCGCACCCATGTGGCCGACGCCGGCCGCATCCGCCGCTGGGTGGAAACCGGTGTCGCCTCGCCGGTGCCCGCCGTCGCCCTGCAGTACAAGGCCCAGCGCAGCCAGGCGCGTGCAGCCAACATCACGGCCACCGCCGAGTAAGCCCCTCCCCGCGCTGGCGGAGCCCACTCCGCCAGCCGCGCTTTTTCTCCCCTCCCCCTCCTCTCGCACTGTCGTTTCAGCCCTGCTGGATGGCGCTTCCGTCACTTATATGCAGATCATCATTCAATGCTAGTATGACGACCGTAATATTTGATTGCCGGAGCCTTGCGATGACCGAACTGACACTCACCCGTGAACAGAAGATTGCCGCCTGGGAAGCGGCGGCTGCGCAGATGCGCCAGCGCCTGGCCGAGCCCGGCGTGGTTTCGCTGCAGGAGTTGCGCGGCAAGACGCCCCAGGAGTTCTTCGACGGCATTGGTGCCGGCGAACTGCCGGCCCCACCGATCAATGCGCTGATCGGCTTCGTCCCGCTGGAATGGGGCCAGGGCCGCTTCATCTTCCAGGGCACCCCGGACATGCGTCACTACAACCCGCTGGGCAGCGTGCATGGCGGCTACGCGGCGACGCTGCTGGACTCGGCCATGGGCTGCGCGGTGCACACCATGCTCGAACCGGGACTGGGCTACACCACCACCGACCTGCGCATCAGCTACATCCGCGCACTGACCCGCGATACCGGGCCGATCCGCGCCGAAGGCACCCTGGTGCACATTGGCCGCTCCACCGCCCTGGCCGAAGGCCGCCTCTACGACGTGGACGGCCGGCTCTACGCCACCGGCTCCACCACCTGCCTGATCCTCGGGCGCTGAACCCTCAGGAGACTGACCATGACTTCCGTCGTCATCGCGGGTTATGCCCGCTCCCCGTTCCACTTCGCGAAAAAAGGCGCGCTGGTCGACGTGCGCCCGGACGACCTCGCCGCGCAGACGGTCAAGGGGCTGGTCGCGCGCAGCGGCCTCGATGCCCGTTTGATCGAGGACCTGGTCATGGGCTGCGCTTACCCCGAGGCCGAACAGGGCATGAACCTGGCGCGCATCACTGGCTTCCTCGCCGGCCTGCCGGAAACCGTGGCCGGCGCCACGGTGAACCGCTTCTGCGGCTCGTCCATGACCTCCATCCACTTCGCCGCCGGGCAGATCCAGCTCGGCGCCGGGGATGCTTTCATCTGCGCGGGCGTGGAGTCCATGACCCGCGTGCCCATGGGCGGCTTCAACCTCTCGCCCAACCCGCGCCTGCTGGCGGAATTCCCCCAGGCCTACATGCCCATGGGACAGACCGCCGAGCTAGTCGCCGAGCGCTTCGGCATCTCCCGCGCGGACCAGGAAGCCATGGCCGTGGACTCCCACGCCAAGGCCGCCCATGCCCGCGAGCAGGGCCTGCTGGCGGCGGAGATCGTGCCCATCGACACGCCCAATGGGGTGGTCAGCGAGGACGGCTGCATCCGCCCCGGCACCAACCTGGAGGCACTGGCGCAGCTCAAGCCGGCCTTCGGCGGCAGCGTCACCGCGGGCACCGCCTCGCCGCTCACCGATGGCGCCGCGGCCGTTCTGGTGTGCAGCGAGGACTTCGCCCGCGCCAACGGGCTGGACATCCTGGCGCGGGTAAAAGCCGTCGCGGTGGTCGGCTGCCCGCCGGAAATCATGGGCATGGGCCCGCTCTACGCAACCCGCAAACTGCTCGACCGCACTGGACTGCGCATGGCCGACATCGACCTGGTGGAGATCAACGAGGCCTTCTCCAGCCAGGCACTGGCCTGCCTGCGCGGGCTGGAGCTGGATAGCGACCGGGTCAACCTGCACGGCGGTGCCCTGGCCATCGGCCACCCGCTGGGCGCCACCGGCGCTCGCATCACCGGCAAGGCGGCAGCGCTGCTGAAGGAAACCGGCGGGCGCTACGCCATCGCCACCCAGTGCATCGGCGGTGGCCAGGGCGTGGCGACCTTGCTCGAAGCCGTTCGCTGATCTCCATGCCCGTAGGGCGCATAACGCGCCAACGTTATGCGCCGCAAATCTGCCGGCGGATAACCTGTGCCAGGTTATGCGCCCTACGGTGCTGATGATTCCCCTGTAGGAGCGCGCCATGCGCGCAATCGCGGGCACGGCCCGTTCCTACAGGTTAAATCCATGCCCCGAATCACCTCCCCTCGCCCTCCCTGCGTTAGAATGACATCCAGCATTCCATGATCCGCAGGAGACCGGTCATGCGTTACTCCGAAGACCACAAGGCCCAGACCCGCGAACGCATCATCAACGAGGCGGCGCAGCGCTTCCGCAGCGAGGGCGTGGACGCCACCGGCCTGCAGACGCTGATGAAGGCGCTGGGCCTGACCCACGGCGGCTTCTACGCGCACTTCAAGTCCAAGGACGAGCTGGTGGAGATCGCCCTGCAGCAGGCCGCCGAGCAGCTGCGCCCGGTCGTCGACCAGCAGTTCGAAAAGGCCGAGCCGCTGCCCGGCTTCATCGACCAGTACCTCTCCCCCGGCCACCGCAATGCGCCCGGCAAGGGCTGCCCGCTGCCGACCATCTCGGCCGAGCTGGGCGCGCGCGGCCATGCCAGCGCCACCACCGACGCCATCGTCCAGGCACGCATCGACGCCATCGAAAAGGCACTGCCCAGCGAGCATGCCGAGGATGAGAGCGTGGCCATGCTCGCCACCCTGATCGGCGCGCTGGTGCTATCGCGCAGCGTGGCCGATCCGGAGATGTCTGACCGCATCCTGGAGAGCACCCGCCGGCACCTGAAACGCGAGATCGGCGCGGCGGAGTGAGGCGCTTTTGTAGGGGGCATACCGCGCCAGCGTCATCCGCCGTTCAAGGGCCGGCGAATAACCTGTTCCAGGTTATTCGCCCTACGCTCCTGCGTATTCCCCTACCCTAACTCTCTCCCCCTGGGAGAGGGTTAGGGTGAGGGCCAATCCGAGCGCGGATGCTCATCCCGAGCGGCCATGACCCGCTCCCACGAAAGCCGCGCATAAAAAAGCCCCGGCGCAAGGCCGGGGCAAGCTTTTCGCCACTCAGTTATCGATCAAGCCACCGCCACGCCATAGCGCTGTGCCGGGGCGCTGCGCGACAGGTTCGGCGCCATCTTCAGGCGCGCGGCAGTAAAGGCTTCGAATTCGCTCGCATCCGGCAGCGCCGGCAGGGTCACCACTTCACCCTGGGCCAGGCCGGCCAGTGCGGCGTCGACCATGTGGTTCACGTCCATCAGCATCTCCGCCGGCAGTGCGGAGATGTCGGTGCCGGCGCGGTCCCAGATTTCGGTGCGGGTGGCGCCCGGCAGCACGGCCTGGATACGCAGGCCCAGCGGCGCCAGTTCCTGCTGCATGGATTGGGTCAGGTTGAGCACGAAGGCCTTGGTGGCGCTGTAGCTGCCATTGAACAGTTCCGGCGCCAGCGCCAGCACCGAGGCCACGTTGATGATGGTGCCGCGGCCACGCCCGGCGAAAGCCTTGGCAGCAGCGCCAGCCAGGCGCGCGGTGGCGATGACGTTCAGCTCGATCATGCTTTCCAGGCGGTCCAGGTCGGTTTCCAGCAGGGTGCCGTTGATCGCAACGCCGGCGTTGTTCAACAGCAGGCTGAGACTCGTATCCTCGGCCAGGCGGGCCTCGATACGGGCGCGGTCTTCGCGACGGGTCAGATCGGCCTTCAGCACATCCACCGAGACGCCGTGTTCCTCACTGAGGCGCGCGGCCAGGGCGTCCAGGCGTTGCTGGTCGCGGGCCACCAGCAGCAGGTCGTAGCCCTGCGCGGCGAGGCGCTGCGCGTAGGTGGCGCCGATGCCGGAAGAAGCACCGGTGATCAGTGCGCGGCCCAGTTCGGATTTGGCATTCATGGTTCTTGCTCCAGGGAGGCGGTTGCCCCGCTTGCAGGATTGAGTGGGCCGGGTGGCCGTCTGGAATGTCCGGCCACTGGAATGATGGCCGTCATCTGAAGGTTAATATTATGCTTATAATATTATCTGTCAAGACCTGCCATGCGGTGCTGACGAACGGCCAGGGAGTCGCTGGCAAGCCTTGCGGGGCGGGCGCCGGGTGCCATCCGGCAGTTTAGGTTGCCCATTCCAGAGCGCTCGCGAGAGGCTCGCTGGGTCTCCACACAAGAACAATCCCGGAGCGTCACCTGCACCCTGCTGCCTGTCTATGCACCGGAGCGATCCGGAGGAGGACACATGCGATTGCGCTGCTTTTTCCTGGGATGTGTTTGGGATGAAGGGAATCTGACCGAAGTCGGCCGCGTGCCGATGCTCTGCCAGCGCTGTGCGCGCTGCGGTGCGCAGCGGTACCTCAGTCCCGAACCGGAAATTTGAAGTCGGCCCAAAGAAAATGCCCGGAGCACGTTCGTGCTCCGGGCATGGGGTGCTGCTCGATAAGGATCAGTTGGCCACGAACGCCTGGCTGGTGGTGATCGCCATGTCGCCGCCGGGCAGCTTCAGATCGCCGATGCGCTCCAGGCTGTCAGCATCGAAGATCGCCACGTCGTTCAGGGTGCCGGTCAGGTACAGCTTGTTGCCGGCCTTGTTGGTCGACAGGCAGTAGTAGGAGTGGTCCAGGTTCGCCGCCTTGACCAGTTTCTGCTCCTTGATGTCGTACTTGGCCAGTCGATTCAGCACGCCGTAGACGATATTGCGGTCCTTGGCCGAGCGGATGCCGCTGAAGTACACCTCGGTGACCGGGCCGAAATCGACGGTCTCGGTCTTGCCGGTGGCCAGGTCGATGTTGAAGAAGCCATAGAGGAAGTCGGCCGTGGCCATGTCCTGCTTGGCGTCCTTGAACTTCGCCGTGGTGTAGAGCAGCGAGAAGTCACGCGGGTAGGTCTGCTGGTTCCACACGTAGAGCACATCTGGCGGCGCGTAGTTGGGGCGCTTCCAGTTGCGGCTGGGGATTACCACGTCGAATTTGCCGGTCTTCACGTCCACCTTGTAGATGTCCGGGCCCGCCACGTAGAGGGTGCCGTCGTCGCCGCTCTGCATGATGGTCAGCTGGCGCGGCGCCGGGAAGGTGCGCACCGGCTTGGCGTCCATGCCGTCGGCGACGGAATACACCTGCAGGCGCGGCTGCTGCACCTCGTAGTGCTCGGCAAGGATCAGCGTCGGGTTGGCGATGGCGTAGATCTCCTTGCCGTCATGGCTGACGGTCATGGAGAACATCGCCCGCGCGTTCTCGCCCGGTTTCTGCGCGATGGTGGCGTGGAACACCGGTTTGCAGTCATCGAGCTGGATGCCGTAGATGTCCGCATAGTGGTTGCTGAGGATGTAGACGGTCTTGCGGTCCGGCGACAGCTGGGTCATGCCCGGGCCGTAGGCGCCGGGGATGGTGCAGGTCTTGAACAGCTTGTCGGTCTGCATGTCGATGACGTGCAGGTTGTTCGGATAGTTGGTGCTGATCAGGTACTCGTGGCCACTTTCCAGCGCTTTGCTCACGTCTGCGCCGGCGTCGGCGGCTACAGCTTGCAGCGCGCAGGCCAGCGAGAGGCCGCCGAGGGCGGCGGCGAATGCTTTTCTGGACATGCAGGTTTTCCTCTTGTTCTTCTGTCCCATATGTTTCAGGGCGATCATTTGTCGTCCGGGAATACGGTGCCGAGGTTGCGCCAGTTCTCGGCCGAGGCCTGCGCATCCTTGTTCCAGTCGGGGTAGGTGCTCATCATGTCCGGCACCTGGGCCGGCCACCAGCAAGGATC
This sequence comes from Pseudomonas sp. PDM17, assembly GCF_014851985.1. Lineage (NCBI taxonomy): Bacteria > Pseudomonadati > Pseudomonadota > Gammaproteobacteria > Pseudomonadales > Pseudomonadaceae > Pseudomonas > Pseudomonas sp. PDM17. The sequence goes on from NZ_JACVAT010000007.1 coordinate 11,113, forward strand.
GGAGCAGCCGTAGAGGTCCGCTTCCATCGGCTGGCAGAGCGAGGACACGCCGCCGAACACGTCGACTTCCCAGCCCGGGTCGGTGGTCGCCGCGCAGCCGGCCACGGAGTTCATCGCCACCACGTCCTCGATGCGATCCTCGGCGGCGGCCTGTTCGAGCTTCTGTGCTTTGGTGTTGATCGCTTTCAGATGTTTCATGTCAGTGCGCCTTCCGCGGAGTGATGTGGCGGTCGATGAAGCTGGGGTTGGAAGCCATGATCCGGCTGTAGACCTCGATGCCGAAATCGACCCAGTCCCTCATCAGTTCGCAGTAGTGGTAGGTGGGGTGCGCCGGGTCGCCGTAGCGCGCGTAGCTCTCGTGGTAGCAGCCGCCGGAGCAGAGGTTGCGGATGTGGCAGCTGGCGCAGCCGGTGTCGGTGCGGTCCAGGCGCTGCGAGAGGAACTCGTTCAGCTCGGCCTGCTTCACCCCTTCATGCACGTTGCCGAAGGTCGGCAGCGAAGAACCGGTGAAGCGGTGGCACAGGTTCAGCTCGCCCTTGTGGTCCACCGCCAGCATCTTCAGGCCGGCGCCGCACGGCAGGGCCTTCTTCTGCCCTTCGTGGATGTCGGTGATCAGCTGGTGCAGGTTGGAGAAGCCGATGTTGCGCCCTTCCAGCGCCTCGTCCAGGTAGCGGCGACCGAGGGCCTTCATGCCGGCGAAGACAGCCTTCAGCTCATCGGTGGTGAGGTTGTAGCTGCTGATGTCGCCCGAGGTGACCGGGGCAAAACCGACTTCGGCGAAACCCATCTCGTTGAACAGGTGATTCCAGATGGTCTCGACGTCGGTGACGCCGGTGGTCAGGGTCACCCGTGCGCCCACCGGCCGCGCGGTGTAGCGCGACAGCAGCATGTCGGCCTTGCGCCGCACCACGTCATAGGTGCCCTGCCCGCCCACGGTGATGCGGTTGCGGTCGTGCACCGTCTTCGGCCCGTCGATGCTGATGGACAGCCCGAAGCGATGGGCATTGAGCCAGTCGACGATTTCCTCGGTGAGCAGCGTGGCGTTGGTAGTCATGACGAAGTCCACCGTCTTGCCCAGCTCGCCGAAACGGCGCTCGCAGTACGCGACCATGTGCTCGATCAGCGGACGGTTGGACAGCGGTTCGCCGCCGAAGAACACCACGGTGTAGCGCTGCTCGTCGGGGGATTCCTGGATCAGCATTTCCACCGAGGCCTCGGCGGTTTCCGCGCCCATCTTCTTGCCGGCGGAGGGCTTGTCCAAGTCTTCCTTGTAGCAGTAGGTGCAGCTGAGGTTGCAGCCGGTATTGACGTTCAGCACCACGGTGTTGAGCGCGGTGCGGTCAACCTTCTTGATGCCGATTTCAGGGGTCAGCGGCGAGCCGTCGCTGACCAGTTCCAGCGCGATCAGCTCGCGCAGGGTCTCGTCGATATCCTCGGCGGCGAAGCGGCCACTCAGACGCTGGGTCAGCTCGTCCGGCGAACAGGCATGCCCGCGCAGCGCGTCGATGATCCCGCCGGTCAGCTCGTCGCTGGCGAACAGCGAGGAGCTGGGGATGTGGAACAACAGGCGGTCGGCGTCGACCTGCACTTCATGCAGGTTGCGTTCGACCAGATTCAAGATGGCGCCCATGGCGACCTCCCGGAACTTGCTTGGTACGCCCGCCCGCAGGCGGGGCTCATGCGTTCAGTTCATCCGATACCGACGGTTACGGGATCGGCGGGTTGTTCCAACGCTGCACGGTGACGATCATGTGCCCTTCGCCCTTGTGCGACTGGCCGGCGTCGTCCACCGCGGCGATCACCTTCAGGTTGCCGGCGTTGTTGGTCATCATCTTGCGTTCCGGGTTCGGGCCGGCATCGCCCGGGGTGAAGATGCCAGTGGCGGCGTCCATCGCGCCGGCGAACTTCACATCCTGGTCTTCCTTGGCGCGGTCATCGAAGGGTTCGACCGACCACTGCGCCGGGAACACGCCGATGCGGAACGGCTTGCCGTCGGCGCCCTTGCCCCAGGCCTCGGCATCGAAGCTGCCCTGGACCTTGGGCGTGGAGCCGCCATTGCCGCCGATGCGGGAGATGGAGAATTCCGGCACCACCTTCACTTCGGCGATGTCCTTGTACACCGCGAGGCTGCCGCCCTTGGCGGTGCCCACGGTGACATCGCGCTCGCCGGCGGCGGCCGCATCGCTGGCCTTGACCTTGACGGTCACGCGCTCGGGTGTCTCGGAAACCACCGACACCACCTCCACACCCTTGCCGAACGACGGCTTGCCCTTCAGGCCGGTGCCGACCACGCTGACTTCGGTCTCCGCCCCCGCCTTGATATAGGCCGGCTGCACACCCAGCACGTGGCTGGTGCCGTCCTTCGCCGCGACGAAGTCCAGGCCGCGCTCGTCGTGGGCCTTGTCGAACATGCGGCCCTGCATCTGGCCATTCAGTGCGGCGAATACCTGACGCATGGTCACGTCACCGACGGTGATCGCGCCGCGCCATTCGTAGCCGTTGTAGAGCACCGCGCTGCCCTCGCCGCTGAACGGCGAGCCGTCGGCGTACTGGCCCTTCACGCTGACCTTGAAGGCGTCGGCGCCGTCCTTGCTCACGCTCATGCTGCCGGCCAGGTCGCCCTTGCCCGGCATGTGCCCGGCGAAGCTCCAGTTACCCGCCAGGGATTCGGCCTTGGGCCGATTCTTCTGCCAGTCGGACCAGGCCTTGCTGTCCAGCGGGTAGCGCTTGGCGAGCTCGGGGACCATCTCTTTCTTCGCCAGGTCGAACCAGTCGCGGTCGCGGGCCAGGGCCTGGTACTCCAGCGACGGCCAGCGGCCGAGGTGGAAGTTCACCAGCTTCTCCCACTCCGCCGCCGGGCGGCGCTGCAGGGCGATGCGCGCACCCGAGTGGCAACGGGCGCACATCTGCTCGAAGTTCGTATCGAATTTCTCGACGGTGTTCAGCCGGCGCTCGAGGGCGTAGCGCACACCTTCGGTTTCGCTGGGCGCCAGGCCCTGCTTGTCGGCGAGGAACTTGACCACCGAGCGACGTTCCTCGTCGGTGATCTTCAGGCCGTACATCACCTGCATGCGGGCGATGCTCATCAGCCAGCCTTCGGGGGTCTTGCGCTGGTGGCTGATGCGACTGAGCGAATTGTTGCCTTCGGGCGTGTGGCACGCCTGGCACTTGGCGTTGATGATCGCCTGGCCTTCGGGTGCGGCCTGGGCCGTCTGGTGGAGCGCAAGGGCCAGTGCGGCCAGGGTTCCGGCACCCAGATAGTGCCGAAGTCGTGTCATCTTCAAGGTCAGGCCTCCTCGGTATTCTTGTTGGTTATTCGCGCCCACCGATGGGCTAAGAGCGAGCTCTTGAAAGCGGTTTTGCAGGTTGTGTGCCACTACTGCGCAAACCCCGCCGAATCAGGCTTTCGGCGGGATTTGCAGGCACGCCCGGCAGAGGACACCGGGATTGCGACGTCACATTTCGCGATTGCTGTCTAACTCTGAGACAGGGCCCGTGAGACACCCTGCGAAGCAGTATGGTCCGGCTTGCGCAAAGCGCCGCCCGCCGGCAGCAACAAGGCGCCGAACAGCATGGTCAGCAGGCCGATCCAGACCAGCGAGAGGAACGGGAAGCGGCGTACCACCACGACGCTCTCGATATCGTCGCCGGGCTGCCTGAGCAGACGAGCGGAGGCCGGCACCCAGATCTGCAGGTCACCGCTCCAGCCACGGACGATGAACGGATGCAGCACGTAGCCGCGATCCGAGGCGAAGCGCGCATAGTGGTAGTCGAGGATTTCGCAGAGCTGGCGCACCGGGCCCTGGTAGGCCGGCGGGTTGCCCCGGCTGTCCTGGAACAGCGCGTGGCCGGCGAGCGTCCGATCACCGTCACGCAGTTCGACCTTGGCCACCGCGTGGTAGCCGGAGAAATCCGGGCGGCTGGCATCCGGCGAGACGCGCATCTGCATGCCGCCGATCACTGCGTGCCACTGCTCGAAGGACGTGCCCGGCGGGATGCTGATCTGTTGGTAGCTGTTCAGCGCCGTGGCGGCCAGCCCGCCCACCAGCGCGATTACCGCGCCGCCATGTACCAGCGCCAGCCCGCCGCTGTAGCGCAGGTTGCCGAGGCGCCGGCTGCGCCACATCGTCAGTACGCCCCAGAGCAGGCAGCTGAGCATCAGGAAGGCGCCGCCCAGCAGCGCCGCATCCAGCCACGGCAGCACCCGCACGATGTTCTGCGAGAGCATGCCGTCGCCGTTGTAACTGTCGTTCAGCCAGCCGCCGTGCCAGCCGGTCCAGAGCATCACGGCAGCCATCAGCACAGTCGCCAGCAGTGCCAGCCGTGGCCGTCCGCAACGGCGCAGGAAGCTGTAGCCGCCCATCAGGCCGAGCGCCGCCAGCAGCGGCACCACCCAGTGCGCCAGGCCGTAGCCGTTGACGTCCCACTGGTCGAAGGCGCGGCGCAGGCTGTCCATCTCGGCGGTGGTAGCCCAGGCGGTCAGGGTCTCGAAGAAGGGCTTCAACTCGCTCGGCCGCTCCATCCCCAGCCACTCGTAGAGGTGCGCCTGGAGCAGCGCGCCGAGGGCCAGCAGGCCGGTGCCGGCGAACAGGTAGATGGCCACGTCCAGGGTCCAGTCCGACGCCCCGCGCCGCCGCCCTGCCCGCTTGCGCGACCGCCACCCGGCCAGCAGGTGGAATGCCGCGAGGGCCAGCAGGATCGCCGCCAGCGCCAGGTGGCTGAGCCAGGAGGTGGTGCCGATGTAGCGGTGCGAACTGGCGAGCACCGTGCTGCGGGTCACCGCCATGGCGCCGCAGGCCATGGCCGCCGCCAGCAGGCTGAGCACTGGCAACGACCGTGCGTAGGAGCCGTCCGCGCGCCAGCGGCGGGCACCGTGCAGCACCGCGCCGAGCAGCGCCCAGATGATGAAGGCCGAGGTCTGTACCGGGTCCCAGTGCCACAACTGGCCGTAGGTGAAGTCCTCCATGGCCCAGGCCATGCCGACACCGATACCGGCGCTGAGGATCAGCCAGGCGCGGCGGCTGTAGCGCGGCATCACCCAGGCGTAGGCGTGCCCTCCTCGGCCCAGCGCTTCCAGCGCGGCACCGGCCGGCGCCAGCACCCAGGCATACGCGCAGAGGATCAGCGGCGCGTGCAGGGACATCCAGAAGGTCTGCAGGTGGGCGTTCATGCCCTGGCTTGGCTGCGCCACTAGCCAGTCCGCCGGCGTCGCACTGAAAGGCCCGAGCCAGGCGGCGGTGGCGACGTACCAGGCGGCGATCAGCGCCATGCCGCGCCCCGCCCAGCCGGGCAGCGCCGAACTTTTCAGGGCGATGGCCATGCAGAAGGTCGCCAGCAGCAGCACCGTGCCCTCGTCGCCGCCCCAGAGGTTGGAGAACTTCAGGTAGGCTGGCAGCGCCGCGCTGCTGTAGAGCCAGGCGTAGCGCAGCTGGAAGTGGTCGGCTACCAGGTGCAGGCCAAGCGCCAGGCAGGCGCCGCACAGCGCACCGAGGGCAACCGGCCACGTCAGCCCGCGCCACTCCTGGCGAATGGCGCCCAGGGCAATCAGTGCCATCAGGACCCAGAGCAACCCATTGCCCACGCCGGGCAGCAGCCACAACAACAGGCAGGTCAGCGTGGCAGCCAGCGGCCCCGCAATCCACGGCAACGACAGGTGCATCCTCTTCAAGCCAGGCCTCCTTGTGCAGCGCCGATGTGGCGCTGGGCGAAACCCGGAGCGCTTCACGTTGCGTGCCAGCCGGAAAAGTCCTTGCGAAACAGCAGCCTGCGCGCGTTCCAAGCCCCTCTGCGCGTGGCAGATCGCGACAGCTGTAGCAGTCTGAGACAGCCCTGACCGTTATAGACGATGGTCTAATTGCGCGTCTTTCCCTCAGGGAAAATCCCGTCATCGAGGCGCCAGCCAGACGCCTCGCGTCATCCGGCCTGTCCGGAACAGGTGCCGATCCGCGCCAGCCGGGGCTTTGCCGGGTGGCGCGGGTGGCCAGACGCGTGAGAACGATTATGCTTTCAGATGACCTTGCGCCATCCGCAGGGCCACCTGACTTCACGCATCGCGCAATCCGTACGACCTGTCATCAGCCCTGGGCTCGAGTGCGGTAACGGAAAATCGAGGGACTCCGGCCCAAAACAACAACAAGACGGAGACGAACATGGCGCAGACATACAGCCCGGCCGCGGGCAACGCTCCTCACAGCGGGATCACCAAGGAGGAGCGCAAGGTCATCTTTGCCTCGTCCCTGGGGACGGTGTTCGAGTGGTACGACTTCTACCTCTACGGCTCCCTGGCGGCGATCATCGCCAAGCACTTCTTCGCCGGGGTCAATGAAACCACCGCCTTCATCTTCGCCCTGCTGGCCTTCGCCGCCGGCTTCGCGGTGCGGCCCTTCGGCGCCATCGTGTTCGGCCGCCTGGGCGACATGATCGGGCGCAAGCACACCTTCCTCATCACCATCATCATCATGGGCATCTCCACCGCCGTGGTCGGCCTGCTGCCCGCCTACGCCACCATCGGCGTGGCCGCGCCGATCATCCTGATCACCCTGCGGCTGCTGCAGGGCCTGGCGCTGGGCGGCGAGTACGGCGGCGCGGCGACCTACGTCGCCGAGCATGCGCCCAAGGGCAAGCGCGGCTTCTTCACCTCGTGGATCCAGACCACCGCGACGCTGGGCCTGTTCCTCTCGCTGCTGGTGATCATGGCCTGCCGCACCGTGATGGGGAACGAGGCGTTCGAGGCCTGGGGCTGGCGGATTCCGTTCCTGCTGTCGATCCTGCTGCTGATCATCTCGGTGTACATCCGCCTGCAGCTCTCCGAGTCGCCGGTGTTCCTGAAGATGAAGGAGGAAGGCAAGGCATCCAAGGCGCCGCTGACCGAATCCTTCGGCCGCTGGGAGAACCTCAAGGTGGTGATCATGTCGCTGCTCGGCGGCACCGCAGGGCAAGCCGTGGTCTGGTACACCGGACAGTTCTACGCGCTGTTCTTCCTGCTGCAGACGCTGAAGATCGACGCGCAGACCGCCAACCTGCTGATCGCCGGCTCCCTGCTGCTGGGCACGCCGTTCTTCGTGTTCTTCGGCAGCCTGTCCGACCGCATCGGCCGCAAGAAGATCATCATGGCCGGCTGCATCCTTGCCGCGCTGACCTACTTCCCGATCTTCCACGGCCTGACCCAGTTCGGTAACCCGGACGTGTTCGCCGCCCAGGAGAAGAACCCGGTCACCGTAGTGGCTGACCCGAACGCCTGCTCCTTCCAGTTCGACCCGGTGGGCAAGGCGAAATTCGTCAGTTCCTGCGACATGGCCAAGAGCCTGCTGGCCAAGCGCGCCATCCCCTATGAGAACCTCAAGGCGGAAACCGGCGCACTGGCCCAGGTACACATCGGCGACAAGGTCATCGCCAGCTTCGAAGGGGCCGGCATGCCAGCGGCGGAGTTCAAGGTGCAGTCGGAGGTCTTCACCGCGCAGCTCGCCGCCTCGCTCAAGGAAGCCGGCTACCCCGAGAAGGCAGATCCCTCGAAGATCAACCACCTGATGATGCTGGTGCTGCTGACCATCCTGGTGATCTACGTGACCATGGTCTACGGGCCGATTGCGGCGTGGCTGGTGGAGCTGTTCCCGACGCGCATCCGCTACACCTCCATGTCACTGCCCTACCACATCGGCAACGGCTGGTTCGGCGGCTTCCTGCCCACCGTTGCCTTCGCCATGGTGGCCGCCACCGGAGACATCTATTACGGCCTCTGGTACCCCATCGTCATCGCCGTGATGACGGCCATCCTCGGCATCTTCTTCCTGCCGGAAACCAAGGACCGGGATATCACCAACACCTGAGCCCTGCGTCTCAGCCGCTGTCGCACAATGCGACAGCGGCTTTTCTCCCGCTCGCCAAAAACCTCAATTAAATCCTTTTAATTCAATACGTTATAAAAAACAGTCAGCCTTGGCACAGCCGTTGCGATGCTCCGCCTCAGCGACTCCCAGACCGGGAGCACGAACAGACAACAAGAGGCCAACGCAATGCTCGCTTCCCTGCCCATCAAGCCCGAATCCCGCGCCTTCCTGCAGCGCGCTCCGAAGATGCTGATCGGTGCCGACTGGACTTCCGCCAGCGACGGCGCCCTGATGGACCTGCGCAACCCGGCTACCGGCGAAGTGCTCTGCCAGGTGCCGGCCGGCACCGCCGCCGACGTCGACCGCGCCGTGCGCGCCGCGCGCCAGGCCTTCGATGACTCGGCCTGGAGCCGCACCCGCCCGCGCGAACGGCAGAACCTGCTGTGGAAGCTCGCCGACCTGATGGAGCGCGATGCCGATCTGCTGGCCGAGCTGGAATGTCTGAACAACGGCAAGAGCGCCGCCGTCGCCCGCGTGATGGACGTGCAACTGGCCATCGACTTCCTGCGCTACATGGCCGGCTACGCCACCAAGATCGAAGGCACCACGGTCGACGTGTCCATGCCGCTGATGCCCGACGGCGAATTCCACGGCTACATCCGCCGCGAAGCCGTCGGCGTGGTGGGCGCCATCGTCGCCTGGAACTTCCCCCTGCTACTGGCCTGCTGGAAGCTCGGCCCGGCGCTGGCCACCGGTTGCAGCGTGGTGCTCAAGCCTGCCGACGAGACCCCATTGTCCGCGCTGAAACTTGCCGAGCTGGTCCTGGAAGCAGGCTACCCGGCGGGCGTATTCAACGTCGTCACCGGCGCCGGCATCACCGCGGGCGCCGCCCTCTCCCACAACCCGCTGGTGGACAAGCTGACCTTCACCGGCTCGACCCCGGTCGGCAAGGAAATCGGCAAGGCGGCCATGGACAACATGACCCGCGTAACCCTGGAGCTGGGCGGCAAGTCGCCGACCATCGTTATGGCCGACGCCGACCTCGCCACCGCCGCCGCCGGTGCTGCCCAGGCGATCTTCTTCAACCAGGGCCAGGTCTGCTGCGCCGGCTCGCGCCTGTATGTACAGCGCAAGCACTTCGACAATGTCATCGCCGACATCTCCGGCATCGCCAACGGCATGAAGCTGGGCAACGGCCTGGACCCGAGCATCGACATGGGCCCGCTGATCTCCGCGAAGCAGCAGAAGCGCGTGTTCGACTACATCGAGCTGGGTCGCGACAAGGGCGCCACCATCGCCTGCGGCGGCGAGCAGTTCGGCCCCGGCTATTTCGTCAAACCCACGGTGATCGTCGACGTCGACCAGAAGAATCCGCTGGTGCAGGAGGAAATCTTCGGCCCGGTGCTGGTCGCCATGCCCTTCGACGACATCGAGGACGCCCTGCGCCTGGCCAACGACAGCCCCTACGGCCTGGGCGCGAGCATCTGGTCCAACGACCTGGCGGCCGTGCACCGCATGGTGCCGCGCATCAAGTCCGGCTCGGTGTGGGTCAACTGTCACAGCGCCCTGGACCCGGCGCTGCCCTTCGGCGGCTTCAAGATGTCGGGCGTCGGCCGCGAGATGGGTGCCGCGGCCATCGAGCACTACACCGAGCTGAAATCGGTGCTGATCCGCCTGTAACTCTCCGCTGGTCTACCTCGCCCGCGCGGTCCCCCTGCGCGGGTGTTGCATCCCCCGGTCGCGGCAGCGCACGGGGGATTTTTTTGCCCGGTTCAATCCCGATCCGGCGCCCCCAGCGGGAACAGAGGCCGGTGCGGCCGCGCCTCCTCCACCGCGCGGGCGAAGGATGGGCGCGCCAGCAAGCGCGAGCGGTAAGCGCGCAGTGTCGGATACTGGTCGCCGATGGGATGGGTCCAGTCCGCATAGAACAGCGAAGGGGCCGCCGCACAGTCGGCGAGGCTGAAGCTCTCCCCCGCCGCCCAGGTACGCCCGGCGAGTTCCTCTTCCAGCCAGGCGTAGGCCAGTTCCAGCTTGCTCACCGCATGGGCCAGGCCTTCCGCACGCTTGCCCGCTTCGCCGCTCATGGCGCCCAGAACGGCGTGCTGCACTGGGGTCATCACGTGCCAGTCGAAGAAGCGGTCGAGGAAACGCACGTCCAGCGCCTTCAGCGGGTCGTCCGGCAGCAGGCGCACCGGGCCGGGATGCTTGAGGTGCAGGTACTCGATGACGATGCTGGTCTCGGCGACGCTGTGCTCACCGTCCAGCAGCACCGGGAACTTCGCCAGCGGCCACAGGCGCAGCCAGTGCGCGCCGTTCTCCGGCTGATCCGGGCCGAGGCTGCGGAATTCGAAGGGCGTGGAGTTCTCGTAGAGGGCGATCAGGACCTTCTGCGTATAGGAGGAAAAGGGATGGCCGAACAGGACGAGGGACATGGCAGGTCACCTGGGCAGACGAAAGTACTCAGCCTAGACCCGAATGCCGGCGGGCGAAGCGGGCATGACCGCCGATCCGATCAGGCCACCGTGCAAAGCCGTCCACTACGCATGGAACCTCCGTCCCAGAGCGGCCTATCGCCACTACGCCAGCCGCCGCCCATGTCGTTTTTGGTCATGCCCACGGCGATTTCGAGCAACTCGCCGCCCACCCGGTGCCTTAGCTTGAGCCCCGCGTGAAGCGCATAGCCGCCACGCGGACTCCCCGGCCTCTACCAGCGCACCAGCGGTTGCGGGGAAGCCGCAGCCGGCCACGCGTCGCCGCGCCCTACATAACAATTTCAATAAAAGGCCGACAGATGAGTGCTCCCAGTGCAAAAGGCGCCAATGGCGATCTGGTGCAGGGCTTCAAGCCCCGCCACGTAACCATGCTCTCCATCGCGGGAATCATCGGCGCAGGCTTGTTCGTCGGCTCCGGCCACGCGATTGCCGCCGCCGGTCCCGCCGCCATCGTCGCCTATGCCCTCTCCGGGCTGCTGGTGGTGCTGGTGATGCGCATGCTCGGCGAGATGGCCGTGGCCAGCCCCGATACCGGCTCCTTCTCCGCCTACGCCGACCAGGCCATCGGCCGCTGGGCCGGCTTCACCATCGGCTGGCTGTACTGGTGGTTCTGGGTGCTGGTCATTCCCATCGAGGCCATCGCCGCCGGGGTCATCCTCAACAACTGGTTCCCGCAGGTCGAGACCTGGGTCTTCGCCCTGTCGATGACGCTGCTGCTCACCGTCACCAACCTGTTCAGCGTCGCCAAGTACGGCGAGTTCGAATTCTGGTTCGCCATGCTCAAGGTGGTCGCCATCGTCGCCTTCATCGGCCTGGGCGCCGCCGCGCTGTTCGGCCTGCTGCCGGGGCGCGAGGTCAGCGGCCTGCACAGGCTGATGGGCGAACACGGCGGCTTCATGCCCAACGGCTGGACGGCCATCTTCAGCGCGCTGATCACCACTCTGTTCAGCTTCATCGGCACCGAGGCGGTGACCATCGCCGCCGCTGAATCCAGCGACCCCAGCCGCAACATCGCCAAGGCCACGCGCTCGGTGATCTGGCGCATCAGCGTGTTCTACCTGCTGTCGATCCTGGTGATCATCTCAGTGGTACCGTGGAACGACCCGCGCCTGGTGGAGATCGGCTCCTACCAGCGCACTCTGGAACTGCTGAACATCCCCAACGCGCAACTGCTGATGGACCTGGTGGTGCTGGTCGCCGTGGCCAGCTGCCTGAACTCCTCGGTGTACATCGCCTCGCGGATGATCTATTCCCTGAGTCGGCGAAACGATGCGCCGGCCTTCATCCAGCGCACCTCCGCCGCCGGCGTGCCGCGCGCGGCGGTGATCGCCAGCACGCTGATCGGCATGTTCACCACCCTGCTCAACTTTTTTGCACCTGGAAGACTCTTCGAATTCCTGCTGGCCAGCTCCGGTTCCATCGCGCTGCTCGTCTACCTCGCCATCGCCGTGTCGCAGCTGCGCATGCGCGGCATCCTGCGCCGACGCAACCACGAGCTGGTGTTCCGCATGTGGCTGTTCCCCTGGCTGACCTGGCTGGTGATCGGGATCATCAGCTTCATCCTCGCGGTAATGTTCATCATGCCGACGCACCGCATCGAGGTGAGTTCGACCCTGGCGCTGACGGTGATCATCATCCTGCTCAGCCAGACCAGCCGGCGCACTTCACCCTCAGGCCAATCCGCCCTCGGCCGCCGTGCCGTGCGCGGCTGAGCCGGTCACCAAACCACGCAGACGAGGTGCCGATTGGTCGAACGCCGCCAGTTCAGTGGGGCCATGCAGGGCCGCAACCTGCGCTACCTCGACGGTGATACCAGGGAGCCCGGTCGCCTCGCGCGGGTTGGCTTCCTGCTGCTGGAACATTTCTCCCTGCCCGCCTTCACCCAGGCGCTGGACACGCTGGTCACCGCCAACCTGATCCGCACGCAGACGTTCGCCACGCAGACTTTCAGCCTCGATGGTGAGTCCGTCACCAGCGACCTCGGCCTGGTGATCTGCCCCGGCGCCATGCTGACCTCGACGCAGCTCGCCGAGCTGGACCTGCTGGTGGTCTGCGGCGGCCTGCGCACTCCGCTGCGCGCATTATCCGAACTGACCCGCCTGCTGCAAACGGCCGCCGACAAGGGCATCGCCCTGGCCGGCCTGTGGAACGGCGCCTGGTTCCTCGGTCAGGCCGGCCTGCTCGACGGCTACCGGTGCGCCATCCACCCGGAGAACCGCGCGGCGCTGGCGGAAATCGCCCGGCACAGCGAAGTCACCAGCGAGAGCTACCAGGCCGACCGCGACCGCCTCACCGCCGCCAGCCCCACGGGCGCCTTCAACCTGGTACTGGAGTGGATCAACGCCCGCCACGGCCGCGAACTGGTGGACGCCATCGTCGACATCCTCGCCTTCGAGGAATCACGCTTCCGCCGCACCCGCCCGGCGCTGCACGAGAAGCTCAGCGAGCCGCTGCGCGAGGCGATCAACCTGATGAGCGCGAACATCGAAGAGCCGCTGAACCAGGACCAGCTGTCGAGCTACGTCGGGCGCTCCAAGCGGCAGATCGAGCGACTGTTCCAGGAGCAACTGGGGACCACGCCGGTGCGCTACTACCTGGAGCTGCGCATCACCGAAAGCCGCCGCCTGCTGCAGCACTCCAGCCTGCCGATGTACGAGGTCGGCCTGGCCTGCGGCTTCGTCTCGCCCAGCCATTTCAGCAAGTGCTACACGTCGTTCTATGGCTACTCGCCGTCCAAGGAGGCGCGCTACGGCTGCGTGAAAGCCCAGCGCACCCTGTAGGTGCCGGGAAATGCCGGCGCCAGCCATAAAAAAACCGCGCCCTGGGGCGCGGTTCTTCATTCTGCAGCCGGTCAGGCCAGTGGCGGCGTGCTCGGCGGTACCAGGCGCTTGGAGCCGGTCGCTTCGAAGGCCGCGGCGAAGCGCAGCAGCGCGGAGTCGTCATAGGCGCGACCGGCGAAGGTCAGGCCCACCGGCATACCGATATCGGCCATCACGCCCATCGGCACGGTGACGGTCGGCACGCCCAGGTGACGGATCGCCAGGTTGCCGTTGGCGACCCAGATACCATTGCTCCAGGCGATGTCGGCCGACTCCGGATTGACGTCGGCGTCCGCCGGGCCGACGTCGGCCACGGTGGGGAATAGCACGGCGTCGAGCTTCAGGCCGTCCATCCAGTCTTCCAGGTCGAGCTTGCGGGTCTTCTCCAGGCCGCGCAGGCCGTCAGGCAGGGACTCGATCTGGTCCCAGGTCTTCAGGCCGCGCTTGGCCATGTTGACGTACTCGTCCATGCCGGCGACCAGGTCGTCCTCACGGTTCGGCAGCGTGCCCGGGTCATGCGGGAAGATCTGCGGGCCATCGACGTCGGCCAGCTTGTTCAGCTTGGGGTCGCCGTTGGCGCGGAGGAAATCGTCAAAGCCCCAGCCGGACAGCTCCCACAGTTCGTCATGCATGAACTGCTCGGTGACGAAACCACGGTTGAACACGGTCGGCGCGCCTGGGCGGTCGCCCTCGCAGTTGGAAACCAGCGGGAAGTCCACTTCGACGACCTCGGCGCCGGCGGCTTCCAGGGCCTTGCGGGCCTGTTCCCAGAGATCGATGACCGAAGCGCGGGTGTTGATGCGCTGGCCGGTAGGGCCGCCGATGCCAGGCTTCTCGCTGGTGCCGGCCAGTTCGTCCTTGTTGATGAACATGCGCGGCACGCCCAGGCGCTTGCCCTTGAGGGCTTCGGGGCCTGCAGCGAGGTCCAGGTAGGACGCCGGGCGCACGTCGGCAACGGCGGGGATCGGCACCCACGGCTGCAGGCGCCAGAGGTCGCCACGCTTGTCGGTGTCTTCAGCGACGACCACGTCGAGCACTTCCAGCAGGTCGGTCATGGTGCGCGCATAGGGCACGACCACGTCCATGGTCGGGGTCAGCGGCCAGTTGCCGCGCACCGAGATCACGCCACGGGACGGGGTGTAGGCGCACAGTCCGTTGTTCGAGGCCGGGCCACGACCGCTGGACCAGGTTTCCTCCGCCAGGCCGAAGGCCGAGAAGCTCGCGGCAGTCGCGGTGCCGGCGCCGTTGGAGGAACCGGAGGCGAACGGCGCGGTGAGGAACTTGCGATTGTACGGGCTTTCAGCACGGCCGTAGACGCCGCGCTGCATGCCACCGTTGGCCATGGGCGGCATGTTGGTCTTGCCCAGGCAGATGGCGCCGCCGGCGCGCAGACGCTCGACGGTGAAGGCGTCGCGGTAGGCGACCAGGTCCTTGAAGGCCGGGCTGCCGGAGGCGGCGGTCAGGCCCTTGACCAGGTAACTGTCCTTGGCGGTATAGGGGATACCGTCCAGCGGGCCGAGTGTCTCGCCACGGGCGCGGCGGGCGTCCGAGGCTTCGGCTTCCTGCAGGGCCTGCGTGTTGCGCACGACCACGGCATTGAGCTTGCTCGGGCCATCGTAGGCATCGATGCGCGCGAGGTAGGCCTTGACCAGTTCGACCGCGGTGGTGCGGCCCGACTCCAGGGCTTCACGCAGCTGCGCAATGGAAACTTCGGTTACCTCGATCATGCTTTCACCGTCGGCTGAAGGGTGGTGGGAAGGGGAAGGTCTGCGTCGCGACGGACCCAGACGGCGCAAGTCGGAAAATGCGTGTTCATCTCGATTCTCTTGTACTTCTGTTACGCGACGGGAGTGAGTGTACCGTCGGCCGGCGGCAGCGTTCAGCGCCCGGCGGACAAACCGGATGCGCATCCTGGGCACGGAAAGGCGAATACAGCCGCCAGGGCGCACACACTGGCATGACCGATCAGAATACACAACAGTCGTAAATTAAAAAAAACGCCCATCAAGTGGGGGCTCGACGGGCGATAGGTGGGCGCTGGGGGGAGCGCCCCTGGAGAGTGAATCAGCGGCAGCCCGAAGGCAGACACTGACGCAGGCTATTCGCCGCCTGCCGGCGCTGGGCGGGCCGCTGGGGGGAGCGGCCCGCTCGAAGTCGGTTCAACTGTGCTGTGCGCACTGGTAGGCGGCATCCAGCAGCTCGCCCTTGTCCTGCCAGGCACTGCGCTGGTAGGCGCTGAAGTGGTTGCCACCGGCGATCGGGGTCACCTGGACGATGCCACTGGCCTGCCGCGGATCGGCGCTGCCGGTGAGCAGCTGGCGGGTGGCGCCGCTGTCACTGACGAAGGTAGCAGTGCCGGGGGTGAGCCGGCCGTCGACACAGCTCAGGTAGGTGCTGCTGTCCTGGGCGGTGGTACCACCCAGGCTGTCCCAGCTCAGCCGGGTTTCCGAGGTCGCCGCGCAGCCGGTCAGACTGGCCACGGCCAGCAGCAACGGACCAAGGGCGATGCGGGCGGCCAGGCGATTGGGTGTGGGGCGCTGTGTGTTCATCGTTTCTGTCCCTTGCTCGGTTCGACAAGCTCTTGGGACAGATAGTCAGCTGCGCCCGGCCGGCGCACCACTCGATTGCATCGATAGTGAAGCTCGACGTCGTCGATGGTTGCGCGGCTACGGGTTGGCGCACCGCCGCGCAGGAAGTTCGAACCCTACCCGCCCGGCCGGGTCGCAACTCAGGAAGGCCCTGCATTGATGACCCCGGAGGACACGCCATGAGCTATGACTGGGACCTGATCGAACGCCTGCTGCTGCGCGCCCAGGAATGCGCCGACCAACCCTACAAGGCCCGCGAGTGCGGCGAGGAAGTGGCCGAGCAGCACCGGCTGCAGGGCGAGCCGGTGGACGGCAGCGTCGATCACCTGAAGAAAGTCGCCGGCGACCTGGAAGGCGACCTGCTCGCCAATGGCTACATCCAGGAACGCCCGCGCGAGCACGGTGGCACCGGCAACAACTTCGAACTGACCGAACGCGGCACCGAGCTGCTGACCCTGATCAGCCGCAGCTTCCCGGACCATCTGGTGTTCCGCCAACTGCTCGACGAACAGGGCGAAGCCGCGTTGCTGCCGGAAACCTTCGACCTGCTGGCCGAGCGCGCCACCCGCGACCGGGTGAACGACCGGCCGGAACGCTGACGCGCCAGCCGCCAAGCATCAGGTATCAAGCATCAGGCGGCAGGCAGTTCCATCACCATCTCGTGCCACGCCATGCCGCCGTGGTCGGACGCCGACGGCTTCACGTAGCGGAAGCCGAAGCGTTCGTAGAGCGGTACGTGGCGGTCCTTGCACATCAGGTGAATAGTGCGCTTGCCCAGGCCGGCCATGCGTTCGATGAAGGTACGCATCAGCAATGTGGCGTAGCTCCTGCCCTGCTGCGCAGGGTCGATCACCACCGACATGATCACCACGTTGGGCGCCGCCGCATCGTGGCCGATGAGCTCCTTGAACTCCTCGTCGGACATCACCACCTCGAACGCGCAGCCGCTGTTGATGAAGCCGATGATCTCACCGCCCAGCTCCATGATCAGGAAGCCTTCGGGGTACTGTGCGATGCGCGTGGCGATCTTCTCCCGCGTCGCGGCCTCGTCACCTTCGTAGGCGGCTATCTCGATCTCGAAGCAGCGGTCGGTGTCGGCCGGGGTGGCGATGCGGAAAGTCGGTTGGCTCATGGTGATGTTCCGGTGGATCAGATGGATCGGAGACAGCAGGATAATGAAAGCGCAGAATGCACGTACTGCATTTTTTTCACCGGATACTGAACATCATGCATGCCAACCTGCGCCGTCTCGACCTCAATCTGCTGCTGGTGTTCGACGCCCTGTTCCGTCACCGCAGCGTGGTGAGCGCCGCCGACGAACTGGCCATGAGTCCCTCCGCTTGCAGCCACGCACTGGGCCGCCTGCGCGACACCCTGGGCGATGAGCTGTTCGTCCGTGCCGGTAGCGCCATGCAGCCCACCGCCCAGGCCGAGCTGATGGCCGAAGGCATCGGCGAGGCCCTGGCCCTGCTCGCCGAACGACTGTCCAGCGCCGCGCCTTTCGACCCGGCAAGCACCACCCAGACCTTCGTCTTCGCCGCCACCGACTACACCAGCTTCACCCTGCTGCCGGGGCTTGTTTCGCGGATCGAGAAACTCGCCCCGCACCTGCGCATCAAGGTGGTCTACGCGACCCAGCAGGACTCGCTCGACGACCTGCGCGAAGGCCGTGTGCACTTCGCCTTGGGGGTTACCCACGAGCGCAGCGAAGGCGATGCCCTGGAGGCCATCGAGTGCTTCAGCGACGACTACGTGGTAGTCGCGCGCAAAGGGCACTCGCGGATCAGCGGCGGGCTTTCACTGCAGCATTACCTGGCCGAGCGGCACGTGGTGGTGCTGCCCTGGAGCGACGCCGTCGGCGTGATCGACGCTGCCCTGGCGCTCCAGGACATTCAGCGCGACGTGGCGGTACAACTGCCCAGCCTGCTGGCCGCACCGAGCCTGGTCGCCGCCTCCGATTACCTGCTCACCCTGCCCCGCCGCGTGGCGCAACAGCTCAATGCCGACGGTGCGCTGGTGTTGTTCCCGGCGCCCATCACGCTGCCGCGCTACAGCCTGCGCATCCTCTACCACCCGCGCCATGCGAGCCGCCCGGCGCACCGCTGGCTGCGCGAGCAGATGCTGCAGGCGCGGGGCGACACCTAGCGGCCCTCCGGCAGTCTGGCGATCACCTTGATCTCGAAGTCGAAGC
The DNA here is from genome assembly GCF_014851985.1 of Pseudomonas sp. PDM17. Classification (NCBI taxonomy): domain Bacteria; kingdom Pseudomonadati; phylum Pseudomonadota; class Gammaproteobacteria; order Pseudomonadales; family Pseudomonadaceae; genus Pseudomonas; species Pseudomonas sp. PDM17. The sequence continues at coordinate 29,029 of NZ_JACVAT010000007.1, forward strand.
CATACAGCCAGGTCACGCCCACCGCCGTTGCCGTCGGATAGGGCGCCATGCCCCAGTAGTCGGCAGCGACCTGCCAGGCACGCTCGAAATTCATCTGCGGATCGACCATGAATACCGTCACGTCGATCACGTCCTCGAAGCTGCAGCCGGCGGCGGCGAGTATCGCGTTGAGGTTGTCGAAGGCCCGGCGCACCTGGGCTTCCAGCTCCGGTTCGGGCGAGCCGTCCTCGCGGCTGCCGACCTGGCCGGAGACGAACAGCAGGCCGTTGCTGCGGATCGCCGGGGAATAGCGATTACGTTCATAGAGGGCCTGGCGGCCAGCGGGAAAAACCACGTCGCGAGTAATCATGGACTTGCTCCATCAGAGGGGGCCAAAGCCCCGGTTTCAACGATGGAGTCAGGTTAGGGCGCGGCGCACCGGCGATAATCGGGCAATACGGATCAGCATTGTTTGTAGAATCCAAACAATCAGCCCTGGGACAGCCTCTCTTTCACCAACCAGCCGGAGCCACCATGGACCGTTTCGATGCGATGCAAGCCTTCGCCCGCGTGGTGGAAACCGGCAGCTTCACCAAAGCCGCCGACACCCTGCACATGAGCCGCACCAGCGTGACCCAGCTGATCCAGCAACTCGAGGCGCGGCTGCGTGTGCGCCTGCTCAACCGCACCACGCGCAAGCTCAATCTCACCGCCGATGGCACGGCTTACTACGAGCGCGTGGTACGCCTGCTGGCGGACATGGACGATGCCGAGACCAGCCTCTCCAGCGCTGCCGCCCTGCCGCGCGGGCGCCTGCGAGTGGACGTCCCCAGCCCGCTGGCGCGCCTGCTGCTGATCCCCGCGCTGCCCGACTTCCACGAGCGCTATCCGGACATCCAGATCGACCTGGGCGTCAGCGACCGCATGGTCGACCTGATCGACGAGAACGTCGACTGCGTGGTGCGCGGCGGCGAGCTCGCCGACCTGTCGCTGATGGCGCGCAAGGTTGGCGAGCTGCAACTGGGGGTTTTCGCCGCTCCCGCCTACCTGCAACGCGCCGGTGTGCCGCAGCACCCGAGCGAGCTGGAGAACAGCCAGCAACGCATCGTCGGCTACCTCTGGGCGCGCACCGGCAAGCCGCTTTCCTATGCCCTGCAGAAGGATGGTGAGAGCGTTCAGGTCCACGGTCGCCCGGTGCTCACGGTGGACGATGGCAACGCCTACCTGGCCGCCGGGATTGCCGGCATGGGCGTGCTCTGGTTGCCGCGTTACATGGCGCTGGATGCCCTGGCGCGCGGCGAACTGGTGGAACTGTTCGGTGACTGGAGCATGGAGAGCATGCCGCTGTACCTGGCTTTCCCGCCCAATCGCCACGTCAGCGCCAAGCTGCGGGTCTTCATCGACTGGGTCGCCGAGCTGATGGCGCGGCATGCCCCAGTGGCCCACCCGCCGCTCTAGCCCGCGCAGCTTCAGCCCAGGCGCATGGACAGTTCCACATCGTCCGCGAAGGGAATCGACAGGTAGCGCCCGCCCGGCAGGCGAACTTCGGCGAGGTACTCCGGGCAGTAGTCGGCGTTGTCGGCGATGACCATCGCGCCGGGGCGCAGGCGGCTTTCCACCAGGGCGAGGATCTCCGGATAGAGCGACTTGGCGCCGTCGAGCAGCAGCAGGTCGATGCTCTCCGGCAGGTCGCAGGCCAGGGTCTGCAGCGCGTCGCCCTGGCGGATTTCCACCAGGTCGGTCAAGCCGCCGGCCTCCAGGTTGGCTTGCGCCCGCGCTACTTTCGACGGCTCGAACTCGCTGGTGATCAGCCGGCCACCGCCGTTGTCGCGCAGCGCCGCCGCCAGATGCAGGGTGGAGATGCCGAACGAAGTGCCGAACTCGACAATGTTCTTCGCGCCGATGCCGCGCGCCAGCATGTACAGCAGCGCACCGGTTTCCCGCGAGACGGGCAGCGGCTGGTCCTTCAGTTGGCCGTAGAGTTCGCGGTACTGCGTCTTGCTCTGCATCAGGCGGGTCAGCGCGGCCTGGTCGAGGTTGGCGAAGGCCGGGCTGGACTGCGGAGAAGCCGCGTCGGCCTCCTCGAACAGGTGTTGCAGCAAGGGCGCCACGGGGGCGGAAGTGAGGGTTGTCATGGTGGGTTTCCCGTGTGGAATTTGAGTGCGCAAAAGCGCCCGACTAGAATGCGATCTTTTCGTCAGGTTTTACTATTCGCATTGTCGGAGCCAGCCATGAGCGAACGCCGCAGCCCGCGTATTTCCACGCGCAAGGAGCCGAAACAGGCCCGTTCCAACGACCTCGTGACGGCCGTTCTCGACGCTGCTGTTCAGGTTCTGGAGAAGGAAGGCGCCCAGCGTTTCACCACCGCGCGGGTCGCCGAGCGCGCCGGGGTCAGCGTCGGTTCGCTGTACCAGTACTTCCCGAACAAGGCCGCGATCCTGTTCCGCCTGCAGAGCGACGAGTGGCGGCAGACCACCGAGATGCTGCGCGGCCTGTTGGTCGATGAAAGCCAGCCGCCGCTGCAACGCTTGCGCAACCTGGTGCACGCCTTTATCCGCTCAGAGTGCGAGGAAGCGCGCATGCGCATCGCCCTGAGCGATGCCGCCCCGCTCTACCGCGACGCCCCCGAGGCCAGGGAAGCCAAGGCTGCCAGCGAAGGCGTCTTCCAGGCGTTCATCGCCGAAGTCCTGCCGCAAGCCAGCGACACGCAGCGCACGCTGGCCCGCGAACTGATCACCACGACGCTGGGTTCGGTGGGCAAGCAGTTCTCGGAAAGCCCGCGCAGTGCGCAAGAGATCGAAGCGTTCAGCGGAGCGATGGCGGATATGTTCTGCGCATACCTGGAAAGCCTGGTGAAGTAACGGCTCACGCCCTGCAATGCACCAGCAGCACCTCGGCCCGAGCCCCCGGCATCATCGCCAGCAATCCGGCGACAAGCTGGTCACCCGCTTCGCGCAGGGCCTCCAGCGGCATCTCCGGCAGGCTTTCGAGGATGAACCACATACGCTGCGCCTCGGCATCCAGACGGGTGCGTACGCCCTGTCGCCAGTTCCAGCGCCGGCAGGTGACGCCGAAGTCGTCGCGCCAGATGACTTCGCCGGCATCGGGTGATTCATGGGCCGGCGCACCGTCCTTCACGGTGTCGAAGGTTTCGCTGCCTTCGGCGATCACCAGGCGCGGAGTACCGGCGTAGGCGGCGAGGTTTTCTCCGCCCACCGGGATAGCGAACTGCACGCTGATGGCGTTGTACAGGTCCACTACCGGATCGATGCTCGGCAAGCTGCCGTCACGCAGCGCGCGTTTGCGCAGCGCTTCCGCCGAACAGGGCGTGCGCTGGGGCTTGGCGCCGAAGCGGCGGAACACCTCGGCCCAGGCCGCCAGGTGCGCGTCACCCCAGGCCGGCTCGCCCGCCGCCAGTGCCGCGCAGGCTCGCTGCAGCGCCAGCTCCGCCACCTCCGGATGGAGGATCGGTGCGGCGTCCAACGTGATGCTCAGGGCTAGAAAGCCAGGAGCGATGGCGGCGATGGCGGGATCGATCTGGGGCGTGACGCGTTGCATGGCGAAATCCTTGTACGGTGAAACGGGGCGATTCGGACTCTCAGGTTGCCCGCCTCAGCGGCGGACGAAGTTGCGCTTGTTGTAGTCGCCCCAGGCGACGGAGAGGGTTTTCAGCACACACAGCAAGGCGGTCCATCTGGACTTCATTGGAATAGCTCCGGAACAGTAGGAATGGGCACGAACAGCGCACCCGACCCAGATAGTTCTACCGGCATAGCCCCGTTGCTGCCATGAAATCCCCGAATGATTGATTAGCCCTGCTTATGCGGAACCGTGAAAATCATCTTTGCTAATTCCGCCAGGCTTTAGCTGAACTGAACTGTCGGGCCGCAGAAATCGTGCATTGAAGTACACCCTCGCCAGCGGTGAGATGGGCCGGCGGACAACCCGCCGCCCTGACAACAACGAGAAAGAGGTTCGCGCCCCATGCGCACGCTGATCAAAGTCCTGGCCCTGGCTTCCACCACCCTCCTCGGCGCGCCCTTCGCCACGACCGCCGCGGAAGCACCCAAGTCCGAAGCCCCCAAGGCTGAAAAGCCGGCCTTCGTGGTACACAAGCTGACGGACTTCCTCTACGCCATCGGCGAGCCGAACTACTACCAGAAGAATTATTCGTACCTGCTGGTGGGTGCGAACCAGGCGCTGATGTTCGACTCCGGCGCCAACCAGAAGGAAGACATCACCCAGGTCGCCCACCAGATCACCGACAAGCCGCTGTCGGTGCTGCCTTCGCACCTGCACTTCGACCACCTGGGCGGGCTGCACAACTTCCAGAGCATCTACCTGGTGGATACGCCCTTCACCGCGAAATTCCGCCGTGCCGACGGCCTCTTCCAGGTGCCCGAGCCGGTCTACCTGGGCAACATCGACCACATGACTCTGGCACCCTTCAAGGTCTCGCGCCTGGTGAAGCCCGACGAGGTGATCGACCTGGGCGGCCTCAAGCTGCGCCTGCTAAGCATGCCCGGCCACACGCCGGACGAAGTGGCGCTGTTCGATGAGGCGCACAACATCCTGCTCTCCGGCGACCACCTCTATCCGTCCTGGCTGCTGGCCGGGAACCTCAAGGACTACGTGGCCTCACTGGATTCCACGCTGAAGGTGATCAACCCGCAGACCACCCTTTACGGCGCCCACGCCGACGAGGACCCGAGCAAGGTGCCGGCCATGACCTACGCCGACGTGGTGGCAGTGCGCGACAAGATGCAGCAGATCCAGGCCGGTCGCGCCAAGGGCGAAGCCTTCAGCGACCCGGAGCTGATCAGGAGCTCGGAGCTGTACAAGGTAGAGAAGGACATCAGCATCCTCACCGACATCCAGTTCACCGATGGGCGCGGTTACGGCTACTGAGCCGGCTCGCTGATCGACAGCAACCACTCGATGAACGCCCGGACCTCCGGGCGTTCACGTTTCGCCTCGGGGCAGACCACGTAGTAGTTGTGCACCGCCGCCACCGAGATCGGCAGCGGGCGCACCAGCCGGCCTTCGTCGAGGTCGCGCTGTGACACCGTTTCATCGCTGAGCGCCACGCCGAAACCATCGCGCGCTGCCTGCAGGACCATGCCGAAGTCTTCGAAATGGATGGCCTCGGCACCACCCCGACTGTATCCAGCCTCGGCCAGCCATTGCTGCCACTGGCTGCCGTCATCCTCATGCAGCAGCCGGTGCCGCGCCAGGTCGGCAGCCTCGACGATGGCCAGCGGCCCACGCAGGTATTGCGGGCTACACACCGGCGTCATGCGGATGCCATGCAGCAGGCGCCACCAGACACCCGGCCATGGTGGCGTGCCGTAGATAACCGCCACGTCGGCGCGGCGCCAGTCCACCTGCGGCATGCCCGGAGCGGTGATCACGCTGACCCGCACCGAGCGCGACACCTCCATGAAGCGCAGCAACGGCCGGGTCAGCCACTCCACGCCTTCGGCCGGCGGGATCGACAGGCAGATGTCCACCCTGTCCTCGTCCAGCCGGACGCCCGCCTGCAACGCCTGGACGGCCCCGGTGATCTCGCCCAGCGCACTGGCCACGCGCCTCTGCAGCTCGCGGCCGCTGTCGGTCAGTACCAACTGGCGGCCACGCTTCTCGAACAGCTCCACGCCCAGGCTGGCCTGCAGCGCCTTGACCTGCTGGCTGACCGCGCCTGTGGTGACGTGCAGCTCGACGGCAGCCGCGGCCAGGCTACCCAGGCGGGCCACGCTTTCGAACACCCTGAAACTGTGCAGCGGTGGGAGGGCCATCTCTTTTCGAAATCCGGCAATAACCAAGGCGGACGGTTATAGCAGGAGCAGCCTTCGTCGGGGAGAACGACGAGCTCGGAGCATGACTGGCCCGCAATTTGCGATGACCTGTGTACAGGGGGCCGGCAAGAACCTTTCGGAGCTTTGCATGCAGCCAAGTAGTGCTTTTGGATTCAAACATGCACACATTTCGTGCAAGACACACCGAGTCAGGTTTTCTTGCAGAACACCTATTGCAGAGCCATCGCCCCTGAGAAAACACATAACCGACCGGTCAGATTCCGGACCACTGGCCGAAAACATGTATACAAAACAGTGGATATTCACCACTAACTTTGTCTACAGTGGCCCCACAACAAAAACAAGCGAGTCCTCAGCCATGAATGATCGTTCAGCTGTAGCGTCCGCCGGAGCACGCCCGGAAGACGAGAACCTCGGAATCGGCGCCAACCTGGCGTACGGCCTGCAACACGTTCTGACCATGTACGGTGGTATCGTCGCCGTGCCCCTGATCCTCGGCCAGGCGGCCGGGCTCTCCCCCAGCGAGATCGGTCTGCTGATTGCCGCCTCGCTGTTCGCCGGTGGCCTCGCCACCCTGCTGCAGACCCTCGGCATTCCCTTCTTCGGCTCGCAGATGCCGCTGGTGCAGGGCGTCTCCTTCGCCGGTGTCGCCACCATGATCGCGATCCTCGGCGGCGGCTATGAGGGCGGCGGCCTGAACGCCGTGCTCGGCGCGGTAATGGCGGCCTCGTTCATCGGCTTCCTGATCACGCCGATCTTCTCGCGCATCACCAAGTTCTTCCCCCCGCTGGTCACCGGTATCGTCATCACCACCATCGGCCTCACGCTGATGCCGGTAGCGGCGCGCTGGGCCATGGGCGGCAACCCCAAGGCACCGGACTTCGGCAGCATGGCCAACATCGGTCTGGCCGCGCTCACCCTGGTGATCGTCCTGCTGCTGAGCAAGCTGGGCAGCGCGTCCATCTCGCGCCTGTCGATCCTGCTGGCCATGGTGATCGGCACCCTGATCGCCGCCGCTCTTGGCATGACTGACTTCTCGCGCGTGGCCGAGGGCCCGATGGTCGCCTTCCCGGCGATCTTCCACTTCGGTATGCCGACCTTCCACATCGCCGCGATCCTCTCGATGCTGATCGTGATCATGGTGACCCTGGTGGAAACCTCGGCGGATATCCTCGCCGTCGGTGAGATCATCGGCACCAAGGTCGACTCCAAGCGCCTGGGCAACGGCCTGCGCGCCGACATGGCGTCGAGCATCCTGGCGCCGATCTTCGGCTCCTTCACCCAGAGCGCCTTCGCCCAGAACGTCGGCCTGGTAGCCGTGACCGGCGTGAAAAGCCGCTACGTGGTCGCCACCGGCGGCCTGATCCTGGTGACCCTCGGCCTGCTGCCGGTGATGGGCCGGGTGATCGCCGCAGTACCTTCCTCCGTGCTCGGCGGCGCCGGCGTGGTGCTGTTCGGCACCGTGGCGGCCAGCGGTATCCGCACCCTGTCCAAGGTGGACTACCGCAACAACATGAACCTGATCATCGTCGCCACCTCCATCGGCTTCGGCATGATCCCGATCGCCGCGCCCAGCTTCTACGAGCACTTCCCCAGCTGGTTCGCCACCATCTTCCACTCGGGCATCAGCTCGGCGGCGATCATGGCCATTGGTCTCAACCTGTTGTTCAACCACCTCAAGACCGGCAACTCCAATCAGCAGTCGGTGTTCGTCGCCGCCGAGGAGCGCACCCTGCGCTACCGCGACATCGCCGCGCTGAACGAGGGTGACTACTTCCAGAACGGCAAGCTGTACGACGCCGAAGGCAACGAGGTCCAGGTGGTCGGCGACGATCACGACCACGACGAGCACCACGCGCCAGCCGCCAGAACGGTGAAGCGCGAGACGGTGAACAGCAGCGCCTGACGCTCAGTCAGACGCCCATGAGAAAGGCCCCTTCCGGGGCCTTTTTCGTTCTTGCCAGCCAAGAGCAGCTTCAGTGCAGCGCCACCGCCGAGTCTTCTTCGGCCGAAGCCACTACCATCGCCACCGGTTCAGCATGCAGCGGTTCTGACTCCGTTTCTGCCTGCGGCGGCGCGCTCACTTCCAGCATCAGCGATGCCGAAGGCCCGCCACCCGGCGGCGGGTTGACCACCACCACGGCCAGGCTGCCGCCAACAGCCACATCCTCGGGCAACAGCTGGAAAGCCAGGCGCGAACTGTCGGCCAGCGACGTTTCGCGCTCCTTTCCATTCACCTGCACCCGTGCGCCACGGCTGAAACCCTTGCCACGCAAGGTGACGTAAAGCGACTGGGCATCGAGGACTGGCGGCTGTGCTTCGGTGATGACGGCAAGGGGGTTTTCCAGCGGGTCCTTGCGCCGCGCGTCACCGGCCGGATGGCGGGTGCGAAACAGCGCATCCAGGAGGACGGCGAACTTGTCGGTGCCCTGCTTGGACGCCATCCCCACCAGAGCGGCCATGGCCATCAGCCCATAGAGATTGACGCTGGCCGGTTCGCTGGCGCCGCTCACCGTGAGGAACACCGCGCGCACGATCAGGTAGAGCATCAGCGCCAGCGCCATGCCGATACAGGGCTTGAGCAGGTACCACCAGATCCAGCTGGCCATGAAGCGGTCGTTGCCGACGAAGTCGCCGAAGGACTTCGCGACATGGACGAAACTGCCCAGCGCGCCTGCGACCATGACCATCACCAGCAGCCGCGCGTCCGGGCCCGGACACCAGCCGATCAGGCATTGCACGCCGGGGTCGCCGACTGCGCCGGCGTGAGGAAACTGCGGGTAGGACTGCGGCCACAGGCCGACCAGGGCGACCGCGAGGGCCAGGGCGAGGAGCATCAGCCCCGCCCCCATCAGGGTGATCTGCAGGGTATTGGCGCGTCGTCTCTTGCTGCGTGTCTCCATCATGCGCTCCGGGCAGAAGGTCAGCGGGAAAAACGCCCTGCCGCGAAGGGTGTTTCCCGCCTTCGCACGACGAACAGAGAAATTCACGTTAGCGCAGCGCCAAGCCGCTGCAAGAGGCCCTGGTGATTTTTTAACCGCTGTCTCGGGGGCGTTACGTAACGCTGGCGAAACAGCGCGCGCGAAGGCCCGCGCTCAGGCCACTTCAGCCTCGGACTGGGGTGCATCCAGTAGTCCGATAAATGCCCGCAGCGCCGGCGTATCGGTGCCGCGCCGCCAGAACAGCCAGGTCGTGGCGTCGGCATGCTGCGGCGCCAGGCGGTGGATCGCCACGTTGCGCCCGCCGGCCAGGCTCTCGAACATCGCCCGCGGGATGATCGCCACGCCGCCGCCCGCCGCGATGCAGGCGAGCATGCCGTGGTAGGACTCCATCTCCATGATCTTGCCCGGCACCACGCGGTGCTCGGCGAACCAGCCTTCCAGGCGCTTGCGATAGGAGCAGGTATCGCGGAAGGCGAACACCGTCTCCCCCGCCACGTCCCGCGCGTCATGCACCGGCGCGTGGTGCCTGGCGCTCATCAGCACCAGCTCCTCGCGGTATACCGGCTTGCCGTCCAGCTGCGGGTGGTTGGCCGGGCCGTCGGCAAAGGCGGCGATGAAACGGCCGGAGAGCACGCCGTCGATCATCTCGCCCGAGGGGCCGGTGGACAGGTCCAGCTGCACCTTCGGGCACTGCTGGTGATAGCGCGCCAGCATTTCCGGGATGCGTACCGCCGCCGTGCTCTCCATCGAGCCCAGGGAGAAGCCGCCATGGGGTTCGGCGCCCACCGCCACCTGCCGGGCCTCCTCCACCAGATCGAGGATGCGCTCGGCATATTCGAGGAAGCTGCGGCCGGTCGGCGACAGACGGAGGCGCAGCTTCTCGCGGATGAATAGCTCGGTGCCCAGCTCCGCTTCCAGCTGTTTGATCCGCGTGGTGAGGTTCGACGGCACGCGATGTAGACGGGCCGCAGCGGCAGTGATGCTGCCCTCGTTGGCGACGGCGCGGACGATTTCCAACTGGGTGAGGTCCATGATTCTCTCCGAGAGAAAGAGTCTTTCTTGATTATTCATTTTACATGAATGGTTGCGCATCTTAATTTCTGCGCCATCCCGGAGCCATCCCGCCCGGACGAACGACCGGCCTTGCGCCTCCCCATAGAACAAGCAGGACTCACCATGAACCAGATCGCCGCCATCCCCGCTGCCATCTCCCGCAGCCCCGCCACCGGCCAGGAACTGGCCCGCTACACCTTCGAAGATGCCGCCCAGCTGGAGACCTCGCTGGCTCGCACCGATGCCGCGTTCCGCCAATGGCGCGACACCAGCATCGCCGAACGTGTCGCCGTGCTGCGCAAGATGGCCGAAGTCCTGCGCGCCAACGTCGAGCCGATGGCCCGCATGGAAGCCCAGGAAATGGGCATGCCGGTCACCCAGGCCCGTGGCGAGATCAACAAGTGCGCCAACCTCTGCGAGTGGTACGCCGACAACGGCCCGGCCATGCTCGAAGACGAGAAGACCAGCATTGAAGGCGCATACATCTCCTATCTGCCGCTGGGCCCGGTCCTGGCCGTGATGCCGTGGAACTTCCCCACCTGGCAGGTCATGCGTGGCGCGGTGAGCATCATCCTGGGCGGCAACACCTACGTCCTCAAGCACGCGCCGAACGTCATGGGCTGCGCCTATCAGCTGCGCGACGCGTGGCTGCAGGCCGGCCTGCCCGAAGGCGTGTTCGAGGTACTGAACGTCGAGCCGCCGCTGGTCTCCAAGGCCATCGCCGATGACCGCATCGCCTCCATCGCCGTGACCGGCAGTGTCGGCGCCGGCGCCGCCATCGCCTCCCAGGCCGGTGCCGCGCTGAAGAAGTGCGTGCTGGAGCTGGGCGGTTCCGACGCCTTCATCGTGCTCGCCGACGCCGACCTCGACGCCGCCGTGAAAGCCGCCGTCGCCAGCCGCTTCGGCAACTGCGGCCAGGTGTGCATCGCCGCCAAGCGCATGATCCTCGAAGAATCCATCGCCCCGGCCTTCACCGAGAAACTGCTGGCCGCCGTCAAGGCGCTGAAGATCGGCGACCCGCTGGCGGACGACACCTTCGTCGGCCCGATGGCCCGCTTCGACCTGCGCGAGGAACTGGACGGCCAGGTTCAGCAGGCCATCGCCGATGGCGCCACTCTGCTGCTGGGCGGCCACAAGCTCGAAGGCGAAGGCAACTACTACGCGCCGACCGTGCTGGCCGACGTGAAGCCGGGCAACACCGCGTTCAAGAAGGAAATCTTCGGCCCCGTCGCTTCGCTGATCGTCGCCCGCGACGCCGAGCATGCCCTGGAGCTGGCCAACGACAGCGAGTTCGGCCTCTCCGGCGCGATCTGGAGTGCCGACAAGGCCAAGGCCCAGCACATGGCCCGTCGCCTGGTCAGCGGTGGCGTGTTCATCAACGGCTTCTCCGCCTCCGATCCCCGCGTACCGATCGGCGGCGTGAAGAAGAGCGGCTTCGGTCGCGAGCTGTCGCACTTCGGCCTGCGCGAGTTCACCAACCCGCAGACCGTGTGGATCGACCGCAAGTAAGTCGCCCCAAAAAAAAGGCCCCTTCCAGGGGCCTTTTTTTTGCGTGCGTGGCAGAGCGTCCGCATCGGTGCATCAACTGCAGGAGCGGGCCACGCCCGCGATCGCGCGCACGGCCCGCTCCTGCAATCTACGTCAAGGCTTGCTCGCGCCCTTCTTCAGCTGAAGAAGTTCCTGGGTGCTGTGCCGCAGGTTCTCGGCCAGGCTGCCCCGCTCGTTGAAGCAGTCTTCGACGAGCCAACCGCCAGCCGTGCGATGCAGCAGCAGGCCAAGATCGCGGTCCTCACCCGTCAGGGCATCCTTGAGCACCACCCGCGCCTTGAGTCGGTCCTCGTCGACCGTGTCGAACTGCAGCGTCTTCACCTTGATATCGCCCCAGTCCTGGCAATCGCACAACGGGTCGCCACCGAGGTAGCCCAGCTCGCCATCAGCGGCGTCCTGGTCAGCCTTCATCAGTGCGATCAGCGAGGCATCGTAGACGTCCTCTTCCTTCAATGTCGGGTTCGGCACGCCCGGGCCGTCCGGCGTATAGCTGGCGTACAGCCGGCGCAGGAAGCGTTCCGCGCTGGCGCTATCGGTCGCCGAAGTCGAGGCCGCGAGCGAAGTATCGAAGAGCGTCAGCAGTATCAGCGACAGGGCGAAAGCGGATCGCAGGAAGGCCATGGGATTCTCCATCGGTCAGCCGGGCATCATCGCCCAGTGCAGCCTCGAAAATCCGTGATGTGGTTAAAGCTGCGGCCGATAGCCTCGGGGCAACCGCCAGCCCCACCGGCAAGGCCCCCGGCTAGCACCTGAGTAGGATGGGCGGAGCTTGCGATACCCATCGAGCGGATCGGAAAGTTAAGCGATGGGTATCGCTACGCTCCACGCCATCCTACGACGAGCGCAAAGGCGAACGTCCGATGGGGCCGTAGGGCGCATAACGTCAGCGGCGTTATCCGCCGGGTCGGTTCGATCAGGATCGAGGATGATAGCCCTGGGCGAGCAGCCAGCCCTGGAAAGCACGCCGTTGCGCCACAGGCAGGTCCGCCAGTACCTGGGCCTCGGGCTCCGCCCGCAGCCGCCGCAGCCAGGGCGCCAGCTCCAGCCCGTCGAGGTGCCAGATGCCCAGCGGCTGGTCGGCGCTGACCACCACTTCCGCCTCATCGACGAACTCGCCCTTCAGCACCGGGGCGCGCTCGATGCGCAAGCTGGCGAAGTCCGCCGGCACGTGGCTCGGCTGTTCGTCCGGCCAGGCGCGACGGGCCTGCCAGAACGGCTGATCGGCCCACCGCGTTTCGCTGGCATAGAAGTCGCGGCCGACGCGGGCAAAGCGCAGGAACAGTTGCTCGACCCGTTGCTGATGGAAGCGCCGGGCCAATGCCGCGCGCTCCGGCGCGCGCAGCAGCGTGTTGATCACCAGCGGCGCCTGCAGGGCCGAAGACAGCGACTGGAAGATGCCATTGCCGGACAGCGGGTCCACCGCCATCGCCGCATCGCCCACGCGAATCCAGTTGTCGCCACAGGCTTCCAGGCAGAGGATCGCCGTGCTGCTGCGGGCGTGCAGGTCCAGCTCGTGCTCGGCGGCATCGCCGAAGAACTGTCGGACCAGCGTCGACGCATTGCGGCGCTCGCGGCAGTAATCGAGCAACTGCTCGCGGGGCGGCAACTGGCTGCTCGCGACATCCAGGGTGAGCTGCCAGTAGCAGCGCCCGTCCTCCAGCCGCGCCATCCACGCCCAGCCATCGGCCAGGCTTTCCACCGCCGTCGCCAGCGGGCCAGGCCCGCCCTGCCAGCGATTGAGCAGGCTGAGGGTCTCCGGGCCACGTCGGGCCTTGGCTCCCTTCTGACTCAGCGGCGCCTGCCGGCCTCGGGCCTCGACCAGAAAGGCGCCCTGTACTTCCCGGCCGCCTTCGAGCTTTATGCGCCACCCAGAGGCTTGTTCGGCCACGGTCAGCACCTGGGCTTCGATCAGCCCGACGCCGGCCTGCTTCAGGTCCTCGCGCAGCCCGGCATCGAAGCGCGGGCGGTCGAGGACGCATTCGATGTTCTGCGCGCTTTCCACGCCATTCCACTGCACGCGCCGTTGCGAAGGCGGCGCGGCGCACTCCAGCGCGCGCTTCAGGCCGGAATTGCGCAGACCTTCCAGCACGCGCTGGGACACACCTTCCACCGCAGCGAAGCGACGCCATTCACTGATCACGGTAACGGGATGGCCCAGGCGGCGCAGGCCGAGGGCAACCGCCGCTCCGGCAGGGCCGGCACCGAGGATCAGGATGGGGAGATCACTCATGCTCCGGATGCCCTCACCCTAACCCTCTCCCAGAGGGAGAGGGGACTGTTCGGTGCTTTTGGAGGTTTCTGCGCACGCCGATAGCAATGGACAAACGCCAGAGATGAGCCCCTACGGAGGACGGCCCCCTCTCCCTCCGGGAGAGGGCTGGGGTGAGGGGGACGGACTCGACCTCCACTCACAACCCCACCCTCCGCTCAATCCCCCGAAAAGCCGCCCGCGCCCGCATCAGCTCGACGAGCTGAACATTCGACAGCTCCGGCCGCTGCGCCAGCAACGCCGCCAGATGCCCGGCGAAAGCCGCACATCCCAGGCTCGCACCGGAGCGCCCACCCACCTTCACCGCCGCACCGAAATCGGCCTGAGGGCTGTCCAGCCAGGACCACTCGCCCTCGCCGCAACGGGCATCGCCCGTCACCCGGATCACCCCCGCGTAGCTCGCCGGAAACACCGGCTCGCCCCGCGCCGGGCTGGAGGCGCAAACCAGTACGCCGGCCTCGATCAGCTCCGCCACGGCCTCGCGCAGGATCGGCCGGTCCTGTCGCACGCCCAGGCTCAGGTTGATCACCCGCACGCTCTGCTCGCCGAGCCAGTGCAGCGCGGCGGCGATCTGCAGCGGGCTGGTCACGCCACGCTCATCGAAGACCTGGGCGACGCACAGACGAGCTTCAGGTGCATGGGAAAGAATGGCTTCGCAGACGACGCTACCGTGACCCAAAGCATCCGCCGCAGCCTCGTCGTCAGCGTGGCCGTCGTCAGTCAGGAAGAACCGCCGCGCACCGCTGACGCTCGCGGACTGGGAGTCAGCGAAACCACTGTCGACCACGCCAACCCGCAGTTCAGGCCTCATGGTGCTGCACCGGCTGCGCCTCACGCACACGCATCTGCCCATCCTGCAATTCCAGGTGCAGGTCGGCGGCGGCCAGGGTCGAAGTGCGGTGGCTGATCAACAGGCGCGTGCGCCCGGCGAACAACTGGTCGATGGCCGCGATCACCTCGCGCTCGGTGCTCTCGTCCACCTGCGACGTGGCTTCGTCGAGCACCAGGATCAGCGGGTCCTGCAACAGCGCGCGGGCGATGGCGATGCGCTGTTTCTGCCCCCCGGAAAGCTGCTGGCCACGCTCGCCCAGCGGGCTGTCGAGGCCTTCGGGCAGGCTGGCGATCAGGCTGTCCAGCTGCGCCGCGCGGGCGGCCTTTTCGATGGCGTCGCGGCTCGATTCGGGTGCGCTGTAGGCCAGGTTGTCGGCGAGGCTGCCGCGGAACAGCACGATGTCCTGGCTGACCACCGCCACGCGCCGGCGCAGGGCATGCAGGTCAAGTTCGCGCAGGTCGATACCGTCCAGCAGAATGCGCCCCTGGTCCGGGTCGTAGAAGCGTTGCAGCAGATCGATCAGGGTGCTCTTGCCCACCCCGGACGGGCCGCTCAGCGCGACCTTGAGGCCGGCGGGAATCACCGCCTGCACAGCCTGCAAAACCGGCTGCACACGGCCCGGCCAGGCGTAGTGCAGATTCTCCAGGCGCAGCTCGCCCACCGCCGGCATCGGTCGCGGCGTGGCGGGCGAAACAATGGTCGCTTCCTCGCCGCGCAGTTCCATCACCCGGCCGAGGCTGACGGTCATGCGCTGCAGCGCAACGTACAGGCCGAGCAGGCTCTGCACCGGCCCGATGGCCATGCCCAGATAGGTGGAAAAGGCGATCAGCGACCCCAGCTGCCAGGTGCCCTGCACCACCCAATAGCCACCGACCAGGAAGGCGCAGGCACGGGACAGCGACATCAGCGTGCCGGGCACCGCCTGGGTGAAGAACTCGGTGAGTTGCAGGCGCAGCAGTTGGCCGAGGTAGCCCTGCCCCAGCCCTTCCAGGCGCCCGGACTCTCGGGATTGCTGGCCGGCGGACTGGATGAATTTCATCGCCGGCAGCGTCTCGACGAAGAACGACGACAGGTCCGCCGAACGCTCGCGCAGGCCGCGCGCCTCGCGCTCCACCTTGCGCCGCATCCAGCGCAGCCAGAGCACGTCCAGCGGGATCAGCAGCGCCACCAGCAGCGAGAGCTTCCATGACAGGGTGAGCAGCAACACCAGCGCGCCAACCAGGCCAATCACGCTTGAGACGGCGGAGAACAGCGAGTCCACGGCGAAGCGCTGGATTTCGGCGACGTCGCCGTCGAGACGGGACATCAGGTCGCCGATGCGGCGGCGGCCGAAGAAGCTCGGCGAGAGCGTCTGCAGGTGGCGGTACAGCGCGTCGCGCAGGGAGAACAGGATGCGCCCGGACAGGCGCGTGTGCAGGTAGCGGTTGAGGCCGGACAACGCCGTGCCGACCAGGCCGACGACGATCATCGCGCCGGCCACCATCACCAGCACCGGGAAATCCTTCGCCAGCAGGCCGTCGTCGATCAGCGTCTTGGTCAGCCAGGGCTGTGCGAGCACCAGGATCGAGGCACAGAACGACAACCCGAGCAGCCCGGCGATGGCTGCCTTGTGCGGCTTGACGAAGCCGTACAGCCAGCGCAGCGAGGCCTTGAGTTGCTGCGGGTCGTCGCTGTCGATAAGGCGGGTGAAGAACATCAGCCCACCTTGAGTTGCTTGAGCTTGCGATACAGCGTGGCGCGGCTGATGCCCAGTGCGTCGGCGGCGGCGGAGACGTTGCCCTGGTGGCGCTCCAGCGCCTGGCGGATCAGCTCCAGTTCGTTCTCGCGGATGCTGCCGCTCTGCGGGCGCTCGCCGGCGGCGAGTTCGTCCAGGGTGCTGTCGGGCAGGTGGTCGAGGCTCAGTTGCTCCTCGCCCTCCTCGCGCATGGCCAGCGCGGTGCGCAGGACCATCTCCAGCTGGCGGATGTTTCCAGGCCAGTGGTACTCGCGCAGCAGGCCGAGCAGCTCGGCGGAGAGCTTCACCTTGGGAGCGCCCAGGCGCGCCAGCAGACCGGTGGCCAGCTCGGCAAGGTCGTCGCGCTCGCGCAGCGCCGGCAACTTCACGCTGATGCCGTTGACGCGGTAGTAGAGGTCCTCGCGGAAGTGCTTTTCCTCCACCAGGCGCTTCAGGTCGCGGTGCGTCGCACAGATCAGCGCGACGTCGATGTCCTGCTCCTCGCCGGCACCCAGCGGCGCCACCTTGCGCTCCTGCAGCACGCGCAACAGGCGCGCCTGCAGGGCCAGCGGCATGTCGCCGATTTCGTCGAGGAACAGCGTGCCGCCATGGGCCTGCTGCAGCCGGCCGACCATGCCGCCGCGCCGCGAGCCGGTGAAGGCGCCGTCGCGGTAGCCGAACAGTTCGGATTCGATCAGGCCCTCGGGGATCGCCGCGCAGTTCACCGCGACGAAGGGTTTGTCGCTGCGCGAGCTGGCCTGGTGCAGGGCGCGGGCGACCACTTCCTTGCCGCTGCCGGTTTCACCCAGCAACAGTACCGGCAGTTCGTTGACCAGGCCCTGACGCGCCATGCGCAGGGCGCGGGCATAACGCGGGTGGCTGCCGGCGAGAGCTTCGAGTTCCGGGCCGGCGGCCGGGCGCGGTGCGCGGGCGCTGACCGGCACCGCGTGGCTGCGCAGCGGCGCCTGCAGCGTCTTGTAGAACAGCTCGCCCTTGGGCGTCTGCAGGCTGCCGACGCCGCCCTGGTAGAGGCGGCCGAGCAACTGATCGCCACGCAGGCCGAGGAAATCTTCGCTGCGCCGGCCCACCAGGCTTTCGCGGTGGGCGCCGAGCAACTGGCAGGCCTGGCCGCTGACGGCCAGTATCTTGCCGTCCAGTCCCAGCGCCAGCAGGCCCTGCCAGGCGGAATCGAGGTATTGGCGGCGGTAATGGAAGGCGATCACCACCTGCCCCGGATGGCTGACGGCGAACAGCCGCGCCTCAATCTGGAACACCGCGAGGCTGAGCAGCGAGAGGCTTTCGCGCGGGCCGGAGAGCGGCCCCTCACGGGTCATGTCGAGCACGCCGAGCAGCGTGCCCTGCGGACCTTCGATGGGCACCGAGGTGCAGGAGAAGCGGCTCAGGCGGTCGAGGAAGTGCTCACCGCAGTCAATCTGCGTGGCGCGCTTTTCCACCAGAGCGGTGCCCAGGGCGTTGGTGCCGCGCGAGGCTTCGCTCCAGCAGGCGCCCTGGACGATATCGGCCAGGCCCTTGCTCTGCATGCGCTCGCGGGCGCCCTCGACGCAGAGGATGGTGGCGTCGGCGTTGGCCAGGATGATCACGCCATCATGGCCCTGGCGCTGTTGCAGGTAGTCGAGTTCGGGGGTGGCGGCGTCGAGCAGCAGGCGGTTGCCAGCCAGCAGCACGTCGGGTTTCACCCGCGTATCGAGGCCGTGCTCGGTGCCGCTGGCGCAGTCCAGGCCATGGCCGACGCTGCGCCGCCAGGAAGCGTCGATTTCCTCGCGGAGCACGCCGCTGGGGACTTCGCCTTCCTGTTGCAGGCGTTCACGGGCCAGGTGGGCTTCACGCAGCAGGTCGCTGCTTATTGTTCTTGTAGTCATGCATCGCTCCGGTAGGTTCCGTGCCCCTTTTCAGGGATGTCGGGGCGCGGAACTCGCAGGCTGGTCAGGGCTGTGTACACCCGCAGACGGCGTCAGTAAAGGGGAAGCCCCAGGTAGGAAAGTCTAGTAGGGAGCAGCAGGCAATTCCCGCGCCACTCCCCCTTCCTACGCCGCCTTCGAGTTGTATTGACACTGACTCAAGGCAGGTTTACGTTAACGTAAAGGTAAACGACCTAGCAAGAGCATTCCCATGGCCACGACCTACACCATCTCCGAGCTTGCCCGCGAACTGGACGTCACCACCCGCGCCATCCGCTTCTACGAGGAGCAGGAAATGCTCAGCCCCGAGCGCCGTGGCCAGGAGCGCGTCTACAGCGCGAAGGACCTGGTGGCGCTGAAGCTGATCCTGCGCGGCAAGCGCATCGGCTTCTCGCTGGCCGAGTGCAAGGAGCTGATCGACCTCTACGACCCCAGCAGCGGCAACACCAAGCAGCTGCAGACCTTCCTCGACAAGATCACCGCGCGCCGCGCACAGCTGGAACAGCAGTTGCTCGACATCGAGCAGATGAAACTGGAACTGGACACGGCCGAGGAGCGCTGCCTGGCGGCCATGGCCGAGACCGACAAACCCCGCAAGCAGCGCGTGCCGAGCTGACCTCGACGCCCTGCTCCGCTCTCTCATCAGATTACAAATACAAGTACAGGTGATTCCATGAGCTATCCCTCCCTCAACTTCGGCCTCGGCGAAACCATCGACATGCTGCGCGAGCAGGTGCAGGGCTTCGTCGCCAGCGAACTCGCCCCGCGCGCCGCGCAGATCGACGCCGACAACCTGTTCCCCATGGACATGTGGAAGAAGTTCGGTGACATGGGCCTGCTCGGCATCACCGTCGCTGAGGAGTACGGCGGCGCCAACATGGGTTACCTGGCCCACGTCATCGCCATCGAGGAGATCAGCCGGGGTTCGGCTTCGGTCGGCCTGTCCTACGGCGCGCACTCCAACCTGTGCGTCAACCAGATCAAGCGCAACGGCAACGCCGAGCAGAAGGCCAAGTACCTGCCCAAGCTGATCAGCGGCGAGCACATCGGCGCCCTGGCCATGAGCGAGCCCAACGCCGGCTCCGACGTGGTGTCGATGAAGCTGCGCGCCGAGAAGCGCGGCGACCGCTTCGTCCTCAATGGCAGCAAGACCTGGATCACCAACGGCCCGGACGCCAACACCTACGTCATCTACGCCAAGACCGAGCCGGAGAAAGGCGCCCACGGCATCACCGCGTTCATCGTCGAGCGCGACTGGAAAGGCTTCAGCCGTGGCAGCAAGTTCGACAAGCTGGGCATGCGCGGCTCGAACACCTGCGAGCTGTTCTTCGATGACGTGGAAGTGCCGGAAGAGAACGTACTGGGCGCAGTCAACGGCGGCGTGAAGGTGCTGATGAGCGGCCTGGACTACGAGCGCGTCGTCCTCGCCGGTGGCCCGATCGGCATCATGCAGGCCTGCATGGACGTGATCGTTCCCTACATCCACGACCGCAAGCAGTTCGGCCAGAGCATCGGCGAGTTCCAGCTGATCCAGGGCAAGGTCGCCGACATGTACACCCAGCTCAACGCCAGCCGCGCCTACCTCTATGCCGTGGCCCAGGCCTGCGACCGTGGCGAGACCACCCGCAAGGACGCCGCCGGGGTGATCCTCTACACCGCCGAGCGCGCCACCCAGATGGCCCTGGACGCCATCCAGATCCTGGGCGGCAACGGCTACATCAACGAGTTCCCCACCGGCCGCCTGCTGCGCGACGCCAAGCTCTACGAGATCGGCGCCGGCACCAGCGAAATCCGCCGCATGCTGATCGGCCGCGAGCTGTTCAACGAGACCCGCTGATCAGCCGGAAAGCACCCTCACCCTAACCCTCTCCCAAAGGGAGAGGGAACCGGGCGGTGCCGGCTGAAATCCCAGCGTTCCGATTGCGCCCCCTCTCCCTCCGGGAGAGGGTCGGGGTGAGGGGAAAGCCCCCGCGCCCAGCTCAACCTGATGGAGCCAACCATGGCCATCCTGCACACCCAGATCAACCCGCGCTCTCCCGACTTCGCCGCCAACGCCGCGACCATGCTGGAGAACGTCCAGGACCTACGCGCCGTCCTCGGCCGCGTCCATGAAGGCGGCGGCGCCGCCGCCCAGGCCAAGCACACCGCGCGCGGCAAGCTGCTGGTGCGCGAACGCATCAACCGCCTGCTCGACGCCGGCTCGCCCTTCCTCGAAGTCTCCGCCCTCGCCGCCCATGACGTGTACGGCGAAGACGTCGCCGCCGCCGGCGTGGTCGCCGGCATCGGCCGCGTGGAAGGCGTGGAATGCATGATCGTCGGCAACGACGCCACGGTGAAAGGCGGCAGCTACTACCCGCTGACCGTGAAGAAGCACCTGCGCGCCCAGACCATCGCCCAGCAGAACCGCCTGCCGTGCATCTACCTGGTGGACTCCGGCGGCGCCAACCTGCCGCGCCAGGACGAAGTCTTCCCCGACCGCGAACACTTCGGCCGGATCTTCTTCAACCAGGCCAACATGAGCGCCCAGGGCATCCCGCAGATCGCCGTGGTGATGGGCTCCTGCACCGCTGGCGGCGCCTACGTGCCGGCCATGAGCGACGAGACCATCATGGTGCGCAACCAGGCCACCATCTTCCTTGCCGGCCCGCCGCTGGTGAAGGCCGCCACCGGTGAAGTGGTGAGCGCCGAGGACCTGGGCGGCGCCGACGTGCACTGCAAGACCTCCGGCGTGGCCGACCATTACGCCGAGGACGACGAGCACGCGCTGGCCATCGCCCGCCGCTGCATCGCCAACCTCAACTGGACCAAGCAGGGCAAGCTCAACACCCGCGCCCCGCGCGCCCCGCTGTACGCCAGCGACGAGCTGTACGGGGTGATCCCGGTGGACAGCAAGCAGCCCTTCGACGTGCGCGAGATCATCGCCCGCCTGGTCGACGGCAGCGAATTCGACGAGTTCAAGGCGCTGTTCGGCACCACCCTGGTGTGCGGCTTCGCCCACCTGCACGGCTACCCGGTGGCGATCCTCGCCAACAACGGCATCCTCTTCGCCGAGGCCGCGCAGAAAGGCGCGCACTTCATCGAACTGGCCTGCCAGCGCGGCATCCCGCTGGTATTCCTGCAGAACATCACCGGCTTCATGGTCGGCCAGAAGTACGAGGCCGGCGGCATCGCCAAGCACGGCGCCAAGCTGGTCACCGCGGTGGCCTGCGCCCAGGTGCCGAAGTTCACCGTGATCATCGGCGGCAGCTTCGGCGCCGGTAACTACGGCATGTGCGGCCGCGCCTACGACCCGCGCTTCCTGTGGATGTGGCCCAACGCGCGGATCGGCGTGATGGGTGGCGAGCAGGCCGCCGGCGTGCTCGCCCAGGTCAAGCGCGAGCAGGCCGAACGCGCCGGTAACGCGCTGTCGGCCGAGGACGAGGCGAAGATCAAGGCGCCGATCCTCGAACAGTACGAGCGCCAGGGTCACCCCTACTACTCCAGCGCGCGCCTGTGGGATGACGGTGTCATCGACCCGGCGCAGACCCGCGACGTGCTCGGCCTGGCCCTCTCCGCCTCGCTCAACGCGCCTGTCGAAGCCACGCGCTTCGGCGTCTTCCGCATGTAAGGCCGCTGCCATGACCGACTATCAGACTTTCTCCTTCGAGAACATCGAGCTCGATATCGACCCGCGCGGCGTTGCCACTCTCTGGCTGAACCGCCCGGAGAAGAACAACGCCTTCAACGCCCAGACCATCGCCGAGCTGATCCAGGCGCTGGCTGCCGTGGCCAGCGACGAGCGCGTGCGCCTGGTCGTGCTGCGCGGCCGCGGCCGGCACTTCTGCGGCGGCGCGGACCTGGCGTGGATGCAGGAATCCGTGCAGCTGGACTACCAGGGCAACCTCAACGACGCTCAGCAGCTCGCCGAACTGCTCTACAACCTGCACCAGCTGAACAAGCCGACCCTCGCCATCGTGCAGGGCGCGGCCTTCGGTGGTGGCGTCGGGCTGGTGGCCTGCTGCGACATGGCGCTGGCCGCCGAGGATGCGCAGTTCTGCCTGTCCGAAGTGCGCATCGGCCTGATCCCCGCAACCATCGGCCCGTTCGTCACCAAGGCCATCGGCCAGCGTGCCGCCACCCGCTACGCCATGACTGCCGAACGCTTCAGCGGCCTGCGCGCCCGCGAACTGGGCCTGGTGGACGAGCACTACCCGGCCGCCGACCTGGATGACGAAGCCGACGCCTGGATCGCCAACCTGCTGAACAACAGTCCGGCGGCCCTGGTGGCCTGCAAGGCGCTGTTCCACGAAATCGGTGCCGGCGAACTCACGCCCGAGCGCCGCCGCTACACCGAAGCCGCCATCGCCCGCATCCGCATCAGCCCCGAGGGGCAGGAAGGCCTGCGCGCCTTCCTGGAAAAACGCAAACCGGCCTGGCAGGAGCAAGTCTGATGAAGAAGATCGATACCCTGCTGGTGGCCAACCGCGGCGAGATCGCCTGCCGCGTGATGCGCACCGCCAAGGCCCTGGGCCTGACCACCGTGGCCGTGCACAGCGCCACCGACCGCAACGCCCGTCACGTCGAAGAGGCGGATATCGCCATCGACCTGGGCGGCGCCAAACCCGCTGAAAGCTACTTGCGCGCAGACGCCGTGCTCGCCGCCGCGAAAGCCGCCGGCGCCCAGGCCATCCACCCCGGCTATGGCTTCCTTTCGGAGAACGCCGGCTTCGCCCGCGCCTGCGAAGAGGCCGGACTGGTGTTCCTCGGCCCGCCGGCCAGCGCCATCGACGCCATGGGCAGCA
This sequence comes from Pseudomonas sp. PDM17, assembly GCF_014851985.1. Classification (NCBI taxonomy): domain Bacteria; kingdom Pseudomonadati; phylum Pseudomonadota; class Gammaproteobacteria; order Pseudomonadales; family Pseudomonadaceae; genus Pseudomonas; species Pseudomonas sp. PDM17. The sequence continues at coordinate 51,882 of NZ_JACVAT010000007.1, forward strand.
AGTCCGCCGCCAAGGCGCTGATGGAAACCGCCGGCGTGCCACTGGTACCCGGCTACCACGGCGAGGCGCAGGACTATGCGACCTTCCAGCGCGAGGCCGAGCGCATCGGCTACCCGGTGCTGCTCAAGGCTGCCGCCGGTGGCGGTGGCAAGGGTATGAAGGTGGTCGAGCGCGAGGCCGAACTGGCCGAGGCGCTGGAGTCCGCCCAGCGTGAAGCACAGTCGGGTTTCGGCGACTCGCGCATGCTGGTGGAGAAGTACCTGACCAAGCCGCGCCACGTGGAAATCCAGGTATTCGCCGACCAGCACGGCAACTGCCTGTACCTCAACGAACGCGACTGCTCGATCCAGCGTCGTCACCAGAAAGTGGTCGAAGAAGCCCCGGCTCCGGGCCTCTCCCTGGAACTGCGCCAGGGCATGGGCGAGGCCGCCGTGCGCGCCGCCCAGGCCATCGGCTACGTCGGCGCCGGCACCGTGGAGTTCCTCTACGACGAAGGCAGCGGCCAGTTCTTCTTCATGGAAATGAACACCCGCCTGCAGGTGGAGCACCCGGTCACCGAAGCCATCACCGGCCTCGACCTGGTCGCCCTGCAGATTCGCGTTGCCCGTGGCGAACCGCTGCCGATCACCCAGGAACAGGTGCCGCTGATCGGCCACGCCATCGAAGTGCGCCTCTACGCCGAAGACCCCGAGGGCGGCTTCCTGCCTGCCAGCGGCCACCTCGCGCTGTACCGCGAACCCGCTGCCGGCCCCGGCCGCCGGGTGGACAGCGGCATCCGCGAGGGCGACGACATCTCGCCGTTCTACGACCCGATGCTGGCCAAGCTGATCGCCTGGGGTGAGAACCGCGAGGAAGCCCGCCAGCGCCTGCTGTCGATGCTCGGCGAAACCGCCGTCGGCGGCTTCAAGACCAACCTGGCCTTCCTGCGCCGCGTACTGGCCCATCCGGCCTTCGCCGAGGGCGAGCTGGATACCGGCTTCATCGGCCGCTACCAGGATGACCTGCTGCCCGCGGCCACCGCCCTGCCCGAACGCTTCTGGCAGCTCGCCGCCGAAGCCTGGGTGCAGAGCGAAGCCGCCCGCGTGCGTGGCGACGATGCCCATTCGCCGTGGTCCGCCCAGAGCGGCTGGCGCAGTGGCCTGCCGGGGGAAACCGACCTTCACCTGCTGGCCAAGGGCGAGTCGCATGTCGTACGCCTGCGCCACGCCGACGGCCAGCGCATTGCGAATCTGGACGGCCAGTATCTGGACGTGAAGGACGGCGACATCCGCCGCCGTCACCAGGTCATCCGCCGTGGCGACAGCCTCTACCTGGAATGGAACGGTGAGCTGGTCAGCGTGCAACGCTTCGACCCGATCGCCGAGGCCGAAGCCGCGCACTCGCACCAGGGTGGCCTGGGCGCGCCCATGAACGGCAGCATCGTGCGCATCCTGGTCGAACCCGGCCAGAGCGTCGAAGCCGGCGCCGCGCTGGTAGTGCTCGAAGCGATGAAGATGGAACACAGCATTCGCGCGCCGCACGCTGGCGTGGTGAAATCGCTGTATTGCAGCGAAGGCGAACTGGTGTCGGAAGGTACGGCGCTGGTGGAACTGGAAGAAGCGTCGGAATAACGACCGAAAGCCCCTCTCCCCCGCCCTCTCCCTGAAGGGAGAGGGAGTATCCGTGCCACGCGGACCTTCCGCGTGAACCGGAAGCCTCCCGCCGCTCAGGACAGTCCCCTCTCCCTTCAGGGAGAGGGTTAGGGAGAGGGTGCCGAGCATTGCGCACCCTCCTCCACGGAACACTACGAGGACCGCAAATGACCCTGCCCCCATCCGTCCGCCTGGTCGAAGTCGGCCCGCGCGACGGCCTGCAGAACGAGAAACAGCCCATCGCCGTCGCCGACAAGGTGCGCCTGGTGGACGACCTCACCGCCGCCGGCCTGAGCTACATCGAGGTCGGCAGCTTCGTCTCGCCCAAGTGGGTGCCGCAGATGGCCGGCTCGGCGGAAGTCTTCGCCGGCATCCAGCAGAAGGCGGGCGTCACCTACGCCGCGTTGGCGCCAAACCTGAAGGGCTTCGAGGCCGCACTGGAATCGCAGGTGAAGGAAGTCGCGGTATTCGCCGCCGCCTCCGAGGCCTTCTCGCAGAAGAACATCAACTGCTCGATCAAGGAGAGCCTGGAGCGCTTCGTCCCGATCATGGAAGCGGCGCGCCAGCACGGCGTGCGCGTGCGCGGCTACGTCTCCTGCGTGCTCGGCTGCCCCTACCAGGGTGAGGTGGACGCGGAACAGGTCGCCGCCGTTGCCGCGGAACTGCACGCCATGGGCTGCTACGAAGTCTCCCTGGGCGATACCATCGGCGTCGGCACCGCCGGCGCTACCCGGCACATGTTCGAAGTCGTCGGCCAGCGCGTGCCGCGTGCGCAACTGGCCGGGCACTTCCACGACACCTATGGCCAGGCCACGGCGAACGTCTACGCGAGCCTGCTGGAAGGCATCGCGGTGTTCGACAGCTCGGTCGCGGGCCTCGGCGGTTGCCCCTATGCCAAGGGCGCCACCGGCAACGTCGCCACCGAGGACGTGCTCTACCTGCTTAACGGCCTGGGCATCCACACCGGCATCGACCTGGACCTGCTGATCGACGCCGGCCAGCGCATCTGCGCCGTACTCGACAAGCCCAACGGCTCGCGCGTGGCCAAGGCGCAGCTGTCCAAGCGCTGACAGGGATCCACGACACTCGTCGCAGACCGCAGGGCGCATAAAGCGGAACGCTTTATGCGCCGCCGAAGGATCGGCGGATAACGCCCTACCCGGCTGACCTCATCTCCACATCCCGGTACAGTGCGCCCTCTGCCCTCCTCGCGCACGGCCCACCGATGACCGATACCGACAGCCTCAAGGACTACCCCAGCGTCCGCCAACTGGCGATCCGCTCGCTGTTCGAGATCTTCGAGCAGTTCAGCGAAGGCACGGTGATAGTCGACCGCGAGGCGCGCATTGTCTGGATCAACCAGCGCTACGCCCAGCGCTTCGGGCTGGACAGCGCCGAGCAGGCCGTCGGCCGCCCGGTGGAGCAGGTAATCCCCGGCAGCCTGATGCGCGAAGTGGTCAGCAGCGGCCGGCCGATGCTGCTGGACATCCTCGACATGGCCAAGGACCCGCTGGTGGTCATGCGCGTGCCGATCCGCGACGATTCAGGCGTTGTCATCGGCGGCATTGGCTTCGCCCTGTTCGACGAACTGCGCGCACTCTCGCCGCTGCTCACCCGTTACCAGCGCATGCAGGCCGAACTGGCCTCGACCCGCTCGCTGCTGCAGGCGCGCCAGGCCAAGTACAGCTTCGCGCACTTCATCGGCACCAGCGCGGCCAGCCTGGAAGTGAAGCGCCGCGCCCGCCGGGGGGCCGCCAGCGAGGCGCCGATCCTGCTGCTGGGCGAGACCGGCACCGGCAAGGAACTGCTCGCCCATGCCATCCATGCATCTTCGCCACGCGCAGACAAACCCTTCGTCAGCCTCAACGCCGCCGCCATCCCCGAGACCCTGCTGGAAGCCGAGTTCTTCGGCACCGCACCGGGCGCCTTCACCGGCGCCGACCGCAAGGGCCGCGCCGGCAAGCTGCAGATCGCCCAGGGCGGTACGCTGTTCCTCGACGAGATCGGCGACATGCCGCTGACCCTGCAGAGCAAGCTGCTGCGCGTGCTGCAGGAAAAGGAATTCGAGCCGGTGGGCTCCAATGAGGTGCTGCGCAGCGACATCCGCCTGATTGCTGCCACCTCCATCGACCTCGACGCCGCCGTGCGCGAAGGGCGTTTCCGCGCCGACCTGTTCTACCGCATCAACGTCCTGCCCATCGAGATTCCGCCGCTGCGCGAGCGCCTGGAAGACCTGCCGGCGCTTTGCGAAGCCATCCTCGACGGCCTGCGCGACGACCGTCAGACCCTCTTCGAGCTGGATGCCGGCGGCCTCGCCCTGCTCGCCCGGCACGCCTGGCCGGGCAACGTGCGCGAACTGCGCAACCTGCTGGAGCGCACCGTGCTGCTGGGCGACCGCCCGCAGATCGACGCCGCCGGCCTGCGCTCCGCACTGGGAGAACTGCAACCGCTGCCGCCCGGCATGACAGCGCCGTCAGCCAGGCTGGGCGAAGGGCAGGATTTCTATGCGGCACGGGATGCCTTCGAGCGCGAGCTGATCGCCAACACCCTGGCCGAGCAGGCCGGCAACGTCGACGCCGCCGCGCAGCGCCTAGGACTGGGCCGCTCCACCCTGTACAAGAAGATGGCGGCGCTGGGTTTGCAACCCTGACCCGATAATCCCGAAACAGAGACAAGTCTCAAAAAAGAGACAGTTCGGTCTCTCCGCAAAATCAATGCCCCCTGGCAAAGCTTTGCGGAAATTCGTCTCCATTCAGAGACAGATACCATCTTCCGGCAGCCGTTATTCTAAAAATAAGACTTAAAAATCAGATAGTTACAATCCTGGCACGGTCCTGGCTATGTCACCTCTCGCGGCCTTCGCGCCGCACAGCCGACATAACAACAATCAACGCAGCCCGAACGCGAACAGACCCCAGCGGACACCACGGCTAGTCCCGCTTCGCACACGGCGCCGCGCCAGGAGATCACCGATGAGCCGCTCCACGCTCAATCATGCCGCCGTTCTGACCGCCCTCGGCTCCACCCTCGCCCTTTCGCCCCAGGCCTTCGCCGAATTTCTTGCCGACAGCAAGGCCAGCGTCGAACTGCGCAACTTCTACTTCAACCGCGACTTCCGCCAGGACAACGCCACGCAGTCCAAGCAGGACGAATGGGCCCAGGGCTTTCTGCTGCGCTACGAATCCGGCTACACCGAAGGCACCATCGGCGTGGGCGTGGATGCCCTCGGCCTGCTCGGCGTGAAGCTGGATTCCAGCCCCGACCGCGCTGGCTCCGGCCTGCTGCCGCGCGACAAGGACAAGGTCAACGGCGCGCCGGACGACTACAGCGAGCTGGGCCTGACTGCCAAGCTGCGCGCCTCCAAAAGCACACTGAAGATCGGCACCCTGCTGCCCAAGCTGCCCACTGTGCTGGCCAACGATTCGCGCCTGTTGCCGCAGACCTTCGAAGGCGCGCACCTGAATTCCGCCGAGTTCGCCGGCCTGACCTTCGACGGCGGTCGCCTGCGCCAGGTGAGCCAGCGCGACTCGTCCAACCGCGAGGACATGACCGTCACCAGCGGCAGCGCGCGCGGCATCGTCGCGACCGACACCAGCGACCAGTTCGACTTCGCCGGCCTGAGCTACAAGTGGACGCCGCAACTGACCACCGGCTACAGCTATGCCAAGCTCGACGGGCTCTACGACCAGCACATCGTCAACCTGGTGCACGTGCTGCCTCTCGCCGCCAGCCAGTCGCTGAAGACCGACCTGCGCTACGCGCGTTCCGACGACGACGGCCACAGCAACGTCGACAACCGCGCCTTCGGCGCGATGCTCACCTACACCCTGGGCGGCCACGGCTTCGGCGTCGGCTACCAGAAGATGAGCGGCGACACCGGCTTCGCCTACATCAGCGGTACCGACGCCTTCCTGGTCAACTTCGTGCAGATCGGCGACTTCGCCAACCGCGACGAGAAATCCTGGCAGGCCCGCTACGACTACGACTTTGGTGCCCTCGGGGTTCCTGGCCTGACCTTCATGACGCGCTACCTGTCCGGCGACAACATCGAGCTGGGTGCAGGCAAGCCCGAAGGCAAGGAATGGGAACGCGACACCGACATCGGCTACGTGGTGCAGAGCGGCCCGCTGAAGAACGTCGGCGTGAAGTGGCGCAACGCGACGGTGCGCTCCAGCCACTTCGGCAACGACCTGGACGAGAACCGCCTGATCCTCAGCTACGTGCTGCCGCTCTGGTAACCAACTGACCGCCTGACTCCTGATCGTCAAGCAAGCCCACTACAACAAGAACGACGCGCGGCTCCTGGCCGCGCGACAACTGGAGATACTTCGATGAGCGTGGTCATCGCCCTTGCGGCCCTCGCCCTGCTGATGCTCGCCGCCTACCGCGGCTACAGCGTGATCCTCTTCGCCCCCATCGCGGCACTGCTCGCGGTGCTGCTGACGGACCCTGCCGCCGTCGCCCCGGCCTTCACCGGGGTGTTCATGGAGAAGATGGTCGGCTTCGTCAAACTCTACTTCCCGGTGTTCCTGCTCGGCGCGGTGTTCGGCAAGCTGATCGAGCTGTCGGGCTTCTCGCGCTCCATTGTCGCCGCCGCCATCCGCCTGCTTGGCACCAGCCAGGCGATGCTGGTGATCGTGCTGGTCTGCGCCCTGCTCACCTACGGCGGCGTCTCGCTGTTCGTGGTGGTGTTCGCGGTCTATCCGTTCGCCGCCGAGATGTTCCGCCAGAGCAACATTCCCAAGCGGCTGATCCCGGCGACCATCGCCCTGGGCGCGTTCAGTTTCACCATGGATGCCCTGCCCGGCACCCCGCAGATCCAGAACATCATCCCCACCGCCTTCTTCAACACCACCGGCTGGGCCGCGCCCTGGCTGGGGCTGATCGGCAGCCTGTTCGTGTTCACCGTCGGCATGCTGTTCCTCCGTCGCCAGGCCGGCAAGGCGCGCGCCGCCGGCGAGGGCTACGGCAGCGAGTTGCGCAACGAGCCGGAAACCGCCGACGACATCCGGCTGCCCAACCCGCTGCTGGCGCTCTCGCCGCTGGTGCTGGTGGGCGTCGCCAACCTGCTGTTCACCCACTGGATTCCCCAGGTCTACGGCAAGACCCACAGCCTGCAACTGGCCGGCATGGCCGCGCCGGTGGCCAGCGACGTGGCCAAGCTGACCGGCATCTGGGCGGTGCAGGCGGCGCTGCTGCTGGGCATCCTGCTGGTGCTGGTGACCAGCTTCGCGGTGATCCGCAGCAAGCTTGCCGAGGGCAGCAAGACCGCCGTGGGCGGCGCGCTGCTGGCGGCCATGAACACGGCTTCGGAATACGGCTTCGGTGCGGTGATCGCCTCGCTGCCGGGCTTCCTGGTGCTGGCCGATGCGCTGAAGAAGATTCCCGATCCGCTGATCAACGAAGCCATCACCGTCACCACCCTGGCCGGCATCACCGGCTCGGCGTCGGGCGGCATGAGCATCGCCCTGGCGGCCATGTCCGAGCAGTTCATCGCCGCCGCCCACGCCGCCAACATCCCGCTGGAAGTGCTGCACCGGGTCGCGGCCATGGCCTCTGGCGGCATGGATACCCTGCCGCACAACGGCGCGGTCATCACCCTGCTCGCGGTTACCGGCCTGACCCACCGCGAGGCCTACAAGGACATCTTCGCCATCACCCTGATCAAGACCCTCGCGGTGTTCGTGGTGATAGGTACCTTCTACGCCACCGGGATCGTATAAGAATCCGCTTGTGGCTAGCTGCGCGTCGGCATAACTGCGTCAAAAGCAGGCGATGACTGCTCATTGACTACACGTCAACTCCGCGCCCTCGCCTGCTTGTTCCCTGTTCTGCTCCAGCTCGCAAGGCCACAAACGAATTCTGGGCAGTCCTGTGTATTGATAGTCGCAGCAATGCGGCCAACCCGTTCCAGAGGAGATTTGCATGACTCTCAAAGGCAAGACCGCACTGGTCACCGGCTCCACCAGCGGCATCGGCCTGGGCATCGCCGCGCGCCTGGCACAGGCGGGTGCCAACGTGGTGGTCAACGGCTTCGGCGATATCGACGCGACGGTACGCGAGCTGTCGGTACATGGCACACGCATCGGCCACCACGGCGCAGACATGGCGCAACCCGAGCAGGTTGGGCAGATGATCGAATACGTCGAGCGCGAGTTCGGCGGCCTCGACATCCTGGTCAACAACGCGGGCATCCAGCACGTCGCGGCGCTGGAGGAGTTCCCCGTGGAGCGCTGGAACGCGATCATCGCCATCAACCTCTCCTCGGTGTTCCACACCACCCGCCTGGCGTTGCCGGGCATGCGCCAGCGCGGCTGGGGGCGCATCCTCAATATCGCCTCGACCCACGGCCTGGTCGCCTCCGCCGGCAAGAGCGCCTACGTGGCCGCCAAGCACGGGGTGATCGGCCTGACCAAGACCACCGCCCTGGAAACCGCCACCAGCGCCATCACCTGCAACGCCATCTGCCCAGGCTGGGTGCTGACGCCGCTGGTGCAGCAGCAGATCGACGCGCGCATAGCGGCCGGTGTCACACCCGAACAGGCACGCCACGACCTGCTGGCGGAGAAGCAGCCGTCGCTCGACTTCGTCACTGCCGACCAGCTGGGCGAGCTGGCGCTATTCTTGTGTTCTGAAGCCGCCGCCCAGGTCCGCGGCGCCGCCTGGAACATGGATGGCGGTTGGGTCGCGCAGTGATCCACCCGCAGCGGCGAAGCACTTCCGGCGACGCTTCGTGTCAAGATGATGGGGGCCGCTGGTCGGCGGTGCCCACCGTTCCTTCGCTGGAGTCGTCGTCAATGAACCCACTGCTCTGGACACCCTCCCCCGAACGCATCGCCGCCACCCGGATGGACGCCTTCCGCCGCAAGGTGGCGCAGCAGCACGGAGTCGACCTGCCCGACTACGCCGCATTGCACGCCTGGAGCATCGCCGAGCGCGAAGCCTTCTGGCTGGCCATCATCGACACCTTCGGCGTGCAGTTCCACGAGGCACCCACGGCAGTCCTCGAGGAAGGCCCGGAAATGCCCGATGCGCGCTGGTTCCCCGGCGCCACCCTGAACTTCGCCGAACACCTGCTGCGCCGCCGCGACAACAAGCCGGCGCTGATCGCCATCAGCGAGGATGAGCGTCGCGAGGTGATCAGCCATGCCGAGCTGGCCGCCCAGGTCGCCGGCCTGCAGCGTGCCCTGCGCGAAGCCGGCGTGGGCGTCGGCGACCGCGTCGCGGCCTTCATGCCCAACACCTGGCAGACGGTGGTCGGCATGCTCGCCACCACCAGCCTCGGCGCCACCTGGTCGAGCTGCTCGCCGGACTTCGGCACCCATGGCGTGATCGACCGCTTCGGCCAGATCGAACCCAAGGTGCTGATCGCCTGCGCCGGCTACCGCTACGCCGGCAAGATGCTGGACCTCAGCGCCAAGCTCAACGAAATCCTCGCCCAGCTGCCCACCCTGGAGCAGCTGGTGATCGTCCCCTACGCCAACGGCCACGCGCGACGCAGCGACTTCCAGACGCCGGCGCTGGTCAGCCTCTGGCAGGACTTCTTCCACAGCGGCGGCGAGCCGGTATTCACCCCGGTGCCTTTCGACCACCCGCTGTACATCCTCTACTCCTCCGGCACCACCGGCGTCCCCAAGTGCATTGTCCACGGCGCCGGCGGCGTGCTGCTGCAGCACCTGAAGGAGCACGGCCTGCACGTCGATCTGGGCAACGACGACACGCTGTTCTACTACACCACCTGCGGCTGGATGATGTGGAACTGGCTGGTCTCGGGACTCGCCGTCGGCGCGACGCTGGTGCTCTACGATGGCTCCCCCTTCCACCCCGGCCCCGAGCGCCTGATGGACCTGATCGACGCGGAGAACATCAGCGTGTTCGGCACCAGCGCCAAGTACATCGCCGCACTGGAAAAGGCCAACGTGCGGCCACGCCAGAGCCACTCGCTGGAGCGTCTGAAGACCCTGCTCTCGACCGGCTCGCCGCTGGCCCACGAGAGCTTCGACTACGTCTACCGCGAGGTGAAGCCCGACCTCTGCCTGTCGTCGATCTCCGGCGGCACCGACATCGTTTCCTGCTTCGCCATCGGTAACCCGACCCTGCCGGTGTGGCGCGGGGAAATCCAGTGCAAGGCACTGGGTATGGCGGTGGAAGTCTGGGACGAGGCCGGCAGGCCGGTGCGCGGCGAGAAAGGCGAGCTGGTCTGTGCGCGGCACTTCCCGTCGATCCCGGCGGGCTTCTGGAACGACGAGAACAACGAGAGATTTCTCGATGCCTACTTCGCCACCTTCCCCGGCGTCTGGGCCCATGGCGACTACGCCGAGGAAACCGCACACGGCGGTCTGGTGATCCATGGCCGTTCCGATGCCGTGCTCAACCCCGGCGGCGTGCGCATCGGCACCGCGGAAATCTATCGCCAGGTGGAGAAGATCGAACAGGTGCTGGAGTCCATCGCCATCGGCCAGGAGTGGCAGGGCGACGTGCGCGTGGTGCTGTTCGTGCGACTGCGTGACGGCGTAGAACTGGACGAAGCGCTGCAGGAACGCATCCGCCAGACCATCCGCAGCAACACCACCCCACGCCACGTGCCGGCGAAGATTCTCGCAGTCGCCGACATCCCGCGCACCATCAGCGGCAAGATCGTCGAACTGGCGGTACGCAACGTGGTGCACGGCCAGCCGGTGAAGAACACCGACGCGCTGGCCAACCCGCAGGCGCTCGAGCTGTTCAGGGATCGGAAGGAACTGGAGAGTTGAGGTTCTCAGGTGACACCGTGCCGATGCACTCCCCTCACCCCAGCCCTCTCCCGGAGGGAGAGGGGGCAGATTGTGCCGGCTGACGCCATGGATGCTCACTACACCGAACGGTCCCCTCTCCCGCTTGCGGGAGAGGGTTAGGGTGAGGGGCTCTTGCTCTTGTAGGAGCAAGCTTGCTCGCGCGCCCTACACCGACAAATCAGAGTCGTAGGGCGCATAACCTGGAACAGGAGATCCGCCGGCAAATCCTGCGGCGGATAACGCTGGCGCGTTATCCGCCCTACCAGAGCGGCCCGAGCGTCAGCCAAGCAGTCACCGCCTGGATGCGTGGTCCGGGCGGCGCTGATCAGGCGTCGCCCAGCGACTCGGTGCCCAGCTCGTCCCACACCGCCTCGGCGAGGTGGAAGGTGGCGTTGGCGGCCGGGATGCCACAGTAGATCGCGCTCTGCAGCAGGACTTCCTTGATCTCTTCGCGGGTCACGCCGTTGTTGCGTGCGGCGCGCAGGTGCAGCGTCAGCTCGCCTTCGCGGTTCATGCCGATCAGCATGGCGATGGTGATCAGGCTGCGGGTGTGGCGCGGCAGGCCGGGACGGGTCCAGATGTCACCCCAGGCATGACGGGTGATCATTTCCTGGAACTCTTCGTTGAAGGCGTTGCGCTTCTGCAGGCTGCGGTCGACGTGGGCGTCGCCCAGTACCGCGCGGCGCACCTGCATGCCGGCTTCGTAGCGTTCTTTCTCGTCCATCTCTAACTCCTACAAGAGCAAAAGCGATCAGGCACGCAGGAAGTCCAGCACACGCTGGCTGAAGGCATCGCCGGCCTGCACGTTGGACAGGTGCGCGGCGCGGAACTCCACCAGCTCGGCGCCGGGAATGCGTGCCTGCAGGAAGCGGCCGTCCTCGGTGGTGGTCACCGGGTCGGCAGCGCCGCAGACCACCAGGGTCGGCGCAGTGATCGCACCGATCTCGCCACGAAAATCGGCATCACGCACAGCCGCGCAGTTGGCTGCGTAACCTTCCGGCGAGGTCTGCGCCAGCATGCCGACGATAGGCTCGACCTTGCCCGGCTCCGCCTCGGCGAAGTCCGCAGTGAACCAGCGCGAGATCGACGCGTCACGCAGGTTGCGCATAGCCTCGGCGCCGCCACTGAGCACGGTCTCGATGCGCGGGTTCCAGACTTCCGGGGTGCCGATCTTCGCGGCGGTGTTGCACACCACCAGACGCTCGATGCGCTCCGGTGCATGGATGGCCAGCCACTGGCCGATCAGGCCACCCATGGACAGGCCGCAGAAATGCGCGCGCGGGATGTCCAGCGCGTCCAGCAGGGCCAGCACGTCACGGCCGTTCTGCTCGATGCTGTACGGGCCGGGGGTGACCAGTGAGCCGCCGTGGCCACGGGTGTCATAGCGCAGCACGCGGAAGTGCTCGGCGAAAGCCGCGACCTGCGCGTCCCACATGTGCAGGTCAGTACCCAGCGAGTTGGACAGCACCAAAACCGGAGCGTCGGTGGGGCCTGAGAGTTGCGGCCCTTCAAGTAAGTAATTCAGGTCGCCATCGGCGAGATGTACGGCAGGCATGCAAGGCTCCTATGGGGATTCTTTGCGCAAGGAAAGTACTTGGTGTTCGGCCAGCGCGCGCTCGACCCAGCGGCGCGCCTGGCCCAGGTAATGGGCGGGATCGAGCAGGCGATCCAGTTCCCCGGCATTCAGTTGGGCGGCGACCTCGGCGTTGGCGCCGAGCACCGCGCGCAGATGTGCGCCCTCCTTCACCGCCTGCTTGCAGCACTGCTCCACCAGGTGGTGCGCGGCGTCGCGACCAATGCGCTGGGCCAGGGCGATGCTCACGGCTTCGGCGAGCACCAGGCCACGGGTCAGGTCGAGGTTCGCCAGCATGCGCCCGGCGTCGACCTCCAGGCCTGGCACCAGGCTCAGCGCCTGTTGCAACGCACCGGAGACGAGGCAGCACAGCTCCGGCAGGCTTTCCCATTCAGCGTGCCACAGGCCGAGGCTGCGCTCGTGCTCCTGGGGCATCGCGGCGAACAGGGTCGAGACCAGGCCCGGCGCGCGGGTGGCCGCGCCGATCAGCACTGCGGCGCCCACCGGGTTGCGCTTGTGCGGCATGGTGGAGGAACCACCCTTGCCCGGCGCGGAAGGCTCGAAGACTTCGCCGGCCTCGGTCTGCATCAGCAGGCTGAGATCGCGGCCCAGTTTGCCGAGGCTGCCGGCAATCAGGCCGAGCAGGCTGGCGAACTCCACCAGGCGGTCGCGCTGGGTGTGCCAGGGTTGTTCGGGGAGTTGCAGGTCCAGCTCTTCAGCCAGCGCGTCGGCCACGGCGAAGCCCTGCTCGCCCAGCGCGGCGAGACTGCCGGAGGCGCCGCCGAATTGCAGGCACAGCAGGCGCGGCTTGAGTTCGCTCAGCCGCTGGCGATGGCGGGTAATCGCACCCAGCCAGCCGGCGATCTTCATGCCGAGGGTGACGGGCGTGGCGTGCTGCAGCCAGGTGCGGCCGACCATGGGCGTGCCGGCGTGGGCTTGTGCTTTTACGGCGAGCGCGTCAGCCAGCCGGGCGAGGTCGCCTTCGAGCAGCTCGATGGCGCCACGCAACTGCAGGACCAGCCCGGAGTCCATGGCGTCCTGGCTGGTGGCGCCCAGGTGCACGTAGCGCTCGGCTTCGGCGTCTTCGGCGGCGATGCGCTTGCCCAGCGCCTTCACCAGCGGGATCGCGGAATTGCCGGCGCTGCAGATGGCCTGCGCCAGTGCGGCAAAATCGTAGAGTTCGGCGCGGCAGGCGGCGGCGATGGGCGCCACGGCGCTCGCCGGGATCACGCCCACACGGGCCTCGGCACGAGCCAATGCGGCCTCGAAGTCGAGCATGCCCTGCACCCGGCCGTGGTCGCTGAAGATCGCGCGCATGGCAGGCTGGGTGAAGTAGGCGTCGAACAGAAGGTGGGTGCTCACTGGGGTGGCTCCGGAGATCGGCGGGCGTTGTCGGACAGTATGACCGGAGAGCTGGCGTAGGGCGCATAACCTGGCACAGGTTATCCGCCGGCTACTCGACGGATAAGCGCTGGCGCGTTATGCGCCCTACGGTCTACACGGCTGAGCGATTACACGCGCTCGACGACCAACGCCACGCCCTGCCCTACGCCCACGCACATGGTGCACAGGCCGAGCTTGCCGCCGGACTTCTGCAGCTGGTGCACAGCGGTCAGTACCAGGCGCGCGCCGCTGGCACCCAGCGGGTGGCCGAGGGCGATGGCGCCGCCGTTGGGGTTCACCCGTGCGTCGTCATCGGCGATGCCCAGATCACGGGTCACCGCCAGGCCCTGCGCGGCAAAGGCTTCGTTCAGCTCGATGACATCGAACTGGTCGACCGACAGGTTCAGGCGCTCCAGCAGCTTGCGCACCGCCGGCACCGGACCGATGCCCATCACGCGCGGAGCGACGCCAGCGCTGGCCATGCCGAGCACTTTCGCCCTCGGCGTCAGGCCGTGTTTCTTCACCGCCTCGGCGCTGGCGAGGATCAGCGCCACGGCGCCGTCGTTCACGCCGGAAGCGTTGCCGGCAGTAACGGTCTTGCCTTCGCCGTTGACCGGCTTGAGCTTGGCCAGCGCTTCCAGGGTGGTGTCCGGGCGCGGGTGTTCGTCGGTGTCGACGACGGTCTCGCCCTTGCGGCCCTTGATCACCACCGGGACGATTTCCTCGGCAAAGTAGCCGTTGGCCTGGGCGACGCCGGCACGCTGCTGGCTGCGCAGGGAGAAGGCGTCCTGGTCAGCGCGGTTGACGTTGTAGTCATCGGCCACGTTGTCGGCTGTCTGCGGCATGGCGTCCACGCCGTACTGCGCCTTCATCAGCGGATTGATGAAGCGCCAGCCGATGGTGGTGTCCTCGATCTTCTGGCCGCGGCCGAAGGCGCTGTCGGCCTTGCCCATCACGTAGGGCGCGCGGGACATGGACTCGACGCCGCCGGCGATGACCAGCTCGGCCTCGCCGCTGGCGATGGCGCGGAAGCCGGTGCCTACCGCGTCCAGGCCCGAGGCGCAGAGACGGTTGAGGGTCACGCCCGGCACGCTTTCCGGCAGGCCAGCCAGCAGCAGCGCCATACGCGCCACGTTGCGGTTGTCCTCGCCGGCCTGGTTGGCGCAGCCGAGGTAGACCTCGTCCAGCGCGGCCCAGTCGACTTGCGGGTTACGTTCCAGCAGCGCCTTCACCGGCACGGCGGCGAGGTCGTCGGCGCGCACGCCGGAAAGCGAGCCGCCGAAGCGGCCGATGGGCGTGCGCACGGCGTCGCAGATGAAGACCTCGCGGCTCATTCCTCACCTCCCAGCTGGCCGTGGGCGGCGGCGGTGCGGGCTTCGAGGGCGCGCAGGGCTTCCAGCTCGACGTCGGTCGGCGCGACGGTCTCGGTCACCTGCTCGGCGAAGCGGATCGCCCAGCCGGTGTTCTCGACCACCTGCTCGCGGGTCACGCCCGGGTGCAGGGTGGTGACGATGAATTCGTTGCTGCCGGCTTCCGGCTCCATGATGCACAGGTCAGTGATGATCGCCACCGGCCCCTTGCCGGGCAGGCCGAGCTGCTGGCGGTGGTCGCCGCCCTCGCCGAAGCCGACCGAGGTGATGAAGGCCAGCTTGTCGACGAAGGTGCGGTGGGACTGCTTGAGGATGATCAGCACTTCCTTGGCGGAACCGGCGATCTCCGGCGCGCCGCCAGCGCCGGGCAGGCGCACCTTCGGCTTGTTGTAGTCGCCGATGACGGTGGTGTTGATGTTGCCGAAGCGGTCGACCTGGGCCGCGCCGAGGAAGCCGACGTCGATGCGCCCGCCCTGCAGCCAGTAGCGGAAAATCTCGCCGGTGGGCACCACGGTGTCCGCGGTTTCGGCCAGTTCGCCGTCACCGATGGACAGCGGCAGCACGCTGGGCTTGGCGCCGATGGGGCCGGATTCGTAGATCAGGACCACGTCCGGCGAGGCGGTCAGACGCGCGAGGTTGGCGGCCTTGGATGGCAGGCCGATGCCGACGAAGCAGACGGCACCGTTCTTCAGGCGGCGGGCGGCGGCCACGGTCATCATTTCATTGGTGCTGTAGGCGCTCATTACTTGGCCTCCGCGAGCTTGGCTTTGAACTCGTTGAAATCTTTCGTGCCGCGGATGTAGGTATCGATCCAGGCGTTGAAGGTGTCGCGGTCGCGGGCGATCGGGTCCCAGGCCTGGTAGAAGCGGTTGTCGCGCTCGGAGTAGCCGTGGGCGTAGGACGGGTGCGAACCGCCGGGCACCAGGCAGACGGCGGACAGCGCCCAGGTCGGCAGCACGCAGGAGTTCATCGGCGCATTCAGGTCGTCGACGATTTCCTCGACGGTGACGATGCAGCGCTTGGCGGCCAGGGCGGCTTCCTTCTGCACGCCAAGGATGCCCCACAGCAGCACGTTGCCCTTGCGGTCGGCCTTCTGCGCGTGGATCACGGTGACATCCGGACGCACCGACGGCACGGCAGCCAATTGCTCACCGGTGAACGGGCAGTTGATGAACTTGATGTTCGGGTTGACCTTCGGCAGGTCGGAACCGGCGTAGGCGCGCAGCACGGCGAACGGCAGGCCCGAGGCGCCGGCGACGTAGGAGTTGGCGAGGTCGGCGTGGCTGTGCTCGTCGATCTCCAGCTCCCGCGGCCAGCCCTTCTCCACCGCGTCACGCAGGCGATGCAGCGAACCGACACCGGGGTTGCCGCCCCAGGAGAAGGTCAGCTTGCGCACGCAGCCGGCACCGATCAGCAGGTCATAGACCAGGTCGGGGGTCATGCGCACCAGGTGCAGGTCTTTCTTGCCCTGGCGGATCAGCTCGTGGGAGGCAGCGGTCGGGATCAGGTGGGTGAAGCCTTCGAGCGCGACGGTGTCGCCGTCGTTGACGAAGCGCTCGACCGCTTCGCGGAGAGTCAGGAGTTCAGCCATGGTCGGTCTCGTTGTGTAGGGGTGCCGATGGGAAAACAGTACCGTCGGGGGGATGGACGAACAATGCGATAATCGACTATTGGTGCGAATATCGAACACTTCTCTTAGGGGGCTAACGGCTGGATTGCGGGGCGGATCGAGCGGAGCCAGGCCCGCCACAGCACGAGTTCCAGTGCAGCAGAGCGCTCTGGGTAGGATGGGTGGAGCGCAGCGATACCCATGCTGTCGGCGCACGGATTGATGGGTATCGCTGCGCTCCACGCCATCCTACGGCGGGGTTACCGGCAAGGCCGGACGTTGGCGGGGATCACGCTTCCTGCAGCGCGCGAGGGCGGTTGCTGCGGTCCTCGGCATCGACGGAAACCGCCTGCTGCAGCTGGAAGTCGAACTCGATCTCGGCGAAGCGCCCGTCCACACCACGCGCCTTGGCGGCAGCCGCGTCCTCGACAAAACGCACCTCGCCGATCAGCCCGTCTCGGGTGGCGTAGGCGAAGTCGTCCCACAGGTACTGGTCACCCGCGAGGTTGATCTGCGTGGTCAGGTGGCGATGCCCCGGCGCGGAGATGAAGAAGTGGATGTGCGCCGGGCGCTGGCCGTGGCGACCGAGCTGGTCGAGCAGCTCCTGGGTCGGGCCGTCCGGCGGGCAGCCGTAGCCGCTGGGCACGATGCTGCGGGCCTTGTAGCGGCCTTCGGCGTCGGTGACGATGCGCCGGCGCAGGTTGAACTCGGACTGGGTGCTATCGAAGTACGAGTAGGTACCCTGGGTGTTCGCGTGCCAGAGGTCGACCACGGCGCCAGCCAGCGGCTTGCCCTGCGGGTCGAACACGCGGCCGGAAAGGAACATCACGGTACCCGCGTCCTTGCCGTCGTCCATCCGCGCTTCGCCTTCGGACAGCGGCGCGCCGGCCACATACAGCGGGCCTTCGATGGTGCGCGGGGTACCGCCGCCGATGCCGGCAGCCGCGTCCTGGGCGTCCAGCAGCAGGTCGAGGTAGTGCTCGACGCCGAGGCCGGCGACGACCAGGCCGGCTTCCTGGCGGGAGCCGAGTCGGTTGAGGTAGTCCACCGCTTTCCAGAACTCGTCGGGGGTGACGTTCATGTCTTCGATCAGTTTCGCGGTGTCCTGCAGGATGCGCAGGACGAGGTTCTTCACGCGCGGGTTGCCCTGGTCATTCAGGGCGCCGCTGGCCTCTTCGAAGAACTTCTGGATGTCGGCAGTCTGGGAAATCTTCACGGTCATGATGCGATCCTCAAGTCTTGTTCTTGTTGATTCGTCCGGGACGTAAATCAGCGGTCGTCGGTATGGATCGAGGACGGATGGCGACAGAGCCCGTCGACCTCGATGTCCATGTAGGGGAACAGCGGCAGCTGCATCAGGGTGTCGTGCAGTTCCTCGACGCTGGCGAGGTCGAACACGCTGTAGTTGGCGTAGTGCCCGGCGATGCGCCACAGGTGGCGCCACTTGCCCTCGCGCTGCAGGCGCTGGGCCAGCTCCTTCTCGTCGGCCTTGAGCTGGGCGGCTTTCGCCGGGTCCATATCGACGGGCAATTTCACGGTCATCTTCACGTGGAACAGCATCGGGTCTTCTCCTCTATCGGGCAGTCGGAAAGGGTTGCAAATCAGTGGCGTCGGAAGCGCGCCAGGCGCTCCTCGTCGAGGGTCAGGCCCAGGCCGGGCGTGCGCGGAACGTGCAGCTGGAAGTCGCGGTAGACCGGCGCCTCGGTGACGATTTCCTCGGTGAGCAGCAGCGGGCCGAACAGCTCGGTGGCCCAGGTCAGCTTCTCCAGGGTGAGGAAGGCGTGGGCCGAGGCCAGGGTGCCGACCGCGCCTTCGAGCATGGTCCCGCCGTACAGCGCGATGCCGGCGGCTTCGGCGATCTGCGCAGTGCGCAGCACGGCGCGCGGGCCACCGTTCTTGGCGATCTTCAGGGCGAAGATGCTGGCGGCGCCGTCAGCGGCGAGGCTGAAGGCGTCGGCCACGCTCTCGATGGATTCGTCGGCCATGATCGGCGCCGGGCTGCGCTGGTTCAGGCGCACCTGGCCGCTGCGGTTAATCCGCGAGATGGGCTGTTCGATGAGGTCGATGCCGTTCTCGCCGAGCACCTGGCAGCCACGGACGGCCTGGGATTCGTCCCAGCCCTGGTTGACGTCCACGCGCACGCTGGCGCGGTCGCCCAGCGCCTTCTTGATCGCCACCACATGCTTGAGGTCCTGCTCCAGCGGGTTGGCGCCGATCTTCAGCTTGAAGATGCGGTGGCGGCGGATGTCGAGCATCTGCTCGGCTTCGGCGATGTCGCGGGCGGTGTCGCCGGAGGCCAGGGTCCAGGCCACTTCGAGACTGTCGCGCACGCGGCCGCCGAGCAGCTCGCTGACCGGCAGGCCGAGGCGCTTGCCCTGGGCGTCCAGCAGCGCGCTCTCGATACCCGAGCGGGCAAAGGTGTTGCCTTTGATCGATTTGTCCAGGCGCTGCATGCAGGCGTTGATGTTGCTGGCGTCCTGGCCCTTGAGTAGCGGCGCGAAGTGCGCGTCGATGTTGGCCTTGATGCTTTCCGGGCTCTCATTGCCGTAAGCCAGGCCGCCGATGGTGGTGGCTTCGCCAATGCCCTCGACACCGTCGGAGCAGCGCAGGCGGATGATCACCAGCGTCTGCTGCTGCATGGTGTGCATGGCCAGCTTGTGCGGACGGATGGTCGGCAGGTCGACGATGATCGACTCGATGCGTTCGATGACGGGGCTACTCATGGACGGCGTTCCGGTCTGGGATTTGTGGATGGGCCGGGCCGCACTGCGGCGATACCCGACAGGTGTTTTCACGATTGACGAAGGATTGCGCCGGGGCCTGCAGGCAGTCCAATATCGTTGCCATCTTGTTGCATACCCTGGAGGTATCATGGAACTGCGACACCTGCGCTACTTCCGCGAGGTGGCCGGCACCCTCAACTTCACCCGCGCCGCCGAGCGCCTGCACATCGCCCAGCCGCCGCTGAGCCGGCAGATCCAGCAGCTCGAGGAACTGCTTGGCGTGGCACTGCTGGAGCGTGGCCGTCCGCTGCGCCTGACCGACGCCGGGCGCTACTTCCACGAGCAGACCGGCACCCTGCTGGCGCAGCTGGAAAGCATCTGCGAGAGCACCCGGCGCATCGGCCAGGGCGAGCGCCAGTGGTTCGGCATCGGCTTCGCGCCCTCGACGCTGTACGACGGCTTGCCCGAGCTGATCCGCGAGTTGCGCGGCGACGCCGCTCTGGAGCTGGGGCTGCAGGAAATGACCACGGTGCAGCAGGTCGAGGCGCTGAAAAGCGGGCGCATCGACATCGGCTTCGGGCGCATCCGCATCGACGATCCGGCGATTACCCAGCAGGTCTTGCGCGAGGAGCCGATGGTCGCCGTGCTGCCGGCCGGGCATCGCCTGCTGGGTGCGCCGCTGAGCCTGGAACAGCTGGCCGGCGAGGACTTCGTGCTCTACCCCGCCAACCCGCGCCCCAGCTACGCCGACCACGTGCTCGCGCTGTTCGCCAACCACGGACTGAGCGTGCGCGTCGCGCAGTGGACCAACGAGCTGCAGACCGCCATCGGCCTGGTCGCCGCCGGGCTGGGCGTGGCGCTGGTGCCGGCGTCGGTGCAGCAACAGCACCGCGCCGACATCGGCTACGCCACGCTGACCGACGCCGGGGCGGTCTCGCCGATCATCCTCAGCCAGCGCCGCGGCGACGTCAGCGCGCCGCTGCAACGCTGCCTGCAACTGATCGGCGCAGACCTGCCGTAGGCGCATCATGGCGGTGCCTCAGCCCAGGTCGCCGCCACCCACCGGCAGGGTCACGCCGGTGATGTAGCTGGCTTCGTCGGAAGCGAGGAAGAGGATCGCGCCGACCTGCTCGTCGATGCTGCCGTAGCGCTTCATCAGGCTGCTGTCGAGGGTCTGGTCGACGATCTGCTGGTACCAGACCTTCTCCTGCTCACTCTGCTGCGCTGCGTTGCGCGGGATGCGCCGCGGCGGCGCTTCGGTGCCGCCGGGCGCGGTGGCGTTGACCCGCACGCCGCGCTCGGCGGTCTCGAAGGCCAGGCATGCGGTCAGCGCGTTCACCCCGCCCTTCGCCGCACCGTAGGGCACGCGGTTCACCCCACGGGTGGCGATGGACGAGACGTTGACGATGGCGCCCGCGCCCTGCTCGAGCATCGGCACCAGCGCGGCGCGGCAGCACCACAGGGTGGGGAACAGCGAGCGGCGCACCTCGGCTTCGATCTCGTCCTCGGCGTAATGCTCGAAGGGCTTCGCCCAGATGGTGCCGCCGACGTTGTTGACCAGGATGTCGAGGCGGCCGAAGCGCGCCAGCGCCTGATCGACTACACCCTGGCAGTCGGCAAAGCGCTCCAGGTCGGCAGTCAGGGTGAGCACTTCGCCGTGCTGGCCGAGGGCGTCCTGCAGTTCGTGGACGATTTCCGAGCGGTCCACGGCGATGACCCTGGCGCCCTCTTCCACCAGCCGCTCGGCGACGCGCCGGCCGATACCCTGGGCGGCGCCGGTGACGAGGGCAACCTTGTTGTCGAAACGGGACATGACGTTCTCCTGTCAGTGTGCGGCCACGAGCCCGCCCGAGGGCTTCTCGCTGCCGCGGATAAGGGCCACGGCGATCAGCGCCAGCAGCAAGGGAACGGCCAGCGCCAGGTAGAAACCGGCGACGCCGCCCCATTCGAGGAAGGTTCCGCCCAGGGCGGAACCGATGATGGCGCCCACCCGGCCCAGGCCGATGGCCCAGCCGGTGGCGGTGGCGCGCAGGCTGGTCGGGTAGGCCGAAACCACCAGGTAGTTGAGGGCGATCTGCTGCCCGCCAATGCCCAGGCCCGCGGCGCCGACCAGCAGGAACACCAGCGCCCAGTTGTCGCCGCTCAGGGACAGGCCAAGGCTGACCATCACGCCGAGGGCGAACAGGCCGAGTAGCACGTTGCGGGTGTTCAGGCGCGGCAGCAGGATCGACAGCGGGATGGCGCAGAGGATGAACACCGCATTGACCGTGACGGTGCCCAGCGGCGCCTGCTCTACCGGCAGGCCGGCGGTCTTCAGCACGGTGGGCAGCCAGGAGAGGAACATGAACCAGGCCACCCAGTTGAACAGGTAGGTCAGCCACACGGCGAGGGTATTGCGCGCCAGCCCCGGCCCGAACAGGGCGCGTACGCTGGTGCGGGTGGCGGCTTCCGGCACGCTGAAGCGCACGTCATCGGCGAGCGTCCGCGAACTGATCCGCGCGAGAATGCGGCGCACCTGCGCCGTCTCGCCCGAGCGGGTGGCCAGGAACTGCAGCGACTCCGGCAGCGCGAAGTACAGGCCGACCAGCAGCACCAGCGGCAGCAGCCCGCCTGCGAGGAAGATGCCCTGCCAGCCGATCAACGGCATGAGCTGGGCAGCGAGCAGCCCGCCGAGCATGGCGCCCGCCGGAAGGCCCAGCAGAATGCCGGTGACGATGGCGCCACGCAGGCGCGCCGGACCGTACTCGGAGGCCAATGCCAGCAGCACCGGCGTGGCGCCGCCCATGCCGAGGCCGGCGAGGAAGCGCAGCACCAGGATCTGCTCGGCACTGCTGGCGAAGGCCGTGGCCAAGGTCGCGAGGGCGAACAGAGCGACCGCGCCCATCACCGTCGGGCGGCGACCGAAGCGGTCACCGAACAGCCCAAGCGCCATGGCACCCAGGGCCATGCCGACGATGCCGGCGCTGAGGATCGGCGCCAGGCCACCGGTGGAAAGCTGCAGGGTCTCGATGATCGCCGGGCCCGTGTAGGCAATGGCCTGGGTATCGAAGCCATCGAAGATGGCGACCAGGAAACACAGGGCGAACACGCGCCACTGGAAGGAACTCAAGGCGGCGTGATCTATCACGTCAGGTATGTTGCACGTCTGGCTCATGTGGGTCTCCGCTGCGAGGGCAATGCCTCGCTGATTGTTGTTATGCAGGCCCTGCCAGGGGCCCAGCCCGGAGGCTAGGGCGCGGTGGCACCGAGGAAAAATACTTTGTCGGCATGCCTGCATACCCACTGGGTATGCAGGCGTATTCCGGGCTCAGGCGGCGCTGGCGGCAAACTTCTCGTAATAGAAATTCGCCGGCGTGATGCCCTGCTCGCGGATGTACTGGCTGACCGCCTCGACCATCGGCGGCGGACCGCATAGGTAGATGTCCACCTCGCCGTCGTTCAGATGCACCGGCTCGATGTGCTGGGTGACGTAGCCCTTTTGCGGGTAGCTGCTCTCGGGACTGGCCACGCAGGCGCTCCAGGTGAAGTTGGGGATGCGCGCGGCGAAGGCTTCCAGGCGATCCATCTCCACCAGGTCGAAGTCATGGGTGACGCCGTAGATGAGGTGCAGCGGATACTCGCAGCCGCGCTCGGCGATCTGTTCGAGCATCGCGGTGAAGGGCGCCAGGCCGGTGCCGCCGGCCAGCAGCAACAGCGGCCGCCTGATCTCGCGCAGGTAGAAGCTACCCAGCGGGCCGACCAGGGACAGAGCGTCGCCGGCTTTCGCCAGGCCGGTGAGGAAGCTGCTCATCAGGCCGCCCGGCACGTTGCGGATCAGGAAGCTGACCTCACCGCCCTTCTGCAGCGAGCTGAAGGAGTAGGCGCGGCTTTGCTCGCTGCCCGGCACCTGCACGTTGACGTACTGCCCCGGCAGGAAGGCCAGCTTGCTCAGCGATTCGCCCTTGATCGACAGCGCAATGGTGCTTTCGGAGAGCTGGCGCACTACGCTGATGCTGGCCTCGAAACTGGCCTGGGCGGTCTTGCAGACTTGCGAGGAGGCCGGTACGCGCACCACGCAATCACTCTGCGCGCGCATCTGGCAGGTGAGCACGTAGCCCTGCTCGGCTTCGTCCTCGGTCAGCGCGTCCTCGATGTAGTCCTGGCCCAGGTCATAGCGGCCGGATTCGGCGAAACACTTGCAGGTGCCGCAGGCGCCGTCGCGGCAATCCAGCGGAATGTTGATGCCCTGGCGGTAGGCCGCATCGGCCACGGTCTCGCTGGGGCTGGCGTCGATGAAGCGGGTAACGCCGTCTTCGAAGTTGAGCGCGATCTTGTTCATGTCATTCGCCTCAAAAACGCGGCTTGAAGCGTCGCGAGCGCAGGCCGGGCAAGGCGGAGGACGGTTCGGAAGCGCAGTTCACTCTAGTGAATGAGCATTACGGACCGTTCTCCAACGCAGCACGGGCAAGCGCAGCAGCTTCACGCCGTGTTTTTCAGATGTGGTAGATGTCGATGACTTGCCTGACGTAGTCGTTCTTCAGCACGACCTTCTTCGCCTTTACCAGCGGCTGCTCGCCGCGTACATCGAGCGTGTAGAAGCTGGTGCCGAAGTAGCTGTCGACGGTCTTGTAGCGGAAGCTCAGGGTGTGCCAGTTGAAGCGCACCTGGCACTGCCCGTCAGCCTCGCCGAGCACCTCGATGTTGCTCAGGTTGTGCGAGGTACGAGTGTCCGGCAGGGTCGCGCTGGAGCGCTCGGTCTTGATGCGGAACACGCGGTCTTCCAGGCCGCCACGGCTGCCGTACCAGATCAGCGAGATTTCCCGCTGCGGGTCTTCGGTGAGCTGGTCGCGGTCGTCCCAGGAGGGCATCCAGAAGGTGGCGTCAGCGGCGTACAGCTCCAGCCACGCATCCCAGTCCTTGTCATCGAGGTAGCGCGCTTCGCGGTAGAGAAAGTCGCGAACGGTCTCGTAGCGGCTCATCACACGCCCTCCTCTGTCACGGCGATGCGATTGGCCTGCTCGGCGGCCAGCGCATCGATCATGGTCTGCTGCCAGTACTGGTGCTGCAGCACGAACAGGCCTTCGTCCTCGGTGCGCACGCCGGACAGAGCCGGCGCCAGGTCGATCTCACGCGCTGCGTCGTCGGCGCCGTCGATCCAGTGCTTCGCTCCGCGCGACATGTCGTTCCAGCCACCCGCGCTGCCCTGGTAGGCCTGCTGGCAGGAACGGAACTCCTCCAGGTCGTCCGGCGTGGCCATGCCGCTGACGTTGAAGAAGTCCTCGTACTGGCGGATTCGCTGGGCGCGCGCCTCGCTGCTCTCGCCCTTCGGCGCGATGCAGTAGATGGTGATCTCGGTACGGTTGACGTCGATGGGCCGGGCGATGCGGATCTGCGAGCTGAACTGGTCCATCAGGTAGACGTTGGGGTACAGGCAGAGGTTGCGCGAGTTCTCGATCATCCAGTCGGCGCGGGCGCGGCCATGGTCGCGGGCGAGCTCGTCGCGACGCTCGAAGGCCGGGCGCGCCTCGGGGTTGGCCCAGCGGCTCCAGAGCAGCAGGTGGCCGTGGTCGAAGGAGTAGAAACCGCCGCCGTGCTTGGCCCAGCCACCGGCACTCATGGTCTTCACTTCTTCGCCGGCTTCGCGCTGCTGGCGCTGGCTCTGGGTGGCAGCGTAGTTCCAGTGCACCGAGCTGACGTGGTAGCCGTCGGCGCCGTTCTCGGCGGTGAGCTTCCAGTTGCCTTCGTAGATGTAGCTGCTGGAACCGCGCAGTACTTCCAGGCCTTCGGGGGACTGGTCAACGATCATGTCGATGATCTTCGCCGACTCGCCCAGGTGCTCCACCAGCGGCTTGACGTCGGCCTTCAGGCTGCCGAAGAGGAAGCCGCGATAGGACTCGAAACGTGCCACTTTCGTCAGATCATGGGAGCCCTCGCAGTTGAAGCCTTCCGGGTAACCGGCCTCGGCCGGGTCCTTGACCTTGAGCAGCTTGCCGGAGTTGTTGAATGTCCAGCCGTGGAACGGGCAGGTGTAGCTTGCGCGGTTGCCGGACTTGTGCCGGCAGAGCATCGCGCCCTTGTGGCTGCAGGCGTTGAGGAAGGCGTTGAGCACGCCGTCCTTGTTGCGCGCGATGAAGACCGACTGGCGACCGATCATCGTGGTCAGGAAGTCGTTCTTCTCGGGGATCTGGCTTTCATGGGCGAGGTAGACCCAGTTGCCTTCGAAGATGTGCTTCATCTCCAGGTCGAACAGGCGCGGGTCGGTGAACATCTCCCGCCGGCAGCGATAGACGCCTTTGGCAGGGTCTTCCTCAAGCAGCGAACGCAGGTAGTCGATACCCAGGGACATGGCCGGGGCCTCCGTTGTTATTGTTCAGGCAGGCTCAGGTTAGGGCTGGGTTGGCGGGGGCAATATCCGCTTTGTGCAGAGTGCTATCCGTTTTCTGCAGGGTTGCCGTGAAGCCGCAACGAAGGCCCGCGCGAGCAGGCCGCCGGGGATTCAGAGGTGGAAGATAACGCCGTATTCAGCGGCCACTTCGACGGTCTTCGGTACGTCCACGGGGCCGGGCGCAAGCTCGCGATCCAGGGCGCGGAACATCTCGATGGCCTGGCTCTGGGCGCCGGTGATTTCGAGCATCTCGCCACCGCCGGGGCCGAAGTTGAAGCCATGCAAGGTGCCGGCGGGAATGTGGATCAACGTGCCGGCCTGGCAGGCGGCCGTGCGTTCGGCGACCGTGAAGACGACTTCGCCGTGGAGCACATAGAAGGACTCGTCCCAGTCATGGGTGTGCGGCGGCGGCCCGGCCCCCTCCTCGCCTGCCTGAAAGGTAATCCGCTGCGCCGCCGAGTCGGTGTCGGCGACCAGCACGTTGATACGGATGCCGACGACATTGAGGGCCGGGCTGCGCGCTCCCGGCGAGAGAATGAACGGGGTGGGATTCATGGACGCGACCTCGCTGGGATTGCGCAGGAATTGCGCACGCCTCTTCCCAGTACAGCCCCACCCCGGCAAGCGAAGCGGGGAATCGGAGGAACGGCAGCACGTAGGGCGCATAACCCGGAACGGGTTATCCGCCGGCCACCTCGCGGCGGATAACGCTGGCGCGTTATGCGCCCTACCAATCGGCTTTCGCAGGAATGGCCTGGTGCCCTGCCGCCTTCCCCGGCGAACGCTTGAGTAGGATGGGTGGAGCTTGCGACACCCATGCTGTCGGTGCGCCGGAATTGATGGGTATCGCTGCGCTCCACGCCATCCTACGTTGGTGCTCAAGCATAACCTCGGCGTGAGCCAGCAGAGATCAGCTGCGACGCCTGAGCGTCTCCGACGGCAGTTCGCCGAACTGCTGGCGGTAACCTTCGGCGAAGCGCCCCAGGTGCAGGAAGCCATAGTCCAGCGCCAGCTCGGTGACGTTGCGCACCGGGCAGGCCGGATCGGCCAGGCAGGCACGGATGCGCTCCAGCTTGAGGCGGCGGATGTACTGGCGCGGCGTGGCGCCGGCATGCCGCTCGAACAGCGCATAGAGCGACCGCAGGCTCATGGAGGCCTGGCGCGCCAGAGCTTCGACGTCGATGTCCTCGCGCACGTGGCCTTCGATATACGCCTCGATGCGTTCGAAGGAAGCGCTGGCACCGGCAATGGGTTCGCGGCTGACGTTGGTCTTCAGCAGAGTCAGCAGCTTGCTGGCGACTATCTGCTGGTAGTGCTCGTCGACCCGCGCCAGGCGCTCGCCGGCTTCGGACTCCTGGCAAACCATCGACAGCAGGTTGACGAAGCCTTCCAGTTCGCCCAGCTGGTAGCGGTTCTCGGTGAAGCGCACACCGGCGCGCGGATGGCTCCAGCGCTGCTCGGCACAGATGGATTCGAGCAGCGTTACCGGAATCTTCAGGATGAATTTCTCGCAGTCGTCCGAGTAGGTCAGGTCGACCGGGTCGTCCGGGTTGATCAGCAGCAGCTCGCCCGGCGCCAGGTAGTGCTCCTGGCGCTGGCCGCGCCACAGGCAGTGGCCGCTGAGGAGGATCTGCAGGTGGAAGATGCTCTCCAGCGCCGGCGAGGTGACGCGCACCGCGCCGCCATAGCTGATGCGGCACAGGTCGAGGCTGGCAAAACGGCGGTGGTTGAGGCTGGCCTGGGGATGGCCGTGGGCCGGCAGGCGCAGGTCGTGGGTGCCCACATGCTGGTTGACGTAGCCGGACACTGCATAGGGGTCGGCACGCTCGAACACGCGGCTGCGCTCGCTCAGCAGGCTTTGCATACAGGCACTCACTCTTGTGGCTGGCCGCGCTCTTCGTCGCGGCTCGTGCGCCCAGTCTATGCCGTGGCCCGGAATACGGGCATCGGCCGGGATGGACGGTCGTGCGGGCAATCCGGATGCAAGGCAGGCCCGCGAATCCGCTTCACCCTAGGGGTCGGTAGCGGCCGGCGCAATTCGACCTGTGGCGCAGTGTTCGCCAATCGCACGCTTTTGTCGCCCACTCATTGCCAGCAGGTGGTGCCGGTTCCCGTGCCGGTGTTGCTGCGGGTGCCGGCCTGGTCGAGGCTCAGGCTCAGACACGGCGCGTCCTTGGCCTGGGCCCCCGTGGCGGTGGCGGTGAGTGTGTAGGTGGTGGCCGTGATGTTGGAAATGGCCAGGCTGTAGTACTGCAGAGCGTTGACATTGCTGGTCATGTTCAGCCCGGCAGCAGTGCTGGCGTAGGCGTTGTTCTGCGAGTAGTAGCGCTCCTGCCGGGCCGCCGCCTCGCTGAGCACGGCCTGGGCTTCGACCCGGTGGCTGCGCAGGACATAACGCTGGTAACTGGGGAAGGCCACGGCGGCGAGGATCGCTACTATCGCCACCGTGACCATCAGTTCGATCAGGGTGAAACCCCTCTCCCACCGACGTTGATTCATGCTTTCTCCCTGTCAGTTGGCTGGCTGGACCTGCCAGGTGCGCCGGCCGCTCACGATGCCGGAATTGGTGCGGATGGCGTCCGACAGGCCTGTCGTGCTGATGTCGGTGCCGCTGTAGGTGTATCCACCGGAGATGCTGATGTCGCCGCCTCCGGTGATGAAGGCCGAAAGCGCATCGAAGGTGCCGTCGTTGTTCAGGTCGAAGACGTTGTACGGCGTCAGCCCGCCCCGCTCGGGATCGATCGCGTAGCGGGTGCCGGAGAGGCCGGCGGCGCAGGTGCCGGTCTGAGGAGTCGAGCTGCTGAAGATGAGGGCGGAGCCGTAGAGCGTCATGTCATAGATCTGCCGCTCGCCGGTCACCGGGAAGTCGAAGTACCAGCCCCATTTGTTGACGTTGGCGTCGGCGGTGTTGCCGGAGGTGTCGTACCAGACCACTTCGTTGTTGCTCAGGGTGTAGGTCGAGGTGCTGTTGAAAGTCCCCGTGCTGAGCGTCTGTGCCTGCAGGTTGCTGCGAGTGCGCGCCGCCGTCAGTGAGGAGGTGGTGGCCTCGCCGGCGATCTTGCGGTCCCAGATGCCGTAGACACTCTGTTGCGCTGTGGAGGTCTTGTCGGCGGTAAGCAGATAGCGGCCCGTGCCGAAGGCGACGATATAGCCGGTGCCGCTGGGGTGATCGACCAGCGACGGCGCGGTGGTGATCGGTTGGCGCGTACCGCTGGCATTGCGCGCAACGTACAGCGGGTTGCCGCCGAAGGAAACGGCGTATCGCGCCTCCGAGGCCGTGCTGTTGAGCGGGTCGCCCACGCTGGTGTCGATCAGGTCGAAACGCCAGAGGTTGCCCAGCAGGTCGCCGCCGTAGGCATAGTCGGCGATGCCGTCATTGTTGGCGTCGGCTACGAACAGTCGCGACAGGCCGTTGTTGAGGGCATCCAGAGAGGCGGTCTCGGCGGCGGTCAGGCTCGGGGTGGCGGTGATTTTCTTCAGCAACGCACCGGTCTGGATGTCGATGATCAGCAGCGACGCAGTGCTGCTGCCGATGTCGTAGCCATTGGGCACCAGTGCCACCCACTTGCCGTTGTGCAGGCGCGCAATGGAAGGCCGCGCCGCCGTGTAGCCGAGGCTGCTGTCGTTGTCGCTGGTGAACTCCCAGAGCAACCTGGGCGCGGCAGGGTCGGTGACGTCGAGGGCGAACACCTCGCGGCCGCCAGCGCCGAGGCTGCCCAGCAGGACCTTGTGCCAGGCCGAGCCGTAGTAGACGTCGGACACCACGGGCGTGCCGTCGACGAAATAGCGGTGCTCGGTGCCCTGCTGCTTGCCGTAGTCCGGCGCGGTGAGGGCGTTGAGGTTGGGGATCACCGCGCTGGGGATGAAGGCGAAGATTTCGGCGCCGGTGGTCGCGTTGAAGGCGTGCAGCATGCCGTCGTTGGCGCCGACATAGACCACCGAGGGCTTCGCCGCCAGCGCGGTGGCGAAAGCCGCATAGGTGGTGCTGCCCTCCAGGGCGTCGGCGCGCGAGGACAGATAGTCGGAGCCGCTGACCAGCACCGGTGCCGAATTGATCATGTCGCCGAGCAGCGTCGTGCGGGTACGGAAGGTGTTGTTCTCGCCGCGCAGGAATCCGACCCGTGCCTGCCCCTGGGTATCCACCACTCCGGCGACGGTGCGGTTGAGCTGGGTCTGCTGGGCGGCAGTCAGGTTGCTCCAGTTGAAGGCGGTGAGCGCTCCGCTCTTGGCGAACAGGATGTTGCGCGTGCTGGGTGTGCCCAGTTGCGCCGACGCGCGCCACAACGTGGTTGTGGTCGTGGTGACGGCGCCGGAGCTGCTGGTGGTCATGGTTCTCTGCTTCTTCAGCAGGTCGCCGGTCCAATCGCCAGTGACGAAGCTGGTGCCGTAGGTGTAGCTGCCACTGTCCAGCGACTGCGAGTCCACCGCCACGGCAGCGACGGAGGTGTTGAGCTGGAGGATGTCGTCGAAGGCCGACTTGAGCTGGGACGCCAGCTTGCTGGGGTTGCTGACCAGGAAGTAGTTGTCCGGCACGCCATCGCCATCGCGGTCCCAGTTGGTGAGGTCGGTCTTGCCGTACTTGGCGGCGTACCACAGGGGGTCCTGCAGGTTGGTCACCGCAGTGGTGGCCGAGGGCGAGAAATTGCGCGTGTGGTAGGCCAGGCGGTTGCCGCTGAGCGCCCCACTGCTGCCGCTCAGGCCGGGCAGCAAGGCGCAGGTGACACCGGTCACCGAGCAGTCGCCGGGGAACTTGCCGTCGGGCGTGTCGAGCCTGTTGCGCACCGAGCCGCTGCCGCCGCCGGTGACCTCCAGGTACACGCCGTCCTTGGTGGTGCCGGCCATGGTGTAGCCCATGTGCGACTCGTCACCGGCCACCGAGTATTCGGTCTGGCTGGTCACGTCCACGGTGCCATCGCTCCTGGCCGTCACGGTGTAGAGCACGATGGCGTCCATGTCGTAGTCACGGCCCTGGGCGGAGTCGTCGTAGACCACGCGAAAGGTGATGGAGGTGAGGTTGCCGGCGCTGTCGCGGGTCAATGTGTCGATGTAGAAGCCGGTGATCTGGCTGACCACGCTCTGGCTGACGTTCATGCTGAACGGCACCAGGCGCAGCGTCCCCTTGCTGGTCTTGATGCGGATGTTGGGCAGGGTCGAGGACTGGGCGATGGAGAAGCTCTGCACCCGGTTCGAACCCGCAGTGGTGAGCGCGTTCTGGCTGCCGAAGAAGGACACGGCCGAGGTCGCGTAGCTGCCCTGGCGCGTGGGCTCTTCGGCAAGCCCGCGGAGGGTGGCGAAGCTGCTGGCGGTCTTGGCGGTGGGCGCCGAGTCATTGGTGCCGCCGGACTGGCCGACGTTCACCGAGGCGCTGCCACCCACCTCGCGGCTCCAAAGGGTGGCGCCGATGCTGGCGAAGTTGAAGCTGATATCGTTGGTCGGCTGGCTGTCGGTGCCCAGGGAGCTGCCCGGCACATCCGAGTCGTAGCTCGGGTTGACGTCGCTCATCAGCGTCATGAACGGCCGGGTGCAGGACGGATAGGTGCTGTAGGGGTTGGCCCAGCTGGTCAGGCTGGAGAGGCCCAGGTTGGTGTCGGCTGTGCCGGCCGCGTAAGCCGCGGTCGGCGCCTTGCCAGCGTAGTAGCGCAGCGTCTCGTAGGCCATCTCGCCGAGCGGGTTGCCCCAGTCGACGCACTTGCCGTTGGTCAGCGGATTGAGGTTGTAGCCGCTGGAGTCAGTGCAGCCGGCGGAAAACACCAGGCGGTCGAGGTTGGCGACTATGCCGCTGTTGTTCACGTAGCAGCGGCCGTTGAGGCAGCCGGTGCCGGTGGTGGAGTCGGTCAGAAAGCGCCCGGTGGAGCTGTTGTATTCGTTGCTGAAGGACGCCGCCGCCTTGCGCACCACGCCACCGCGCAGGTTGTTGGCGTAGGTGCCGGTGACCAGGCCGAAGTACATCTTGTCCGACGCGCCGTAGTCGTGGAGCACACCGGTAGGTTTGTAGAGACTGCCGTACTGGGCGCAGTTGCTTTCCAGCAGGCCGGCCACGCACACCTGCACCCGGACGTTGAGGTCGTACGCGGGGATGATGGTGGTGTCGCTGTTGGTGGTGCTGGTGACGGTGTTGGTGCCCTGCGCCGACTCGCGCGACACCCAGCCCCAGATCCGGTAAGTGCCCAGCAGCGCCTGCTGCAGGCTGGTGATGATCCGTAGCCTCGGCGCGGCGTTGCTGTTGTAGGAACCCAGCGTGCTGGAGCCGATCGAGGTGTTGGCGAAGAGTACGTACTTGCCGTTGGTGGGGACCGGGATCGGGGTGTAGTCCGCCAGGCTGTAACCGTCGCGGGCGACGCTCAGGTACTCCTTGCCCCAGCTGTGCGCGTCGTTGGGGATGAAGGCGCGCTCGAGCACCGTGGAGAAGGCGCTGTCGGTAGAGCGGTAGCCGCCGTAGAGCACCTTGCGCAGCACATCCTGGCGCGACATGGTGAGGTAGTTCAGGTAGTCGCCGCTCCAGCGGCCGATGGCGCTGGTGCATTTCTTCGTGCTGGTGGTGCTGGACGGCGCGAAGGTGCCGCTCAGCACGTCGTAGACGTAGCACTTGTAGGAATCGAAGTAGCCGGTGTAGTCGATGCTGGGCTTGTAGTAGGTGTCCAGCTGGCCATCGCCGTCGATGTCGGAGGCGTCATTGTAGGCCGGGAAGTACAGTTTCTGGTCGCGACCGACCACCAGCATGTTCATCGGCGGGGCGATGTTGCTGACGAACAGCGGCGTCTGCGCCAGGGACGCGCCCCAGGCCTGGGCGCCCGCCAGGCAGGACAGCAGCAGGAACAACGTCGCGCGCAGCATTCTCATGGTGCAAGCCATGGCGTCGGCATCCTTGTACGAGCGCAACGATTCACTGGATCACCAGCCCGAAGGTCGAGCGCAGGCACAGCGCGTCGGCGCCGCAGGCCTTGCTGGTGGCGGTGCCCTTGTAGGCCTGGGAGTTGACTTCGTAGTAGTAGGTGCACCCCACCTGCCCCTTCGACAGGTAGGAGTTGGCGCTGCCACCCGCGCCACCCTTGCAGTTGTTCGAGATGTAGCGCAGGTACCAGCGCGCACTGCGAAGCAGGCTGGTGCCGCCCTCCATCCCGGAGTACAGGTTGGACTTGCTGAAGTCGGTGCTGTAGTTGGTCGCCGCTGCGGTGAAGCACGGCGAGGTGCCCGCCGTGCAGTTGTCCAGTGCGCGGATGCTCTTGCGCAGGCGCCCTTCCCCTTCGCGCAGCGCGGACTCGGCCGCACTCATCAGCCGCTGCTGCTCCAGGCGATTGCCGGTCATCCGCCCCTCCAGCTGCATGCCACGCATGCCGCTGACGGCGGCCAGGGTAATCAGCAGCAACATCACCAGCGCGACGAACAACACCGCGCCGCGCTGCCGACGGGGAGACAGTCGTTTCATGGCATCAGGTTCCTCAACATGCTGGTACCGCTGACGATGCGTCGCACGGGCCCGTCGCCGTCGGTGCAGGCCTTGCTGCCGTAGAGGTCCTGCCAGCGCTGGCAGGTGGTGGCAACCAACCCGCCGCTCACCGAGCCGCTGCTGGCCAGTAACAGTGCGTAGCGCAGGCTGCGCACCGTCTGGCCGGTGGCTGGCGTAGCGACGTACTGCGTCACCTGGCGGTCGAATTCGTCACTGCTGCTGTCCACCCCGAAGTCGAAGCGCAGCGCCACTACGTTCTCCACCAGGGTGCTGCCGTTGCAGGCCAGCTTGCCGTTGCTCAGGGTGAATTTTTCGATGACATTGTTGCTCGGGCTGTAGTTGCTGTAGGGCTTGTTGACCCCGGCGCGGCTGGCCAGCGAAGCGCCGGTGCAATCGACGTCGGTGGTGTCGCGCGGCTGATAGCGCAGGCAGATGGTATTGGCATCCATCCGCACCAGCGCCTGACCGGCGGCGAAGACGCAGCCGTTGCTGGTCTGCGCGGGAAACGCGGCGGTCATGCGCGAGGACGGCAGGCGCCGGTAACCGGCTTTCGACAGGCGCCCATCGAGCATCTGCTGGGCATAGCGCGCACTGTCCTGGTTCTGCACCTGGCCATCGAAGTAGCGCGAACGGTTCTGCCCGTCGAGGAACATCTGGGTCATGCCCAGGATCAGGAACAGGCTCAGGCCCATGGAGATCATCAGCTCGATGAGCGTCACCCCAGCCTGGGCACGCACGCCTGGCCGGCGCATCCTAGGGTTCCTCCCGCAGCACGTAACGGCAGATGGTGTTGTCGCCGGTGGCGTTGGCGTCAAGGCACTCGCCAGCCTTCACCCGCCAGGCCAGCTGGATCTCGATGGCTGACCCGCTGTTGCTGCACTTGCTGGTGCCGTTGGTACGACACACATAGAACTCGCCGGCCAGGCCGGAGGCGCCGGGCAGCGCCTGGTTCACTCGCTGCGACCAGCAGGCCAGGCGCTGGCTGGCAGTCAGCGACGCCAGTGAGGCGCAGCTGCTGGGGGCAGCGGGAAAAGACGCGCTGGCGGCCTTGTAGTAGCCCCAGCTGGACGGTGGCACCACCTGGGCCGCGCTGCCGTCCTGGGTCGAGTAGATGTCGGTGCGCATCATTTCCATCAGCTCGTCCGCCAGTTCCGCCGCGTTGCTGCGCAGGATGGTGTCATGGGCGTAGCCGGTGGTTCGCCCCTGCATCGCCAGCATGCCGAGCACACCGAAGCAGGTGACCAGCAGAGCCACCATCACCTCCACCAGACTGAAGCCCGCCATGTTCCGCCTCGCCGTGCGCCCTATCATTGGCCGGTTGCTCCCTGCAGGCTGATGTAACCCGAAGCGGCCACCTTGATATTGAACGCCTTGCTGGTGCCGCTGCTGGAGATGCCCAGGTCCGCCGCCGCGGCGCTGCCGTCAGGCTTGAACGAGAGGTTGTTGACGCTGCTGCTCACGCTGAGGCTGCCCGGCAGGTCCAGGCGCTGGCTCACTGAGGTCGTGGTGATCGAACCACAGGTGCTGGCGCGCACGACCACCCACTGCAGATTTCCACTGCTGGGGCAGAGCGTGAGGGTCTGGCGGGTATTCACCGCATCCGCGCGGGAGGCCTGGAGCAGCCGGAAAAGCGTCGAAGCGCCGCTCTGCACCCGGCTGGATTCGATCAGGTAGCGGAAGCCTGGCAGGGCCACGCCGGCGAAGATCGCCAGCAGCGCGACAACCACCATCATCTCCACCAGGGAGAAGCCTTCCTGGCGTCCGGGGCCCCGCCGCGATATCAGGCGGGAAAATAAGCATCCAACTGCATGAAGAACCATGGACTTTTCCAACGATGGTCAGGTGGCCGGGCCCCGTGTGGAGCCCCCCTTCCGGGGTGCCAGGACAAAGATTGGCTATTGGTCCGACAGCAATTTCTTCAGGGAGTTGAATCTAATTCAGCGAAACGGGGTATTTTTTCGACCGCTCATTCCCGCTCAGCGACCGTTCATCCTATTGACGCCAGAACAACCGACATTGCGTCGAGCTCTGCGGCGTAGGAAACGTTCGCCGGCGGAAGAGCCACGACCTTGCATCGCGGCCCCTTCAGACGCGTCCGTCAGGTCGCATCGGCGTGGCTCACCAGCCCCTTGATCAGTACCGCGGCGGTGGCGATGGCGGCGGGCACCATCAGCGCGGTCAGCACCTGCTCGAAGTTCCAGCCCAGGCCCAGCAGCGTGGCGCCAATCCAGGCACCGAGGATGGCGCCGAAGCGGCCGATGCCAAGCATCCAGGACACCCCCGTGGCGCGGCCCTGGGTCGGGTAGAAGCGCGCAGCGAGGGACGGCATGGCCGACTGCGCGCCGTTCACGCACATGCCGGCCGCCAGC
Source organism: Pseudomonas sp. PDM17 (assembly GCF_014851985.1). Taxonomy (NCBI): domain Bacteria; kingdom Pseudomonadati; phylum Pseudomonadota; class Gammaproteobacteria; order Pseudomonadales; family Pseudomonadaceae; genus Pseudomonas; species Pseudomonas sp. PDM17. Next base: position 87,125 of record NZ_JACVAT010000007.1, read on the forward strand.
ACCAGGGTCGCCAGCAGCGTGACGGTGCCCAGGCTCTGCCCGACGCAATAGGCGAACACACCGGCCAGGCAGTAGAAGATGCCGATGACCTTGTGCGGATTGAAGCGGTCCATGGCCCAACCCACCGCCACCGAACTGAGCACCCCGCCGAGCTGGAACAGCGCACCGATGAAGGCAGCCTGCTCCATGCTCGCGCCGGCGTCGCGCATCAGCGTCGGCAACCAGCTGGTGAGCAGGTAGACGATCACCAGGCCCATGAAGTAGGTCAGCCAGAGCAGCAGGGTTCCCGCGCTGTAGGTGCCGGAGAAGATCACCTTGAACACGTTGCGGCTCTGCACCGTCTTCTGCTCGGGCACGCTGAAGTCACGGGCGGCAACCACCTCGGCCGGCGCGATGGGCGCCAGGGCGCGCTTGACCTTGTCCGCCCCGCGATTGCGCACCACCAGGAAGCGCGCCGACTCCGGCAGCCACACCAGCAGCACCACCGCCAGCACCAGCGGCAGCACGCCGCCGAGCAGCAGCAGGCTGTGCCAGCCGTAGGCCGGGATCAGCTTGGCGGAGACGAAGCCGCCGGACGCCATGCCCAGGTTGAAGCCGCAGAACATGCTGGTCACCAGCAGCGACTTGAGGCGCTCGGGGGTGTACTCCGAGAGCAGCGTGGTGGCGTTGGGCATCGCCGCACCGAGGCCGATGCCGGTCAGCAGGCGCAGCGCCATCAATTGCTCGAGGTTGCTGCTGTAGGCCGAGATCAGGCTGAACAGCCCGAAGAGGAACACCGCCACCACCAGCACGCCCTTGCGCCCGAAGCGGTCGGCCAGCGGGCCGGAGCCCAGGGCGCCGAACACCATGCCGATCAGCGCGGCGCTCATCACCGGGCCGAGGCTGGCGCGGTCGATGCCCCAGTCCTGGGTCAGCGCCGGGGCGATGAAGCCCATGGCGGCGGTATCCAGGCCGTCGAGGAAAACGATGAGGAAGCACAGCAGCACGATGCGGCACTGGTACAGCGACAGCGGCTGGGCGTTGATGAAGGACTGGACGTCGAGGGTGCCGGCAGCGGGCACGTGGGCGGAGCTGGTCATGCGAAGACTTCCTGCGAAGGCGTCGTCGCGGGAAGGCCGGCTTTATCGCCCTGCACTCCCGCAAGCTGGACAGGAATGAGGCGCGAGCCGGTGGACGCACGGACCGGCGGATGGGGCAGGCACACAGGGGCCATGGCTGACGCTCATTGTTGTTATTGCCCGTCCGGCTGGACGGGTCGCTCAACAGTACGAAGAGACGTTCAGCCGTTCAATTCGATAATCGCGCCTGTGGGCGGTTAGCGAACAGGGAATAGCAGAGGCCGGCGAAAGACGCTCCGACCTCACTCACACTCAATGGAACAGCCGCGTGCCCAGTTCGCGGCTGGCCTCCAGCAGCACCGGCAGGAAGCGCGTTTCCAGTTCCTGGCGGGAGACGCGGCCGGCGTGGGTGCCGACGTTCAGCGCAGCCAGCACCTGGCCGGCGGAGTCCTTCAGCGGCACGGCGATGGAGCGCAGGCCCACCTCCAGTTCCTGGTCGATGATCACCCAGCCCTGCTGGCGGATCTCGGCGATGCTCGCGCGGAGCATTTCCGGGGTATGCACGGTGCGGCTGGTCTTCACCTGCAGGTCGGCGTGGGCCAGGTAATCCTCCAGCGCATCGTCGTTCAGCCCGGCAAGCAGGATGCGGCCCATGGACGTGCAGTAGGCCGGCAGGCGGCTGCCAACGCTCAGGTCCACCGAGATCAGGCGCTGCGGCGTGGCCGAGCGGGCGATGTAGAGAATCTCGTCGCCCTCCAGCGTGGCCATGGAGCAGGCTTCGTGCAATTGCTCGCTCAAACGGTCGAGGATTGGCTGGGCGGTGACTGCCAGCGGCGTCGAGGACAGGTAGGCGTGACCGAGGGTCAGCACCTTGGGCAGCAGCGAATAGGTGCGGCCGTCGGAGGTGACGTAGCCTAGCTTCATCAGCGTGTGCAGGCAGCGGCGCACAGCGGCGCGGGGTATCTCGGTACGGTGGCTGATCTGTGCGATGGTCAGGTGGCGCTTGCGCTCCTGGAACGCATGAATCACCGCCAGGCCACGGGCCAGCGAGGTCATGAAATTCGGGTCGCCGGTGAAGGCCTCGATGCGCTTGGCGGGCGAAGCGATGATCGGCGGCGCGAGGGGCGGCAGGCTGGCACGGGGAGCGTCGGTCATTGTTGTTGTCCTGGCAGGCGAATGCCGGGCGATTATCGACACGCACGGGCGATTATCGCAACACGACTGATCGATTATCGAACAGAGCTTATTAGAACACCGCAGGGGCGCGCCACGCACTCGAGCGCAGGCATCGCCTGCCCCTGCAAAGGCAATCCGCCAGACGCTACCTAAAGCGGCTCCAGCTTCAACTGCCGCAACCGACTCAGCGTGCGCGAGAAATCCAGCGCCGCACCGCCCGCCGCCAGGTCCTCCAGCGACACCGTGGCGAACAGCTGCAGCTTCAGCTGCCGGTCGTAGGCGATGTCGATGAAGTTGAGGAAGCGCATGCTCACGTCCGGTGGGTAGTCCGCCAGCGGGCCGAGGCCGCTCACCGCCATGCGCGGGTAGTGCTCGATCAGCCACAGGTAGTCGTTGGCCGAGCGCGGGCGTTCGAACATCTCGCTGAAATCCATCCACGCACAATGATCGTCGTGGGCGTGCACCTTCAGCGGATGGTGGTTGACGCTGAGTACCTCGTCGAACTTCGCGTCCGTCGCCAGCCCCAGCCGGGAACCGATGAGCTCGAGGTCATCGGCGCGCGCCGGCCAGAGGAAGCTACCCCACTCCTCCAGCGATGTGCTGTGCTCGCGGTAGTCCTGTCCGGCGTCCACCGAGATCACGTCGAAGCGCTTTTCGATCAGCTCGATGGCCGGGCGGAAGCGCTCGCGGTACAGCGGATTCGGACAGAGGTTTTCCGGCTCGTAGTTGGACGTACAGACCAGGCCTACGCCTTCGTCCACCAATACCTTCAGCATTCGCCCCAGGAGCATGGCGTCGCCGATGTCGTGCACGTGGAATTCGTCGAAGCACAGCAGCCTGGTTTCTTCAGCGATGGCGCGGGCGACGCGCACCAGCGGGTCCGACTGCCCGGTGATCGCCAGCATGCGCACCTGCAGTTCCTGCAGGAAGGCGTGGAAGTGCACGCGGCGCTTGGCCTGGGTCGGCGCAGCAGCGAAGAACTGGTCCATGACGAAGCTCTTGCCGCGCCCCACCCCGCCCCACAGGTAGACGCCCGCCACCGGCTTGCGCAGGAAACCATGGCGACCGGCAAGGAAGTCGTCGAGCCAGCTCGCGAGGTGGTCCACCGCTGCCATCTGCGCATCATCCGCGCGGTAGCCGCGCTCATCGAGCGCGGCGGCGAAATGCCGCCGGACACGGTCGGCGACCGGCTCGGCGGATGTTTCATGTAGTCGTGTATCAGAAGTCAAAGAACACCGTTTCCGCATTTCCCTGGACGCGGATATCAAACCGGTAAGCGAGCCTTCCGTCCACCTCGCAACGCTTTGCAATGAGGGTTTGCCGACGTTCGGGCTGCTCGATGAGGTTCAGCACCGGGTCCACGGCGTTGGCCTGCGCCTCGTCTTCGAAGTACAGGCGGGTCTGCAGGTGGATGTTGATGCCACGGGCAAACAGCGAGACGTTGATGTGCGGCGCCATGGGCACGCCGGCGGCGTTTTTCACCACGCCGGGCTTGATGGTCTGCACCTGCCACTCACCGGCATCGAAGGTCGTTGCCGTGCGTCCGAAGCCATTGAAGGGCTTCTCCTGATCGTAGGCCGCGTCATACACACCCTCATGATTCGCCTGCCACAGCTCCAGGAAGGAGTCGCGGATCAGATGGCCGTTGCCGTCGTACACGTTACCGATCAGCAGGATGTGTTCGCCGGGCGCGCCGGGCTTGGCCATCTCGCTCCAGATTTCCTGGTCACGGGCCGGGTTGCCAGCGGCGGAAAGCGCCAGGCCGATGTGTACGTAAGGGCCGGCGGTCTGCGAGGGGGTTTCCGGCAGCAGTTCGATAGGCATGGTCGGTCCTCCTCACTTGTTCTCGAAATGGGTCTTGCGTTGGCCGCGCAGCACGATGTCGAAGCGGTAGGCCAGGCAATCCATGGGGTTGGCGTTGCTCATGTCGAGCTTCGCGATCAGCGACTCCACCGCGTCCGGGTTGGCGATGGACTTGACGATGGGGCACATCGGGATCAGCGGGTCACCCTCGAAGTACAGCTGGGTGATCAGCCGCGTGGAGATCGACGGCCCGCTGATGGAGAAGTGGATGTGCGCCGGGCGCCAGTCGTTCGGGCCGTTGCGCCACGGGTACGGGCCGGGCTTGATGGTGCGGAAGACGTAGCGCCCTTCGCTGTCGGTCAGTGCACGGCCGACACCGCCGAAGTTCGGGTCCAGCGGCGCCAGGTAACGGTCGTTCTTGTGGCGGTAGCGGCCGCCGGCGTTGGCCTGCCACATCTCCACCAGGGTGTGCGGCACGGGCTTGCCGTACTGGTCCATGACCCGACCGGAAACGATGATGCGCTCGCCGATGGGCAGGCCACCGTTGTTGAAGTTGAGCAGCAGGTCGTTGTCGTGCTCGCCCATCTTCAGGTGCGAGAAGTCCGGACCGCTGGTTTCGGAGACCGATTGCGGAATGCTCACCAGCGCCTGGCGGGGGGAGCGGGCGATGGAAGTCTTGTAGTCGGGGGTGAGGGCTTTGGGGTGCCAGTTTCGGTCACGAATGACGAAGCGGCTGTTTTCCGCGTCGGACATGTCGGTCTCCTCTTGTTCGATTTATAGGAGCCTGTTGCATCAGGCAGTGCGACGGAGTGTCGCCCGCCTACCCGACGCCGAAAACTGAAAAGACGCTCACCATCCATAACCAATAAGTTATGGATAAACCCCCTCGCGGTACGCTTCCCCGACTTCGCGCAGCACCTCCAGGCACCAATGCGCACCGAGCGAAAGCGGCAGCGTCGAGTTGCTGCAAACCCCTACTGAACCGCCCGGTTCCTGTACATCCAGAGGCAGTTCGACGAGCTCGCCGGAGCGCAGGTCCAGGCGCACCGAATCCAGCGGGGCGATCCACAGCGCGTCGCTGGTCAATACATAACGGCGGCTGAGTACCGTGGACAGGGTTTCCAGTCGGCGACGCGGCTGGCCGAGGCCGCTCTGCACCAGCAGGCTGTCGGCGGACTTGCGGATGGTGGTGCCGGCCAGCGGCAGCACCAGCGGCCAGTCGTCCAGCGCCGAGGGCGGCAGCGGTCGGCCCAGCAGCGGGTGCCCGGCGCGGGCCACCAGGGTCATGGATTCGCTGTACAGGTGCTCGAAGGCGAGGCCCTGGATCTGCGGGCTTTCGGTCATGCGGCCGACTACCAGGTCCAGCTCGCCCACGCGCAGTTGCGAGAGCAGGTGCGCGCTCGGCCCGGTCACCACGCTGGCCACCAGCGCCGGATGGCGCTCGTGCAGGCGCCGTACCGTCTCCGGCATCAGCAGGCTTTCCACGGTGGAAAGCACGCCAAGGCGCACGGTGCTGGAGGCGTACTCGCCGCCGCGCAGGCTGTTCACCCCGTCGCGCAACGCCTGCACGCAAGGGCCGGCATAGCGCAGGAAGGCAACGCCCGCCTCGGTCAGGCTGGCGCCGTTCTTGCCGCGCTCGAACAGGCTGGCTTGGAGCAGGTCCTCCAGTTCCTTGAGCGTCTTCGAGATGGCCGGCTGGCTCACCGCCAGGGCGTCCGCCGCGCGGGCCAGGCTGCCCTGCCGGGCCACTTCGAGGAAACACACCAGGTGGCGGAACTTGATACGCGAATCGATATTCATGGCGGCTCAACGCGGCTCGCGGAACGCGCGGGGCGAGACCCCGGCGTAGCGCTTGAAGAATCGGGAGAAGTAGGCAGGTTCGGAGAAGCCCAGACTGTCCGACACCTGCTGGATGGTCATGGCTGTGTACACCAGGTTGCGCTTGGCCTCCAGCAGCAGGCGCTGGTGGATCATCTGCAACGCCGACTGCCCGGCCAGTCGCCGGCACAGCGCATTGAGGTGCGCGGCGCTGATCCCCAGCGCCGCCGCGTAATGCTCGATGGGCCGGTGTAAACGGAAGTCCTGCTCGAGCAGGCGGGAGAACGCATGCACATGCTCGACGCCGCGATCCTGCTGGCTCGCCTGGGCGCGTGCCTGCTCCAGCGCCCGGCGGCTGAGCCAGACCAGCAGCATGTTGAGCAGCGACTGCAGCATCAGGTCGCGGCCCGGCGCATGCTGGGCGTACTCGCGCTCGATGGACTCGAACAGCGCATCCAGCTGGCGCTTGCCCTCGCCCACGGCGAAGCACGCCGGCTGTTCCAGCACCGGGCTTTGCAGCAGGCCGCCGAGCTGCTCGGCCAGCGGCAGGCCCATGCTCAGCACCCAGCCCTGCACGTCCTCGGCAAAGCGGAAGCCGTGCACAGCCAGCGCCGGTGTGACCTGCAGCGAAGCCTCGCGGACCGGCGTCACCCGCCCTTCCACTTCCAGCTCCGCCGCGCCGGACTGCACATAGAGCAGCTGCACCAGGTCGCCATGCCGGTGTGGGCGGATTTCCCAGTCGTGCAGGCGGCTGCGCGAAGCGATGGACTCGCAGTGGATCAGATCCGGCGTCGGCCACACCGTCGTCTCGCCATACAGGCGGAACACCGGGACCGGCGTGTCAGCACATTGTTCGATCACCGCCCACATCCATGAAAAATCCAAGAAGACTGTTGGAAATTACCTTCAAAGGCCGATCCCATCCACAAAAAATGCAGGAGACAAAAACAACAGCGCTCTCCAAGGAGCCACCCCATGAAGACTCAAGTCGCCATTATCGGCGCCGGCCCTGCCGGCCTCCTGCTTGGCCAGCTGCTGCACAAGGCTGGCATCGACACCGTGATCCTCGAACGCCAGACGCCTGACTACGTGCTCGGCCGCATCCGCGCCGGCGTACTGGAACAAGGCACCGCCGACCTGCTGCGCGAAGCCGGCGCCAGCGCCCGGATGGACGCCGAAGGCCTGCTCCACGACGGCTTCGAACTGGTCCTCAATGGCCGCCGCGAGCGCATCGACCTCAAGGCCCTCACCGGCGGCAAGCAGGTGATGGTCTACGGCCAGACCGAAGTCACCCGCGACCTGATGCAGGCCCGCGCAGCCAGCGGCGCGATGAGCGTGTACGAAGCGGCCGACGTGGCGTTGCATGACGTCACCAGCGAAAAGCCCTACGTCACTTTCACTCACCAGGGCGAACACGTGCGCCTGGACTGCGACTACATCGCCGGCTGCGACGGCTTCCACGGCGTGGCCCGCCGCAGCATTCCCGCCGAGCGCCTGAGCGTCTTCGAGCGCGTCTACCCGTTCGGCTGGCTTGGCCTGCTCAGCGACACCCCGCCGGTCAACCACGAACTCATCTACGCCAGCAGCGAGCGCGGCTTCAGCTTGTGCAGCCAGCGCAGCGCCACCCGCAGCCGCTACTACCTGCAAGTGGGGCTGGAAGAGAAGGTGGAAGACTGGTCCGACGAGCGCTTCTGGGAAGAACTCAAGCGCCGCATTCCCGAGGACGCCGCACGCCAGCTGGTCACCGGCCCGTCGCTGGAAAAGAGCATCGCCCCGCTGCGCAGCTTCGTGGTGGAGCCGCTGCAATACGGCGGGCTGTTCCTCGTCGGCGACGCCGGCCACATCGTCCCGCCCACCGGCGCCAAGGGCCTGAACCTCGCCGCCAGCGACGTCGACGCGCTGCACCGCATCCTCGTGAAGGTCTACGGCGAGGGCCGCGTCGACCTGCTGGAACAGTATTCGCCCATCGCCCTGCGGCGCATCTGGAAGGCCGAACGCTTCTCCTGGTGGATGACCTCGATGCTGCACCAGTTCCCCGACAGCGACGCCTTCACCCGGCGCATGCTGGAGACCGAGCTGGACTACTTCCTCGGCTCCGAGGCTGGCCGCACGACCATCGCGGAAAACTACGTCGGCCTGCCGTTCGAGGACGTGGCCTGACTCACGCCGTACGAATCGATTCCCCTGTAGGAGCGCGCCAGGCGCGCGATCGCGGGCATGGGTTAGGCGCCCCCCGCGTCTCCTACAGCGAGACTCTGTCGTCAGCCCAAACGTTGTAGCCCCGTAGGGCGCATAACGCGCCAGCGTTATCCGCCGTTCAAGAGCCGGCAGATAACCTGTTCCAGGTTATTCGCCCTACGATTCTGTAGGAGCGAGCTTGCTCGCGAACCGCCCTACACCGGAGCTGCCGGTAACGCCATTCGCGAGCAAGCTCGCTCCTACAAACAGCCCACGACTATCCTTACCCTCCAGCCACGCCGCTCGCCGCGACACCGCCGGAGGCCGTCATCGACCCGGACGAAGCGAACTTCCTCAGCTACCTGCTCGCCGAAAGCGGCGACGGCGACGCGCGCGCCTTTGCCACGCTGTACCGCAGCACGGCCTCGCGTCTCTACCCACTGGCGCTGAAACTGAAGACCGATCAGACAGAAGCGGAAGCCCTGCTGGTCGACACCTTCCTCCACGTCTGGACCGACGCCGACCGCTACCACCCCACGCGCATCGCCGCGCTGGACTGGATGATCGCCCTGCTCTACCAGCTCGCCGACCGCCCTTCCCCACCAGCCAGCGACGAACCCTGGCCGGAACTGCCGCCGCCGGACGAGCTCTGGCCCGTCATCCACGCGCGCATTCCCGATGACGAGGCCGACAGTCCTGGCCTGCGCTGGCCGCTGATCATCGCCAGCGTGGTCGGCGTACTGATCGGCGCGGCGATCTGCCTGAGCCTGCTGCTGGAACTGCGCCCCGCGTCCTAGGCATTCACCTGAAGGACGATGGGTATCGCTTCGCTCCACGCCATCCTACGACGTGCCAAATTTCCGCCTCGGAGCTTTCCGTAGGATGTGGTGGAGCGCAGCGATACCCATGCTGTCGCCACACCACCACTTCCCCGCGAATCCGCAAACACCCCGCCCCAGCCCCGTAACCCACCATAAAAACCCTGAATTCCGTACGGCATCACCTTGCCAAGCCGCCGCGTACTTGGCATAAACGTCCGATTCTTTTTCGCACACATAACAAGGAAGTTTCGATGCGCATTATCGGCCGCGTCCTACTTGCAGTCCTGCTGCTGCTTTTGCTCATCGGGGGCGTCATCGCCTGGTACACCGCGCATCCCAATCTCCCCGAGTATTCCAGGCCGGAGAAGATGATCCACCTCGACCAGTGGAGCCCGGCAGACCGCGAAACCTACTACTACACGCCCCAGGGCACCCAGGTGAAAGGCCTGCGCTACGACTGGTTCACCCACCTCGAGCAGCCCTTCTCCAGGGACAAGTTCGCCAGCCCCGAGAACCTCGCGCGCTTCGGATTCCTCATCGAGCCCGAGCAGATCGGCCGCGACGCCGACGACACCCTGGCGGCCACTACCAAGAACCCCGGCAACCTGCCCGTGGGCTTCGCTCGCCATCAGGACGGCGAGACCGGCGCCTGGTACCTCGACATCACCTGCTCCGCCTGTCACACCGGTGAGCTGCGCTACAAAGGCACCGCCGTGCGCATCGACGGCGGCGCCGCCATGCACTCCATCGCCTCCACCGTGCCCACCCTGCGCGGCGGCGCGTTCGGCCAGGCACTGGGCGCCAGCCTCGCCTCCACCTACTACGTGCCGTGGAAGTTCGACCGCTTCGCCAAGGGCGTTCTGGGCGACCGCTATCCCAAGGGCAAGGCCGCACTCAAGCGCGACGTGCGCAACGTGCTCGGCACCCTCGTCTCCACCGCCTGGAACGACACCCACCGCGGCCTCTACCCGACCCTGGAAGGTCCCGGCCGCGCCGACGCCTTCGGCCGCATTGCCAACAGCGTGTTCGGCGACGGCATTGATGCCTCCAACTACCGCGTCGCCAACGCCCCGGTGAACTACCCGCAGGTATGGGACATCTGGAAGTTCGACTGGGTGCAGTGGAACGGCTCGGCCATGCAGCCCATGGCGCGCAACATCGGCGAAGCCCTTGGCGTCGGCGCCACCCTGCGCATGTTCGAGAGCGACGGCAAACCGGTGATGGGCGATGAGCGCTACGCCTCCAGCGTGCGCCTGCGCGACCTATATACCCTCGAGGAAACCCTCAAGCAGCTCAAGCCGCCGGCCTGGCCGAAGGACGTCTTCGGCGAGATCGACCTGAAGAAGGCCTCCCAGGGCCGCGCCCTGTTCCAGGCCAACTGCGTGTACTGCCACGGCCCGCACGTGAAGGAGCCGGGCGCCAAGGACTACATCGCCCCGGCCCGCGTGCCCGAGTGGCGCATGAAGATGGTCCCCACCAGCGAAATCGGCACCGACCCGACCACCGCCGACAACATCGCCGACCACACCTTCGACGTGCGCCCGCTGAAGCTCAAGCTCGATGAGCTGCAGAACATGAACGTGGTCCTCGTGCCCAAATCCGACGCGCTGGACCTGTCGAAGATCTCCGCCGCCAAGGGCCTGGCCTACGTCACCGCCTTCGTCGAGCAGCGCGCCTACCGTGACGCGCACATCAGCCCGCTGCAGCAGCAGGAAATGAACGGCTACGGCCTGCCCATCGGCGTCCGCGAACTGCGCGCTTACAAGGCCCGCCCGCTGGACGGCATCTGGGCCACCCCGCCCTTCCTGCACAACGGCTCGGTGCCCAACCTGTTCCAGATGCTCTCCCCGGTGGCCGAGCGCGACAGCCAGTTCTGGGTCGGCAGCTTCGAGTACGACCCGAAATACGCCGGCTACCGCACCGAGCGCTTCCCCGGCGGCTTCCTCTACAAGACCAGCGTCACCGGCAACAGCAACGGCGGTCACGAATTCCGCGACGGCTGCCGCCAGGACGGCGTCATCGGCCGCGCCCTGTCGCCGGAAGAACGCTGGGCGCTGGTGGAGTACCTGAAGGTGCTGGGCAACCCCGACTACGAAAGCAAGCTCGACCCGAACCTCCCCACCCCGCCGTGGACGCCGGGGCCGAAGTGCGAGTGAGCCAGGCAGGGGAATACGCCACCACTCGGACCAGCTCCCTCTCCCTTCGGAGCGGGGCGCGTAGCCAGGGCTGGGGAGAGGGAAACGCCCAGCTCCGATCCAACCCGGAACACCGATCCGCCCCCTCTCCCTCCGGGACAGGGCTGGTGTGAGGGCCAGCCCTCGCTCCGAATCACCACCGAAACACCGAACCCATCCCCTCTCCCTTCAGGGAGAGGGTTAGGGAGAGGGAAACGCCCGGCACCAGGCCCACCCCGCTGCACCCGCAAGGGCCAGGGAACGGAATCCCCTCCATAAAAAGAACACGAAAGGACCCCGTGCCATGCGCTCCCTGCTCACCCGAATCTGGCTCTTCCTCGGCAAATGGCTCGGCCGTCTGCTGCTCGCCGTCGTCGCCATCGGCCTGCTCGGCTGGGGCATCGGCAGCCTCTACTACGCCTGGAAATTCTCCGGCCCGGTCTCCGCCCAGGAACAAATCCCACCGGGCGAAGCCCAGCTCACCCAGGCCATCATCGAAGACGCCGTGCGCATCGTCGAACAGCACCGCGACAACACCCGCGTACTGCGCGACGCACACGCCAAGGCCCACGGCTGCGTGAAGGCCGAAGTCACGGTCGCCAGCGACCTCGCCCCCGGCCTGCGCCAGGGCGTGTTCACTGAACCGGGGCACAAATGGGAAGCCATGGTCCGCTTCTCCAACGGCAACGCCTACCCGCAGTTCGACAGCGCCCGCGACGCCCGCGGCATGGCCATCAAACTGCTCGACGTACCCGGCACCAAGCTGATGCCCGGCAAGGGCCACGACACCGAGCAGGACTTCGTCATGTTCAACCACCCGGTGTTCTTCGTCCGTGACGTCGCCGAATACCGGCAGAACTTCGCAGCCCAGGCCAGCGGCCAGAAGGTCGCCGCCTTCTTCCCCAGCTGGAAGCCCAGCACCTGGGAAATCCGCCACCTGGTCATCGCCCTGCAGACCCTAGCCCCCGCCCCGGACAGCCCCCTGCAGGCCGGCTACAACGGCATCGCCCCCTACAAGCTCGGCGAAGCCAACAACATCAAGTACCGCGTCATCCCGCTGAGCGAAGGCTGCCCGGCCTACCAGCTGCCCAAGCTCAACGAGAAGCTGCCCAACTTCCTGCGCACCGCGATGTACCAGCAACTCTCGGTCGACCGCATCCCCGCCTGCTTCGCCCTGCAAGTGCAGAAACAGGACCCGAACAAATACATGCCCATCGAAGACGTCAGCGTCGAATGGAGCGAGCAGGACTCCCCCTTCCAGACCGTCGCCACCGTCAGCATCCCACCCCAGGACTTCGACAGCCGCGAGCAGAACCTCGCCTGCGACAACCTCTCCTACAACCCCTGGCACGCCCTGCCCGAACACCGCCCGATTGGTGGCATCAACCGGCTGCGCAAGGCGGTTTACGAGGCGGTGAGTGTTTATCGGCATGAGCGCAATGGGGTGGGTGGGGAATGACTCAGCCCACTCACAAAGCGGTAGCACCTGATATTCAGCGGCAAGAGAGCTCGCGGTAGATGATGTTTCACGATTGGCTGATCGCCCAAGGCAAGAGCCAGAAGACCATCAAGCACTACACCGGCGCCATCGACGGGCGCCTAAAAGTTTTGGCAATGCACCTCGACAATGGTGACTTTGCGCTGGGCGATATCAAGTCCAGCGCGGCATTCGCCGACATTTGCCAGACGTTCGATCCAACTGAGGAAATCCTGCCGCTCAACACGCGTGGAAAGGACATGTATCGCCGCGCCCTGGTTATGTACGCGGAGTACCGGGACAGCTCGCTGAACGAAGCGGCACTCGTCCAAGTCGACTTCCTGCAATCCGTGCAGAAAGCGCTTCAAGACTCAAGCGAGCAGCGACGGACCCGCCTGGCAAAAGCCCCAAAGATACCGAGCAAGAAAACGGTCCGCGCAGTGGTGTTTAACCGCAACCCCGATGTGGTCGCCGAGGTATTGCTACGTGCAGAAGGGAAGTGTGAGGGCTGCAAGGAGCCAGCCCCCTTCAAGCGCAAATCCGACAGCTCGCCGTATCTGGAGGTACACCACCGAATACCGCTCGCCCAGAACGGCGAGGACACGGTGGAGAACGCCATTGCGCTTTGCCCAAACTGTCACCGCGAAAGGCATTTCGGCTGAAAGAAACTGCAGACTCACCGCCTAACAGCGAGTCTATCGAATGACCAAGGACCGCCCATGAACAGTCTCCTACGCACGTCCCTCCTAACCTTGACTACTGCCGTGCTATTCCCTATTGCCAGCGCGCATGCCGCCCAGGAGTACTTGGTGATGGCTCCTCTGGATGAAGTACGGCACAAATGCGATAGCGACCTGCCCCGCCTTGGAATCGGATGTACCCTCGACGGCAACCCGATCGGTGGCGAGGCACAATGGATCAAGGTCACCGAGAACCTGTCGCAGGACGAGTGGGCCGCTGGAGTGACCGTCAGCGCTGTACTTCAGCTGACGACGCGCACCACGGCCAACGGCATTCCCTACCTCGCCGCCACCAGCTACCAGGTCACCAGCCAGGCACCGAAGCAAAAGGAAACTCGCTTCGGCAGCACGTTCTGGAAAGTCATCCGCGCCCAGGTGTACAGCAAACCGATCGACGACCCGATCTCCGTGCAATACCTGAAGGACGCCAACGACAACCCCACGCCTGAGCAGCTGGCCGCCCGCGACTTCGCCGCGAAGGACGCCGAAGCTCGCCAGTACGCCGCATCCCCTGAAGCACAGCGCGGTATCTCCGCCGACCTGATTCTTGATTGCGATCTGCGCATAAAAGAAGCGCGCGAAACCATCGCCTACGAAAAGAAGGTGGGCGCCACTTCCGGCTTTGTGAACAAGCTGAACCTGCGTCAGGCAGGCGAGCAGATCGTTCAGTGCCAGGAGGACATGAAAGCGTACTGGAGTGACTACAAGAGCAACGGCGGCAAGTCGCGCAACGTCGAACAACTCAGGGCCGAGCGAGCGAACTGAATGAGCGGCCTGAGCAAGTCTCCACAGCTTTCGCGAACGAAATGGCTGCAGCATCGACTGCAATACTGAGACAGAGCGTGCAGTGCCGCCCCCGGAGCGAACGGTGCCCGCCACCTCTGTTGTCCGAGTCAGCTTGATCCTTCTATCGTCCACCCGCCCCGTGGAAAAGACGGGGCCGGGATTAGCAGCCCGAAACTCCAGAGACAATCGCCGATCTGTATCAGCGGCCCAACCATTTGGGCCGTCCACCGGAACGCGGCGTGTTGGATCGTGTGGCTGCTGATCCAACATCGTCCGTAGGTGGTCTGCTCGCAGTAGAGATGCGACTGAAATGGACGATTCATCCCTGCCAACCCCACTCCCCTTCCTCCGCAATCGCCGCACCCTGCGGTCCCTGCTGATCGACGATCAGGTCTGGTTCATTCTCTCCGACTTCTGCCGCGTGACCGGCTACCCGCACGAAGAACGCCTGGCCATGCGCATGGCCGACGACCCGATTCGCCAGGGGCTCCTGCTGACCGAGGACGGCCTCGAACTCGATTACGTGCTGCTGAGCGAATCCGCCGTGTACCAGGCGCTGGTGACGTTCAACGTGCCGGACTATGGCGCGCTGCGGCGCTGGATCAGCGGCACGGTGGTGCCGCAGGTGCGCAGCCAGTTCAATGCCGCCGGCCCGCGCCATGTGCAGTTGCAATTCGAACGGCAATGCCTGCGGGTGCTGGATTGGCAGGATGATCTGTGGGTGAGCTTCGGCGACCTGCCGCGCGTGCTCGGCGGGCGCTCGCCGATTGCCGGGCGCAGCGGCTGGCGGGGTTGGGCGAAGCGGCTACGGACGTAGGGCGCATAACGCGGTACGCGTTATCCGCCGTTTGGCCGGAACCCGGACCACACCGAGCACAGCAATGGCGCAACGCATAGCGGCGTACAACTGCGAGCGGTTCTGCGCCTCACTAGGAAATGCCGTTCGTAGGATGGCGTGGAGCGCAGCGATACCCATCAATGCCTGCGCGCCGACAGCATGGGTATCGCTGCGCTCCACCCATCCTACAAAAGCCGCCCGCGATGACGGCTCAGTAAACTTCCGGCACCTGCAGTTCCTGCGGAGTGGGATGCCGGCGGTAGCCTTCGTGGCGCTGCCGCTCGGGCAAATCGACAGCGGGCTGTTGCACTTCCTGGTAGGGAATCTGGCTCAACAGGTGGCTGATGCAGTTCAACCGCGCGCGCTTCTTGTCGTCGGCCTGGACGATCCACCAGGGCGCTTCGGGGATGTGGGTGCGTTCGAGCATCACTTCTTTGGCCTTGGTGTAGGACTCCCAGCGGCGCCGCGATTCCAGGTCCATCGGGCTGAGCTTCCACTGCTTGAGCGGGTCGTGGATGCGGCTGAGGAAACGGTAGTGCTGTTCCTCATCGGAGATGGAAAACCAGTACTTGAGCACCTGCACGCCGGAGCGCACGAGCATGCGCTCGAACTCGGGCACGCTGCGGAAGAATTCCTCGTACTGGGCGTCAGTACAGAAGCCCATCACCCGCTCGACTCCGGCGCGGTTGTACCAGCTGCGGTCGAACAGCACGATCTCCCCCGCCGCCGGCAGGTGCGAGACGTAGCGCTGGAAGTACCACTGGGTGCGTTCGCGATCGTTCGGCGCGGGCAACGCGGCGACCCGGCACACGCGCGGGTTCAGGCGCTGGGTGATGCGCTTGATCACCCCCCCCTTGCCGGCGGCATCGCGACCTTCGAAGAGGATGACCACCTTGTGGCCGGTCTTCACCACCCAGTTCTGCAGCTTGACCAGCTCGGCCTGCAGGCTGAACAGGGTGTGGAAGTAACGCTGGCGCGCCAGGCGTTCCTCGTGGGTCTGCAGGCTGCCTTCGCGCAGCCCTTCGAAGTCGTAGAGTTCGTCGAACAGTTCGAGTTCGAGCTCTTCGTCGCGGTCATCCAGCAGGTCGCGCTGGACGCGTCGTGGGAAGTTCTTGTCATCGAGCAGCATGGTGGGTTGCCTTGTGCCGTCACTGGCTCAGTCACATCGAGTGACACTTTCATGACAGAAAAATGTAATCACGCTTTATGACGAATTCATTACAGCCAGTGAAAGATATTTCTTACAAAGCCCGTGCTAGAGCGTTCTTCGATAGGACACCCGATAAATCAGGAAGATCTTGATGACACGGGCGAGCCGCCGGACGGAGCTGATATCGAGGCGATATCAGCGCAAGGAAACGGCCGCGAACACCCATTCACGGCCGCCAACGAGTGGGGAAAAGTCAGGCGTCAGCCAGCGGGCGCGGCTTGTTGACGTACTTGAAGGTGCCGGAAGCGGTCGCGACGACCACACCTTGGCTGTTGCGCAGCTCGCCCTCGCAGAAGGCGATGGAACGGGTGTGGTGCTGGACCTTGCCGTGGGCTTCGAGCACTTCGCCGACTTCGCCGCCGGGGCGCAGGAAGCTGGTCTTCATCTCCACGGTCACCACGCCGCGATAGGCTTCGTCGGCATCGCTGGCACTCAGGGCCATGGCAACATCGAGCAGGGTCATGATCAGGCCACCATGGGCGTTGGCCCAGCCATTCACATGCTGCGGTTCGACGCGAATGACCAGGCGGCCCGGCCCGTTTCCGTCTTCCGCCGGGGCGTGGCGGAACTGCAGGAAATCGAGCATGGGAATAGCGATGCCACGGTGGGCGGTGTAGAGCTTGAGCTGGTCGATATCGAGGGGCATGGGGCTTCCAGGTGCACGAGTGAGGCCAGGCGATGTTCCCCGCTCAGGCCAGCGGATCGCAAGCCCGAAGTGGCTTCATGCACGACAGGAATGCCCGGCGATTGCAGCGCTCGGGCGAACAACCGGCGCCCCTCGCCCCGGGTGGTCAGCGCGAGCGGCGGGTGCCGTTCTTCTTTTCGCTCTGGCGCTCGACGGCCTGGACGAAGAGTTCCTCGACCAGCAGTGACTGGATCGGGGCGCGGGTTTCCAGCGACAGGCTCATGGCCTCCAGCTTCTGGTTCACCCCCAGGCGGGCGATGCCGCACAGCAGAATGCGCTGGGCGCCGAAGATGCTGCCCTTGTCGACCAGTACTTCACGGGGCTTTTCGCCGTCCAGGTAGCTGACCTTGAGGGCGATGGCGGTGTCGTCGCTCACGGCCAGGTTGAGCCAGGTGGCGACGTTGAACTCGACCACCCAGCCCAGGCCTGTCTTCTTGGCCACGGCTTCACGGACCAGATGAGCGGGAACCGGACCCAGGGGGGTGCTGTGGTTTTCCATGGGGCTACTTCTGACTGCTGCGGGTAGAGCGAAATGCGCTAACGGTACCGCTGATTTTATGTGAAGCAGTTCAAGTTTTCAGTCAGAATTTTGTAAGACAACCGCTATCAGGTATGCATGACGTTACAGAAGCGAGCCGCTCTGGAATGCTGCTCTGCTGCCTGAATGAGCTGAAGGGCGCACGGCAGCTCCGGGATACCGAATACTGTCCGACGAAATGAATGGCTAGGTTCTGCGTCACGCAAGGCCGGTCCGGCGCGATGCCGAATCGACCCTGCCGTGTCTCCTTGGCTGGCGCAAGCGCCAGTGAGGCCGGGCTCTGGAGCCCACTTGCTCAGGCCACGCCAGCGAAAGTGCGGGGCCTGTGTTCGCCCGAGCGGTTCTTGCGCACTTCCCGGCGCTCTCTGAAGTCCAGTTCTTCCAGGGCGTCCATGCGCTCCTGCAGGTCTTCGATGACCTGCGGGGTCAACAGCTTGCGATGTCGAGTCATATGCACCTCCTGCGTGCTGATGCCTCAATAATTGGACTAGCACGCGGGTACGAAGATTCAACAGCCAGACGGGGTGGATTGACCAAACGGTCAGGCGAGCGAGGCGTAGGCATTGTGCAGAAAAGCGTCGCGGGCATGGCCCGCTCCTACAGGGAATGCCGGTGTAGGAGCGGGCCATGCCCGCGATCAGCGCCTGAAAGGCGCTCAATCGATCACCGCAATTCGTCGATCAGGCCCGCCACCGTCACCAGCACCGCTCCCGCCAGCGCCTTCGAACGCGCGCCACTCCACCCGGTGCGCGCATTGGGCGACAGGTTGTGGTCCTTGAACGGCATCTCCAGGGTCAGCGACAGGCAGTCATAGGTGCGGCCGACGTGGTTGCAGGCCAGGGTCAGGTTGGCCTGGCCGGGAGCGTCCTTCGGGTAGCCGTGCAAGCTCTGGAATTCGCCGTTGGCTTCCAGGCGCTCGCGGAACAGGCTTTCCAGGCGATCCAGACGCGGCGTGAACTCCGGGTTGCCTTCGCAGCCGGCGGCAAACACGAAGGGGATTTCCTCGTCGCCGTGCACGTCGAGGAACAGGTCCACGCCGTACTGGGCCATCTGCTCCTGCACGAACAGCACTTCGGGGCTCTCTTCGACGCTGGGCGCGGCCCAGGCGCGGTTTAGGTCCTTGCCGGCGGCGTTGGTGCGCAGGTGGCCGTGGAAGGCGCCGTCCGGGTTCATGTTCGGCACCAGGTAGAAGTCGGCGCGTTCCAGCAGGCGCTGGATGTCGGCGTCGCCGGATTGCAGGCGCTCGATCAGGCCTTCCATGAACCATTCGGCCATGTGCTCGCCGGGGTGCTGCTGGGCGATCAGCCAGATCTTGCGCGCACCCGCCGCGCCCTTGCCGATGCGCAGCAGGGGCAGCTCGCGGCCTTCGAGGCTATGCCCGTTAGCGAGCAGTTCGGCGCCGTTGGCCTGGGCGCGCTCCACCAGTTCGGCGTGGCGTGCGCGGCTGTAGGGCTCGAAGTAGGCGAACCAGGCCTGGGGCTGCTCGGCATCGAGGGCGAAATGCAACCCATTGGAGTCGTAGGTACTCGGCACGCGGAACCACTCGCGCTGGTCGAACGACGCCACGGCGTTGTAGCCCGGCCAGCCGCCGGTGTAGCTGGAGCCGGGGGTGTTGGTCAGGCTGAACTGGTACTGTTGGCCGGGCTCGAGGCCCTCGGCCTTGAAGTGGAACCACTGGAAATGCGGGCTTTTGGTATCCGGGCGCAATGCCAGGCGCACGTGGCGCGGGTCGCTGTCGTCAATGACCTGGATGTTGCCGCTGTCGAAATCGCAGTCGATCTTCATGAATTCTCCGTAGGCGCACGAACCTGAGGCGCCAAAGCTCTGCATTTTCGCCCTCCCCGCCGCGCCTGTCATGTAGCGGCGACTTGCTCGTGCAAATATATTATGAATGTAATATAAATCAGGTAACGGATTGAAGCGGCCCTGCGCTGGTGATCCAGCGACCACCGGCTAACCTCGATTGACCCTTTCCACTGACTCTTTCCAAGCATGGAGAACACGGCATGAGCGCATACGATGTGATCGTCATTGGCGGCGGCCCCGGTGGCTACAACGCTGCGATTCGCGCGGGCCAGCTGGGCCTGAAAGTCGCCTGCGTGGAGGGCCGCGAGACCCTCGGCGGCACCTGCCTGAACGTCGGCTGCATGCCGTCCAAGGCGCTGCTGCATGCGTCCGAACTGTATGAGGCGGCGGCCGGCAGCGAGTTCGCCAACCTCGGCATCCAGGTCAAGCCCAAGCTGGACCTGGCGCAGATGATGAAGCAGAAGGCCGAAAGCGTGACCGCGCTGACCAAGGGCGTGGAATTCCTGTTCCGCAAGAACAAGGTGGACTGGGTCAAGGGCTGGGGCCGCATCGACGGGCCGGGCAAGGTCGAAGTGACCGGCGCCGACGGCAGCAAAAGCACGCTGACCGCCAAGGACATCATCATCGCCACCGGCTCGGAGCCCTCCCCGCTGCCGGGCGTCGAGGTCGACAACCAGCGCATCCTCGATTCCACCGGCGCGCTGTCCATCCCCGAGGTACCCAAACACCTGGTGGTAATCGGTGCCGGGGTCATCGGCCTGGAGCTGGGCTCGGTGTGGCGTCGCCTGGGCGCGGAAGTCACGGTGATCGAGTACCTCGACCGCATCTGCCCCGGCATGGACCTGGAAACCGCCAGGACCTTCCAGCGCGCACTGACCAAGCAGGGCATGAGCTTCAAGCTGGGCTCGAAGGTCACCCAGGCCAAGGTCAGCGGCAAGCAGGTGACCCTGAGCGTGGAGCCGGCCGCCGGCGGCACGGCGGAGACGATCCAGGCCGATTACGTCCTGCTCGCCATCGGCCGTCGCCCCTATACCCAGGGCCTCGGGCTGGAGAGCGTAGGCCTCACCACCGACAAGCGCGGCATGCTGGAGAACCACGAGCACCGCAGCAGCGTGCCGGGCATCTGGGTGATCGGCGACGTCACCTCCGGCCCGATGCTCGCGCACAAGGCCGAGGACGAGGCCATCGCCTGCGTCGAGCTGATCGCCGGCAAGGCCGGGGAAGTGAACTACGACGTGATCCCCAGCGTGATCTACACCCACCCGGAAGTCGCCACCGTGGGCAGGACCGAGGAACAGCTCAAGGCCGAAGGCCGCGCCTACAAGGTGGGCAAGTTCCCCTTCACCGCCAACAGCCGGGCGAAGATCAACCACGAGACCGAGGGCTTCGTGAAGGTGCTGGCGGACGAGCGCAGCGACGAGATCCTCGGCGTGCACATGATCGGCCCGAACGTTGGCGACATGATCGCGGAGTACTGCGTGGCGATGGAATTCCGCGGCGCCGCCGAGGACATCGCGCGCACCTGCCACCCGCACCCGACCCGTTCCGAGGCACTGCGCCAGGCGGCGATGAACGTGGACGGCTGGGCCATGCAGGCCTGACCGCCCGTCGCTTCTGACGAGCGGTAGGTGCGGCGCGATAGCGCACCCACCACAACGCTGCAGGCCACGGCTGACGCGGCCTGTAGCGTTAGACTCGGATTAATTTGCGACTACTTTGTGTACAAACGCGACATGGGCTGTGACTTTCTTCGACTCTGAAACCATCAATTGCGTGAACGAACACGAAAGTGGATGAACCGCTTTCGCCACCTTCGCAATGGATTACCGCAGAGAGATCACAACCATGCATGCGACTCTTCGTTTCAACGAGGCTCTGCTGATCACCGGACGAGCCTTCCAACCCTTCAATTGTGTGACCTGGGTTGACCAAGGGGGCGACGGCAGCCTCGACCTGTCCGTCCTCGATCGTACCGGTGCCCGTCTGCTGGGCCTCACCCGCATTCCCAGCTCCGCCTACTCCGACCCGGAGCAGCTCGAAGGCCTGCTGAACCAGGCCCGCGACGAGCTGAACCGCGAAGGCTACCGCCTGCAGGAATGGCACATGCCCGCCTGATCCGCAGACAGGTCCCCATGAAAAAGCCCGGCCTCCGCCGGGCTTTTTCATGGGCGCTGCCAGCCGTCGGCAAGTGCTCAATTTCCCGCCTCTGCCGCCGATAGCGCGTTATCGGTCGCCTCACCGGCTGCATCGTTTCAGCTTCGATTCCGAACCCTGGCTTCCCACTCGTCTGAATCCGCCCTCGTGACGCGGCTTTCGCGGGTGCAGCGACCGACAATGATGGCAATTTGCAGCCATCCTGTGCTCTGCTTCGCACTGACTACCCAGTCTCGTCTTCCACCGGGCCTTCGGCACGCAGTACGGTCTTCGTTCAATGCTCGATCTGCAGCGATATTTCTACAGCGGCGACACCCCTTCGCTGCTGGTTTTCGGCGAGCACAACACGGCGCTGGTAGCGCTCTCCGTCCTCATCGCCATCTTCACCTCGGCCATGGCCCTGCAGCTGTCGGGCGTGGCGCGGCTCGCGCGCAGCCCGTTCTACCGCCAGCTGGCCATCGGCACCGGCGCGGTGGCGCTGGGCGGCGGCGTGTGGGCAATGCACTTCATCGGCATGCTGTCCTTCCAGCTTTGCGCGGCGGTGCGCTATGACCCGCTGATCACCCTGCTCTCCGGCCTGCCGAGCCTGTTCGCCTCGTGGGTCGCCCTGAACCTGCTGGCCCGGCGCAACGTCAGCCCCCTGCAGCTGATCGGCGGCGGCGTGCTGGTCGGCGCCGGCATCGGCGCCATGCACTACAGCGGCATGGCGGCGATGCAGATGGCCCCGCTGCTGCGCTACGACCCATGGATGTTCACCCTGTCGATCCTGGTCGCCGTGGTGCTGGCGGTGATCGCGCTGTGGGTGCGCTTCGGCCTGCGCGGGCGGATGCGGCCGAACCTGACGATCCTGGTCAGCGGCGTGGTGATGGGCCTGGCGATCGCCGGCATGCACTACACGGGCATGGCCGCCGCACGCTTCGTCGGCCGGGAGGAATTTGGCGTGCCGCAAGGCGTGCAGGGCAGTTTCTACCTGGCGATGGCGGTGTCCATGGCCACCGTCAGCCTGAGCATCTGCGTCGCCGCGGTGAACGGCCTGCTGCGCTACCGCCAGCTGTTCCAGGAACTGCAGCGCCGGCGCAAA
Organism: Pseudomonas sp. PDM17; assembly: GCF_014851985.1. NCBI lineage: Bacteria > Pseudomonadati > Pseudomonadota > Gammaproteobacteria > Pseudomonadales > Pseudomonadaceae > Pseudomonas > Pseudomonas sp. PDM17. The sequence goes on from NZ_JACVAT010000007.1 coordinate 109,468, forward strand.
CACCTGGACTCGCTGCTCGACGCCGCCGTCGAGGCGATCCTCACCATCGACCACAGCGGCGTGATCCGCTCGGTCAACCACGCGGTGCTGCGCCTGTTCGGCTGGCACCCCCACGAACTGGTCGGCCAGCCGATGCAGGTGCTGATGAACGAGGCCTACGGGCAGCAGTTCCGCATCGCGCTGGAGAACTACAAGCGCAGCGGCGAGCGCCAGTTCCACAACTCCGAACTGGAGCTCGAAGGCCTGACCCGCGACGGCCGTGAATTCCCCGCACGGGTCAGCCTTGGCGTCACCGACCACGACGGCAAGCCCTGGTTCGTGGTGTTCGTTGCCGACATCAGCGAGCGCCGCGTGATGGAGCAGGCCCTGCGTACCAGCGAGGAACAGTACCGCTCGCTGATTCGCAACATGCCCGGCATCGCCTTCCGCGTCCTGCCGGACGACGTCTGGAGCACGCTGTTCGTCAGCGACGCCGTCGAGGCCGTCACCGGCTGGTCGGCACAGGACTTCATCGACCGACGCATCACCTTCGGCGAGCTGTATCACCCCGATGACCAACCGGCGGTGAACGAAGAAGTCCGTCGCGCCATCGCTGAACGCCGCAGCTATGTCGTCGAATACCGCATGTTCGACCGCAGCGGCACGGAGCATTGGATCTGGGAAGGCGGCAGCGCCTGCTACGACGAAGCCGGCAAGCCGCAGTGGATCGACGGCGTGCTGCTCGACCAGACCGAAACCAAGCTGCTGAGCAACGAGTACGAAGGCAAGGTCACCGCCATCGGCCGCGCCATGGCGCTGATCGAGTTCGACCTCGACGGCCGCGTGCTCGCCGCCAACGAGAACATCCTCGAACTCTTCGGTTACACCGAAGCCGAGGTGCTGGGCCAGCACCACAGCCTGTTCTGCCCGCCGGACGTCGCCGCCAGCGCCCGCTACCAGACGTTCTGGCAGGGGCTGCGCGACGGCGAGTACAGCGCCGGCGAATACCGCCGCCTGGCCAAGGACGGACGCGAAGTGTGGATCCACGCCACCTACAACCCGATCCTCGACTTCGATGGCAAGCCGGTGAAGGTGGTGAAACTGGCCACCGACCTCACCCCGCGCCGCGTCATGGAACAGGAACTGCGCAGCGCCCGCGACCGCGCCGAACAGGCCGCTGCCGCACGCAGCAGCTTCCTCGCTAACATGAGCCATGAAATCCGCACGCCGATGAACGCCATCATGGGCTTCACCGAACTGCTGCTGGATTCGCCGCTGGAAGAGAACCAGCGGCGCTACCTGACCACCGTGCAGAACGCCTCGCGCTCCCTGCTGGGCCTGCTCAACGACATCCTCGACACCGCCAAGCTCGACCGTGGCGCCATCGAACTGGAAGCCCTCGACTTCTCCCTGCCGGAGCTGTGCGAGCAGGTCTGCGCGGCGCTGCGACTGTCCGCCGAGCGCAAGGGCCTGAGCCTGCAGATCGACTACGGCCAGCGCGCCGGCGAGTACTTCCAGGGCGACCCGCTGCGCCTGCAGCAGGTGCTGACCAACCTGCTGGGCAACGCGGTGAAGTTCACCGAGCGCGGCGAAGTCCGGCTGCTCATCAGTGGCGAACCGGGCGCGCTGCGCCTGGCCATCCGCGACACCGGCATCGGCATCGCCGCCGACCGCCTGGAACGCATCTTCGATCCCTTCGCCCAGGCCGACGCCTCCATGAGCCGGCGCTTCGGCGGCACCGGGCTGGGCACCACCATCTCGCGCCAGTTGGTGGAGCTGATGGGCGGTCGCATCACCGTGGAAAGTGAAGTGGGCCGCGGCAGCGTGTTCACCGTCGACCTGCCGTTGCCGGCCGGGCGCAGCGTGCAACCGACGGCCCGCAGCCACGCGCCGAGCCTGCCACCGCTACGCATTCTGGTGGCCGACGATGTACCGCAGAACGTCGAGCTGCTGGAGCTGAACCTGCGCCGTCTGGGCCACCACCCGTACAGCGTCGGTGACGGCCAGGCCGCCGTGGATGCGTACAGCGCAGAGGACTTCGACCTGATCCTGATGGATGTGCAGATGCCCGGCATGGATGGCCTGGAAGCCACCCGGCGGATCCGCAGCATCGAGCAGGATCGGGGCGTGGAGGCCGTGCCGATCATCGCCCTCACCGCCAGCGTGCTCGACCGCGACCGGCAGAATGCCCTGGACGCCGGCATGAACGGCTTCGCCAGCAAGCCGCTGGACCTCACCGGCCTGCTGGATGAAATGGCCCGCCTGCTCGGCGCCGCTCCGGCGGTACGTAGCGCGCAGGCCAGCGAAAGCACGCCACTGGCGACCCTGGACTGGGCCGCCGGCGCACGCCTGTGGGGTGGCCCGCTGCCCATGGCGCGGGCCATCGTGCGCTTCCTCGACGAGCAGGAAGCCGGCCTGAATACCCTGAAAAACGCCGTGAGCGAAGGTGACCGCGCCGTCATCACCGCCCTCGCCCACCGCCTGCGCGGTGCCGCCGCCAACCTTGCCCTGCCGCGCCTGGCCAGTGCCATCGGCGCGCTGGAAGGTGCCGCCGAGCATGGCCCGGCTGAGCAGCTGAACTCCACGCTGGAGCGTGTCCGCGTGGAGTTCGCCACGGTCCGCGAGTCGGTGCCACGGGTGCCGGAAGCGGTTACCGAGGCGGTCGGCCAGATCGTCGGCGAGGCAGCATCGCAGGACCTGCGCGACGCGCTGCAAGCCCTGCAATTGGCGCTCTCCCGCGGCGGTCTTGACGACCAGGCACTGGAACGCCTGCGCCTGGGCACCGCCCAGGGCGAGCACCGCGAGGCCTTCGAAGCCCTGCGCTACGCCATCGACGATTTCGACTTCGACCAGGCCCTGGAATGGGTCCGGACCCTCGGCACCCGCCTGGAGCAAGCATGACCCAGACCGCCCAAGATCATCGGCCCTGCCTGCTGCTGGTGGACGACGAAGCCACCAACCTCCAGGTGCTGCGTCACATCCTGCAGGACGACTACCGCCTGCTGTTCGCCAAGGACGGCGACAAGGCGCTGGAACTGGCCAACCGCGAGCGCCCCGACCTGGTCCTGCTGGATGTGATGATGCCCGGCATGACCGGCTTCGAAGTCTGCCAGCGGCTCAAGGCCGAGCAGGCCACCTGCGCCATCCCGGTGATCTTCGTCACCGCCCTGGCCGACGTGCCGGACGAGACCAAGGGCTTCGAGGTGGGCGCGGTGGACTACATCACCAAGCCGGTCAGCCCGCCCATCGTCAAGGCCCGGGTGCGCACGCACCTGTCACTGGTGCGCGTGGAGGAGCTGCGCGAGACGCGCCTGCAGATCGTCCAGCGCCTGGGCAAAGCCTCGGAGTACAAGGACAACGAGACCGGCCTGCACGTCATCCGCATGAGCCACTACGCACACCTGCTGGCGCGCGCCGCCGGTTATTCGGAGAAGGCCGCCGACGACCTGCTCAACGCCGCGCCCATGCACGACGTGGGCAAGATCGGCATTCCCGATGCCATCCTGCGCAAGCCCGGCCGGCTCGACGAGCACGAATGGCAGGTGATGCGCCAGCACCCGGAGATCGGCGCGCGGATCATCGGCGAGCACGACTCCAACCTGCTGCGCCTGGCCCGCAGCATCGCCCTCACCCACCACGAGCGCTGGGACGGCACCGGCTACCCGAAGGGCCTGCGCGGCGAGGAGATTCCCATCGAGGGGCGCATCGTCGCCATCGCCGACGTGTTCGACGCACTGACCAGCGTGCGCCCGTACAAGCCGGCGTGGAGCATCGACGAGGCGGTGGAACTGCTGCGCCGGGAGAAAGGCAGCCAGTTCGACCCGGAGCTGGTGGAGCTGTTCCTCGGCTGCCTGCCCGACATCCTCGCGGTGCGCGAGCGCTGGGCCGACGCTGGCTGAGCTGAACGGCGGGCCGCGCAAATCCTGCTTTACTCTCAGGCCTTCCCCCCTGCCGAGAGTAAGCAAGATGAATGCGAAACAGCACGACACCCTGCTGGCAACACTGCAGGCCCGCTTCGACCAGCACCCTGAACGCCACCAGGGCATCGACTGGGCGGACGTCCAGGCGCGCCTGAAGGCCGCCCCGGCCAAGCTCAAGGCCCTGGAGCAGATGGAAGCCACCGGCGGCGAACCTGACGTGGTCGGCCGTGAGAGCGCCAGCGGCGCCATCTTGTTCTTCGACTGCTCCGCCGAGACCCCGGCCGGCCGCCGCAGCCTCTGCTACGACCGCGAGGCGCTGGACGCACGCAAGAAGGACAAGCCCGCCGGCTGCGCCACCGAGCAGGCCGCGCAGATCGGCATCGAGCTGCTGGATGAGGCGCAGTACCGCCAGTTGCAGGAGTTGGGTAGCTTCGACCAGAAGACTTCCAGTTGGCTGCGTACCCCCGGCTCCATGCGCAAGCTGGACGGCGCGCTGTTCGGCGACCGCCGCTACGAGCGGGTCTTCACCTACCACAACGGCGTGCAGTCGTATTACGCGGCGCGGGGCTTTCGCGGCGTGCTGAAAGTCTGACGGAAGGCTGGATGTAGTCCGTTTCTGAACGATTCCTGTACCGCCGCTGAACTTTCCCGGGGCCGCCAGGCGGCCCTTGATACAAGTCAGGCGAATTCCTCCGGGTGGCGCGCAGCCTTGTCGCATCCCACTCGATGACGAGGAACTTTCCGTGAAAACCCCCGCCTGCCTTCTGCTCGCCAGCCTGCTGGTCGGTTGCGGCCCGACTCCCCCGGTGCCGGCCGACAGCGTTCGCCCGGTGAAGCTCTACAGCGTGCCCGCAGCGGCCGCCGAAGGTGTGCGTCAATTCCCCGGCCAACTGGTGGCCTCGGATGAAGTCGACCTGTCCTTCCGCCTCGCCGGACATCTCAAGACCCTGGCGGTGAAGACCGGCCAGCGCGTGGAGCGCGGCCAACTGATCGCCGAACTCGATGATGCCGACCTGCGCCTGCGCCTGCGTGACCGCGAAGCCACCTTCAACCTGGCCCGCGCCCAGTACCAGCGCGTCGCCACGCTCAACGAGCGGCAACTGGTGGCCCGCGCCGAGCTGGACCAGCGCAAGGCCCAGCTGGACTCCGCCGAGGCCGCGCTGAAGCTGGCCCGCCAGGAGCTCGGCTATGCGCGTCTGACCGCGCCGTTCGAGGGCGTCATCGCCCAGCTGCCGGTGCAGAACCACCAGATGCTGCAACCCAAGCAGCCGGTGGCGATCCTGCAGTCCGCCGATACCTATGACGTGCAGTTCCAGCTGCCGGAAAGCCTGCTGGAACGCGTCGACGGCGCCAGCCTGCGCACTGACTACCAGCCCATCGTGCGCCTGGCCCGCGTGCCCGGCCGCGACTTCCTGGCGCAGTACAAGGAACACAGCACCCGCCCCGATCCGGCGACCCTGAGCTACACCGTCACCCTGACCCTGCAGCGGCCGAAGGACGTCACCCTGCTGCCGGGCATGAGCGCCACCGTCGAGGTGGACTTCGCCCAGCTCGGCCGCGACGCCCAGACCAGCCTGCGCGTCCCGGTGGAAGCAGTGTTCAGTGCTGACGACGGCGCGCCGGGCCAGAGCCAGGTGTGGGTGGTGAAAGGTACTGGCGATGCGCTGCACGTCGAGCGCCGCGCGGTGCAGTTCGGCCAGCCGGGCGCCGAGGGCATCCAGATCCTTTCCGGGCTCGAGCCGGGTGAGCATATAGTCGCCGCCGGCACTGCCGAGCTGCGCGAAGGCCAGCGCGTGCGCCCGTGGCAACGCGAACGGGGGCTGTGATGGATATCAGCGGCTACTTCATCCACAACAAGGTCAGCAGCTGGATCGTCATTCTCCTGCTGGCCCTCGGCGGCCTCTACGCGATCCTCGAGATCGGCCGCCTGGAAGACCCGGCCTTCACCGTGAAGACCGCCGTGGTCGCCACCCGCTATGCCGGCGCCTCGCCGCAACAGGTCGAGGAAGAGGTCACCTACCCGCTGGAAAACGCCATCCAGCAGCTGGCCTACGTCGACAAGCTCACCTCGATTTCCAGCGCGGGGCTGTCGCAGATCACCGTCAACGTGAAGCCGCAGTATCGCGCGGGCGAGCTGCCGCAGATCTGGGACGAGCTGCGGCGCAAGGTCAACGACCTCGCCCCGCACCTGCCGCCGGGCGTTTCGCCGCCGCAGGTGAACGATGATTTCGGCGACGTCTACGGCATCCTCCTGTCGCTGTCCGGCGACGGCTACAGCTACCAGGAGCTGCGCGACTACGCCGACTACCTGCGCCGCGAACTGGTGCTGGTGCCGGGCGTGAGCAAGGTGGTGGTCTCTGGGCTGCAGGCCGAGCAGGTGCAGGTGGAAGTCTCGCGGGAGAAGATGAACGCCATGGGCGTGCCGCTGCAGCGTCTGGCGGACCTGCTGAACCGGCAGAACGTGGTGTCCGACGCGGGCAGCCTGCGGGTCGGAAGCGAGAGCATCCGCCTGCACCCGACCGGCGAGTTCGCTGACGTCGGCGAGCTGGAGCGGCTGCTGGTCAGCGCGCCGGGCAGCGCCCAGCTGATCCGCCTGGGCGATATCGCCACGGTGAAGCGCGGCTTCACCGACACGCCCAGCCACCTCTGGCGCGCCGATGGCAGGCCGGCGCTGGCGTTGGGCATTGCCTTCGCCCCGCAAGTGAACGTGGTGAAAGTCGGTGACGCGGTGCACCAGCGTCTTGACCAGCTGGAAAGCGAACGCCCGGCCGGTATGCAACTGACGCCCTTCTATGACCAGGCCGTGGAAGTGCACGGCGCGGTCAACGGCTTCCTGCTCAGCTTCGTCACCGCGCTGGCCATCGTCGTCGGCACCCTGCTGGTGTTCATGGGCCTGCGCAGCGGGCTGGTGATCGCCGGGGTGCTGGCGCTCAACGTGCTGGGCAGCCTGCTGCTGATGTACCTGCTGGGTATCGAGCTGCAGCGCATCAGTCTCGGCGCGCTGATCATTTCCCTGTGCATGCTGGTGGACAACGCCATCGTCGTGGTCGAGGGCGTGCTGGTCGGTCGCCTGCGCGGCCAGGGCATCGACGCCGCGATCCGCCACATCGTCCGCCTCACTGCCCTGCCCCTGCTCGGCGCCACGGTGATCGCGGTGCTGGCCTTCGCCCCCATCGGCCTGTCCTCGGACTCCACCGGCGAATACTGCCGCTCGCTGTTCGACGTGTTGCTGGTGTCGCTGCTGCTCAGCTGGATCACCGCCATGACCCTGGCGCCGCTGTTCGCCCGCTGGGCCTTCGCCAGAATGCCGGTGAAGGCGGAAAGCACCGAGCCGCACGCCGGCTGGCTGTACCATGCCTACCGCAGCCTGCTGGAAGCCTGCCTGCGCCAGCGCGCGCTGACCCTCGGCGTGCTCGCCGTGGCGCTGGCCGCCTCGCTGCTGGGCTTCTCCCAGGTGCGGCAGAACTTCTTCCCGCCGGCCAACACGCCGATGTTCTTCGTCGACCTGTGGCTGCCCCAGGGCACCGCCATCGAGCACACCCGGGACCTGGCCGCCGAGATCGACCGGCACATCACCGCCCTGCCGGGCGTGGAGCGCACGGTCACCAGCATCGGCCAGGGCGCGCCGCGCTTCATCCTCACCTACGGCGCCGAGCGCCAGCACGCCAACTACGCCCAGGTGCTGGTGCGCACCGAAAACCGCGCGCAGATTCCGGGGCTGATCGCAGGCCTGCAGCACTACCTCGACGAGAACTACCCGCAGGTACAGACGGGCCTCAAGCGCCTGATGTTCGGCCCGTCCAACGGCAGCGCCATCGAAGTGCGCCTGACCGGCCCGGATCCGCAGGAGCTGCGCCGCCTCGGCGCGCAGGTGGGCGACATCCTCGCCGCCGACCCGGTGGCCACCGGCGTCAGCCACGACTGGCAGGCCCGCGCGCTGCTGGTCAGGCCGCAGTTCAACGAGGCCCGCGGCCGCGAGCTGGGCATCGACAAGCGCGACCTCGACAGCCTGCTGCGCATGAGCTTCAGCGGCCTGACCGTAGGCATCTACCGCGACGGCACCCAGCAGATGCCGATCGTCGTGCGTGAACGCGACGTCGACTCCGGGCAGATCAACGACCTGATGCTGTGGAGTCCGGTGAGCCAGCGTTACCTGCCCATCGAGCAGGTGGTCGGCGGTTTCGACAGCGTCTGGGAGGACCCGCTGATCCTGCGCGAGGACCGCAAGCGCACGCTGACGGTGATGGCCGACGTCGCCCCGCAGAGCGGCGAAACCTCCTCGCAACTGCTCAGCCGGGTGCGCCCGCAGATCGAGGCGCTGCCGCTGCCGCCGGGCTACGAACTGGCCTGGGGCGGCGACGTGGAAAGCTCCAGCGACGCCCGCAACGGCGTGCTCGGCAGCCTGCCCATGGCCTTCCTGGCGATGTTCATCATCACCGTGCTGATGTTCTCCTCGCCGCGCAAGGCGCTGCTGATCTGGCTGACCGTGCCGCTGGCAATGATCGGCGTGACCCTGGGCTTCCTGCTCACCGGCATCCCCTTCGGCTTCATGGCCCTGCTGGGGTTGCTGAGCCTGTCCGGCATGCTGGTGCGCAATGGCATCGTGCTGCTGGAAGAAGTCGACAACCTCGCCGAAACCGGCCAGCCGCCCCGCGAGGCGCTGGTGAACGCCGCCTGCGCGAGGCTGCGGCCGATCTGCCTGACCGCGCTGACTACCATCCTCGGCCTGGCGCCGCTGCTGCTGGACGCCTTCTTCCAAAGCATGTCGGTGGTGATCATGTTCGGCCTGGGCTTCGCCACGCTGCTGACGCTGATCGTGCTGCCGGTGCTGTATGCCAGCGCCTACCGCCTCGGCGGTTCGAAGGGGACTGCCAGCTGATTTGGCAAGATCCGTGGGGCGACTGACGTTGCCGCCAGCGTCGGTCACCGCCACACTCGTGGCATCCAATGAACGAGCCTTGCCATGGAATCGCCACGCCGTATCGCCTGCCTGCTCTACCCCGAGGTCATGAGCCTGGACATCACCGGGCCGCTGCAGGTGTTCGCCTCCGCGAACGTCGAGCGCCAGCGCCAGGGCCTGGCGCCGCTCTACGAGCTGCTGGTGCTGGGCGAACAGGCCGGACCGGTGGCGACCTCGGCTGGCATCCGCATCTGCGCCGACCAGGCGTGGCGCGAAGTCGATCCCTCGAGCCTGGATACCCTGCTGGTGCCCGGCGGGCTGGGCGTACCGGCACAATGCGGGAACAGCGAGCTGCTGCACTGGCTGGCAGCCGCCGAACCCCAGGTGCGCCGCCTCGGCTCGGTGTGCTCCGGTGCGCTGATCCTCGCCGCCGCCGGCGTGCTCAATGGCCGCCCGGCCACCACCCACTGGGCGGATGTCGACGAACTGTGCGCCGGCTTCCCCGAAGTGCTGGTCCAGGGCGACCGCCTGCACACCTACGACCCGCAGCGCCGCGACGGCGACGATCACGTGTTCACCTCGGCGGGCGTCACCGCCGGTATCGACCTTGCCCTGGCGCTGGTGGAGGCCGACCTCGGTCGCGCGCTGGCCCTGGCGGTCGCACGGCGACTGGTGATGTTTCTCAAGCGCCCCGGCGGACAGGCGCAGTTCAGCCACTGGCTGACCCCGGAGCCGACCCGCACGCCGCGCCTGGCCGCGCTGCTGGAATGGATACCGGCGCACCTGGGCACCGACCTGTCGCTGGAAGCCCTGGCCGAGCAGGCCTGCATGAGCCCGCGCACGCTCTCGCGGGTATTCATCAACGAACTGGGCATGGGGCCCGGCCGCTACGTCGAACGGGTGCGCCTGGAAGCGGCGCGGGCGCTGCTGCAGGACGCCCAGGCGTCGATCAGCACGGTGTCGCGGCTGTGCGGTTTCGGTCATCCGGAAAACCTGCGCCGCACCTTCCACAAGCACCTGGCGATCAGCCCGCAGGAATACGCCGAGCGCTTCGGCCAGTTGCACTGACAACGACAACCACCCAAAGGAAGATTGCCATGCTCGAACTCCGCCCCGGCTGCGAGTGCTGCGACCGCGACCTGCCCGGCGACAGCGCCGACGCCCGCATCTGCAGCTTCGAATGCACCTTCTGCACCGACTGCGCCGAGCAGGTGCTGAAAGGCCAATGCCCGAACTGCGGCGGTGAACTGGTGCCGCGTCCGCGCCGCCCGCTGGCGAAGCTGGCGGCCAATCCGGCCTCGACCCAGCGGGTGCTCAAGCCCAACGGCTGCCAGAGCTGAGGACGGACCATGCTGCTGCGCACCCCGGCAATCCGCCTGCTGTTCACCAGCCAGGCGCTGTACTGGTCCTGCTCGCTGATCGGCATCACCCTCACCTCGCTGGTGGGCGCCCAGCTCGCTCCGCTCAACAGCCTGGCGACGCTGCCGCTGGCGGTCCTGGTGCTGGGCAATCTGCTGGCGGTGCAGCCGCTGTCGCTGTTCATGCAGCGCCACGGGCGCCGGCGCGGCCTGTTGCTGGGCGCGGCCTGCGGCGTGCTCGGCGGCTTGCTCTGCGCGCTGGGTGTGTGGCTGGCGGACTTCCTGCTGTTCTGTCTCGGCGCGCTGCCCATCGGCGCGTACCAGGCGTCGGCGATGTACTACCGCTTTGCCGCACTGGAAGCGGTCGATGAAACCCACAAGGGCCGCGCCACGGCCTACGTGATCGGCGGCGGGGTGCTCGCGGCACTGCTGGCGCCGAGCCTCGCCCTGTGGTCGCGCAACGCCCTGCCCGCTCCTTTCGTGGGTTCCTATCTGGCGATCACCGTCCTGGCGCTGGTCGCCATCGCCGTGCTCAGCCGTCTGCCGGAGGGTGCGGCGCCCGCGCCATCCACCGGAGGCTGGAAGGTGATGCGCGAGCTGCTGGCGCGCCCGGCGGTCCGCGCGGCCATGGTCTGCACCGCAGCCGGCCACGGGCTGATGATCCTGATCATGAACGCCACGCCGCTGGCGATGAGCTTCTGCGGGCTGCCGCTGGAGCGTTCGGTGAGTGTGATCCAGTGGCACGTGCTGGGGATGTTCCTGCCCGCCTTCGTCGCCGGTCCGCTGGTAGACAGATTGGGCGGGCGCCGGGTGGCCTGGGTCGGCATGGCGTTGCTGGCGGTGAGCGCGGCGGTGGCCCTGAGCGGGCAGTCGGTGGCGCAGTTCCTGTTCAGCTCGCTGCTGCTGGGCATGGGCTGGAACCTGATGCTGGTGGCGGGCACCACGCTGCTTGCCTTTGGCCATTCACCACAGGAACGCGGCCATGCGCAGGGCCTGATGGAGCTGGGCAATGGCAGCCTGGCGGCGCTGATGTCCTTCAGTTCCGGTGCGCTGATCACCAGCGTCGGCTGGAGCGCGGTGAACCTGCTGGTATGGCCGGTGCTGCTGGTGGCGCTGGTGATGGTCTGGTCGGGACGGCGGGAGCTGGCAGTTACACCGTGAAGGCGCCTTGCAGGCGCTGTTCGCGGGCATGGCCCGCTCCTACAGTACATCCGGGCACCAAAACGCCTGGGGCGTTGTTCGACCTACGACGCCGTGGAAATCCGACCACAAAAAAGGCGACCCGAAGGTCGCCTTTTCGCTGCCAGACGCCGGCTCAGTAGTAGGCGTTCTCGCGGTTGCTGTGGTCGGTGACGTCACGCACGCCTTTCAGCTCCGGGATACGCTCGATCAGGGTCTTCTCGACGCCATCCTTCAAGGTCATCTCGACCGCGCCGCAGCCCTGGCAACCGCCGCCGAAACGCAGCACGGCGATGTTGTCCTCGACCACGTCCACCAGGCTCACCTGGCCGCCGTGGCTGGCAAGCCCTGGGTTGATCTCGGTCTGCAGGTAGTAGTTGATACGCTCGGTGATCGGGCTGTCTTCGTTGACCATCGGCACCTTGGCGTTGGGCGCCTTGATGGTCAGCTGGCCGCCCATGCGGTCGGTGGCGTAATCGACCACGGCGTCGTCCAGGAACGGCTCGCTGATGGCGTCGATGTAGGCGGTGAAGGCTTTCAGGCCGACCGGGGTGTCTTCCGGCTTCTGCTCGCCCGGCTTGCAGTAGGCGATGCAGGTTTCGGCGTACTGGGTGCCCGGCTGGGTGATGAAGATGCGAATGCCGATGCCGGGAGTGTCCTGCTTGGACAGCAGCTCGGCCAGGTAATCCTGTGCGGCTTCGGTGATGGTGATAGCGCTCATGGCAACTCCTCGCAAACGTGGCGCCAGTTTACGCCATTCGGGGATGAAGGATAAAGCCCTACCGTTTTAGTAGGAATAATTCGCAGCTGGATCGACAGCAGGTAACTCCCTGCAGGAGCGGGCCATGCCCGCGATCAAGGGCATGGCCGTTCCTACAAAGAGCGTACCGGTCAGAGGTTCTCGTAGCGGTTCATGTCCAGCACGCCCGCCTCCACCGGCTCGGTTTCACGCAGGTAGGCGTCCAGGTCGTGGAAGTAGAACCAGAACTGCGGGTGGCTGCGGCGGATGCCCCAGCGGTCGGCGACCTTCTCGAAGTCCGTCGCACTCTTCACCTGCTCCAGCGCGGCGACGAAATCGCTCACCTCGGCGGCCTTCAGATTGAACATGAAGTTCGGGTAGCTCGACAGCACGCCGGGGTAGATGGTCAGGGTGTCCAGCCCCGGCTGGTAGCGCAGGGATTCGCCCGCAATGAAAGCGACGTTGCTGTGCGCGCGGTTGCGCAGCACGGTGTAGATCTCGCGCTGCCCGTCCGGCAGTTCCACACGCAGGATGGTCGCCTCGGGAAACTGGTCGATCACCGGCAACCCGGCGGCCGGACGGCTGACCAGTCGGCTGAAGGCCTGTTCGGCGTCCTGCAGCGGCGCCGCCACGGTGTTGCGGTAGCAGGCACCATTCTCACAAAGGTTGATCGGGTCGGGTCGCGCATTGAGTGCCACGTAGTTCTTCAGCAACTGCTTGGCGAAGGCCAGCTTGGCGCCCTTTTCCGGCAGGAACAGGCCGGTCGGCTGGTCACTGTCATTGCTGTAGTAGTCGGCCCACATCTTGATTTTCCCGCTGTTCTGGTACCAGTCGTCGAGCAGCTTCTTGCGTGCGCCGACAGGCATCAGGCGCAGGAAGTTCTGCTCGGCGCCGTTGCGGATCAGGTCAAAGTACAACCGCGTCTGCGCCTGATGGGCGACGTTGCCGAACACGTCGAAGTTCACCACCAGCCCGTAGTAGGTGCGCTCCAGCAGCGGGTAGTCGAGCCACCAGATGGTCTGTGGCACGCCGCCGATCAGGCCCTTGCGCACCGAAGCGCTGTCGTACTGGCGGAAGATGCTCAGCACGGCATTGTCGTTGCCGGCCCAGATATCGGCCCAGGTCGGCGTCGGCGCATCGTCGTAGACGTCCTGGCGCAGCTCTTCGTACTGGTTGCGTTTGTCGCGGTAGGAGCGCCACTGGGACAGCATCGCGCCCACGTCATCGATCTGCCCCGGCAGCGCCAGCAGCGGCGAGGCCTGGCGCTGGAATTTCGGGTCGGTGACGTAGAGGTCGTGATCCGGGTCCTGGAACAGCGCCCAGAAGTTATCGCGGATCACGTCGGTGGCGATCTGCCCGCGGCATACCGGTCCGCGGATGAACGTACGGACGAAGTACTCGGCGTTATCCAGCATGAACTGGTAGCGCGCCCGCGCCGGGATCGCCTCGAAGGTCACGAAGGGATTGGCGCGGTGCTGCAGGCCATAGCCCGGCACCTTGTCGGTGTTCCAGTCGCTGCCGTAGAACAGCTCCTGGTTGCGCTTGAGGCGTGCCTCGTTGAGCGGATAGGTAATGTGCGTCTTGTGCACGATCACGCCCTGGATGGGCCACAGGCGGTAGTAGAAGGTATTGCCCGGATCGTCGTTGGGCCGGCGCGTGGCAATGGGGTCGATGGGCTGACCGCTGGGCGTGCGCGAACGCACCAACTGGAAGAAATGCCCCGGCTCGCCGCGTTCGGTGAAGTACAGGTGAGCGAGGAACAGGTGCTCGTAGATCCAGCGCTGCACCAGGCTCTGGCGCGCGCCGGGCTGGTTCAGGAAGGCTTCCCAGTCGGCGATCTGCGCAGCCTCGCCGGCGCCCGGCTGCCAGGCCTTTTCGTCCACCGGTGCGCCCTGAGCCAGCCAGGTCTTGATAGTCGACAGCTGTTTGTCGCTCAGGCCGGTAACGGCGAACGGCATGCCACTGCGGGGATTCTTGGCGACGAAGTCGTCGATGGAATCGGGTGTCGGGCACTGGTTGGTGCGGTTGATCGACAGGTCCAGCCCGTCGGGAATCTTCGCGTTGGGCACCAGCGGATGCTCGTGTCCGAGGTCGATCATCCGCGCCATCAGCGCCGCCTGGCTGCCGCGGCCGTCGAGCACCGACCAGAAGTCCTTGCGCCGCCAGGCATCCGCGCCCTGGGCGTCGAGGAACAGCCGCGTCGGGTCCTGCGCCTTGCTGCGTCCACCGTCGTAGACCGGCAGCTTGTTCGCCCCGCGCTGCGCGCCTTCGGCAGCTGTCAGGTTGAGCTGGCAAGGCGAGTCATAGCAGGCATGGCAGGCCACGCATTTCTCGGTGAAGATCGGCTGGATGTCCTTGGTGTAGGACAGCCCTCCCGCCAGGGCCTGCGCCGAAAACGCCAGGGATGCGATGAGCAACGTGAAACGGGCTCGCAGGGACATGAAGGACTCCGGACATCAGGATGGAGCGGATTCTAGCGGGAGTGCCGGCGCAATGCGCTCCAACCAAAGGCGGAACATGAGGAATCTTCATGTAAAACCGCGCCCGGTCAAATTTCCTGCAGCTTTGTTATCATCAGCGACCTTTCGTCACGCCTTTTTCCGAGAATTCCAATGATCGACCGTGCCGCACGCCTGCAAGCCCTCCAGCAAGCCCTCAAGGAGCGCATCCTGATCCTCGATGGCGGCATGGGCACCATGATCCAGAGCTACAAGCTGCAGGAAGAGGACTACCGTGGCGCACGCTTCGCCGACTGGCCGAGCGACGTGAAGGGCAACAACGACCTGCTGCTGCTCAGCCGCCCGGACGTCATCCAGGCCATCGAGAAGGCTTACCTCGACGCCGGCGCCGATATCCTCGAGACCAACACCTTCAACGCCACCCGCGTGTCCCAGGCCGACTACGACATGCAGGAGCTGGCCTACGAGATGAACGTCGAGGGCGCGCGCCTGGCCCGTGAAGTGGCCGACGCCAAGACCGCCGAAACCCCGGACCGCCCGCGCTTCGTCGCCGGCGTCCTCGGCCCGACCAGCCGCACCTGCTCGATCTCCCCGGACGTCAACGACCCCGGTTTCCGCAACGTCACCTTCGACGAACTAGTAGAGAACTACAGCGAATCGACCCGCGGCCTGATCGAGGGCGGCGCGGACCTGATCCTGATCGAGACCATCTTCGACACCCTCAACGCCAAGGCGGCGATCTTCGCCGTGCAGGGCGTCTATGAAGAACTGGGCGTCGAGCTGCCGATCATGATCTCCGGCACCATCACCGACGCCTCCGGCCGCACCCTGTCGGGCCAGACCACCGAAGCCTTCTGGAACTCGGTGAGCCACGCCAACCCGATCTCCGTCGGCCTGAACTGCGCCCTCGGCGCGAAAGAGCTGCGCCCCTACCTGGAAGAGCTGTCGACCAAGGCCGCGACCCACGTCTCCGCGCACCCCAACGCCGGCCTGCCCAACGCCTTCGGCGAATACGACGAGACCCCGGCGGAAATGGCCGTGGTCGTGGAAGAATTCGCCGCATCGGGCTTCCTCAATATCATCGGCGGTTGCTGCGGCACCACGCCGGGGCACATCGAAGCCATCGCCAAGGCCGTGGCCAAGTACGCCCCGCGCGCGATTCCGGAAATCCCCCGCGCCTGTCGCCTGTCCGGCCTCGAGCCGTTCACCATCGACCGCAATTCGCTGTTCGTGAACGTCGGCGAGCGCACCAACATCACCGGCTCGGCCAAGTTCGCCCGGCTGATCCGCGAGGAAAACTACGCCGAAGCGCTGGAAGTGGCGCAACAGCAGGTGGAAGCCGGCGCCCAGGTGATCGACATCAACATGGACGAGGGCATGCTGGACTCGAAGGCCGCCATGGTCCGGTTCCTCAACCTGATCGCCTCCGAGCCGGACATCTCCCGCGTGCCGATCATGATCGACTCCTCCAAGTGGGAAGTGATCGAGGCAGGCCTGAAGTGCATCCAGGGCAAGGGCATCGTCAACTCTATCTCCATGAAGGAAGGCGTCGAGCAGTTCAAGCACCACGCCCGCCTGTGCAAGCGTTATGGCGCTGCGGTGGTGGTGATGGCCTTCGATGAAGCCGGCCAGGCCGACACCCAGGCGCGCAAGGAAGAAATCTGCCAGCGCTCCTACGACATCCTGGTCAACGAAGTGGGCTTCCCGCCGGAAGACATCATCTTCGACCCGAACATCTTCGCGGTCGCCACCGGCATCGAGGAACACAACAACTATGCGGTCGACTTCATCGAGGCCTGCGCCTATATCCGCGACAACCTCCCCTACGCCCTGACTTCGGGCGGGGTGTCCAACGTGTCCTTCTCGTTCCGCGGCAACAACCCGGTGCGCGAGGCGATCCACTCGGTGTTCCTCTACTACGCCATCCAGAACGGCCTGACGATGGGCATCGTCAACGCCGGCCAGCTGGAGATCTACGACGAGATCCCGCAGGAACTGCGCGACAAGGTCGAGGACGTGGTGCTCAACCGCAGCCCGGACGCCACCGAGGCGCTGCTGGCCATCGCCGACAATTACAAGGGCGGCGGCGCGGTCAAGGAAGTGGAAGACGAAGAGTGGCGCAGCCTCAGCGTCGAGAAGCGCCTGGAGCACGCGCTGGTCAAGGGCATCACCACCTTCATCGTCGAGGACACCGAGGAGTGCCGGCAGAAATGCGCGCGCCCCATCGAGGTCATCGAGGGCCCGCTGATGAACGGCATGAACGTGGTCGGCGACCTGTTCGGCGCCGGCAAGATGTTCCTCCCGCAGGTGGTGAAGTCCGCCCGCGTGATGAAGCAGGCGGTGGCCCACCTTATCCCCTTCATCGAAGCCGAGAAAGGCGACAAGCCCGAGGCCAAGGGCAAGATCCTCATGGCCACGGTGAAGGGCGACGTGCACGACATCGGCAAGAATATCGTCGGCGTGGTGCTGGGCTGCAACGGCTACGACATCGTCGACCTGGGCGTGATGGTCCCGGCCGAGAAGATCCTGCAGACCGCCCGCGAGCAGAAGTGCGACATCATCGGCCTGTCCGGCCTGATCACCCCGTCGCTGGACGAAATGGTCCATGTCGCCAAGGAAATGCAGCGGCAGAACTTCAGCCTGCCGCTGCTGATCGGCGGTGCCACCACCTCCAAGGCGCACACTGCGGTGAAGATCGACCCGCAGTACAGCAACGACGCCGTGGTCTACGTGACCGACGCCTCCCGCGCAGTGGGCGTGGCGACCACCCTGCTGTCCAGGGAAATGAAGCCCGAGTACACCCGCAAGCTGCGCGAGGAGTACGCGGAGGTTCGCGAGCGCACCGCCAACCGCAGCGCGCGCACCGAACGCCTGAGCTACGAGCAGGCCATCGCCGCCAAGCCGAAGTTCGACTGGGCCGGCTACCAGCCGCCGGTGCCGAGCTTCACCGGCGTCAAGGTGCTGGACGACATCGACCTCAACGTGCTGGCCGAATACATCGACTGGACGCCGTTCTTCATCTCCTGGGACCTGGCCGGCAAGTACCCGCGCATCCTCACCGACGAAGTCGTGGGCGAAGCGGCCACCAGCCTGTTCAACGACGCCCAGGCGATGCTGAAGAAGCTCATCGGCGAGAAGCTCATTCGCGCCAAGGCAGTCTTCGGCTTCTGGCCGGCCAATCAGGTGCACCACGACGACCTGGAAGTCTACGGTGACGATGGCCACAAGCTGGCTACCCTGCACCACCTGCGCCAGCAGACCATCAAGCCCGACGGCAAGCCGAACTTCAGCCTGGCCGACTTCGTCGCACCGAAGGACAGCGGCGTGAAGGACTACGTCGGCGGCTTCATCACCACCGCCGGCATCGGCGCCGAGGAAGTGGCCAAGGCCTACGAGGCCAAGGGCGACGACTACAACGCGATCATGGTCAAGGCCCTGGCCGACCGCCTTGCCGAAGCCTGCGCCGAATGGCTGCACCAGCGTGTGCGCAAGGACTACTGGGGCTACCAGCCCGAGGAGCACCTGGACAACGAGGCGCTGATCAAGGAGCAGTACGTCGGCATCCGCCCGGCGCCCGGCTACCCGGCCTGCCCGGACCATACCGAGAAAGGCACGCTGTTCAAGCTGCTCGATCCGAAAGGTCTGTCAGGCGTAACCCTGACCGAGCACTACGCCATGTTCCCCGCCGCCGCCGTCAGTGGCTGGTACTTCGCCCACCCGCAGGCGCAGTACTTCGCCGTGGGCAAGGTCGACAAGGACCAGATCGAACGCTACAGCGCGCGCAAGGACCAGGAAATCACCACCAGCGAACGCTGGCTGTCGCCGAACCTGGGGTATGACAACTAGGTCCGCCGACAACTGACACCCCTGGCCAGGGAACCCTGACGCCCTGGCCAGGCGTGCTCCTTCGAAGGAAGGAAACGCCCTGCTCCTCCGAACGTCCCTGATTCACCCCCCTATTCCCCACCTTCTCCCGGACAGCGAAAGCCTGCTGCTCACGGCGTCCCCTGCCTTTCTCTTTTCTTCTATTCAAGTTTCCGCAACCTGCACCTGCAAACTTCGGAAACTTACAAATTCCTTTCCATACCAATTCACACCTTCTTTTCCTGAAGCCCATCGACAACAGGCCTCACTGCTTAAATTTAAAACTGAAAACCCTCCTTCAAATACGCACCCACCCAGGCATTAATGGCTCGGAATATTCACTCAACAACACAATTCAATTCCTATTGATCCCACACATACCGGGTGAAACCATCCGGATTCGCCCGCCAAGAGCGCAGCTTCGAAAACTATTTGAGCGCACTGAAGAAGTTCAGCTCTTCCTTGAATATTGAAACCCGTCGCCCATCAGAGCTCCCCATCCAGCCAAGCAGCAACCCCATGAGCCTATCGAAGCCGCCTATTCGAAACGCCAGCAAATCCAACATCCAGAGGAAATACAACAACCAGCCATCACACCTACAAAGCGACAGCAACCACACCCATTAAGCAATCAAGGAAACCGAACAATGAAAAAGCTCGATCGCGACCAACTGATCAACTCCGAACTTTCCGGCGGCTGCTGTAAATCCAAGAAAAAACCGGCTCCTTGCCCGGCTCCCGTTCCGCCCAGTGGCGGTGGAAGCGGCGGTCTGAACAGCAGCCGCTAACTTCGTGACGGCCAGAGACGACGGCGCAAGCGCGGCCTGAAATGTCCCCGACGCCGGCCGGCGAGCGATACCCCTGTCCTGCATCGTCAGTCACGCGGCGCTGCCCGACAAATTTTCGGGTAGCGCCTTCACTCCAACCCACATCGAAAGTATCCACGGAACCACCACCATCCAGGCCGCCCCATGAGTATCCAAGCCGAGAAACTGCCCCGTTTCACCGATATATCCTGGCGCTGGATCGCCTATTCCAGTTCGACGGTAGTGGCAGCGGGCATCGTCTTTGCGTTCTTCCAGGAGGTTGAACTCAAGCGCGACGTTCCCTGCGAAATCGTCTCGCCATCCGAGATCAAGATCAAAGGACTCTCCGGACTGGTGACCAATCCGCAAGTCGTGAACGGCCAGCAGGTGCACCAGGGACAGCCGCTCTTCCAGCTTGCCCGGGACTTCACCCTTTCGAGCGACGGCACACCCCGTCCCCGCTTCGACGAGGCCATGCGCGATGAACAGATCGCGACCGCCACCACGCAGCATGACGACCGGCGCGCCGCCCTGGCCGCCCGCCTCGAGGCCACCGAACGTACGGGAAATGCTCGTGAATTGGAGCTGCAGGCCATCGACCGGCAGCAACTGCGCACCCGGCAAATGGCCGAGGATTCGCAGAGAGCTCTAGGGCGGCTGGAAGGCCTGGCCGACTATGTGGTCCTCGAACGGGTCGAGCAGGCACGCCTACAGGCCAACCAGAGCGCCGCCGATGTCGCCCAGGGCGATGCGCGACGCCAGTCGCTGCTGAGCGAGATCGAGACGCTGCGGGGCAGCAACCTCGAGTTGAAGGTGCAGCAACGGGAACTGGACACCCAACTCGCTCGCGAAATACAAGACATTCGTCTGCGCTTCGAGGCTGCGCGCCAGAATGCCATCATCTTCGCTCCGCACGCGGGCATCGTCACCTTTTCCAGCCTTGTCGCCGGCCACACGCTAGAGGCCGAAGACGTCGCACTGGTCATCAACACCGGCTCCAACCAACCCCTGGTGGCTGCCCTGAGCATTCCGTCGCGGCAGCGCGGCTTCATCAGGGAAGGCCAGATCGTCCGCCTCAAGCTCGACGCGTATCCCTACGCTCGCTTTGGCGCCCTGCCGGCAAGTATCGAATCCATTTCCGACACGGCCATGAACAAGAGCGAGAACACCCCGGCACCGGCATCCAGCAAACCGGCGGAGACCAACAATTACATGGCCTGGGCAACGCTCTCCGGCGCCACCTTCGGCCCATCCCGCGCGCCCCTGCGCATCCTTCCCGGCATGCGCGGCACCGCCAGCGTGGTCATCGAACGCAGAACCATCGCCGAGTGGGTGCTCGAGCCACTGTTCCAGATGATCCGGGGCTGATCGTGCGGATCATCTACCAGAACGAAGTCGCGGACTGCGGCTATGCCTGCCTGGCAATGGTGTTGACCCATCTGGGGCGAGCAACCGACGTGCGTGAAATAACAGCGCGCCGCCCGCTGTCGGCCAACGGCCTGACTTTGATGGACCTGTACGATGTGGCCACCGACTTCGGCCTCGCCGTGCAGCCCTTCCAGTTCGACGCCAGCGACCTGACCAACATCAAGCCCGGCTCGATCCTGCATTTCGGTGGTGCCCACTTTGTGGTGTTCGAGAAGTTCCGGCGCAGCCATGTGGTGGTCATCGACCCGGCCTCGGGGCGACGGCGCCTGACGCTGGAGATGTTCATGGCAAACGTCTCGGGCTACCTGCTCGAATGCTCGCCGACACCCCAGCTGCCGAGCATTCGTGCCCACTCCCGCGTGCCCGGCGCATTGACCAGGGTTCATGCGCTGAATCCGCAGCTTCGCGGGCACATCGCCAAGCTCATGTTCGTAGCCATTGGCGGACAGTTCGCAATCCTCACCCTGCCCTACTTCGGCAATCTGGTCCTCGACCATGTGGTGACCAGCGACAATCGCAACCTGCTGCACATCCTAGCCGTCACCTTCACCAGCATTTTCGCCATCGGTGCCTTCAGCAAGTTCATCCAGTCCTACCTCGTGGCCCTGGCGGGAACACTGGTCAGCGTCAACGTGACCCAGGGGCTGATCGGGCAACTCCTGCGTAACCCGATTTCATACTTCGAGAAACGCAACGTCGGTGACCTGTTCGCCCGCCTGAAATCCCAGGAGGAAATCAACGACTACGCCGTCCGGACCAGCTTCGCGCTGCGCATCGACCTGGTAGTCGCCGGCCTGGCGATAGCCCTCATGCTGATACAGAGCACGCTGCTCGCCGGCGTCGCCCTGACAATATTCGCCCTGTACCTGGGCACCGCGTTCGCCCTCTACGTCCCGATGCGCGACGCTCACATGCTGGTTCTGGAGCGTTCCGCCCAGTGTGACGACACCCTGATCGAAACCATACGGGGTGCCTCGCTGATCAAGCTGGCCTGCGGCGAAACCCGCCGTACCGCGATCTTCATGGCGAAGTTCCGCGCCAATGCCGCAGCGGCATTGCACAGCGCCAAACTGACGGCGACGCGCGATGCCGTGCTGAAGCTGGTGGAATACGCCGACGTGATCGCCATCACCTGGCTGGCTGCTGGACTGATGCTCGACGGCAGGATTTCCGTGGGCGTTTTCTATTCCTTCATGATCTACAAGTCCCTGGCCTCGGAGCGGCTGGCACAATCGATCAACGCCTTGTTCGGCCGCTTCATGCTGAGCGTGCCAGTACAGCGCGTAGCCGACATCGTGGAGCACGAGCCGGAACGCTATGGGCTGACCGAACAGATCGGCAGGACGGCGGAGCTCCAGCGCCTGGATTCCATCGTGGTGCGCGACCTGAACTTCAGCTACGGCCTATCCGACCGTACTGTCCTGTCGGGAGTGACGCTGGACATCCAGCGAGGCGACAAGATCGCCATCGTCGGCCCTTCGGGTGTTGGAAAATCCACCCTATTCAAACTCCTCTGCGCAGCCGAACCGGTGCAACAGGGCGAGATTCGCCTGAACGGCGTGAGCTACGCCAATCTCGCCGTCGACGAAATCCGCCAGCACATGACCCAGATGCGCCAGGGCGACCTGATCCTCAATGGCAGTATCGCCGACAACATATCCCTGTTCGGCGCCAACCCTGACCACAACCGAATCAACCAGCTGCTCAAGGACGTCGGCCTGCTGGACGACGTCATGCAATTGCCGATGCGCACCCAGACGGTGATCAGCGACTCGATCGCGAACATCTCCGCCGGCCAGCGCCAGCGACTGCTGCTGGCACGCACGCTGTACCAGGACGCCGAAGTGCTTCTGCTCGACGAACCCACCTCCAACCTCGACCCCGTGTCGGTGGCGCACATCGCCGCCTTGCTCCAGCGCCTGGAGCGCACGCTCATTGTCATCACCCACGATCTGTCCCTGGCGACCTTCTTCAAGCACAGCTATCAGCTGATCGACGGCACGCTGCGGCGGCGTGTCCGGCAAGAGGAAGGGCTCGCATGACCCTGGCAAAGCTCTTCATCCCGCTGGGAATGTGCCTAGCCCTCGCTCCGCCCGGCGCCTCCTCCGGCGAGTTGCTGTCGGTGGTCAACGATGCCCTGGTCCACGATGCCGAACTCTCTGCGGCGAACTCGGAGATCGCCATTGGCCGTGAAGAGGTTCCGATCGCCAGGGCCGCCCTCCTGCCTAGGCTCGATGGCGGCTGGGGGCGAACCTACAACCAGATCACGACCGACAACCAGCCCACCACCAGGTACTGGCAGAACGGCTGGATGATCACCCTGACTCAACCCGTATTCGACTGGGAGCGCTGGGTCGCTCTCCGCCAGGCCGACATCGCCAGCGCCAAGGCAGAACTCGAATACGCCAGTGCCTGGCAGGCACTGGTGCTACGAAGCGCCAACGCCTATTTCGACTTGCTGGCCGCGGCTCAG
Organism: Pseudomonas sp. PDM17; assembly: GCF_014851985.1. Taxonomy (NCBI): domain Bacteria; kingdom Pseudomonadati; phylum Pseudomonadota; class Gammaproteobacteria; order Pseudomonadales; family Pseudomonadaceae; genus Pseudomonas; species Pseudomonas sp. PDM17. Next base: position 132,573 of record NZ_JACVAT010000007.1, read on the forward strand.
GAGCAGTCCCGCGCATCCGACTACCTTAGCGCTGTCAGCGAACAACATGCCCTGACCGTGAAACTGCAGGCTGGCGGAGAGGCGACACTGATCGACGTGCAGGAGGCCCGGTCACGCCTGAGTGAGGCTCAACTGCGCCAGCAGGATGCTCTGCGCAACCTGGACTCGCGCCGACGCGTCCTGGAGACCCTGACCGGCCGCGACGTCACTCCACCCGCAAAGATAAACCTGAGCCGCACAAAACCCTGGTTGAAAGCCAGGAGCCTGCAACAGTGGGTGCGTCAAGCCGAAACCTCCAGTTACTCCGTGCAACTGGGGAAACTCGAGGTGCGCAACGCCAGCGAGGACAGCGAGAAAGCCCGCGCCCAGCGCTACCCCGTTATCAACCTGAGCGCCAGCCATGCGCCCTCCGGCGCGGCTGCCGGCTACTCCGAACCCACCACCACCAATAGCGCGATGCTCACAATATCTGCACCTCTGTTCACGGGCGGCGCAAACCGCGCTCGCCTGCGCCAGACCCTGGCGGAAGAGGAAAAGGCAGAGAATCGCCTATTGGGGGCAACCCGGAAATCGACGGCGGATACTCGGGAGTGGTTCCAGCGCTTCAACTGGGCGCGTGACCGAAGTCAGGCACTGAGCGAGATCGTTCGTCTCAACGCGTCATCGCTGGCGGCAACCCGCAAGGGCTACCAGGCCGGAAGCCGCACGAACCTGGACGTACTGCGCGCCCAGGAAGTGCTTTTTGCCAGCCGCGGTGAGCAGGCGAAGGCCAATTACGAAATGCTCTCGGCCTTCCTGGCCCTGAAGGCCGAAGTCGCTTCCCTCAACCTGGGGGACATCCAATTGCTCGACGACTGGTTGACTGCCGATGCCTCCACCAGCTGAGGCCCCCAAACCGCGCTGGCAGGACCGCTGGCTGCTGGCCTCGTCGGCGCTCGGTCTGGAGCGTGTCGCCCTGCTGTCCTGGGGCCTGCGCAGCATCTTCAGCAGGCGTGCTCGCTGGAAAGGACGGTTGCGCTACGAATGGGGCGCCGACAGCGCTGCGCTGACTCGCGCCGATGCCTGGCGCACCATGGCCAGTGAGGAGATCGAGCAAATGATCGATCGCCGCATGCACCTGGGAAGGCTCTACAACCGGGGCAATCATTGGCCGGAACTGGAGGCAGCAGCTCAGGAGCTGGCCGCTGCCACCCGCAGGCTCCAGAGCGATCTTCCCGGCCGGCCGGTCATTATTTCGCCGTTCCACTACGTTTCCGAGTACGCCAACATCTACGTGGTCGACGCCTTGCGCGCCACGCTGGGTCTGGCGGAGCTCGCCCTCGTCTCCGGCAGCCCGAGGGAAGCCTACGGCCACAGGGAGGACATCCTGATTCCCGGCTTGCGCATCCTGCATACCTATGACGAGAACAATCGTTCCGGGCTGGGGCTGCGCGTGATGCGCGCCCTGCGGCAGGAAGGCATCGCCGTGCTGTTCAGCGACGTACCGCCCTACATGATGCAGCGCTACCCAATGGAAACCGTGGAAGTGGTGCTACTCCGGCGCCCCGCGCGCCTGCACCGAGGCGTCTTCAGCATTGGCAGCCATGTCAACGCGGTAATGCTCTGCTTCCACCTGACCTTTTCGAAGGGCCGATTCGGCCACCATCTGTTCGACCCCATCGAGCTTGCCTGCAAGGATGCGCCGCAACGCGTTGCAGACTGCATCGAGGCAGCTTACCAGCGTGCGTATCCGAACTGGATCCTGGCAGACCATCCATCTCGTTACGGCTTCGCCCCTCGCAAATGACCGGGCCAGTCCAAGCACAACACAACTTCGGGAAATTTCCTTATATGCAGGACTACTTCTCAGACAGACCGCAAACGAGCACTGCGGTAATCATCTCCTGATTGAGGTCGTCACCGGACTCTCCCGGAGAGAACGCAAGTTCCCCTGGATGTCGGAGGCCATCGAATGCCTTCGTTCGAATCAAACGGAACATTTATCTATTGCGCAGCCATGCACGCAGGAGAATCAGCATGAACCCGAGGCAGCTTACCCACTGGCGCACCTACACCCGATCATGGTCACGTACGGCAATCTGCGCTCTGGCGCTAGCCGTGTTTTTCTGGGGCCAGAACGCCTTGGCTGCCGCTACTTGCACATTCAACGGCACAGGCGCTGAAAACTTTACATTCCCCGGTCCCATATCCGTTCCACGCGACAACAGCGCTTCGATGGCTCCGCTTTCGAACTGGGTAACAGGAGAGGCAGCGACCAATATCTATACCTGCACGCTCAGCAACAGCACGAAGGGAGGTATAGGTATCAAGTTCCCCACCATGGCGCAGGCCGGGAGCTACAGCGAAGGAGGAATAACCTACAAGGTTTTCAATACCAGCGTGCAGGGCGTCGGCATCGTCTATGGATTCCGTCTCTATACCGGCGGCAACTACTGCGACCAGAGCGGTGGCGCCAATGGCTGGAACCCCTGGGGCTCCGGATCAGGTTCGACGCCTTACAGTTATCGATGGTGTGACAACTTGCAGTCAGGCAGTTATTCATTTGGCGCCCAGCTGAGGTTTCGCCTGATCCAGACAGGCAGGATTACTGCCGGGACAGTGCCAACCTTCACGATGAGCAACTCCGCACAGGTAACCGATGGTACCTTCTCCACCGCTGCCGGCAGCCGCAACTACGTCATCAGCCCCGTAGCATTCCAGGCCTTGAGCTGCACCGCAGTCGGGGCCAACGTCACTCTGGATACCGCGAAAAAAAGCGACTTCACCGACGCCACCAGCGTCAGGACCAAACCCTTCCAGTTTACCCTGCAGAACTGTCCGGCCGGCATGAACAGTATCAAGTACCAACTCGACCCCATTGGAACGATCATCAGCGCAACCGACGGCACATTCCAGAACGCCACTGGCGCAGACATGGCCAAAGGTGTCGGCCTGCGGATCACCAACGAAGCCAATACGGCGCCCGTTCGCTTCGGCGATTCCAGTTACACCGTAGCGAACTACAGCCCGACATCGGGCAATACGACACTGCCCATCAAGATGAACGTGTCCTACTACCGCACCGGCGCAGCGACCCAGGTCACCGGAGGAAAGGTCCGGGGCACGGCGCAATTGACAGTGTTCTATCTCTGAAAGCCGCGCAGCTGTCATCAGCATTTGCATCAGGGATAACGGGGACGACGTGATACGATGTCCGGCTGTCACCGATCCGGGCCAGTCGCCGGATCAACGAATGCCAAGGAGCTCTCATGAAATACCTCACCCCCGAACAGATGGCCAAGCCGCGCAAGCGTCGCCTGCTGAAGAAACTGCGCCTGGGCGAGTTCCAGGAATTCGGTTTCAGTCTGGAAGTGAACTACAGCGGCGACCTGGATGATGTGTTGGATCAGTGGATCGCCTTCGTCGAGTCCGAGGGCTGGGTCTTCGTCGGCGGCGCCACCGAAGACGGTGAGTTCACCGGCTACCTGTGCCTGAACGCCGTTGGCAGCCTGACCGAAGCCGACCGCGAGACCACCCGCCTGTGGCTGGAAAAGCAATCCTGGGCCAAGTCCTTCGAACTGGGCGACCTGAGCGACTGCTGGCACGGCCTGTTCGAGTAAGGCGCAGTGAAAGGCGGCCATCCTGGCCGCCTTTTCCTATTTGTCCTTCCCCCTGATACCAACTTCGCCGGCATCGTTCAGCACCTGAAACCAACGCTGGAAGCTGTCATGCACCCACTCCTGCTGCTCTTGCTCCTGGCCTGAACCTTCTTGGGCTGCGGCACACTCATCACTCGCCTCGAAGATCCCAGCTGAACCACGGCACCTAGTACAAGGGCGTGCAGGCAGACGCCAAACTACTCACGGGAAACGTCAGCACCGGCTACGCGCCGATCGCGCTGTTCTGTTGGATGAGCATCGTCTGCAGGAAAGTCGCGGTGGTTTCCCTACCTGTGAACGCAGTCATCGACACCGTAGCGCAGCCCATCGACCACTCCTGGCGGACTCCGCTGGCTCGCCTACCGGCGCCCGCTGGTCACGATTGCCAGCAAGCCTTGCCTCTGCGACCCTGCCCCGGTCAAAACACGGAGCAGGTTGCATGGAACACATCGCCATCATCGGTAGCGGATTCTGCGGCACGGCGCTGGCCATCCAGTTGCTGCGCACTGCACAAGGGCCGCTACGGCTCAGCCTGATCAATCGCTCCGGGCGCCTCGCACGTGGCTTGGCCTATGGCACCCGTTCGGCCAGCCACATCCTCAATGTCCCGGCTGAGCGCATGAGCCTTTCCCCTGACCAGCCCTCAGATTTTCTCGAATTTGCCCGCAAGCAGATGCCTGAGGCGCAGCCGGGCGACTTCCTCCCCCGCCGTTTCTACGGTGACTACCTGCAGGACCGCCTCGGCCACGCTATCGCCGAAGCTGCACCTGGCATGCGCTTCAGCAGCCTCTGCCAGCAAGTACTGGAGCTGAGCGACCAGGGTGACCACCTGCGCCTTCGGCTCGATGACGGCCAGCTGCTGGACAGCCGAAAGGTGATCATCGCCACCGGAAACTTTTCCCCCGCCACGCCCGGTCCGCTCAAGTCACTTGAAAACACCCCGCAGTATCTCCGCGACCCCTGGACGGCAGGCGCACTGGAACGTATTCCATCCGATGCCAATGTCCTGCTGCTGGGTACCGGACTGACCATGTACGACATGGCGTTGGCCCTTCAGGACCAGGGTCATAGCGGGCCGCTGCTGGCACTTTCTCGCCGCGCGTTGCTGCCCCATGCTCACCGGGACAATGCCAGCCACCCCATGTTGCCGGCACTGCCCGACGCCTTCCTTGCGCAAATGGGTCTTAACGAGCGGTTGCGCGGCCTGCGTAGGTTGATCCGCCAGGCAGCCGAGGACGGCCACGACTGGCGGGACGTGATCGCCGCGTTGCGACCTGCTACGCCGCACTTCTGGCAGGCAATGAATGACCGCGAGCGCAGCCGTTTCCTGCGCCATTTGCAGGCCTACTGGGATGTCCACCGACATCGCGCCGCGCCACCGGTAGCCCAGCGCATCAGCGAGCTGCGCGACGGCGGACAGTTACACGTGCAAGCCGGCCGGGTGCTGGCGGCCAAAGCGTCGGATAACGGCATCGATCTGCAAATCCGCCATCGCGGAGCGAAGCAATCGCAACAGCATCGCTTCGACTACCTGATCAACTGTACCGGCCCCTGCACCAACCTGCGCGCCGTGAACGAACCACTGCTAAGCGGATTACTGGATCGCGGTGTGATCCGCCAGGACAGGCAAGGCCTGGGGCTGGACACTGACGACGGCTTCCGTCTGTTGGATGCGAGCGGCAAGGCAAACCCGAACCTCTACCTGCTCAGCCCGATGCTGCGCGCCAGCCACTGGGAAGCCACCGCCGTGCCGGAACTGCGCGGGCACGCCGCACGCCTGGCCGAACTGCTGCTGGCCTGAAACGAAGCTGGCCCGCAAGGGCCAGCCCAGTGTCATCAATAAGGGCGGGCCTCCCCGCCCACCCTGGTTTGCGGGGTGTCAGATCGCCACCTGCGCCTCCACCTCCTGCAGTTTTCGCCGGGCCAGCGCCAGGTTGGCTTTCACCTTGTCCAGCACGTAGTACATGAACACGCCTTCATGCTTCGCCATGGGGCGAATGATGTGGTACTGGCGGCCCAGGGTGATGAGGATGTCCTCGATCACATCGTTGAGCGCCAGCGACTTCATGGTCTTGAGCTTGGCGCGGACCACTTCGGTGTTGCCCGCCGCCGCCAGTTCCAGGTCCACGCCGCCACCCGCCTGCCCGAGCAGCATGCCGCTCTTGGCATCCACCACGGCGGACGCCAGGGCACCATCCAGGTTCAGCAGTTCGTCCAGCGATTGTTGCAGTGCTGCCATAGCGATTACTCCTTGAGTGCGCGTCCTGTTGTAGGGGCCCCGCAGCCGCGCGCGCCGCGAAGCCTTTTGTCTCATCCGGCCAGCGACAGGTCCGCCAGCCGTATGGCCGTGCGTTTTGCCTGGTAGAGCACCTGGCCGAGCATCTCCTCGCGGTCGGCGACCAGGTTGAGGATCATCGGATGGCTCGGGTGCGGGATGTCGACGATGACGATGTAGCCTTCGCTCGCCTCGACGATCACGTTCTGGTGCGGCCCGACTTCGCTCTCCTGGCCAACCATCGCACCGAGGGCGGAGATGGAGCAGGCCATCGCCGCCAGCTTGGAAACTTCCAGCCCCTTGCCGGTGCGGGAGGCCACTTCGAAACCATCGGTAGTGGCAATCACTGCCGCGCTCAGCCGGCCCAGGCTGGCGCCCAATTCGTCCAGCGCCAGCTCGGCGTCGTGACGCAGTCTTTCCGGCAGGCTCATCAGGGCATGTTCCATGGTCGACTCCAGTCGGTGGCGAACGTCAGGCCTCAGGCCGCCGTGCATTCGAGTTGCAGCAGGAGCAGGTCAAGCAACAGCCGGACTTCCTCCGCTTCGCGCACGTCGACCTCGATCACCGGGAAGCTGTATCCGGCTTGCGCCAGGGCGGCGGCGTAGTCGTCCAGGCCGGGATGGGGATTACCCGGCAGGCGGCCGACACCGATCACACAGGGCGCGTGGCCGATACAATCGGCAAAGCCGTCGAGGTAGACGCGCAGGTCGCCCAGCGGGTCAGGCCGTGAGTTGTCGATCAGGATCACAAGCCCGAGCGCACCTCGGGCGAGGATTCCCCACATGAAGGCGAAGCGCGCCTGGCCGGGGGTGCCGTAGAGACGCAGACGCTCGTCCGGGCCGAGCACCACTTCGCCGTAGTCCAGGCCGACCGTGGTGCGAGCCTTGTCCAGGCTGGGGTCGTTGTTCTGCACATCGGTGCTGACCGGGTCGATATCGCTGATCGCGGCGATGGCGGTGGTCTTGCCAGCGCCCATGGTGCCGGTGAAGAGGATCTTGTATTCCCTCATCGGCTGGCCTCCGCAGTACCGCCCAGACCGAGATGACGACGGATGCGCGCCAGCAGGCCGATGGGCGCTGCGGTTTGCTGCGCGGGCGCAGCAGGCGTGGCCTCGACGGGTTGAAGCATCTGCTGGGCGTCCATCAGGCGGACGAAGCTTTCCGCCACCTGGCGCGGCACGCCGGAGCGCTCGCACAACTCATCCAGGCTCATGGCCCGCGCGCAGAGCAGTGTGGCCAGGCGCACGTAGCGATGCTCACCCTTGAGCAAGGAAGCCGCCGGCCAGTGCTTCAGGCGCAGCGCTCCGCCAGGAGTCTCCACTGGCCGGTGACCGATGGCACGGGCGGCGCGCTCAAGACAGTCGAAGACTTCACTGGCACGCAGCGGCCAGTGGACCCAGAGCGGCACGCCTTCGGCGGTGCGCAATTGCACGCGGGGCTCGCCTTCCTCCCCCTCGACCAGCAGGTCGGCCGGGCCTTCGACATACGCCCAGTTCGCCAGCGTGCGACCACTGAGCAGGCCGACAATAGATTTGAACACCACCTGATCCCGCAACGCCATTCGGGCGAACCCGTAGGTGTATTGAACCTGATACGGCTGATTCATCGGCGCGCTCCCTTGGGCCAACAAACACCATCAACCTGCACGGGTTGATCAGGAGGCTCACCGGGACGTTGGAGGATGCCGAGCGCAAGCTCGCAGAAGGCACGGACGAATGTCCGGCCTGCTTGGCAACCCCGCGGTCATGGCCCTTCCGGGCTGTAGATCGGTGGCTTTGCGTCCCTGGCTTTCGCACAGGTTTGCCCTGGTCAATTGAGTCTCAGCGTAGTACGCCGATTTCGTTCGCCAAGGCGAAAAAGCGTGATGCACCTCACACAAATATCGGAAATATCGCCGGAACAACTTCGCAATATTCGTAGGCATATTCCGTTCTAAAAAGGGGCGGGAAGCGCTCCCTTCGGCTAGGATTTCCTACAGCGAAGCCCTACCGGCACGGGCCCGCCAGATGTCCAGAACAGGCCGGGGCTTACTGCCCAGAGACGCCATGCTAGAGCGCCAGCGGTTCCAGAATATTCTCAGCCTGGGCCTGCCGATCATCGGCGGGATGCTCAGTCAGAGCCTGCTCAACCTGGTGGATGCGGCCATGGTCGGCCACCTCGGGGAAAAGTCCCTCGCCGGGGTCGGCATCGGCAGCTACGCCAACTTCGTCGCCATCTCGCTGGTGATGGGCCTGGGCGCAGGCGTACAGGCACTGGTGGCGCGCCGGCGGGGTGAAGGCCGCAGCGCCGAGTTCGCCGCGCCGTTGAACTGCGGGCTGCTGGTGGCGCTGGGCCTGTCGCTGCCGATCACGCTGATCTGTCTATTGTTCGCCGAGCCCATCGTCCATGCGCTGTCCAACGACCCCGAGGTGCTCGCGGTCGGTATCCCCTACTTCGAATGGCGCGCCTTGTCGGTGCTAGCCGTCGGACTGAACTTCTCCTTCCGCGGCTACTGGAACGGCACCCGGCGCTCGGGCATGTACATGCGTACCCTGGTGGTGATGCACCTGGCCAACGCGGCGATCAGCTACAGCCTGATCCACGGCCTGTTCGGCCTGCCCAGGATGGGCGCGGTGGGCAGCGGCCTGGGCACCACGCTGGCGCTGTACATCGGCTCGCTGATCTACGCCTGGATCACCTGGCGCGATGCCCGCGCCCAGGGTTTCCACCCGCGCCTGCCGAGCGAATGGGACATCCGCACGCTGCTGCGCCTGTCGCTGCCAAATTCACTGCAGCAGTTCTTCTTCGCCGCCGGCATCACCCTGCTGTTCTGGATCATCGCCCAAGTCGGCACCCGCGAGCTGGCAGTGGCCCACGTGCTTATCAACCTGGCGCTGTTCCTGATCCTGCCTGGTGTCGGCCTGGGCATGGCGGCGACGACGCTGGTCAGCCAGAGCATGGGCGAGCGCGACTTCGACAGCGCGCACCGCTGGGGCTGGGACGTGGTGAAGGTGGCGGCCTGCGGCCTGGCGCTGTTGGGGGCGCCGTTCTGGATTTTCCCCGAGGCGATCCTGCGGCTGTTCGTCAGCGATCCTGCGCTGATCGAACTGGGCCGGGTGCCGCTGATGCTCACCGGCATGGGCATGGTGATCGACGCCACCGCGCTGGTACTGACCCAGGCGCTGCTCGGCGCAGGCGCCGTGCGCACGGTGATGGCGGTCAGCCTGGGCAACCAGTGGCTGTTCTTCCTGCCGCTGGCCTACCTGGTCGGTCCGGTGCTGGGCGGCGGGCTGCTGGCGATCTGGAGCATGCAGATACTGCAGCGCGGGCTGGCCTCGGCGATCTTCGCGGTGATGTGGCAGAAACGCCAGTGGACGCAGATCGAACTCTAGCGTTCGCGCCCTCAGGAGCTAGGCTTGCAGGCAAAAGGAGGACCAACGATGGACGAGCAACAGAACAAGCCGCCGAGCTTCTGGCAGATGCTCCACAGCGTGCTGGCCGCGGCCTTCGGCGTACAGAGCGGACGCAACCGCGCGCGCGACTTCACCCACGGCAAGCCCAGTCATTTCATCGCCATGGGCATTCTCTTCACGCTGGTCTTCGTGCTGCTGCTCTACGGGCTGGTGCAGCTGGTGCTGCATTTCGCCGGACTGTAGGAAAGCCGGCTGGGGGATGAGGTACCGGGCGGGCCGCAGGACGACCCGCCGGCACCGCTGTCACTGGTGGCTGACCCAGAACACGGCGGTCGCTACCACCAGCAGGATCAGGATGAATGCGGCGCGGGCATCGACGACGCTGTCGCTGGTCTTGCTGGACGTTTCTTCGCTCATGCTTCCCCCATCTTCTCGTTATTGGCTGAAGGACCACAGGCAAGAGTTAAGACCAGCCCGGCCCGCTGCTCAAGGAATCGCCCCTTTCCGCCACTGCGCAAATGCCGTTAGGCTGCTGATTCCATAAGAACAAGCAAGTGGATTAAGCGCGTGGACTCACTGCAAGACACTGTTGCGCCGGAAGGCGTCTGCTACGGCTGCGGCGGCAGCAACCCGCACGGACTGCACATCAAGAGCCGCTGGCACGAGGACGGCATCCACGTCGTCGCCGAGCACCTGCCCGAAGCCAAGTACTGCGGCTGGCCGGAACTGGTCTACGGCGGCCTGATCGCCATGCTGGTGGACTGCCATTCGAACTGGACGGCCATGGCCTACCACTACCGCGCCGAAGGCCGCGAGCCGGGCAGCCTACCGCGCATCGACTGCGTGACCGGCAACCTGGGCATCAAGTTCATCAAGCCGACACCCATGGGCGTGCCGCTGACCCTGAAGGCTCATGTAGAAGGTGAAGTCGGGCGCAAGAGCCGGATCATCTGCGAGGTCTACGCCGGGGATGTGCTGACCTGCGTCGGCGACTCGATCTTCGTCCGCGTCGACACCTCACAACTGCGCGACGCCGCCCACGGCCGGGATGCCTGATCGACTCCCGTTGCGCCGCCGCCCATAGCCAGACGAAGCGGCGCAACGGAGCAACAGACGTCCGGCTTCAAGTCCCGTCCCGCCTGTGTTTCAGGCTTGGCGCGACTTATACCCGAAAGTTCTCGCCATATACTCAAACATCACTTTTGCGCATATTCCCGAACTGGTATCGTGCGCCCCACTCCGCGTGGAGCGCGTTGCCGTGCGCGCTGGGATACGCAATACGCCCTGAGCGCTATAGCCTGACAGCAGGATGATTCATGTACGTATATGACGAATACGATCAGAGGATCGTAGAAGATCGCGTCAAGCAGTTCCGCGATCAGACCCACCGTTACCTGGCGGGCGAACTGACCGGCGAGGAATTCCGCCCGCTGCGTCTGCAGAATGGCCTGTACATCCAGCGCTACGCGCCCATGCTGCGAGTGGCTGTGCCTTACGGCCTGCTGTCCTCCCGGCAGGTTCGCAAGCTGGCGCAGATCGCTCGCGACTACGACAAGGGCTACGCGCACATCAGCACCCGCCAGAACGTCCAGTACAACTGGCCGGAACTGGAAGACGTGCCGGAAATCCTCGCCGAACTGGCCACCGTGCAGATGCACGCGATCCAGACCAGCGGCAACTGCATCCGCAACACCACCACCGACCAGTTCGCCGGCGTCGCCCGTGACGAACTCGTGGACCCGCGCCCCTGGTGCGAGATCATCCGCCAGTGGTCGACCTTCCACCCCGAATTCGCCCACCTGCCGCGCAAGTTCAAGATCGCCGTCAACGGCGCCGTGAGCGATCGCGCTGCCATCGAGGTGCACGACATCGGCCTGGAAGCGGTGCAGAACGAAGCCGGCGAGCTGGGCTTCCGCGTCTCCGTCGGCGGCGGTCTGGGCCGTACCCCGATCGTCGGCAGCTTCATCAATGAATTCCTGCCCTGGCAGCACCTGCTGTCCTACCTGGACGCCATCCTGCGCGTGTACAACCGCTATGGCCGTCGGGACAACAAGTACAAGGCGCGCATCAAGATCCTGGTCAAGGCGCTGACTCCGGAAGTCTTCGCCCAGAAGGTCGACGCCGAATGGGCGAACCTGAAGGACGGCCCGAGCACCCTGACCGACGCTGAACTGCAGCGCGTGGCCGCCCACTTCGTCGACCCGGCCTACCAGACCCTGGAAGACCAGGACGCCGCCCTCGCCCAGCTGGACGCCGAGAACCCCGGCTTCGCCCGCTGGCGCACCCGCAACACCTTCGCCCACAAGAAACCCGGCTACGTCGCCGTGACCCTGTCGCTCAAGCCCACCGGCGTGGCGCCTGGCGACATCACCGACAAGCAGTTGGATGTGGTCGCCGACCTGGCCGACCGCTACAGCTTCGGCGAAGTGCGCAACAGCCATAACCAGAACATCATCCTCGCCGACGTCGAGCAGGCGCAGCTGTTCACCCTCTGGGGCGAACTGCGCGAGAACGGTTTCGCGACCCCGAACGTGGGCCTGCTGACCGACCTCATCTGCTGCCCGGGCGGCGACTTCTGCTCCCTGGCCAACGCCAAGTCGCTGCCGGTGGCCGAAGCCATCCAGCGTCGCTTCGATGACCTGGACTACCTGTTCGACATCGGCGACCTCGACCTGAACATCTCCGGTTGCATGAACGCCTGCGGTCACCACCACGTGGGCCACATCGGCATCCTCGGCGTGGACAAGAAGGGCGAGGAGTTCTACCAGGTCTCCCTCGGCGGCAGCGCCAGCCGTGAGGCGAGCCTCGCGCAGATCCTCGGCCCGTCGTTCGCCCAGGACCAGATGGCCGACGTGATCGAGAAGATCATCAAGGTCTACGTGGAACAGCGCACCGAAGAGGAACGTTTCCTCGATACCTACCGTCGCATCGGCATCGACCTCTTCAAGGAGCGCGTATATGCAGCGAATCATTAAGAACCGCGAGGTCGTCGACGATCGCTGGCACCTGCTGCCCAAGGACGCGACCCTCGAGACCGTGCCCAACTGCGACGACGTGATCATCCCGCTGAACCTGTGGCTGGAACACGGCCCTGCCCTGCGCGGCCGTGACGGCGGCCTGGGCGTGTGGCTGGACGCGGACGAAGAGCCCGAAGCCATCGCCGAAGACCTGGACAAGTTCAAGGTCATCGCCGTGAACTTCCCCGCCTTCACCGACGGCCGCGGCTTCAGCACCGCGCGCCTGCTGCGCGAGCGCTTCGGCTACAAGGGCGAAGTGCGCGCCATCGGCGACGTGCTGCGGGACCAGCTGTTCTTCATGCAGAGCTGCGGCTTCGACGCCTACGCCATCCGCGCCGACCGCGATCCGCAAGCGGCGCTGGCCGGCCTGGACGACTTCTCCGAGGTCTACCAGACGTCGGCGATCCAGCCGCAACCGCTGTTCCGTCGCCGTCAGCTCGCCTGATCCAGCGACAGTAAAAAGCCCCGCACTGCGGGGCTTTTTCATTTCTTCGCGGCGTGTTTCTCGTAGTGACCTTCAAGCTCGCACGCTGTCCCACGCGATCTGAGCCAGTTGCTCGCGGCACTCGATCAGGTCCACCCGCGTGCGCCCGGCCAGCCAGTTGCGCGCGTAGTCGTGGGTCGGGCCGATGACCACGGAGTTGAACAACTCCGCCGACAACGCCCTGAACGCCCCGGCCTTGCGGTGCTCGGCGAGCAGTTCGGCGATACGCCGGCCCTGCTGGCGGTTGGCCTCGCGCAGCTCCTCGCCCATCTCCCCTGCTTCCACGCGCCCGCGGCTGTGCAGGATGAAGCGCGCCCACTGCGGATTGGTCGAGACCCAGTCGATGTAGGAGGTGACGAACAGCTTCACCACCGCCTCGGCACTCTTCGCCTCCTCCAGCCCCGCGTCCAGCAACGCCGCGTACTGGCCGATACCGGTCAGGTACAGCGCACCGATGATGCGTTCCTTGTTGCCGTAATGGTGATAGAGGCTGCCGATACTGGCGCCGGAGCGGTCGCGGATCATCTCGATGGTGGTGGCGTCCACGCCGGATTCGCTGAAGCAGGCCAGCGCGGCCTGGAGGATGTCGTCTTTGCGGGAAGGTCGGGCCATGAGCGTCCTATCGGGAATTCGTTCCAGAAAGTAATTCTAGAATATTCTTCTAGAATTACTTTCTAATCTTCGTATACTGCCTGGGCGCGCACTGCTCTTCAATGACAGTTCTTCAATCACAGCTCTTCAATCCCAGCTTGCCCACCCCATCAGCCTGCGGAGCCACCATGAGCCAGATGCTGCAGATGTTCCAACAGGCCGGTCCGGCGCAGTTCAGCGCCATGATCGGCCAGGTTGCCCCCTATTTCTCCACCATTGCCCCGCAGTTCGTCGAGCTGCGTCCGGGTTATGCGGAAGTCACCTTCCCCAAGCGCCGCGAAGTGCTGAACCACATCGGTACCGTGCATGCCATCGCCCTGTGCAACGCCGCCGAGCTGGTGGCCGGGACTCTGACCGACGTGTCGATCCCCAAGGGTCGCCGCTGGATTCCCCGCGGCATGACCGTGGAATACCTGGCCAAGGCCGAGGGCGACGTCCGCGCCGTGGCCGATGGCCGCGCGATCGACTGGAACCAGGAAGGTGACATCATCGTCCCGGTGCTGGCCTACGTCGGTGAGAAGAAGGTCTTCCGCGCCGACATCACCCTGTACGTCAGCCAGGCCTGAGGGAACCCGCCATGATCACCCCACTCCCCCGTCCACTGGACAACGGCAACGGCCACAGCCTCTCCAGCCACTGGTACTACCCGCCCGGCGAAGCCCGTGGAGCGGTGCTGATCGTCCCCGCCATGGGTGTCGAACAGCGCTTCTACACCGCCTTCGCCAACTGGCTGGCCGAGCGCGGCTACCTCGCCGTGACTTTCGATTACGTCGGCATGGGCAAGTCCCGCGCCGGCCACCTGCGCGAACTGGACGTCAACGTCGTCGCCTGGGGCAACCATGACTGCAGTGCCATGCTCGACGCGGTGGTCGAGGCCGCCGGCGAGTTGCCGGTGTACTGGATCGGCCACAGCCTGGGCGGCCAGATACTGCCCTTCGTGCGCGGCAACGAGCGCATCCAGCGCGCCTTCACCATTGCCACCGGCAGCGGCTACTGGCGCGAGAACACCAAGGGATTGCGGCACAAGGCCTGGCTGCTCTGGTACTGCCTGGCACCGACCATCACGCCGCTGCTGGGCTACTTCCCGGGCAAGCGCCTGGGCGTGGTCGGCGACCTGCCGCGCGGAGTGATCGAGCAATGGCGGCGCTGGTGCCTCGACCCGGAATACGCCGTGGGCGCGGAAGGAGGCGCGGTGCGCGAGGCCTATTCATCGGTGCGCACGCCCATCACCTCCATCTCTTTCACTGACGACGAGATGATGTCCGGTCGCAACACCGAGTCGCTGCACGGTTTCTACCGCGGCTCGCCAAAGACCGTGAAGAGAATCGCCCCAGAGGACATCGGTGTGAAACGCATCGGCCACTTCGGATTCTTCCGCAGCCAGTTCGCCGATTCTCTGTGGGCGGGTTACCTGCTGCCGGACCTGAGCTGACAACCAGGCCCGGTGCGGGCGTCGATCAGAGGATCAGTCCAGCGTCACCAGCACCCGGCCGACCAGCTTGCCGGCAAGAATCTGGTGAATGGCGGCCGGCAGGTCGTCGAGCTTGACCTCGCGCACCGCCGCTTCAAGGTTGTCGAGCTTCCACTGCAGGGACAACTTGTCCCACATGGACGCCTTGACCACCAGCGGCAGCTCCACCGAATCGACGCCCAGCAGGTTCACGCCGCGCAGGATGAAGGGCAGCACGGTGGCCTTGAAGGCGGCGCCGGCGGTCAGGCCGCAGCAGGCGACGCTGCCGCCGTATTGCAGCGACTTGACCACATTGAACAGGATGTCGCCGCCCACGGTGTCCACCGCGCCGGCCCACTGCTCGCGCAGCAGCGGCTTGTCGACGCCATCGGAGACGGTGGCGCGGTCGAGGATCTGCCGCGCTCCGAGGCGGTTCAGTAGCTCGGCCTGCTCCAGCTTGCCGGTGGCGGCGGCCACGGTGTAGCCCAGTTGCGCCAGCAGCATCACCGCGATGCTGCCCACGCCGCCAGTGGCGCCGGTGACCAGGATCGGGCCAGCGGACGGCGTGACGCCAGCGCGCTCCAGCTTGTCGACGCAAAGCGCGGCGGTGAGGCCGGCGGTGCCGAGGATCATCGATTCGCGCAGCGACAGGCCCTGCGGGCGCTTGATCAGCCAGGCCGCGGGCACGCGGATGTACTGGCCGAAACCGCCCGGCGTGTTCATGCCCAGGTCATAGCCGGTAACGATGACTTCGTCGCCGGCGGCGAATTCGCCCACCGAGGACGCCTCCACCACGCCGGCGGCATCGATGCCGGGAGTGTGCGGGTACTTGCGGGTGACGCCACGGTTGCCGCTGGCGGACAGCGCATCCTTGTAGTTCAGCGAGGAATACTTCACCCGCACCAGCACCTCACCCGCCGGCAGATCGGCAACCTGCCGCTCGGCCACCTGCAGGTCATACACGCCATGCGCGCTCTCCGTGACCCACAACGCCTTGAATGCACTCATCTCGACCCTCCTCTTTCGAATTTGGAACGGGCGCGATCCCGGCGCCCGACGACGATCATTGCCAGAAGCGGCTGCGACCCAGGCGGTCCCACCAGATCACCAGCACGCGATCGATCACGCCGCTGACGCCCACGCCGAAGCGCTCCTGGATGGACTTCTTCTGTACGTAACTGAGCTGGTAGACATCCGCCTCGCGGGCGCGTTCGGCCAGGTATTCATCACTGGTCTTGAGCTCGTCGACCAGCTTCTTGCCCAGCGCCGCCTGACCCAGCCAGACTTCGCCGGTGGCGATCTCGTCGATGGCCAATTGCGGGCGGTAGTGGACGACGAAGCGCTTGAACAGCTCGTGGGTGGTTTCCAGGTCTTCCTGGAACTTCTCCCGGCCCTTGTCGGTGTTCTCGCCGAACACGGTCAGGGTGCGCTTGTACTCGCCTGCGGTGAGCACCTCGAAATCGACGTCGTGCTTCTTCAGCAGGCGATGGATGTTGGGCAACTGCGCCACCACGCCAATGGAGCCGAGAATGGCGAAGGGTGCGGAAAGGATGCGCTCGCCGATACAGGCCATCATGTAGCCGCCGCTGGCTGCGACCTTGTCAACGCAGACGGTCAGCGGTACGCCGGCCTGGCGGATGCGCGCCAGCTGGGAAGCGGCCAGGCCGTAGCCATGGACCATGCCGCCGCCGCTCTCCAGGCGCAGCACCACTTCGTCGCGCGAGGTGGCGAGGGTCAGCAGCGCGGTCACTTCATGGCGCAGCTGCTCGGTGGCCGAGGCCTTGATGTCGCCGTCGAAGTCGAGCACATAGACGCGGTTCTTCTCGCCGCCCTTCTTCTTTTTCGCTTCCTTCAGGCTTTTCGCCTCGGACTTGCGCAGCGCCTTGAGTTTGGTCTTTTCCAATACGCTATGTTGCAGGCGCTCGCGCAACTCCTTGTAGAAGTCGTTGAGCTTGTGCACTTCAAGATGCCCGCTGCCGCCGCGACGGCCGCGGCCGCGCAGTGCGGCGATCACCACCAGGACGATGACGATGGCCACCACCACGGTGAAGGTCTTGGCCAGGAAACCCGCGTAATCCGCTAGAAACTCCACTCACATCCCCTTTTACAATTCTGGTCGAGCCCGCCAGGCGAGCGCAGCGAATCCCGCAAGCATACCCACGCGGCAGGCCCGCCACCAGCGCTGGCAAACCGCTGCATCAGTCCAGCGAATGCCATTCAAACAAGCGTATGTTTTTTCGTTGACAGCCCCAGGTGATCCTCATAACCTCGCCGGAACTTTCAGCCCTGCCGGGATACTGCGCGTGGGAAGCATCTACCTGATTCGACATGGCCAGGCTTCATTCGGTGCCGACGACTACGATGTGCTCTCGGCCACTGGCGTACGCCAGGCTCAAATCCTCGGCGAACACCTGGCTGGCCTGGGCCTGCGCTTCGATCGCTGCGTGGCCGGCGACCTGCGCCGCCAGCGCCACACCGCCGAAGCGGTGATGGGCCGGCTGAACGAAGCCGGGATCGAAACTCCCATTCTGGAAATCGACTCGGCCTTCAATGAATTCGAAGCCGACGCCGTGATCCGCGCGCACCTGCCGGACCTGCTCGAAATCGAGCCGCAGGCCCTGCACATCATGCGCAACGCTGCCGACCACCGCGCCGAGTTCCAGCGCCTGTTCTCCACTGTGATCGCCCGCTGGGTTTCCGGCGACCACGACAAGGACGGCCTGGTCAGCTGGGCCGAGTTCCTCGACACCGTGCACGGCGGCCTCCAGCGCCTGCTGGAGTCGGCCAGCGGCAAGGACAACATCGGCGTGTTCACCTCCGGCGGCACCATTACCGCGGTGCTCCAGCAGGTGACCGGCATCCCGGCGCTGAACGCCTTCGAACTCAACTGGCAGATCGTCAACACCTCGCTCAACCGCCTGAAGTTCCGCGGCAGCGAAGTGGCCCTGGCTTCCTTCAACAGTCACGTGCATCTGGAACTGTTGAGGGCGCCGGAACTCATCACCTATCGTTGAGTACCGGCCCATTGCGACGCGAGCGTCGCGCGAGAAAACCTAGAAAAGGAATAGAACCATGAGTGTTGCTGACATCGTTTCCACCATGCAGAGCAAGTTCAACGCCAGCGCGGCCGCCGGCCTGGATCTGGTGTTCCAGTTCAACATCGAAGACGGCGACAACCACTACCTGGTCGTCAAGGACGGCACCTGCCAGGTCGTACAGGGCGACGCCGAGTCCCCCAACGTCACCCTGATCATGGACAGCGAAACCCTCAAGGGCATCACCAGCGGCGAAACCGACGGCATGCAGGCCTTCATGGCTGGCAAGCTGCGCGCCGAAGGCGACATGATGCTGGCGATGAAGCTGGGCGAACTGTTCCCGGTCTGATCCGAGGAAAACCTGCCCGCGCAGCACGAAAAACCGGAGTCCATGGCTCCGGTTTTTTTATGCCCGCGCTCCGCTGCAAGGCCCGGATCAGGCAGCTTGATCGGGGTGCAACACGAACGCCAATAAGGGCTTTGTGTGCTTGTGACGGGCAAGGCCGGACATTAGATTAGCCAATGATCACCCGGCGCTATCATTGCTTTGCCTGATCCTGCCACGACCCATCGGGCAAGACACAGGCGCCGGCCTGCGCGCACCTCGCCAGGAGCCCTGGGCCCTCGCGGGGAGATCAGTACGAGCCAGTACAAGACGAGCTCCTAGATAAAAAGGGACCAGCATGTCGTTGACCGACCAGACCATCCGCTCCCGCGAAGGCGAAGAACTCGATGCCACCGTGATCGACGGCTTCCTCAAGGACCACATTCCCGGCCTGCAGGGTCAGCCGCGCATCAGCCAGTTCCCCGGCGGCGCCTCGAACCTGACCTACCTGATCCAGTACGACAACCAGGAACTGGTCCTG
Organism: Pseudomonas sp. PDM17; assembly: GCF_014851985.1. Classification (NCBI taxonomy): domain Bacteria; kingdom Pseudomonadati; phylum Pseudomonadota; class Gammaproteobacteria; order Pseudomonadales; family Pseudomonadaceae; genus Pseudomonas; species Pseudomonas sp. PDM17. The sequence goes on from NZ_JACVAT010000007.1 coordinate 151,380, forward strand.
CGCCGCCCGCCGTTCGGCAAGAAGGCCAAGTCCGCCCACGACATGGGCCGCGAGTACCGCATCCTGAACCAGCTCAAGGACGGCTTCCCCTACTGCCCCAAGGCGTACGCCTACTGCACCGACGAGTCGGTGATCGGCGCCGAGTTCTACGTCATGGAGCGGGTCAACGGCATCATCCTGCGCAGCGACCTGCCCAAGGAGCTGAACCTCGACGCCGAGCAGACCACCGCCCTGTGCAAGAGCTTCATCGACAAGTTCGTCGACCTGCACAACGTCGACTACAACGCCTGCGGCCTGGGTGACCTGGGCAAGCCCGAGGGCTACGTACAACGCCAGATCGGCGGCTGGATCGATCGCTACGAGAAGTCCCTGACCCCCGACGCGCCAGCCTGGGAACAGGTGAAGGTGTGGCTGCGCGAGAAGATGCCGGCCGACCACCACAAGCCGGGCATCGTCCACAACGACTACCGCTTCGACAACGTCATCCTCGACCCGAACAACCCGATGCAGATCATCGGCGTGCTCGACTGGGAGATGACCACCATCGGCGACCCGCTGATGGACCTGGGCAACACCCTCGCCTACTGGATCGAAGCGGGCGACCCGCAGCCGATGCAGATGCTGCGCCGCCAGCCCAGCCACGAGCCGGGCATGCTGACCCGCCAGCAGTTCGCCGACTACTACGCCGAGCGCGCCGGCATCCAGATCGACAACCTCGATTACTACTACACCTACGGCCTGTTCCGCCTGGCCGGCATCATGCAGCAGATCTACTACCGCTTCTTCCACGGCCAGACCCAGGACAAGCGCTTCGCCACCTTCATCCACGCCAACAAGCTGCTGGAACAGGTGAGCCTGCAAGTCATCGGCAAGTCCCGCCTGTAACGGCGCCCCAGAACAAGGAGAACTCCCATGTCCAAGACCCAACTGTTCGACCTCGAAGGCAAGATCGCCTTCGTCTCCGGCGCCAGCCGCGGCATCGGCGAAGCCATCGCCAAGCTGCTGGCCCAACAGGGTGCCCACGTGATCGTCTCCAGCCGCAAGATCGACGGCTGCCAGGCCGTGGCTGACGAAATCGTCGCCGCCGGCGGCAAAGCCACCGCGATTGCCTGCCACATCGGCGAGATGGAGCAGATCCAGGCCGTCTTCGCACAGATCCGCGAGCAGTTCGGCCGCCTGGATATCCTGGTCAACAACGCTGCCACCAACCCGCAGTTCTGCAATGTGCTGGACACCGACCTGTCGGCCTTCCAGAAGACCGTCGACGTGAACATCCGCGGCTACTACTTCATGTCCATCGAGGGCGGCAAGCTGATGAAGGCCAACGGCGGCGGCAGTATCATCAACGTTGCCTCGGTCAACGGCGTCACCCCGGGCGAGTTCCAGGGCATCTACTCGGTGACCAAGGCCGCAGTGATCAGCATGACCAAGGTCTTCGCCAAGGAGTGCGCGCAGTTCAACATCCGCTGCAACGCCCTGCTGCCGGGCCTGACCGACACCAAGTTCGCCTCCGCACTGGTGAGCAACGATGCCATCCGCAACGTGGCCCTGCAGCGCATCCCGCTCAAGCGCGTGGCCGACCCGAGCGAAATGGCCGGCGCTGTGCTGTACCTCGCCAGCGATGCGTCCAGCTACACCACTGGCGTGACGCTGAATGTGGATGGCGGGTTCCTCGCCTAAGCGTTATCGCGGATATGAAAAAGGGAGCCGGTTGGCTCCCTTTTTCTTTGGTGAGGAATGGGCTCGCTCAGACAAGATCAAAAGCCCCTCCCCCCAACCCTCTCCTGCAAGCGGGAGAGGGTTGGGGGGAGGGGATGAAGCGGCAAAGACTTCACAGGGGAAACCAGTTACCCCTCGCTCACTGCCAATCTTTGAGAGCCTGGTTCGCCGCCGCATTCATCGGCTCGGCGGTCAGCCCGCCGGCCCCATAGCGCACGGAGAAAACGGCCTGGTCGGCCAGCGGCAGGTAGTTCACCCGGCCCGCCTTGGGCACGAAGGTCAGCAGGTCATGCTGGCCGTCGCGCAGCCAGCGCCACAGATCGAGCCCCAGCACGTCGTCCGCCAGCATGACCTTGCGCCCCAGGCTCTGCTGCTCGACAGCAAGGAATCTGCCGCTGAGGTCCTGCAGACGATAACCCGGCGCCATCCCTATCAGCCGCGCCAGGCCTTTCCACTCCAGTACCCGCGCATCCAGTTGCCAGAGGTCGCCAGCCAGTTCAACACGACGCTCTTCATCGCCCTGCAGCAACGTCACGTCATAACGCTGCTCACCGACCTTGTGGAAGCTCAGGGTCGCCAGCGGGCGCTCTGCCGGTAGCGGGTCGTAGCTGCGCAGGTCCCAGGCCACCAGCGCCACCAGCGCGGCCACGGCCACGAACAGCATGCCCATCGTCCCCCGCAGCCAGCCGAGGAACCAGTGACGGTCGAACAGAATGCGGGCGGCTACCACCAGGGCCAACAGCGCCAGGAAGGCAACGACCCAGGCCAGACCGTCGTACTGCATCGAATGATTTCCTTCCTCGTAGAAATGCCGGCATTATGCGCACCGCGTACCTGCACGGCCAGCCAGACCGTCGCAGCTTTCGGGCCCGTTAACGTTTCCCGCGCACCATTCTTTACGAGAGAGTGGCGCCACGGGCCCCCGATCAAGGCCAACCCCATGCCCTTCGAACTCGTCGTAGACCCGACCACCCTCGTCATTCTCGCCGGCGTCGCCTTCCTTGCCGGTTTCATCGACGCCATCGCCGGCGGCGGTGGCCTGCTGACCATCCCTGCCCTGCTCACCGCTGGCGTCCCACCGCACCTGGCGCTGGGCACCAACAAACTGAGCTCGACCTTCGGCGCCGCCGTGGCCAGCTACACCTTCTACCGCCGCAAGCTGTTCCAGCCGCACCAATGGCGCAAGGGCCTGATCGCCACAGCCATCGGCGCAGCGCTCGGCGCCTGGGCCGCCCACCTGATGCCGGCAGAGTGGCTCAACCGCATGCTGCCGGTGGTGGTCTTCGGTTGCGGCCTGTACCTGCTGTTCGGCAAGACGCCCGAAGCGCCGCTGGACGCCAACCCGCGCATCGCCCAGCGCCGCCAGTGGCCGCAGGGCCTCGGCCTGGGATTCTATGACGGCGTGGCCGGCCCCGGCACTGGCGCCTTCTGGACCGTCAGCACCCTGCTGATGTACCCGCTCGACCTGGTCCGAGCCAGCGGCGTGGCGCGCAGCATGAACTTCGTCAGCAACATCGTCGCGCTGGCGGTGTTCATCGCCTCGGGTCAGGTGGTCTGGCTGATGGGCCTGTGCATGGGCAGTTCGCTGATGATCGGCGCCTACTTCGGCGCGCGCACGGCGATCGGTGGCGGCGCCAAGTTCATCCGTCCGGTGTTCATCCTGGTGGTACTCGCCTTGACCGTGCGCCTGGCCTGGCAGCACTGGTTCACCGCCGCGGCCTGAGGAAGGCCGGAGCGGCGCCTGGAATCAGGCGCCGCCGGGCAGGACAGGATCGGGACGACCGGCGCGGCGCGCCAGGTAGACCTCGATCAGGTAGCGGGCGATGGAGCGCTCGGCCGGCAGGCGCGGCAGCTCGTCGACGTGGAACCAGCGGGCATCCTCGATCTCGTCGGGCTGCATGACGATCTCTCCACTGACATACTCGGCGTGGTAGCCGAACATCAGCGAATGCGGGAACGGCCAGGGCTGGCTGCCCATGTAGCGGATATTGCCGATCTCGACGCCCACCTCTTCGCGCACCTCGCGCGCAACGCAGTGCTCCACCGACTCGCCCGGCTCGACGAAGCCGGCCAGGGTGCTGTACATCCCCGGCACGAAGCGCGGCGAACGTGCCAGCAGTACCTCATCGCCACGGGTCACCAGCACGATCATGCTCGGCGACAGCAGCGGGTAGCGCTGGATGCCGCAGCTTTCGCAGTGCATGGCGCGATCGCGGGGCATGCGCAGGCTGGGCTGGCCGCAGCTGCCGCAGAAACGGTTCTGCCGCCACCAGATGCCGATCTGGCTGGCGAAGCCGAGCATGGCGAAGATGTCTTCTTCAGCCTGCATCATGAACTGGCGCAGGCCGATCCAGCTGGCGCCTTCCAGCGGGTCGGTACGGTCCATTTCCAGCAGGTAGACCGGTTCGCCGTCGAACTGGCCGACAGCATGTTCGGACAGCACCGAAAGATCCTGGCGCTTGAGCCAGTCACGGGGGAACAGCACGCCATTGCTGTCGGCGAGGAACTGCTGCTGGCAGTGGGCGAGCGCCCAGCCGCCGTTGGCAGCGACCTCGAACATCGAGGATTCCCAGCGCCCGGTACGCATCAGGCTGCCACCGTCAGGCCCAGGGCCTTGACGCTCTCGCTGGCGACGTCCAGAACGTCGGGTTGACCCTCAGGCCGCATCATGGCTCCACCCTCCAGGTAGTACTCCAGGCCGGTCAGCGCATCCGCCAGGGTTTCCAGCATCTGCTCGGACGGCATCTGGGTCGTCTCGATCATCTGCCCCTGAATGTAATCGGCACAGGCGCCCACGAGCAATGCCGCGCGCTCCTGACCGAGGAACCACAGGCCACCGCGCACCGCCTGCAGGCTGATCGGCACGTTGGCCAGGTGCAGCTTGTCGCCATTGGATTCCAGGTAGGCGGTGATCGCGCGCTTGGCCAGCGCCAGACCAGCCTGGGCCTCGTCGATCACCACGATGCGCGCTTCGGCGAGCTGGTGCACGGCGAAGGAGTCGTCTTCACCCATGGGCACCGGACGCGCGCTCATGCGCTCGCCACGCTCCAGGTTGCCAACCATGCTCTCGACGTACAGCAGCGCGTCGGCCAGCGCGTTGAGCGCGGCAGGTTCGTCCACCACGCCCTTGGCGACCCAGCCGGCGACCACACCATGCTGGTGCTGCAGCGAGGTGGCGGCGGAATTCAGGCCGACCATGCCCAGGGTCTTGGCCAGCTTGCCCAACTGGGTGTGCAGGATGCCCAGCGCATCGGACTGGGACACGCCGCGCTCGATCAGGTCGAGCTGGTCCTTCACCGCCGTGAGCTCTTCCCGGATCGCCACCGACAGCGAGCGCATCACCGATTTTCCCGGGCCGGACAGGCGCTGCGACTCGTCTTCGAGCAGGTGATCGGTGAACGGCAGCGGTGCCAGGCCGAACACCTGGCGCAGCTCGGTCGCGCGCACGCCGCTGGTATCAGCCAGCGTGGTGAGATACAGCAACTCCTTGAGCAGCTGCCGTGGCGCTTCGTACTGCGGGTTTGCAATCAGTTGCTTGAGCTCGCGGTCCAGGCGCGAGAACACCTGCTTGCGCGTCTTGCGCGGCAACATCTGCGCGTCCACCAGGGATTCCAGCGCGCCAGCTCCGACCCAGCACAGGCGGGTGCGCGCGGCGCTGCCCAGCAGCACGTCGAGCTTGCCCAGCGCCCGGCCCATGAGCTTGAGGCTGGGGTAGAGATTCTGTTCGCGGATCAGCCCGACCAGGCCGACCTGGTACATCTGCCGCAGGCGGCGTACCTCGCGGGCCGGGTCTTCCACCTGCGGCGCGGTGATGGCGCGCAGCGGGCGCGGCAGGTCCAGACGCGCGCTGAAGAAGAAGCTCTCCGGCAGCGCGGGCTGGCCGGCGGCATGGCGCACGTCGTTGATCGCCGGCAGCAGCAGCTCGGGGATTTCCTGGCGGTGCGCTTCGAGGTTTTCCAGGTAGCGGCGCAGCACATAGAGCGCGTTGCCGAGCGCGGCCAGCTGGCCGTCGCGGTCTTCACTGACCCCGGTCGGAATGTCGGTGGCAAGGTCCAGCGCTTCCTGCGCCAGCAGTTCGGCGCCGGCCAGTTCGATGAGATTCAGCGTGCCGCGAATCTGGCTCAGGCAATCGACGGAATGTTGCAGCAGGCTGCCGTTCTGACGCTCGGCGATGAAGTGCTCGAGATTCTGCTCGGCTTCCTCCATCGTCGCGAACAGCTCGTCGCGGACCAGACTGAGGGACGTGGCTCCAGTAACCATCGGCCTAGTGCGCCTCCTGCGCGCAAGAAGAGTGGACGGACATCAATCGGCAAACTCGGGGGTCTTCTTGCTCATGTGCGCCATCATGGCGGCCTGCAGGTCAGCGGACTGCAGCATGGCGGCGTTCCAGGTGGCGATGTATTCCAGGCCATCCTCGACGCGGTGATCGCGTGCGTAGCCGATCATTTCCTTGGTGCCGCGGATGGCGATCGGCGACTTGGCGGCAATCTGTCGGGCCAGTTCCATCACGCCGTCCTGCAGCGCCGAATGGTCGGCATAAACGCTGTTGACCAGGCCGATACGCTGCGCTTCCTCGGCGTTGACGTTACGCCCGGTGTAGGCCAGCTCACGCATGATGCCGTCGCCGATCAGGCGCGGCAGGCGTTGCAGGGTGCCGACATCGGCCGCCATGCCCATGTCGATCTCCTTGATGGAGAACTGCGCGTCCGCGCTGCAGTAGCGCATGTCGCAAGCGGAGATCAGGTCGATGCCGCCGCCGATGCAGTAGCCCTGGATCGCCGCGAGGACCGGCTTGCTGCACTTGTCCACGGCGTTGAAGGAGCCCTGCAGCTGCAGGATGGTCTTGCGCAGGGCGCGGGCGTTGCGGCCGACGTCCTTGCCCAGGTGGCTGGCGGCCTGGGCCAGCAGGGCGAGGTCGATGCCGGCGGAGAAGTGCTTGCCAGCGCCGCTGAGGACGACGACGCGGACTTCATCCGTTTCATCGGCCCACTGGAAGATATCGATGATTTCCTTCCAGAAATCGGCGTTCATCGCGTTGAGTTTTTCCGGGCGGTTGATCTGCACATGGGCGATCTTGTCCGCCAGTTCAACGCGGAAGGCTTTGTATTCGGTCACGGGAGATGTCCTCGGGAATGCCCTGCTTCTCGTCTGGGTGCGGCGCGCTGCCGCTGGAGCCCGGGCCAACAGTTCTTATGGTTGCCGCATACAGATTTTTGGCATCGCGCCACTATAACAAGGCAAGACCAAAAGTCGATGCTGCGGTCTGTGACACAGGCCACGGCATCGGGCGTGAATCCGCTCGCAATCCGCTCACCAACTGCTTGATCTGGCAGGAAGGTGGCCGCCGCGGCAATCAGTCGCCGGCGGCCATCGGCAGCCCCTGCGCGCGGTTGCGGTACTGGCGCCACGTGTACATCGGGATGCCCGCCATGAACACCAGGAAGCCCCAGAAGATCGCCTGCTGCCCCGTGCCGTAGAGCGCCCACAGCGAGTAGAGGAAGCCCAGGCAACCAATCGCCAGCACCTGCGGGCGCGAACGCGGGGAGAAGGACTCCGGCTTCACCGCCAGCATCTGGATCAGCGCAGCGGTGCAGAAGGCGTAGGGCACGACGCCGGTCATGGTGCCGAGCAGGATGATGACGTTGAACACCTCCACCAGCTCGCCATGGCCGTCGACCATCACCAGCGCGGTGACCAGCAACCCGGAGGACAGCAGCCCGTTGGCCGGCGCACCGTTCTTGTTGAGCTTGCCCAGGGATTCGGGGAACAGCCCGTCGCGGGCCGGCGCCACCGGGATCTGGCCCTGCAGCAATACCCAGCCGTTGAGCGCGCCCAGGCAGGCGATCACCGCGCCACCAGCCACCAGGTAATAGCCCCAGGTGCCCAGCAGGATGCGCGCGGCATCGGCGAACGGTGAAGTGGACTTGGCCAGCACTTCCGGCGGCATCAGGCCCTGCACGGCGGTGATCGACAGGATGTACACCGCGGCGGCCGCCAGGGTGCCGAACAGCGTGGCGCGGGGGATGGTCTTCTTCGGGTCGCGCACATCGTCCGCCGGCACGGTGGCCGACTCCAGGCCGATAAACGACCAGAGCGTCAACGCCGCCGTGGTGGCGATCGCCTGGGCGTAGCCCATGTTCGGCAGTTCGCTGGGCGCCGGGATGGTCAGGTAGTCGGGGTTGAAGTGGAACCAGCCGAGAATGCCCACCAGCAGCAGCGGGATCAGCTTGAGCGCGGTCAGGCAGTTCTGCACCACGGCGAAGGCGGTGATGCCGCGCAGGTTGATCAGGGTGCACAGCCAGATGGCGCCGATGGCCGTGGCGACCATCAGCAGCGGGTCGGCCAATGCGGGGATGAACACCCGCAGGTAGCCCACGAGCGTGACGGCGATGGCCGCGTTGCCGATCCACGCGGCCTTCCAGTACGTCCAGGCACAAAGGTAGCCGGCGAAGCTGCCGAAGCCGTCACGGGTATAGGCGTAAGGCCCGCCGGCACTGGGATTGAGCCGCGCCAGGCGGGCGAAGGTGAAGGCCAGGATCACTGCCCCGGTGCTCGACACCAGCCAGCCGAACAGGCTCAGCCCACCAAACGCCGCCAGGCTCGACGGCAGCAGGAACACCCCCGACCCCACCATATTGCCAACCACCAGCGCGGTGCAGCTCCAGAACCCCATGCTGCCCTTTTTCGCTTCCGCCATCTGCGCTCCTTAGAAGCCCGCGATCTGTATTTTCGTGTTATCGCCCTGGCCATCGTAGGGACGCAGAGCGGCGATCTGTCCTACAGGGTAGACAGCGCCGGGCAAAGGAGGAAACCGTTTTGCAGGACGAGACCGCCCGTTTCGAGCGATTTCGCCCCGCGCGGTCAATGCCGTTGCAGAAATTCCGCCGCTCAGGCGGAGCCGAACTGGCGCGTGCCGATCTCGTAGAGCTGTTCGAACTGCAGCGACGGCATAGGCTTGGCGAACAGATAGCCCTGCCCTTCGGTGCAGCGTTCGGCGCGCAGGCGGTCTCGCTGGGCGGAGGTTTCGATGCCCTCGGCGATGGTCTCCAGGTCGAAGCTGCGGGCCATGTCGAGGATCGCGCGGATCACCGAGAGGTCCTGCTGGGTCTCCAGCATGCCGATGACGAAGGTGCGGTCGATCTTGATGCGGCTCAGCGGATAGGTCTTGAGCAGACTGAGGGAGGCGTAGCCGGTGCCGAAATCGTCGAAGGCGATACCGACCCCATAGGAGCGCAGGCTCTGCAAGGTGCTGAGCACGGTGTCGTCGTGGTTGAGCACGATGTTCTCGGTGATCTCAAGCTCCAGCGCCTCCGCCGGCAGACCGTGCCGTTCCAGTGCCTCCAGCACCTGGGTGACCAGGTTGCCCATGCGGAACTGCGCACCGAACAGATTCACCCCCATGCGCAGGTCGGGCGCACCGTTGCGCCGCCAGTAGGCAGCCTGTGCGCAGGCCTCATCCAGTATCCAGGCGCCGACGATAGCCGCCAGCGGCCCACCCTCCAGCGACGGCAGGAAAGCCGCCGGCGACAGCAGGCCGCGCTGCGGATGCTGCCAGCGGATCAGCGCCTCGGCCCCGCGCAGGGAGCCATCGCGCAGGCTGACCTGGGGCTGGTAGAACAACAGGAACTCGCCGTTGGCCACGGCGCGATGCAACTCCATGCCATACAGATGCCGCGCCGCCGCTTCCATCTTCAGCGCCGGAAGGAATACGAACGCGTGGCTGCGACCGCTGCTCTTGGCCTTGAACAGCGCAAGGTCGGCGTCACCCACCAGCTCCAGCGCTTCCTGCGCATGCAGAGGCGCCAGAGCAACGCCGCAACTGGCAGCGACCCGCACCTCATGAGCGTCGATGACGATGGGCTCCGCAATGCTGGCAATCACCGCCTGGGCGAAGCGCATGGCGTGTTCGGGCGAGAGCAGGTTCGGCTCGAGGATGGCGAACTCGTCGCCACCGATGCGCGCCACCGTGGCACCAGCGGTGGCCAGCCGGGCCAGTCGCTCGGCGACCTGCCGCAGAATGCCGTCGCCGACGGCGTGGCCGAGGGAATCGTTGACGTCCTTGAAGCCGTCCAGGTCGATCATCAGCACGGCCGCCGGGCGCGACTGCACCAGGACTTCTTCGGTACGCCGGTAGAACTGGCCTCGATTGGCCAGACCGGTGAGCACGTCGACGCTGGCCAGTTGGCGCAGCGCCTCCTCTTCCCGATGGCGGGCGGTGAGGTCCTTGAGCACTGCCTCGAACTTGAGCTTGCCCCTTTCCGACCAACTGAAGAGCGTCAGACCCAGCGAGAGTTCGGAGCCGTCCTTGCGCAGGCCGGCGATTTCCCCCGGCACGGCCATGCCATCCAGAGACGTGGCATCGCTGGCTCCGCTGATCAGGGCGCGGAAGGACTGGCGACTGCGCTCGGGCAGCAGCAGCTCGAAGGACTGGCCGCTGCCTTCGATCAGTTCGTAGCCGAACAGGTTGGCCGCCGCTTCGTTCCAGGCACCGATCTCGCCCCAGCAGTCGAACCAGACCACGGGAGTCGGCGAGGTGCCGGCGTACTCCTCGAACAGCGGCCGGGTACGCGACGAGGCCACCTCGATGCGGCGCAGTTCGAGCCGGTCGGACGCCATGCGCGCCAGCTCGACCAGACGCTCGCGGTCCTCGCCGGAAAAGTCTTCGTGGGGCTGGCTGTCGATGATGCACAGCGCGCCCAGCGCCTGTCCCTCGACCGAGAGCAACGGCACGCCCGCGTAGAAGCGCACGCCATTGGGCGCCGTCACCAGCGGGTTGTCGTGGAAGCGCTCATCGCGGCTGGCGTCGCCCACCACCATCACGCCGTCCTGGGCGATGGCATGGGCGCAGAAGGATACGTCGCGCCCCATGTCGACTTCGCCGATGCCGGTGGCGGCGGCGAAGAACACGTGGTCGCTGCCGATCATGTTCACCGCTGCGACCGGCATGCCGAACATGCGCACAGCGATCTGCACCACCGGGTCGAGGCTGGGCAGCAGGCTTTCGTCGTCGAAACCGTAATCGGAGAGCGCACTCAGGCGCTCGCTCTCGTTCGGCAACGTCACGGGACAGCGCATGGGGGAAACCTCCCTTTTTCCTCAATTTCTCCCTTTACCGATGCGCACAAGGATAGTTCCACTTTTCATACAGTGATGTATGTCGCTGCTGTCAGTAGTCGGACGGTCACTTGCAGCACTCCACGGTATAACGCCGCTCACCGTCTACCTCGCGCACTTGCAGGCCATGGACGTCGGAATCGAAGCCGGGGAAATTGCGTTCGAAACTCTGCGCGAAGGCCAGGTAATCCAGTATGGAGCGGGTGGATTCGGTGAACCGCTCGCCCGGCATGATCAGCGGAATGCCTGGCGGATATGGCACCAGCATCACCGCGGCGATGCGCCCCTCCAACCGATCGATAGGCACCGCCTCCACCTCGCCGCGCACCAGTTGCGCGTAGGCGTCCGCCGGGCGCATGGCGATTTCCGGCAGCACCGTGTACATGCGCTTCATCGCCTTGGCGGTGGCGTGGTCGCGATAGCAACGGTGCAACTCGTCGCAGAGGTCGCGCAGGCCCATGCCCGCATAACGCACGCCGCCGGCCTGGGCGACGCTGGGCAGCGCGTCCGCCAGCGGCTGGTTGGCGTCGTAGCTGCGCTTGAACTCCAGTAGCTCGGTGACCAGGGTGCTCCACTTGCCCTTGGTCACGCCCATCGAGAACAGCACGAGGAAGGAGTACAGCCCGGTCTTCTCCACCACCAGCCCTCGCTCCCAGAGGAAGCGGCTGACCACCGCGGCGGGAATCCCGCGCGAATCCAGGCGCCCGCCGGCGGTGAGGCCCGGCGTGGCCAGGGTGACCTTGATCGGGTCGAGCAGCACGTAGTCTTCCACCGCGTCGCCGAAGCCGTGCCAGTCGGCGTTGGGTTCCAGCACCCAGTCGCGGGTCTTCACCTCGTCAGTGCCCTCGACGCCCGGCGGCTGCCAGACGCAGAACCACCAGTCGTTCTCCGCGAGGTTCTGTTGCACATTGGCCAGGGCGCGGCGGAAGCTCAGGGCTTCGTCGAAGGTTTCCTGGATCAGCGAGCGCCCCGCCGGGCCTTCCATCATCGCCGAGGCCACGTCCAGCGAGGCGATGATGCCGTACTGCGGCGAGGTGGAGATGTGCATCATGAAGGCTTCGTTGAAGCGTGCCTGCTCGAAGCGCCGCGCGCCGGCATCCTGCACATGGATCATCGAGGCCTGGCTGAAGGCGGCGAGCATCTTATGCGTGGAGTGAGTGGTGAACACCAGCGGGCCGCTGTCGTCACGGCTGGTGCCCATGCCGTAGCGTCCGTCATAGAACTCGTGGAAGGCCGCGTAGGCGTACCAGGCTTCGTCGAAATGCAGCACCTCGACGCTGTCGCCCAGGGCCTGCTTGATCATCTGCGCGTTGTAGCAGAGGCCGTCGTAGGTGGAGTTGGTCACCACCGCCAGCCGCACCCTGGGCTCTCGGCCGCGCGCCAGCGGGCTGGCCTCGATCTTCGCGGCGATGGATTCGCGGCTGAACTCCGACAGCGGGATCGGCCCGATGATGCCCAGCTCGTTGCGCTCCGGCGTCAGGTACAGCGGGATGGCGCCGGTCATGATGATCGAATGGAGGATCGACTTGTGGCAGTTGCGATCCACCAGCACCAGGTCATCGCGGCAGACCATGGAGTGCCAGACGATCTTGTTCGCCGTGGAGGTGCCGTTGATCACGAAGAAGGTATGGTCGGCGCCGAAATTGCGCGCCGCGCGGGCCTCCGCCTCGGCCAGCGGCCCGGTGTGGTCGAGCAGCGAGCCCAGCTCGGGGACCGAGACGGAAAGGTCCGAACGCAGCGTGTTCTCCCCGAAGAACTGATGGAAGGCCTGCCCCACCGGGCTCTTGCGGTAGGCCACACCTCCTCCGTGGCCAGGCGTGTGCCAGGAGTAATTGGACTGCGCGGTGTGCTCCACCAGCGCGCGGAAGAACGGTGGCAGCAAGCCCTCCAGGTACTTGCGCGCAGCACGACTGACCTGGCGGGCGAGAAAGGGCACGGTGTCTTCGAACAGGTAGAGGATGCCACGCAGCTGGTGCAGGTCGGCCATGGACTCGGCCGGCGCGTTCTCGATGGTCATCTGCTCGCCGAGGGCAAAGATCGGCAGTTGTGGCGCGCGCACCCGCGCCATGCGGATCAGCTCCACCACATCCTGCAGCAGCCTCTGGTTCTCCCCCGCCCCCTCGGCGGCGACCAGGATGCAGGCCAGACCGTGGTGGGTCGAAGCGACGATGCGCCCCTCGGCGGAACTGGCGGTGGACAGGATGCTGAAGCCGTCCTGCTCCAGTTCCCGCGCGATATCCCTCACCCGGTCGCCGGCCACGGTATCGGCCTTGATGTCGCGGTGAACGATGAGGATGGGGAATTTTAAGTCTTTGTACATTGTGAACCCCTGAATGGACGTACGACTGGCGTCGATCCCTTTCAGAGTATGGACTCACGGATTGTAGGGGAATGCGCCCGGCTGACGGCTGTAATAAAACGTCGCGTGGGTGACAGGTGCGCTCACCTTGAGCGTTTTGCTCTGGCTCTGGCTCTGGCTCTAAAAGACTTCCAGAGAAATGCCAGCGCACTCCAGACTGCCCCGTTCAGGAGGCCTCGTTGAATTGGAGTTTCAGGGGTTGAGCGACATGGATGTCGCGAGAGCCGCGATGGGCCAGGGATGGCCCTTCGTGGGGGGACGCCTAGTTCGTGCCCCTGAAACTTCGATTCAACGAGGGGATTTTTCGCCTAAGCGAAAAACCGGATGTCCGGGGCAAGCCTTCTTGGTTACTTCTTCGGCGTTTGGAAGAAGTGACTCGCCCGAGGGGGCGAAACACAGAGTTCGCGCGTACGCCAGAGCGACGCGAGACTGCCTAAGTCAAAGCAGCGTTACAGGATCAACATCCGAGCAGAGAACGGCGCCGGCACTGCCGGCGGATCGCGGGCATGGCCCGCTCCTACACTGTCTGCGGAAATGAAAAAGGCCCCGGTTCAGGGGCCTTTTCTCAGGTAGCTAGGAGGATCACTCCTTCGGCGCTTCCATCTGCGCCCACAGCGACGGGCCACCGGCGGATTTCTCGATCACCGCCAGGCGCGCCACATGCGCCTCGATCTCCGCATCGCTGGCGCGAATCACCCGGGTCAACCCGCGGTCCGCCGCCAGGCGACGGATCGCCGAGGCCGTGGCACGGCCGCTGCCGTCACCCTCTGCACCATTGCCAGCCAGCGACAGGCTGGTCTGGCCACCGGTCATCGCCAGGTAGACGTCGGCAAGAATCTCGGCGTCGAGCAATGCGCCGTGCAGGTCACGGCCGGAGTTGTCGACGCCATAGCGCTTGCACAGCGCATCGAGGTTGTTGCGCTGGCCCGGATGGCGCTCGCGGGCCATCAGCAGGGTGTCGAGGATGCCGCAGTAGTCGGCGACGTCCGCACGCTCGGACTGCCCCAGCAGGGCGAACTCGTTGTTGATGAAGCCAACGTCGAACGCCGCGTTGTGGATGATCAGCTGGGCGCCCTTGATGAATTCGAAGAAGTCATCCGCCACTTCGCGGAAGCGCGGCATGTCCTTGACGTATTCATTGGTGATGCCGTGGACCGCGATCGCACCTTCGTCGATCTCGCGGTCGGGCTGCAGGTAGACGTGGAAATGCCGGCCGGTCAGGCGGCGACCGTCGAGTTCGACGCAACCGATCTCGATGATCCGGTGGCCGTCGGTGACCGGCATACCGGTCGTTTCAGTATCGAGTACGACGCTGCGCATTCTGTGTGAAACCTTCTTGCGATTGATGCGCCCGAATGACTTCGGGCGACCTTGATTCTGAGAGCGGACGCTTAGCGCGGCAGCTCGCTCACGCCACGGTTGGCGAGCATGTCGGCGCGCTCATTGCCGGGGTGGCCGGTATGGCCGCGTACCCAGCGCCATTCGACAGTATGCCGGTTTACCTGCTCATCCAGCGCCTGCCACAGGTCGGCGTTCTTCACCGGCTGCTTGGCGGCGGTCTTCCATCCGCGCTTCTTCCAGTTGACCATCCACTCGGTGATGCCCTGCATGACGTACTGCGAGTCGGTGACGATACGCACATCGCAATGCCGCTTGAGTGCGGCCAGGGCCATGATGGCGGCCATCAGCTCCATGCGGTTGTTGGTGGTTTCGGCCTCGCCGCCCCACAGTTCGCGCTCGGCGCCCTTGTAGAACAGCACGGCGCCCCAGCCACCCGGTCCCGGGTTGCCCTTGCAGGCGCCGTCGGTGTAGATCTCGACTTTCTCTTCGCTCATTTGGCTCGCTTTCAGGACTCGGAATCGCGGCGGCTGACCTTGGCCACCGGCAGCGGCACCAGTTGGCCGCGCGGCTCGCGACGGGGCTGACGCAGGGGCCGCAGACCGACCACCAGCTTGCGCGCCACCAATAGATAGAAGCCGGCGCCGGAGCCCTGCAGGACGGGGCCCCAGGTCTCCATGCGGGCCAGACGACCCTGCCATTTCGCCGATGCAAGCGGCGGACGATAACACCCGAAGCGGCGTTTCTCCAGCGCGAAGCCCAGCAGGTTGAGCCAGTCGCAGACCCGGTTCGGCGAGATGCAACGGGCGCGGCGCAAGGCATCGCGGGCGAAGTAGTGGCGGATGCCCCAGGCACTCCAGGGATTCACCCCGACCACCAGCAGGTGCCCGCCCGGACGCACGCTGCGCGCGGCTTCGCGCAACAGGCGATGCGGCGACAGGCAGAAATCCAGGCCATGCTGCAGCAACACCACATCAGCGGCATGCTCGCCCAGCGGCCAGGCCGCCTCGTCGCAGGCGATCTCCACGCCGGGCAACGGCGGCCCGAGGCGCACGCCACGCTGGATATTGCCGACGCTGGCCGGCAGCTCCGCATGCGGCCCGTAATGCACCAGGTAGCCGCCGAAATAGCGCTCCAGTTCATCGATCAGCAACTGCTGCTCTTCGGCGAGCATCATTCCGCCGATCGGCCCGGACAGCCAGTGGCGGGCCTGGTCGATCAGTTCGAGCCAGTCGGCATCGGCCTGGGCGAAGGGTTCTTCGATCATCACTACCCCCTGTGGGACAGCGCGACACAAAAGTGCGTATCCGCACTACTATGCGCCAATGCCCACCACTTGGCGACTTTTCCCCATGATACAGATAGATGCTCTGCCCGCCTTTTCCGACAACTACCTCTGGCTGTTGCAGGATGTGACCCGCCGCGAATGCGCGGTTGTCGATCCGGGTGACGCTGCGCCGGTCGAGCAATGGCTGCAGGCCCATCCCGGCTGGAAGCTGACCGACATCGTCATCACCCATCACCATGCCGACCACGTCGGCGGCGTCGCCCGCCTCAAGGCGGAAACCGGCGCCCGCGTACTGGGCCCGGCCGGGGAAAAGATTCCGGGACGCGACGTGGCGCTGGAAGACGGCGATCGGGTCGAAGTGCTGGGGCTGGGCTTCGAAGTCATCCATGTGCCCGGCCATACCCTCGGCCACATTGCCTATTTCCATGCAACGAACAGCCATGACGATGAAAGCCAGCCACTGCTGTTCTGCGGCGACACCCTGTTCGCCGCCGGTTGCGGCCGCCTGTTCGAAGGCACGCCGGCGCAGATGCATGCCTCGCTGAGCCGACTGGCCGCCCTGCCCGGCCGCACCGCCGTGTACTGCGCCCACGAATACACCCTGAGCAACCTGCGTTTCGCCTGTGCGGTCGAACCGGAGAATCCAGAGGTCCTCGCGCGCTTCGAAGAAGTCAGCCGCTGGCGTGAACAAGGCAGGATTAGCCTTCCTTCTTCCATTGCCCTGGAACAAGCGACGAATCCTTTCCTTCGCGTGTCGGAAATATCCGTTAAGAAAGTCGCCGACGAGCGGAACGGCCAGCAAATCCGCACGCCGGACGAGGTCTTTGCGACCATTCGCCGCTGGAAGGATCAGTTCTGAAGGCTGGCGAAATCTTGACCAGGGCAGGCTCGGTTTCTAGAATCGCCGAAATTTTTGCCCCGGACATAGTCATCAGCCAATGCCGCCCAAGACCAGAAAGACCTCCGATCTAGACGCATTGGCACGTGCCATCCGAGTCTCTATTGTCCTCCTCGCGGCGGGCCTGGCGGGCTGCCAGTCGACCCAGCAGACCGCCAGTGACAACCAGGCCCGCAGCGCCTCCCGCGCCATTGATGTGCAGTTCAATCCCGCCTGGAACCAGGCCCAGAACGATATCTGGGAACGCATGCGTGGCGGCTTCCAGTTGCAGGACCAGCTCAATACCAACCCGCGTATCGAGCGTCAGCGCCTGTGGTTCATGAGCAACCAGTCGTTCCTGGAAAACGCCAGCGAGCGCGGCGCGCCTTACATGCATTACGTGGTCGAGCGCCTGGAAGAGCGCGACATGCCGCTGGAACTGGCGCTGTTGCCGATGATCGAGAGCTCGTACAACCCGATGGCCGTGTCGCGTGCCCAGGCCGTTGGCCTGTGGCAGTTCATCCCGAGCACCGGTACGCACTTCAACCTGCGCCAGACCAACTTCTATGACGGCCGCCGCGACATCACCGCGTCGACCAATGCCGCGCTGACCTACCTGAACCGCCTGCACGACATGTTCAACGGCGACTGGCTGCTCGCGCTGGCCGCCTACAACGCCGGCGAAGGCACCGTCAGCCGCGCGATCGAGCGCAACGAGCGCCTCGGCCTGCCCACCGACTACTGGAACCTGCCTCTGCCGCAGGAAACCCAGGACTACGTGCCCAAGCTGCTGGCCCTGTCGCAACTGGTGAATGCCCCGACCATCTACGGCATCAACCTCAGCCCGATCGCCAACCAGCCCTACTTCACTTCGATCCGCGTCAAGCCGGGCCTGGATCTTTCCCAGGTTGCCGCGGCCGGCGACCTGGATCAGGACGAACTGCAGCAGCTCAACCCCGCCTTCAAGCGTGGCGTGACCCTGGATGGCCCGCATCACCTGCTGGTGCCGCTGGCCAAGGCGGATTCGCTCAAGGCTGGCGTCGCCAACCTGGAGCCGGTGCAGGTCAAACCGCTGGTAGCTTCGAACAACGGCCATTACCGCGTGCGCAAAGGCGATAGCCTGCACAGCATCGCCCAGCGCTACCGTCTGAGCGTGGCCGAACTCAAGGCCGCCAACCGCCTGAGCGCCAACCGTCTGCGCAATGGCCAGACCCTGGTCATCCCCGGCC
This sequence comes from Pseudomonas sp. PDM17, assembly GCF_014851985.1. Classification (NCBI taxonomy): domain Bacteria; kingdom Pseudomonadati; phylum Pseudomonadota; class Gammaproteobacteria; order Pseudomonadales; family Pseudomonadaceae; genus Pseudomonas; species Pseudomonas sp. PDM17. Next base: position 169,304 of record NZ_JACVAT010000007.1, read on the forward strand.
AGCCCGGCCGCCCGACCATCGAGCCGGAGAGCCCGCGTCAACTGGCCCAGGTGGAAAGCTCGAAGACCGTCGCCAGCGCCCGCGTCGCTACTCGCAGCTACACCGTGAAGAATGGCGACACCCTGTGGAACATCGCCAAGAAGAACGGCGTCGAGGTCGCGGACCTCAAGCGCTGGAACGGCCTGGACAGCCATGGCGTCAAGCCCGGCCAGACCCTCAAGCTGCAGAGCGCCGCCGCCACCCAGCTGGCTTCCAGCAGCAAGAGCAAGGCCAAGCAGGACACCGCGACCTACTACAAGGTCAAGCAGGGCGATTCGATGTACCTGATCGCCAAGCGCTTCAACGTCGAGATGCAGCACATCAAACGCTGGAACCCGCGCAGTGGCCAGGCCCTGAAGCCCGGCCAGACCATCACGCTGTACCTCGATACTGCCAGCCGCTGAGTTTCACCTTGCGCCGGGGCGCACAGCCCCGGCCGCATGTCTTCTGGCAGCAAGGACAAGCTGCTACTGTACGACGCTAACCTCCTTCAGCCAGCCGGGATCGGATCCTACGCCTGATGCGTCGCTTGTCTCTCCTGCTCCTGGGACTCTTCCTGGGCCTCCCCGCCTCCGCCCAGATCACCGAGAGCCACGGCTACGCCCAGTTCGGCGAACTCAAGTACCCGGCCAGCTTCGACCACTTCGACTGGGTCAACCCCAAGGCGCCCAAGAGCGGCCTGCTAAGGCTGATGGGCCTGGGCACCTTCGACACGCTCAATCCTTACACCTTCAAGGGCAGCCCGCCGGTCAGTACCGCGGACTTCCTGCAGTACGGCGTCAGCGAGCTGAACGAGCCACTGATGATCGGGACCGGGCTGTATGACCCGTCCGGCGACGAGCCTGCCTCCAGCTACGGCCTGATCGCCCGTAGCGTGGAGTACGCCGAGGACCGCAGCTGGGTGGTGTTCAACCTGCGCCCGGAAGCCCGCTTCCACGACGGCAAGCCGATCACCGCCTACGACGTGGCGTTCTCCTATCGCACCCTGCTCAAGCATGGCCACCCGATGTACCGCACCAACCTGCAGGAAGTGCAGCGGGTCGACATCCTCTCGCCGCAGAGCATCCGCTTCGTCTTCAAGCGCCACGACAACCCGCTGCTGATCCTGCGCCTGGGCGAGATGCCGGTGCTGCCGCAGCACTACTGGAAAGGCCGCGACTTCCAGGCCACCACCTTCGAACCGCCGCTGGGCAGCGGCCCCTACCGAATCACCGAGGTGGTGCCGGGGCGGCGCCTGGTGTTCGAGCGGGTCAAGGACTGGTGGGGCAAGGACCTGCCGGTGAATCGCGGCAAGTACAACTTCGACCGTGTCGAGGTGGACTTCTACCGTGACGCCGGTATCGCCTTCGAAGCCTTCAAGGCCGGCGAATTCGACGTCTACATCGAACACCAGGCGAAGAACTGGCGCAGCAACTACCGCTTCCCGGCCGTTCGCCGTGGCGAAGTGCTGAAGGTGGAAATCCCCCACCAGATTCCCACCCAGACCCAGGCGCTGTTCCTCAACACCCGCCGCGCGACCTTCGCCGATCGCCGCCTGCGCGAGGCGCTGGGGATGATGTTCGACTTCGAATGGACCAATCGCGCGCTGTTCAACGATGCGTACGTGCGCGCCAGCAGCTACTACCCCAACAGCACCCTTGCGGCCACCGGCGTACCGCAGGGCCAGGAGTGGCTGCTGCTCTCGCCGTACCGCTCGCAGCTGCCCGAGGCACTGTTCAAACGCCCCTTCACCGTGCCGGTGACCAAAGGCGCCGGCATCCCGCGGGAAACCCTGCGCCACGCTTTGGGTCTATTGGGCGAAGCCGGCTGGAAGCTCTCCGGCGATCGCCTGCTGGACGCCAACGGCAAGCAGCTGCGCTTCGAGATCCTGCTGGTCAACCCCAGTCTGGAACGCATTCTCCAGCCGTATCGCGAGAACCTCGCCAGCATCGGCATCGATGCGAGCTTGCGCACCGTGGACCGCGCCCAGTACAAACAGCGTCTGGACCAGTTCGACTACGACATGATTCTGATGACCCTGCCCCAGACCCTGAGCCCCGGCCTCGAACAATGGCAGTACTTCCATTCCAGCCAGGTGGCGGTGAAGGGCAGCAAGAACTATGCGGGCATCGCCAACCCCGTGGTGGACGCGATGCTTGAGAAACTCCTCGGCGCCACCAACCGCGACCAGCAGGAAGCCGCGGCGCGCGCCCTGGACCGGGTACTGCTGTGGCAGCACTACAGCATTCCCAACTGGTATCTGAACAAGCACCGGCTGGCGTATCGCAACCGCTTCGCCTTCGTCACCACGCCGCCCTATACGCTGGGTCTGCGAGCCTGGTGGCAAAAAGACCAGGAGAAAACCCTATGAAAAGCCCCCGCCGCGCCGCGCTCTGTGCCGGCCTGTTGCTGGGACTGCTGGGCAGTGCGCAGGCCGCGCCGCAGCACGCTATCACCCTGTATGACGAGGCGCCGAAATACCCGGCGAACTTCAAGCACTTCGACTTCGTCAATGCCGATGCGCCCAAGGGCGGCACGCTGCGCCTCTCCGACTTCGGCGGTTTCGACAGCCTCAACCCCTTCATCGCCAAGGGCAACTCCGCACCTCAGATCAACCTGATCTACGACACCCTGACCTTCCACTCCCTCGACGAGCCCTTCACCGAATACGGACTGCTCGCCGAGAAGATCGAGAAGGACCCCGAGCATCGCTTCGTCCGTTACTACCTGCGCCCCGAGGCGCGCTTCCAGGACGGCACACCGGTCACCGCCGAAGACGTCGTGTTCACCTTCGAGACGCTGATGAAGGACGGCGACCCGATGTACCGCAACTACTACGCGGACGTCGACAAGGTGGTGGCCGAAGACAAGCTGCGCGTGCGCTTCGACTTCAAGCACGGCGACAACCGCGAGCTGCCGCTGATCCTCGGCCAGCTGTCGATCCTGCCCAAGCACTGGTGGGCCAGCCGCGACTTCAACAAGACCAACATGGAGCCGCCACTGGGCAGCGGCCCGTACCGCATCGCCAAGGTCGAGGCCGGTCGCTCGATCCGCTACGAGAGGGTCAAGGACTGGTGGGGCGACAAGCTGCCGGTGAACCGCGGCTTCAACAACTTCGACGCCGTGGTGGTGGAGTCCTACCGCGACCTCACCGTTGCCCTGGAAGCCTTCAAGGCCGGGCAGTTCGACTTCAACGACGAGCGCATTGCGAAGAACTGGGCGACCGCCTACGACTCGCCCGCCGTGCGCGACGGCCGGATCGTCCGTGAGGAGCCGGTGAACGGCAACCCGTGGGGCATGCAGGCTTATGCCTTCAACATCCGCCGCCCGGTGTTCCAGGACCCGCGCGTGCGCGAAGCGATCACCAACCTGTTCGACTTCGAGTGGACCAACAAGCAGCTGTTCTTCGGCTCCTACCTGCGTGACGGCAGCTACTTCGAGAACTCCGAGATGGCCGCCAGGGAGCTGCCCGACGCCGAGGAGCTGAAGATTCTCGAGCCGCTACGCGACAAGCTGCCGCCAGAGGTCTTCAGCCAGGTCTACGTGCCGCCCACCAGCGACGGCAGCGGCATCATCCGCGAGCAGAAGCGCAAGGCCTACCAGTTGTTGCTGGAGGCCGGCTACAAGATCGAGAACGACAAGATGGTCGGCCCCGACGGCAAGCAACTGAGCTTCGAGTTCATGCTCGCCCAGGCCGACTTCGAGCGCGTGCTGCTGCCCTTCAAGCGCAACCTCGCGGAGCTGGGCATCGACATGCAGCTGCGCCGCGTCGACGTTTCGCAATACATCAACCGCCTGCGCTCGCGCGACTACGACATGATCGTCAGCAGCTGGCCGCAGTCCAGCTCGCCCGGTAACGAACAGCGCGAGTTCTGGCATTCCAGCAGCGCCGACAAGCCCGGCAGCCGCAACTTCATCGGCCTGCGCGATCCGGGCATCGATGCCCTGGTGGAAGGCCTGATCAACGCCGGCTCCCGCGAAAGCCTGGTGCGCCACGCCCGCGCCCTCGATCGCGCGCTGCTCTGGGGCCACTACGTGGTGCCCAACTGGTACCTGGGCAACTGGCGCATCGCCTACTGGAACCGCATCGCCCACCCGGAAAAACTGCCGCCCTACAGCTACGCGCTGCAGACCTGGTGGCAAGCCCGCGACAAGGCTGTACCGACCAAGACGGATACCAATGCCACGAGCGAAACGCCGGCCGACGGCGCCGTCGCCCAAGGGACCCATTGATGCTGGCCTACATCCTGCGGCGCCTGCTGCTGATCATCCCCACCCTGTTCGGCATCCTGCTGATCAACTTCATCATCATCCAGGCCGCCCCCGGCGGCCCGGTGGAGCAGATGATCGCCAAGCTGGAAGGCTTCGACGCCGCCAGCGGCGGCGCCACCGGGCGCATCTCCGGCGGCGGCGGTGAAGTCGCCTCCGCCGGCACGCACTACCGCGGCGCCCAGGGCCTGGACCCGGAACTGGTGAAGGAAATCGAGCGCATGTACGGCTTCGACAAACCGGCGCCCGAGCGCTTCTGGATCATGCTCAAGAACTACGTGCACCTGGACTTCGGCCAGAGCTTCTTCCGCGATGCCAAGGTCACCGACCTGATCGTCGAGAAGCTGCCCGTGTCCATCTCTCTCGGATTGTGGAGCACGCTGATCATGTACCTGGTGTCGATCCCGCTGGGCATCGCCAAGGCGGTGCGCCACGGCAGCCATTTCGACGTCTGGACCAGCTCGGCGATCATCGTCGGCTATGCCATCCCCGCCTTCCTCTTCGCCATCCTGCTGGTGGTGCTGTTCGCCGGCGGCAGCTACTGGGACTGGTTCCCCTTGCGCGGGCTGACCTCCAACAACTTCGACGAGCTGACCTGGGGCGGCAAGGTCCGCGACTACTTCTGGCACCTCGCGCTGCCCATCACCGCGCTGGTGATCGGTAACTTCGCCACCATCACCCTGCTGACCAAGAACAGCTTCCTCGACGAGATCGGCAAGCAGTACGTGGTCACCGCCCGCGCCAAGGGCCTGACCGAGCGCCGCGTACTCTACGGCCATGTGTTCCGCAACGCCATGCTGCTGATCATCGCCGGCCTACCCTCGGCCCTGCTGGGCATCTTCTTCACCGGCTCGCTGCTGATCGAGGTGATCTTCTCCCTCGACGGCCTGGGCCTGCTCAGCTTCGAGGCAGCGCTGAACCGCGATTACCCGGTGGTGTTCGGCACGCTGTTCATCTTCACCCTGTTCGGCCTGATCATGAAGCTGGTCAGCGACGTCCTCTACACGCTGGTCGATCCGCGCATCGACTTCGAGAACCGGGAGTAATCCGATGCGCCTATCTCCCATCAATCAGCGCCGCTGGACGCGCTTCAAGGCCAACAAGCGCGGCTGGTGGTCACTCTGGCTGTTCCTCACGCTGTTCGTTCTCAGCCTGGGCGCCGAGCTGATAGCCAACGACAAGCCACTGGCGATCCGCTACGACGGCGAATGGTATTTCCCGGTGGTCAAGCGCTACCCGGAAACCGCCTTCGGCGGTGAGTTCCCCATGGAGGCGAACTACAAGAGCCCGTACATGCGCGAGCAGATCGCGCAGAAGGACGGCTGGATTCTCTGGCCGCCGATCGCCTACAGCTACGACACCATCAACTACGACCTGCGGGTGCCGGCACCCTCGGCGCCCACCGCGGAGAACTGGCTGGGCACCGACGACCAGGCGCGCGATGTGATGGCGCGGGTGATCTACGGCTTCCGCGTGTCGGTGCTGTTCGCCCTCATCCTCACCGTGCTCAGCTCCATCCTCGGTGTCGCCGTGGGTGCATTGCAGGGTTTCTACGGTGGCTGGATCGACCTGCTCGGCCAGCGCTTCCTGGAAATCTGGTCGGGCCTGCCGGTGCTCTACCTGCTGATCATCCTCGCCAGCTTCGTGCAGCCAGGCTTCTGGTGGCTGCTGGGCATCATGCTGCTGTTCTCCTGGATGAGCCTGGTGGACGTGGTGCGCGCCGAATTCCTCCGCGGCCGCAACCTGGAGTATGTGCGCGCAGCGCGCGCCCTGGGCATGCGCAACGGAGCGATCATGTTCCGCCACATCCTGCCCAACGCGATGATCTCCACCCTGACCTTCATGCCCTTCATCCTCACCGGCGCGATCGGCACCCTGACCTCCCTGGACTTCCTGGGCTTCGGCCTGCCCGCCGGCGCACCGTCGCTGGGCGAGCTGGTCGCCCAGGGCAAGTCCAACCTGCAGGCACCCTGGCTGGGCATCACCGCCTTCGTGGTGCTGGCCGTGATGCTGAGCCTGCTGGTGTTCATCGGCGAAGCCGCCCGCGATGCCTTCGACCCGAGGAAGTGACATGAGCCAGAACGAGAACCTCATCGAAGTCCGCGACCTGTCCGTCGATTTCCTCTGCGGCGACGAACAGGTGCGCGCGGTCGAACACATCAACTTCGACATCCGCAAGGGGGAGACCCTGGCGCTGGTGGGCGAAAGCGGCTCGGGCAAGTCAGTCACCGCGCACTCCATCCTGCGCCTGCTGCCCTACCCCACCGCCAGCCATCCCTCCGGCAGCATCCAGTACGCCGGCAAGGACCTGCTCAAGCTGCCCGAGCGCAAGTTGCGCGGCATCCGCGGCAACCGCATCGCCATGGTGTTCCAGGAACCCATGACCTCGCTGAACCCGCTGCACACCATCGAGAAGCAGATCGGCGAAGTGCTCGCGCTGCACAAGGGCATGAACGGCAATCAGGCCCGCGCCCGTACGCTGGAGCTGCTCGATCTGGTCGGCATCCCCAACCCCGCCAGCCGCCTCAAGGCCTACCCGCACGAACTCTCCGGTGGCCAGCGGCAGCGGGTGATGATCGCCATGGCACTGGCCTGCGAGCCGGAGCTGCTGATCGCCGACGAACCGACCACCGCGCTCGACGTGACGGTGCAGCTGAAGATCCTCGACCTGCTGCGTGACCTGCAGCAGCGCCTGGGCATGGCGATGCTACTGATCACCCACGACCTCAACCTGGTCCGGCGTATCGCCCATCGCGTCTGCGTGATGAAAAGCGGCTGCATCGTCGAGCAGGCCGATTGCGACACCCTCTTCGCGGCCCCACAGCACCCCTACACGCGCGAATTGCTCGGAGCCGAGCCCAGTGGCACCCCCGCGCAGAACGAGCCTGGTGCGCCGCTGCTGGAGGTCGACAACCTGCGCGTGTGGTTCCCGATCAAGAAAGGCGTGTTCCGCAAGACCGTCGACCACGTCAAGGCGGTGGACGGCATTGACTTCAGCCTGCCGCGCGGCCAGACCCTGGGCATCGTCGGCGAGAGCGGCTCGGGCAAGTCGACCCTGGGCCTGGCCATCCTCCGGCTCATCAGCAGCCAGGGCGGCATCTGCTTCGAGGGTCAGGCCATCGAAGGCATGAACCAGGCGGAAGTCAGGCCCCTGCGTCGCGAGATGCAGGTAGTCTTCCAGGACCCGTTCGGCAGCCTCAGCCCGCGCATGTCGGTCGGCCAGATCGTTGGCGAAGGCCTGGAAATCCATGGAATGGGCACGCCCGAGGAGCGCGAGCAGGCGATCATCGAGGCGCTCAAGGAAGTCGGACTCGACCCGGATACCCGCCACCGCTACCCCCACGAGTTTTCCGGGGGCCAGCGGCAACGCATCGCCATCGCCCGCGCGCTGGTGCTCAAGCCGGCGCTGATCCTGCTGGACGAACCGACCTCGGCACTGGACCGCACCGTGCAACGCCAGGTCGTCGAACTGCTGCGCGGGCTGCAGGCCAAGTACAACCTGACCTACCTGTTCATCAGCCACGACCTGGCAGTGGTGAAAGCCCTCAGCCACCAGCTGATGGTGATCCGCCACGGCAAGGTCGTCGAACAGGGCATGGCCGAGGAAGTCTTCGCCGCACCGCAACATGCCTACACACAGCAACTGCTGGAAGCAGCCTTCATGGTACCGACGCAAGCCTGAGCCAGCAGCAGACAAGGAAGCAATGACATGGGGTTTCTCGCCGGTAAACGCGTACTGATCGTCGGTGTCGCCAGCAAGCTGTCCATCGCCTCCGGCATCGCCGCGGCGATGCATCGCGAAGGCGCCGAGCTCGCCTTCACCTACCAGAACGACAAGCTCAAGGGGCGCGTCGAGGAATTCGCCGCCGGCTGGGGCTCCAGCGCCGAGCTGTGCTTCCCCTGCGACGTGGCCAGCGATGCAGACATCGAAGCCGTGTTCGCCGCGCTGGCGAAGCAATGGGACGGCCTGGACTGCATCGTCCACTCGGTGGGGTTTGCGCCAGGCGACCAGCTCGACGGCGACTTCACCGAAGTCACCACCCGCGACGGCTTCCGCATCGCCCACGACATCAGCGCCTACAGCTTCGTCGCCCTGGCCAAGGCAGGCCGCGAGCTGATGCAGGGCCGAAACGGCAGCCTGCTCACCCTCTCCTACCTGGGCGCCGAACGCACGATGCCCAACTACAACGTGATGGGCATGGCCAAGGCCAGCCTGGAAGCCGGCGTGCGCTACCTGGCCGGCAGCCTCGGCCCGGAAGGCACCCGCGTCAACGCCATCTCCGCCGGCCCGATCCGCACCCTGGCAGCGTCAGGCATCAAGAGCTTCCGCAAGATGCTCGCCGCCAACGAGCGCCAGACCCCGCTGCGACGCAACGTGACCATCGAGGAAGTCGGCAACGCCGGCGCCTTCCTTTGCTCGGACCTTGCCAGCGGCATCAGCGGCGAGATTCTCTATGTCGACGGTGGCTTCAACACCACCGCCATGGGCCCGCTGGGCGACGACTGAGCCTTCCCCCAGGCAAAGAAAAAGGCCGCTGATGCGGCCTTTTTCTTGTCCCGGATAAAACGAGGGCCGCTTGCGCGGCCCCTGTCTATCACTTCTTGGCTTCGTCGAACTTCTCGATCTTCGCCTGATCCTGCAGGTAGCGACGGAACGCGGAGAAATCGTCCTGACCGCTGCGCGAGGCGAGGAAGCGCTGGTACATCGCTTTCTCCTGCTCGGTCGGCTTGGCATCCGGCTCGCTGACACCACTGAGCTTGACCAGCACGAAGTCACCGTTCTGCAGTGCGACACCACCCAGGCTGGGCTTATCGGCACCTTCCGGACGAGCCATGCGGAACACGCTCTGCAGCACCACCGGGTCGACACCTTCCTGACCACGGGCGGCCGCTTCCACGACTTTCCAGTCCTGGCCGTCCTGAGCCTGGGTCAGCGGGATCTTGCCGTCGCGCAGACCAGCCAGCAGCGATTCGCCGCGAGCCTTGGCATCACTGGCTGCGTGTTCGACCTGCAGACGCTTGAGGATATCGGCACTCACCTGTTCCAGGGTTTCCTGCTCAGGCTTGTGGTGCTCCTTCACGCGCAGCACGACCGCAGTGTCGGGGTCCAGCTCGATAGCGCCACTGTTGGCGCCCTCTTCCAGCACTTCCGGGCTGAAGGCGGTCTGGATGACCTGGCGGTTGGCGGTCACGCCCTCGCCACCTTCTTTGCCGAACGGCTTGCTGGTCTGCACCTTCAGGCCCAGGTCCTGAGCCGGCTGGCCCAGATCGGAGGCTTCGTAGGCGGAGCTTTCCAGCTGCTTGGTTGCATCGACGAAGCGCTGCTCGACCAGTTGGGTCTTGGCTTCGTGCTCCAGCTTGACCTTCAGGCTGTCGAAAGTCGGAACCTCCGGCGCTTCAACGCCCAGCAGCTTGATCAGGTGCCAGCCGTAGGAGGTCTTCACCGGGGCGGAGACTTCGCCCTTCTTCAGCGCATACAGCGACTCTTCGAAGGCCGGGTCATACACGCCACGACCGGCAAAGCCGAGATCACCACCGTTTGCGGCGGAGCCGGTGTCGTTGGACAGCTCCTTGGCCAGCTTGGCGAAGTCTTCACCCTTGTCCAGGCGCGCCTTGATCTCGTCGATCTTGGCCTTGGCCTGCTGGTCGTTCTGCTTGTCGTTCACCTCGATCAGGATGTGCGCGGCGTCGCGCTGCTCGGCCAGACCGGCGATTTCCTTCTGATAGAGGGCATCAAGGTCTTCCTTCTTCACCTCGACCTGGTCGAAGAAGGCAGACTTCTTCAGCTCGACGTAGTCGATAGTGACCTGTTCGGGCGTCATGAACTCGGTGCTGTGGGCGTCGTAGTACGCCTTGATCTCGCTGTCCTCGACCTTGCTCTTGGCCGGGTCGGCCTTGAGCGTCAGGGTGGCGAAATCGCGGGTCTGCTTCTCCAGGCGGGCGAAGGCATTCAGCTCGTCATCGGTAACGAAGCCGGTACCGGCGATGCCGGCGCGCAGCTGACCGATGAGCATCTCCTCGCCGAACATGCGGCGGAACTGCATGCGGTCATAGCCCATCTGGCGGATGACCTGGTCGAAGCGCTCGGCGCTGAACTTGCCGTCCACCTGGAATTCAGGGGTCGACAGGATCAGTTGATCCAGCGCCTGCTGGGAGAAGGCGAACTTGTCGTTCTGGGCCGCCTGCAGGATCAGCTTGCGCTCAATGAGCGACTTCAGCGCAGAGTCCTTGAGCAGCTTGTCGTCGAGCATGGACGAATCGAAGTCCTTGCCCAGACGCTGCATCAGCTGGCGACGCTGCATATCCGCGGCCTGCTGCAGTTCCGGCAGACCGATGTCTTCACCGTTGACCTGAGCAGCGACGTTCTCGTGGTGGGTTGCGCGAATGATCTGATCGAACCCGGTCAAAGCCATGAGGACAACGATCACGCCCAGGATGGTCTTGGTGATCCAGCCTTGGGAATTGTCCCTGATGTTTTGCAGCATGCGGCCCCCGACGCGGCCACGGCTCACCGTCAATGGCGGCGCGGCGTGGAAAAAAGGCGGATATAAGAAAGGCGCATCCGAGGATGCGCCTTCTCGTAACTGGTGGAGCTTGCGGGCATTGAGCCCGTGACCCCTGATGATTCCAACCGACCTACGCCAGCCGGGTCATCGCTCCGTGACCGGCCCAACCGAAGTTGAACCGGTCCAGGTCAAGTCCAAAAAGACGCTTAGTTGACAGCGTCCTTGAGGGCTTTACCGGCCTTGAAGCCCGGGATCTTAGCAGCAGCGATCTTGATCGGCTTGCCGGTTTGCGGGTTGCGACCGGTGCGAGCAGCGCGCTCTTTGACAGCGAAGGTGCCGAAGCCTACCAGTACGACGGAGTCACCAGCCTTCAGGGCGCCAGTTACGGACTCGATCACCGCGTCCAGAGCGCGACCGGCAACAGCTTTCGGGATATCAGCAGATGCGGCGATAGCATCGATCAGTTCCGACTTGTTCACTCTAAGTCCCCTTATTTCTGTTGAGTATGTTTCTATGTGTTAGGTGTAAGCAAAAGCAGGTGCTGGTTTGCCAACTGACAAAGCAAGTGCCGCTTTATAACAAGGGCTCAAAAACAGTGTCAAGAAAGCCCCCCAACTAATGCGTGCTGATTCGCTCCTTGGAATCAGACTCGCGCTTCTCATCCTTTGCAACCATCTCGGGAGCCGCATCGGGCAAGGGCTCCGGGGCGTATTGCAGCGCAATTTGCAGGACCTCGTCAATCCATTTAACCGGTTTAATAACGAGATCAGCCTTAATATTATCCGGAATTTCCCTAAGGTCCCGTACGTTTTCCTCGGGAATGATCACTGTCTTGATTCCACCCCGGTGCGCGGCCAGAAGTTTTTCCTTCAGCCCACCGATGGCCAGAACCTGACCGCGCAGGGTGATCTCGCCGGTCATGGCCACGTCAGCACGGACCGGAATCTGGGTGATCGCCGAGACCAGTGCGGTACACATGCCAATGCCCGCGCTAGGGCCGTCCTTGGGCGTCGCGCCTTCCGGCACATGGATGTGGATATCGTGCTTCTCGTGGAAGTCCGGAGCGATACCCAGGCTCTTCGAACGACTACGAACCACGGTCAGCGCGGCAGTGATGGACTCCGCCATGACGTCGCCCAGCGAGCCGGTCTTGGTTAGTGCGCCCTTGCCCGGAACCATGGCCGATTCGATGGTCAGCAATTCGCCGCCCACCTGGGTCCAGGCGAGGCCGGTCACCTGGCCGATCTGATCCTGCTGCTCGGCCAGGCCGTAGCGGAACTTGCGCACGCCCAGGTAATTCTCCAGTGAATCCGGAGTCACCACGGCTTCGATGCGCTTGGCCTTGCCACCGTCCTTGACCGCCTTGCGGCAGACCTTGGCGATCTGGCGCTCAAGGCTACGCACACCGGCTTCGCGGGTGTAATAGCGGATGATGTCACGGGTAGCCGCTTCTTCGAAGACCACCTCGCCCTTCTTCAGGCCATTAGCCGCAGTCTGTTTCGGTACAAGATATTTCGAGGCGATGTTGATCTTCTCGTCCTCGGTGTAACCCGGCAGGCGGATGACTTCCATTCGGTCCAGCAACGCTGCCGGAATGTTCATGGAGTTCGCCGTGCAGAGGAACATCACGTCGGAGAGGTCGTAGTCGACTTCGAGGTAGTGGTCGTTGAAGTTGTGGTTCTGCTCCGGATCGAGCACTTCCAGCAGCGCCGACGCGGGGTCGCCGCGCATGTCGCTGCCCATCTTGTCGATCTCGTCGAGCAGGAACAGCGGGTTGCGCACGCCCACCTTGGTCATTTTCTGAATCAGACGACCGGGCATGGAACCGATGTAGGTGCGACGGTGACCGCGAATCTCGGCCTCGTCACGCACGCCCCCCAGGGCCATGCGCACGAACTTGCGGTTGGTCGCGCGGGCGATGGACTCGGCCAGCGAGGTCTTGCCCACGCCGGGCGGGCCGACCAGGCAGAGCACCGGGCCCTTGAGCTTCTTCACGCGCTTCTGGACGGCGAGGTACTCGAGGATGCGCTCCTTGACCTCTTCCAGACCGTAGTGATCGGCGTCGAGGATGTCCTCGGCCTTGTCCAGGTCATGGCGCACCTTGCTCTCGGCCTTCCACGGCACATTCACCAGCCAGTCGATGTAGGAACGCACCACGGTCGCCTCGGCGGACATCGGCGACATCTGCTTGAGCTTGTTCAACTCGGCAGTGGCCTTGGCCATGGCTTCCTTGGTCAGGCCGGCGGCGTCAATGCGCTTCTTCAGTTCCTCGACTTCGTTGTGGCCTTCGTCGATGTCACCCAGTTCTTTCTGGATGGCCTTCATCTGTTCGTTGAGGTAGTACTCGCGCTGGCTGCGCTCCATCTGCTTCTTCACGCGGCCGCGAATGCGCTTCTCGACCTGCAGCAGGTCGATCTCGGCATCCAGCATGGCCAGCACGTGCTCGACGCGGGCGGACAGCTCGGTGATCTCGAGGATTTCCTGCTTCTGTTCGATCTTCAGCGCCATGTGGGCGGCCATGGTATCTACAAGACGGCCCGGTTCATCGATGCTGTTGAGCGAAGACAGGACTTCGGCCGGGACTTTCTTGCCCAGCTGCACATACTGCTCGAACTGGCTGAGCAGGCTACGGGTGAAGACTTCGGACTCGCGCTCGCCGACGGAGGCCTCGTCAATGATCGAAACTTCCGCGCGGCAGTAGGCTTCCTCGTCGATGAAGCGCTCTACCTGGCCGCGCTGCTCGCCCTCGACCAGCACCTTGACGGTGCCATCGGGCAGTTTCAGCAACTGCAGGACAGTGGCCACGGTGCCCATGCGGTACAGGCCGTCGGCGCCCGGATCGTCGTCGGCCGGATTCTTCTGCGCCAGCAACAGGATCTGCTTGTCGCTGGTCATGGCGGCCTCGAGGGCCTCGATGGATTTCTCTCGTCCCACGAAAAGCGGGATGACCATGTGCGGATACACCACTACGTCACGCAGGGGGAGCAGGGGCAACTCGACGAGTGTTTTCATGATATTCGGCTCTACAGCGGCACTTGGCCAAAACGATGGGATTGGACCCTTCGGCCTAAGATGGGGTTAGGACTGGGAAAAAACAAGCGCGGTAGATGGGAAGAAAAAAGGGGCCCTAGGGCCCCTTCTGGTTTCAGGCGTCAGGTGCAGCCTTGGCCGGCTGCTCGCTGTTCTCGTAGATCAGCAGCGGCTGGGAGGAGCCCTCGATGACGCTTTCGTCGATCACCACCTTGCTGACGTCGTTCTGCGAGGGGATCTCGTACATGGTATCGAGCAGGATGCCTTCGAGGATCGAACGCAGGCCACGGGCGCCGGTCTTGCGCTCCAGCGCGCGACGAGCGACGGCCTTGAGCGCGTCCGGACGGAACTCGAGGTCCACGCCTTCCATTTCGAAGAGCTTGGCGTACTGCTTGGTCAGCGCGTTCTTCGGCTCGGTCAGAATCTGCATCAGGGCAGCTTCGTCCAGCTCTTCGAGCGTCGCGATGATCGGCAAACGACCGACGAACTCGGGGATCAGGCCAAACTTCACCAGATCCTCCGGCTCGACCTCGCGCAGCGCGTCGCCCACCTTCTTACCCGCTTCCTGACTGCGAACCTCGGCGCTGAAGCCGATGCCGCCTTTGGTAGAACGGTTCTGGATGACCTTTTCCAGGCCAGCGAACGCGCCTCCGCAGATGAACAGGATGTTGCGGGTGTCGACCTGCAGGAATTCCTGCTGCGGGTGCTTGCGGCCGCCCTGGGGCGGTACGGAAGCCACGGTGCCTTCGATCAGCTTCAGCAGAGCCTGCTGGACGCCTTCGCCGGACACGTCGCGAGTGATCGACGGGTTGTCGGACTTGCGCGAGATCTTGTCGATTTCGTCGATGTAGACAATGCCCATCTGGGCCTTCTCGACATCGTAGTCGCACTTCTGCAGCAGCTTCTGGATGATGTTCTCGACATCCTCGCCCACATAACCAGCCTCGGTGAGGGTGGTGGCATCGGCGATGGTGAAGGGAACATTGAGCAGACGCGCCAGGGTCTCGGCGAGCAGGGTCTTGCCCGAGCCGGTCGGCCCGATCAGCAGGATGTTGCTCTTGCCCAGTTCGACGTCGTCCTTGCGCTCACGCTGGTTCAGGCGCTTGTAGTGGTTGTACACCGCTACCGCCAGGGTTTTCTTGGCACGTTCCTGGCCGATCACGTACTGATCGAGGATGGTGCGGATCTCTTTCGGCGCCGGAAGCTTATGCGCACTGCTCTCCGCCTGTGCTTCCTGCACCTCCTCACGGATGATGTCGTTGCACAGGTCGACGCACTCGTCGCAGATAAAGACCGAGGGGCCGGCAATCAACTTGCGCACTTCGTGCTGGCTCTTGCCGCAGAAGGAGCAATACAGCAGCTTGCCGTTGTCCTCGCCGTTGCGGGTGTCAGTCATTCGATCGTTCCAATCGGGGATATACGTGAAGGACAAGATGAAGGCATTCGCAGGCATTTTCAAGCCCGCGAGCGGCCGGATTACCGGCCGCGGTAGTGCGGAGAGACTCAGCTGGCAGCAGGACGCTGAGTGAAGAGCTGATCGATCAGACCGTACTTGACGGCTTCCTCGCCACTCATGAAGCGGTCACGGTCGGTATCGCGGGCAATGACGTCCAGCGGCTGACCGGTGTGGTGTGCCAGCACCTGGTTCAGGCGTTCCTTGATGAAAAGGATTTCCTTGGCGTGGATCTCGATGTCCGAGGCCTGGCCCTGGAAGCCGCCCAGCGGCTGGTGGATCATCATGCGCGAATGCGGCAGGCAGTAACGCTTGCCAGCGGCGCCGCCAGCCAGCAGCAGGGCACCCATGCTGCACGCCTGGCCCACGCAGATGGTGGACACGTCAGGCTTGATGAACTGCATGGTGTCGTAGATCGACATGCCAGCGGTGACGGAACCACCCGGGGAGTTGATGTAGAGGTGGATGTCCTTGTCCGGGTTCTCGGCTTCGAGGAACAGCAGCTGGGCAACCACGAGGTTGGCCATGTAGTCCTCGACCTGGCCGACCAGGAAGATGATCCGCTCCTTCAGCAGGCGCGAATAGATGTCGTAGGAACGCTCACCGCGGGCGGACTGCTCCACCACCATCGGCACCAGACCACCAGCGGCCTGAATGTTCGGAACTTGCGGCATATAAGGATTATGCATGTCCGACGATCACTCCCTAATAAAAAGTCATGTCTCTATAGACGCACAAGCCAGCCCGAAGGCTGGCTTGTGACGATCGAACGAAGAAGCGCTGGATCAGGCCGCTTGCGGAGCTTCTGCAGGCTTGACCGCGTCTTCGTAGGATACCTGCTTGTCGGTCACATTGGCCTTCTGCAGGACAGTATCTACAACTTGTTCTTCCAGTACAACCGAACGGACTTCGTTCAGTTGCTGGTCGTTCTTGTAGTACCAGGAAACAACCTGTTCCGGCTCCTGATAGGCGGAAGCCATCTCTTCGATCATTTCGCGAACGCGGGCTTCGTCAGCCTTCAGTTCGTGCTGCTTGACCAGCTCGGCAACGATCAGACCCAGTACGACGCGGCGCTTGGCCTGCTCTTCGAACAGCTCGGCCGGCAGTTGGTCGGGCTTGATGTTGCCACCGAACTGCTGGACAGCCTGGACGCGCAGACGATTGACTTCGTTGCCGATCAGGGCTTTCGGAACCTCGATCGGGTTGGTCTCGACCAGACCTTCCATCACCTGGTTCTTCACCTTGGACTTGATGGCCTGACGCAGTTCACGCTCCATGTTCTTGCGAACTTCGGTGCGGAAGCCTTCCAGAGTGCTTTCCTTCACGCCGAACAGAGCGAAGAACTCTTCGTTCAGTTCCGGCAGCTTCGGCTCGGCGACGCTGTTGACGGTAGCGGTGAACTCGGCAGCTTTGCCGGCCAGGTCCAGGTTCTGGTAGTCCTCGGGGAAGGTCACGTTCAGAACGCGCTCTTCACCGGCCTTGGCGCCAACCAGACCCTCTTCGAAGCCCGGGATCATGCGGCCGGAGCCCAGCACCAGCAGGGTGCCCTTGGCGGAACCGCCAGCGAAGGCTTCGCCGTCGATCTTGCCGACGAAATCGATGTTCACCTGATCGTCGTTCTGCGCGGCACGATCAACAGCTTCGAAACGGGTGTTCTGCTTGCGCAGGATTTCCAGCATGTTGTCGAGATCGGCGTCAGCCACGTCGGCCTGCAGGCGCTCGACCTTGATGCCGTCGAAACCGGCAACCTGGAACTCAGGGAAGACTTCGAAGGTAGCGATGTACTCGAGGCCCTTCTCTTTCTCGAACACTTTCGGTTCGACGGAAGGAGCACCGGCCGGGTTCAGCTTCTGCTCGACCACGGCTTCGTAGAAGGTTTCCTGGATCAGGTCACCGAGGGCTTCCTGACGAGCGGCGGCTTCGTAGCGCTGACGGATCACGCTCATCGGCACCTTGCCGGGACGGAAGCCAGGAACCTTGGCGCGACGAGCGGTCTGCTGCAGACGCTTGTTGACTTCGGTCTCGATACGCTCGGCCGGCACGCCAACGGTCATGCGGCGCTCAAGAGCGGAGGTGCTTTCAACGGAAACTTGCATGGATATTCCTCGTGGCACAGACGTAAGCCGGTCCTTCCGGCTCCCAGAATCAAGGGCAAGCATTCTAGTAGCTAGAAATGCAGAAGTCACCCCGAGTGGAAGCTGCGGAAATTCACGGATGCGAGAGCTTATGGAAAGAAGATGGTGCGGACGGAGAGACTCGAACTCTCACAGCTTGCGCCACCGGAACCTAAATCCGGCGTGTCTACCAATTTCACCACGTCCGCAGGGTACCGCAGAAACGAAAACGCCAGGCACTGGGCCTGGCGCTTCGGAATATGGGGTGGACGATGGGAATCGAACCCACGACACCAGGAGCCACAATCCTGTGCTCTACCAACTGAGCTACGCCCACCATATTACATTTGCTTGTACCGAACGCCACTTGGCGCACCCGGCAGGACTCGAACCTGCGACCATCCGCTTAGAAGGCGGATGCTCTATCCAGCTGAGCTACGGGCGCTTTAGTGGCGGCAACCCTTGCTAAGCAGACTCAGTGGAAACCACCGAATCGGTTGGCACCGCCTCTTTCGTGTTTCAGGCTGTGCTCGGCAAGCGGGGCGCATGTTATCGATGAGGCCATACCCCGTCAACAACTTTTTTAAAAAAAGTTCAAAGAGATAAAGGAGTTACGCCAAATCAGGGGCTCCCGCCTTTGCCTTATGGAGGCAGCATGCGAAAATGCGCGCCTTCTTTTCACCCGCCTTAATGGTTATCCCCCCGACATGACTGCAAAACTGATCGACGGCAAAGCGATCGCCGCCAGCCTCCGCCAGCAGATTGGCCAACGCGTCAATGAACGCCGCCAGCAAGGACTGCGCATCCCCGGCCTGGCTGTGATCCTGGTCGGCAGCGACCCCGCCTCTCAGGTCTATGTCGCGCACAAGCGCAAGGACTGTGAAGAGGTCGGCTTCCTCTCCCAGGCGTACGACCTCCCCGCCAGCACCACCCAGGAAGAGCTGCTGGCACTGATCGACCGTCTGAACGCCGACCCGGCCATCGACGGCATCCTCGTCCAGCTCCCCCTCCCCGCCCACCTCGACGCCTCCCAGCTGCTGGAACGCATCAGCCCGGACAAGGACGTGGACGGCTTCCACCCCTTCAACATCGGCCGCCTGGCCCAGCGCATCCCGCTGCTGCGCCCCTGCACCCCGAAAGGCATCATGACTCTGCTGCAAAGCACCGGCGTCGACCTGTACGGCATGGACGCGGTGGTAGTGGGCGCATCGAACATCGTCGGCCGCCCCATGGCGCTGGAACTGCTGCTGGGCGGCTGCACCGTCACCGTGACCCACCGCTTCACCCGCGACCTGGCCGACCACGTGCGCCGCGCCGACCTGGTGGTCGTTGCCGCCGGCAAGCCGGGTCTGGTCAAGGGCGAGTGGATCAAGGAAGGTGCCATCGTCATCGACGTGGGCATCAATCGCCAGGAAGATGGCAAGCTGGTGGGCGACGTGGAATACGACGTCGCCGCCGAGCGCGCCAGCTGGATCACCCCTGTTCCGGGCGGTGTCGGCCCGATGACCCGCGCCTGCCTGCTGGAAAACACCCTGTACGCCGCCGAACACCTGCACACCTGACAGGTTTTCGACGAGCAAGAAAAAGGCCGCTGATCAGCGGCCTTTTTCATTTCCAGGAGACAGTTACTCGGCGAGACGCCAGGTAGTGCCGCCCTTGCCGTCTTCCAGCACTACGCCTAGAGCGGTCAGCTCGTCGCGGATGCGGTCGGATTCGGCCCAGTTCTTCGCCGCACGGGCATCCAGACGAGCCTGGATCAGCGCCTCGACCTGCGCCGCGTCGACCTTGCCGGCTGCGCCGGCCTGGAGGAACTCGTCGGCATCCAGTTGCAGAACACCCAGCAGAGCCCCCAGCTCACGCACGCGTGCCGCCAGTGCAGCCGCAGCCGCCGGATCGCTCTCGCGCAGGCGGTTGACCTCCCGGACCATCTCGAACAGCACGGCAACCGCTTCCGGCGTACCGAAGTCGTCGTCCATCGCGGCGCCGAAGCGCTCGACGAACTCCTCGCCACCCGCCGCAGCCACCTGCGGCAGACCACGCAGCGCGGTGTAGAAACGCTCCAGCGCGCCCTTGGCTTCCTTCAGGTTGTCTTCGGAGTAGTTGATCGGGCTGCGGTAATGGCTGGAGACCAGCAGGAAGCGCACGACTTCCGGGTGGTATTTCTCCAGCACCTCGCGGATGGTGAAGAAGTTGCCCAGGGACTTGGACATCTTCTCGCCGTCCACGCGCACCGCTCCGGCGTGCATCCAGCTGGCCGCATAGAGTTTGCCGGTGGCCGCCTCGCTCTGGGCGATCTCGTTCTCGTGGTGCGGGAACACCAGGTCCGGACCGCCGCCATGGATGTCGAAGGTCTCGCCCAGGCAGCAGGTGGACATCACCGAGCACTCGATATGCCAACCCGGACGCCCGGCGCCCCAGGGCGACTCCCAGCTCGGCTCGCCCGGCTTGGCGCCCTTCCAGAGCACGAAGTCCAGCGGGTCTTCCTTGGATTCGTCGACCTCGATCCGCGCACCGATGCGCAGGTCCTCGATCTTCTTGCGCGACAGCTTGCCGTAGCCGGCGAACTTGCCGACCCGGTAATAGACGTCGCCATTGCCCGGCGCGTAGGCGTAACCCTTGTCGATCAGGGTCTGGATCATCTCGTGCATGCCGACGATGTGGCCGGTGGCGCGCGGCTCGATGTCCGGACGCAGGACCGACAGGCGCGCCTCGTCTTCATGCATCGCGGCGATCATGCGGGCGGTCAGGTCTTCGAACGACTCACCGTTCTCCTGGGCGCGACGGATGATCTTGTCGTCGATGTCGGTGATGTTGCGCACATAGGTCAGGTCATAGCCGCGATGGCGCAGCCAGCGGGCGATGACGTCGAACGCCACCATCACGCGGGCATGGCCGATGTGGCAGAAGTCGTACACGGTCATGCCGCACACGTACATGCGCACCTGGTTGCCCACCAGCGGCTTGAAGCTGTCCTTGGTCTTGGACAGCGTGCTGTAGATCTGCAAGTCAGCCATCCGTTACTGCCCCCAGGAGTCGCGCAGGGTCACGGTGCGGTTGAAGACCAGGGCGTCCGCCCTGGAGTCCCGGGCATCCGCGCAGAAGTAGCCCTCGCGCTCGAACTGGAAGCGATCCTCGGCCGTGGCGCTGGCCAGCGACGGCTCAGCGCGGCAGCCCTTGAGCACCACCAGGGAATCCGGGTTGATGTTGTCGAGGAAGCTGCCGCCCTCTTCCGACTTCTCCGGATTGGCGGAACGGAACAGGCGGTCGTACAGGCGCACTTCGCACTCGACGCTCTCGGCGGCCGGCACCCAGTGGATCACGCCCTTGACCTTGCGGCCCTCGGGGTTCTTGCCCAGGGTGTTCTCGTCGTAGCTGCAGCGCAGTTCGACGATGTTGCCAGCGGCATCCTTGATGGCTTCGTCGGCGCGGATCACGTAGCTGCCGCGCAGGCGCACTTCGCCACCGGGGATCAGGCGCTTGTAGCCGGCCGGCGGGACTTCCTCGAAGTCACTGGCGTCAATGTAGATCTCGCGGCTGAACGGCAGCACGCGCACGCCCATGTCCTGCTTCGGATGGCGCGGCAACTCGAGGTTCTCGACCTGGCCTTCCGGGTAGTTGGTGATGACTACCTTCAGCGGCTTGAGCACGCACATGGCGCGACCAGCGTTGGCATCGAGGTCGTCACGGATGGCGAATTCCAGCATGCCGATGTCCACCACACCACCGGCGCGATTCACGCCGATCATGTCGCAGAAGGTACGGATGGACGCCGGGGTGTAGCCGCGACGGCGATAGCCGGACAGGGTCGACATGCGCGGGTCGTCCCAGCCTTGAACGTGGTTTTCATCGACCAGTTGCTTGAGCTTGCGCTTGCTGGTGATGGTGTAGTTCAGGTTCAGGCGCGCGAATTCATACTGGCGCGGCTGGGCCGGGACCGGCAGGTTGGCCAGGAACCACTCGTACAGCGGGCGGTGATCCTCGAACTCCAGGGTGCAGATGGAGTGGGTGATACCCTCGATGGCGTCGGACTGGCCGTGGGTGAAGTCGTAGCTGGGGTAGATGCACCACTTGTCGCCGGTCTGGTGGTGATGAGCGTGACGGATGCGGTAGAGGATCGGGTCGCGCAGGTTGATGTTCGGCGAGGCCATGTCGATCTTCGCACGAAGCGAACGGGCGCCGTCCGGGAACTCGCCGGCTTTCATGCGGGCGAACAGGTCCAGGTTCTCTTCCACCGAACGCTCGCGGAACGGGCTGTTCTTGCCCGGTTCGGTCAGCGAACCACGGTAGGCGCGCATTTCCTCGGCGTTCAGGTCGCAGACGAAAGCCTTGCCGGCCTTGATCAGGTCCACCGCCCAGTCATGCAGTTGGTCGAAGTAGTTGGAGGCGTAGCGAACCTGCCCGGCCCAGTCGAAGCCCAGCCATTTCACATCGGCCTCGATGGCATCGATGTACTCCTGGTCTTCCTTCGCCGGGTTGGTGTCGTCGAAGCGCAGGTGGCAGTCCCCGTCGAACTCCTTGGCCAGGCCGAAGTTCAGACAGATGGACTTGGCGTGACCGATATGCAGGTAGCCGTTGGGCTCCGGCGGGAAGCGAGTGACGATTTTCTGGTGCTTGCCACTTTCCAGGTCGGCCGCAACGATCGGACGCAGGAAGTTGGCGGCAACAGTGGCTTCTTTCGTATCGGCGGTAGGCTTGCTCATGGTGTCCTTGATCATGCTGGTGTTCGGCCAGGGTAGGCCAGCCAAACCAAAGCGCTTATCATAGCCGAAGCTGTCAACCCCCTGACAGGCCTTCGATTTTTCCAAAGAGCGGAATTCCCTGATGACTACCACCGTCAAACTGCAGACCAACTTCGGCGATATCACCCTTGAACTCTTCGACGACAAGGCGCCGGAAACCGTGGCCAACTTCAAGGAGTACGTGAAGGCCGGCCATTACGACAACACCGTTTTCCACCGTGTGATCAACAACTTCATGATTCAGGGCGGCGGTTTCGAGCCGGGCATGAAGCAGAAGTCCACCCGCAAGTCGATCAAGAACGAAGCCAACAACGGCGTCGGCAACAAGGTTGGCACCGTCGCCATGGCCCGCACCATGGAGCCGCACTCGGCCAGCGCGCAGTTCTTCATCAACGTCGCCGACAACGATTTCCTCAACCACAGCGCGCCGACCGTGCAGGGCTGGGGCTACTGCGTGTTCGGTGAAGTGAAGGACGGCATGGACGTGGTCAACAAGATCAAGACCGTCGCCACCACCATGCGCTCCGGCCACCAGGACGTACCGGCCGACGACGTGATCATCGAGAAAGCAGAAGTCATCGGCGAGTGAGTCGATGAGCGTCCTGTTCATCTCGGACCTGCATCTCGAAGCAGAACGCCCGGACATTACCCGGGCGTTCTTGCATTTCCTCTCCACCCGCGCCCGTATGGCCGAGGCGCTGTACATCCTCGGCGACTTCTTCGAAGCCTGGATCGGCGACGATGGCATGGACGAGTTCCAGCACTCCATCGCCCGCGCCCTGCGCAAGTTATCTGACAGCGGCACGCGCATCTTCCTGATGCACGGCAACCGCGACTTCCTGATTGGCCAGGCCTTCTGCCGCGAAGCCGGCTGCACCCTGCTGCGCGACCCGAGTCTGATAGACCTTGATGGCGAGAAGATCCTGCTGATGCACGGCGACAGCCTTTGCACCCTCGACGTGGCCTATATGAAGCTGCGCCGCTGGCTGCGCAACCCGCTGACGCTGTTCATCCTGCGCAACCTGCCGCTGGCCACCCGCCACAAGCTGGCGCGCAAACTGCGCAAGGAAAGCCGCGCGCAGACCCGCATGAAAGCCAGCGAGATCGTCGACGTCACCCCGGCGGAAGTGGAGAAGATCATGCGCGACAAGGGCGTGCGAATCCTGATCCACGGGCACACCCACCGCCCCGCCATCCACGAACTGGAAATCGACGGCCGCCCCGCGCGACGCATTGTCCTCGGCGACTGGGACAGCCAGGGCTGGGCTCTGGAGGCCGACGAGCAGGGCCTGCGGCAGGCACCCTTCACCCTGTGAAGCTCCGGGCCACCGCAATGGTGGCCTTTTGGCGTTAACCCACCCGCACTGTCAGACATTTCTCCTTGACCGGCACCGACCGCCTTGCGCAGCATTCGCGGTTTGCTCAATCAAGGAAGAAACATGTTCAGCAAGGGAAATCTCATCAAGTTCGGCGCCCTGCCCCTGGCACTGGTCGCCGCCGCCTTCATCCTGTTCAACGGCGTCTTCTTCTATAACGAAGCCGGCTTCATGACCCACGTGCGGACCATCTTCGGCGACGAGAAGATCGTCGACGACGTCGGCTACGCCACCAAGTGGTTCGGCCGCGCCACCACCTGGAAGAAAGCCATCAGCGTGCAGTCCGTACTGATCATGGACGAGAACGACAACAACCCGGACAACGACGGACTGGGCGCGACCATCGAAGCCTTCCCCATCGTCTTCCTCGGCAACGTCGACGCCAAGGTCGAATCCTCGGCGCGCTTCCGCCTGCCCGGCGGCGACCAGTTCCTGAAGATGGCCCAGGAATACCGCAACCCGGACAACTTCATCCGCACCGCACTGATCCCGGCGATCAAGGAAACCCTGCAGGCCACCGCCTCGCTGATGACCGCCGACGATTACTACGCCGGCGCCCGCAGCGAATTCGCCGCGGAGTTCGAGAACCAGCTCAACGATGGCCTGTACCTGATCAAGCGCAAGGAAGTCCGCGGCCCACGCGGCGCCGTACCACACCAGACCGCCATCCTGCAGGCCGGCACCGAACAGGGCAGCTTCGGCGACAACAACGCCAGCCAGTTCGTCACCGAGAAGGTCACCGACGCCAAGGGCATCCCGGTGCGCAAACAGCAGCAGTTCCGCAAGTTCGGTGTGGAAGTGGTGGAGGCGCGTATCACCAACGTCGACCCGAACCCGCAGTACAAGCAGCGCATGGTCAAGGTGCAGCAGGCACTGGCCGAGCTGGCCGTGGCACGCCAGAACCGCCTGAAGGAAGAGGAAGAGAAGCTGCTGGTCACCGCCCGTGGCGAGAAGGAAGTGGAAGCCAAGCGCCAGGAAACCCTGCGCGACCAGATCGAGCGCACCACCCAGGCGGAAACCGAGAAGCAGCTGGCGGTGATCAACGCCGAACGCGAGAAGCAGCGCGCCGAGATCGAGAAGCAGACTGCTGAATTGCTGCGCGACAAGGCTGCCGTGACGGCGCAGGCCACCAAGATCACCGCCGACGCCGATGCCTACGCCCGCGAAGCAGTGATCAAGGCGGACGGCGCGCTGCAACCTAAACTGGACGCGCTGATCGCCATCAACAAGGTCTGGGCCGAAGCCGCCGCCCAGGCCCCGGTGCCCAGCGTGATGATGGCCGGCGGGCAGAACAGCGCCAGCAGTCGCCAGGACGAGATCGGCCAACTGATGGGCGTACTGGCGACCAAGGCCGCGCGCGACCTGGCGCTGGATCTGAAGGTGAAGGACTGAGTCCCACCAGAAGCAACAAAAGAAAAAGCGCCCATCAGGGCGCTTTTTTCATTCCAGCGGGTGGCTCAGGCCGCCTGCGCCACCGGCACACCACTGTGGAAACGGAACTCGCTGTCCGGCGACTGGATCAGGCCAGCCTCCACTTCGCGAATCTCCGCCACGCGGCGGTCGATGTCGGCGTCGTCGCCATAGCGGCGCGCCAGGCTCAGGTAACCCTGGAAGTGCCGCGCCTCGGATTTCAGCAGCGAGCCGTAGAACTTGGCCAGATCGGCGTCCAGGTGATCCACCAGAGCGGCGAAGCGCTCGCAGCTGCGGCACTCGATGAAGGCGCCGACGATCAGGGTATCCACCAGCTTCTGCGGCTCGTGATTGCGCACCACGGTACGCAGGCTGGAGGCGTAGCGGCCGGCGGAGATCGGCCGCAGGGGGATGCCGCGCTTCTTCAGGATCGCCAGCACCTGCTCGTGGTGGCGCAGCTCCTCGCGCGCCAGGCGCGACATGAAGTTCACCAGTTCCTCGTGGGCACTGTACTTGGCGATCAGGGCCAGGGCCGTGCTGGCGGCCTTGAACTCGTTGTTCTTGTGGTCGATCAGCATCACCGCCTGATCCCGCAGCGCGGCTTCCACCCACGCATCCGGCGTGGCACAACCGAGGAATTCCCTGATTTCAGACAGCATGTTCAAAACTCCGAGCTCGCGACCCACCGGCTGGCCGGTGTCATAAAGGCGGAGCATTATACGAATGCCACCGCGCGGAACCAGCTTCCGGCGTTGATATGCCTCAACGTCATGAACGAGATATCCCGACTACAGTTGTTCCACATAAACAACGCGCACGAAGGGAGACGATCATGCAAGCCATCCGTAGCATCCTCGTAGTCGTGGACCCGGACCAGCCGGAAGGTCTCGCGCTGAAACGGGCCCGCCTGATCGCCAGCGTGACCCAGTCACACCTGCACCTGCTGGCCTGCGAGCGGCGCGCCGACTACAGCACCAAGCTCGAGGAAGTCGCCGAGGTGCTGCGCCAGGAAGGCTTCAGCGCTTCCAGCCGCCAGGCCTGGAAGGACAACCTGCACCAGACCATCATCGCCGAGCAGCAGGCCGAAGGCTGCGGGCTGGTGATCAAGCAGCACAGCCCGGACAACCCGCTGAAAAAAGCACTGCTCACCCCGGACGACTGGAAGCTGCTGCGCTTCTGCCCTTCCCCGGTGCTGCTGGTGAAGACCAGCCTGCCCTGGGCCGGACGCAACATCCTCGCCGCCGTGGACGTGGGCAACAACGACGTCGAGCACCGCACCCTGCACGCCGGGATCGTCAGCCATGCCTACGACATCGCCGGCCTCGCCCACGGCCAGCTGCATGTCATCAGCGCGCATCCCTCGCCCATGCTCTCGGCGGCCGACCCGACCTTCCAGCTCAGCGAGACCATCGAGGCCAAGTACCGCGAGGCGTGCAAGGCGTTCCAGGCCGAATTCGGCGTCGACGACCAGCACCTGCACATAGAGGAAGGCCCGGCGGACGTACTGATCCCCCGAGCGGCGCACAACCTTGATGCTGCGGTGACGGTGATCGGCAGCGTGGCACGCACTGGGCTGTCCGGCGCACTGATCGGCAACACCGCCGAAGTGGTGCTGGATTCGCTGGAGAGCGACATCCTGGTCCTCAAGCCGGACGACATCATCGCCCACCTGGAAGAGATCGCCGCCAAGCCGTGATCCGACAGCCCTGACGAAAAAAGCCGCCCATCGGGCGGCTTTCTTATTGCGCGGCGGCGATCAGACCCGCGACTCCAGCGCCTCAGCCAGGAAGCTCGGGGCGATATAGCGCTCGTAATGCGCCTCGGAAAGGATGAAGAACTCCTTGTCGATGGCGTCGCGCAGGTCCGGCAGCGGCCATTCGCGGAACTCCGGCAGCAACGCCAGACCGTAGGCTTCAACCTGATTGATCATCCGCGAGCCGCGGGCGATCAGCTGGTAGGCCCAGCAATAGGGCGACTGCTCGGGCACGAAGCGGATCTGCCGCTGTTCCAGCTGACTGCGCAGCAGGGATGCATCGAAGACCTCCAGCTTGGCCATCATCACCTGCGTCAGCAGGATCTCCAGACGGCTCAGCACCGCCCGCTTCTCCTCGTCGCCGTAGCGGTTCCAGTTCACCACCTCGTGGTGGAAGCGCTTGCAGCCACGGCAGACCAGGTCGCCATAGACCGTCGAGCAGAGCCCGACACAGGGGGTTTTGATGCGTTGCGAAGACATGGCTGAACAGATAGCTGGCAAAGCGGGCATGTTAGCCCTTTGTCTAGGCAAGATCACCCTCGGGCGCCACGCAAATCGGCTTACCAAGGCCCATTAATTCCATTAGAATGGCTGCGCCTTTTTGGCGTCATTGTCCGAAAGAAGCTGTTTTCAAAGCGTCACGAAGCACAGATTCCGGCAGCCGCGCGGTCTGGGCGCCTCCCTCAAGCGCCCAGCCCCATCAGTCCCTGGCCCCCCGGCGTAAAACTTTGAAAACAGCTTCTGCCCGGAGATCGCCGGTGCCGTCGTAGGTCAGTGGATTACCGTCCACCATGCCTGACGAATGGATCGGAGGGGTCTCCTGGATACGCGTCCTCCGGGACCACTGATGAGGGAAATACTGTGCTTGAAGCCTATCGCAAACACGTAGAAGAGCGTGCCGCCCAGGGCGTCGTGCCCCAGCCGCTGAACGCCGAACAGACCGCTGGTCTGGTCGAACTCCTGAAGAACCCGCCGGCCGGCGAAGAAGAATTTCTCCTCGACCTGATCACCAACCGCGTACCGCCGGGCGTGGACGAAGCTGCCTACGTCAAGGCCGGTTTCCTGTCCGCCGTCGCCAAGGGTGAAGCCACTTCCCCGCTGCTCTCCAAGACCCGCGCCCTCGAGCTGCTGGGCACCATGCAGGGTGGCTACAACATCACCACCATGGTCGAGCTGCTGGACAGCGCCGAGCTGGCCGAAGTCGCCGCCGCGCAACTGAAGCACACCCTGCTGATGTTCGACGCCTTCCACGACGTCGCCGAGCGCGCCAAGAAAGGCAACGCCGCCGCCAAGTCCGTGCTGCAGTCCTGGGCCGAAGGCGAGTGGTTCAAGGCCCGTCCGGCCGTCGCCGAGAAGCTGACCCTGACCGTGTTCAAGGTCCCCGGCGAAACCAACACCGACGACCTGTCCCCCGCTCCGGACGCCTGGTCGCGCCCTGACATCCCGCTGCACGCCCTGGCCATGCTGAAAATGGCCCGCGACGGCATCGAGCCGATCCAGCCGGGCTCCGTCGGTCCGCTGAAGCAGATCGAAGCGGTCAAGGCCAAGGGCTTCCCGGTTGCCTACGTCGGTGACGTGGTCGGTACCGGTTCTTCCCGTAAGTCCGCCACCAACTCGGTGCTGTGGTTCTTCGGCGACGACATCCCCTACGTGCCGAACAAGCGCGGCGGCGGTTTCTGCTTCGGCACCAAGATCGCCCCGATCTTCTACAACACCATGGAAGACGCCGGCGCCCTGCCGATCGAATTCGACTGCACCAACCTGGCCATGGGCGACGTCATCGACGTGTACCCGTACGAAGGCAAGGTCACCCGTCATGACAGCGGCGAAGTGGTCACCACCTTCGAGCTGAAGACCCCGGTTCTGCTGGACGAAGTCCGCGCCGGCGGCCGTATCCCGCTGATCGTTGGCCGCGGCCTGACCGAGAAGGCCCGCGCCGAGCTGGGTCTGCCTGCCTCCGACCTGTTCAAGAAGCCGGAAGCGCCGGCCGACAGCGGCAAGGGCTTCACCCTCGCCCAGAAGATGGTTGGCCGCGCCTGCGGTCTGGCCGAAGGCCAGGGCGTACGTCCGGGCACCTACTGCGAACCGAAGATGACCACCGTCGGTTCCCAGGACACCACCGGCCCGATGACCCGCGACGAGCTGAAAGACCTGGCTTGCCTGGGCTTCTCCGCCGACCTGGTGATGCAGTCCTTCTGCCACACCGCTGCTTATCCGAAGCCGATCGACGTCAAGACCCACCACACCCTGCCGGACTTCATCATGACCCGCGGCGGTGTTTCCCTGCGTCCGGGCGACGGCATCATCCACAGCTGGCTGAACCGCATGCTGCTGCCTGACACCGTCGGCACCGGCGGCGACTCGCACACCCGCTTCCCGATCGGCATCAGCTTCCCGGCCGGCTCCGGCCTGGTAGCCTTCGCCGCTGCCACCGGCGTCATGCCGCTGGACATGCCGGAATCGGTTCTGGTGCGCTTCAAGGGCCAGTTGCAACCGGGCATCACCCTGCGTGACCTGGTCCATGCGATCCCCTACTACGCCATCCAGGCTGGCCTGCTGACCGTCGAGAAGAAGGGCAAGAAGAACATCTTCTCCGGCCGCATCCTCGAGATCGAAGGCCTGAACGACCTGACCGTCGAGCAAGCCTTCGAGCTGTCCGACGCCTCCGCCGAGCGTTCGGCTGCCGGTTGCACCATCAAGCTGCCGGAAGAGGCGATCGCCGAGTACCTGAAGTCCAACATCACCCTGCTGCGCTGGATGATCGGCGAAGGCTACGGCGACGCCCGCACCCTGGAGCGCCGCGCACAAGCGATGGAAGCCTGGCTGGCCAACCCGCAACTGCTGGAAGCCGACAAGGACGCCGAGTACGCCGCGGTCATCGAGATCGACCTGGCCGACGTCAAGGAGCCGGTACTCTGCGCTCCGAACGACCCGGACGACGCCCGTCTGCTGTCCAGCGTCGAAGGCCGCAAGATCGATGAAGTCTTCATCGGTTCCTGCATGACCAACATCGGTCACTTCCGCGCTGCCGGCAAACTGCTGGACAAGGTCAAGGGTGGCATTCCGACCCGTCTGTGGCTGGCTCCGCCGACCAAGATGGACGCCCACCAACTGACCGAAGAAGGCTACTACGGCATCTACGGCAAGGCTGGCGCGCGCATGGAAATGCCGGGCTGCTCGCTGTGCATGGGTAACCAGGCTCGCGTACAGACCGGTTCGACCGTGGTTTCCACCTCGACCCGTAACTTCCCGAACCGTCTGGGCGACGCCACCGACGTGTTCCTGGCATCTGCCGAGCTGGCCGCTGTCGCTTCGATCATCGGCAAGCTGCCGACCGTCGAGGAGTACATGGCCTACGCGAAGGATATCGACAGCATGTCTGCCGACATCTACCGCTACCTGAGCTTCGACCAGATCGCCGAGTTCCGCGAAGCTGCCGCCAACGCGAAGATCCCGGCCGTCCAGGTCTGAGTCTCCTAGCGTGATGAAAAGCCCCGCCTCGTGCGGGGCTTTTCTTTTCCAGGCCCCGAAACAGAGCGCTCCCGCCCGCCCCTAACGATGGGCCTAATACTTATTGACCGGTTGCGCCACGGGCTACCGGGTCTAAGGTGGACGACAGGCTCCTGCCGATATCCGTGCTCAGGTGCCCTTGTGGAACCCTCCAGAGGTGCGCTCCCTTCCTCTGCGCCCCGCCCTCCATGGCGGGGCTTCTTTTTTTCCGCACTGCGCTGGCACAGCCCTTGCTCCACTCCTCGTACCTGCGATCCAACGGCGGATCGCGCCCGACAATCAACAATCGACAATGGCGTCGCGGCTACCTCCCTTCGGGGCAGGCGGCACGGCGCCATTCTTTTGCGTTGAGCGTGCATTGAGAGTGAGTTCAGAGGTGGAGATGATCGACAGCACCAGCCCACTGCCGGACAGCCTGGCCTGGGTGGCCGGCTCCGATGCCCCGGAGAAGACAGCCCTTAACCTGGGCTTCATGGCCCTTACCGACTCCGCCTCGCTGGTGGTAGCCGCGACCCAGGGCTTCGGCCAGCCCTACGGCCTGACGCTCAACCTGCAGCGGCAGAACTCCTGGGCCGGCCTGCGCGACCGCCTGCTCAGCGGCGAACTGGACGCGGCGCAATGCCTCTACGGACTCGTCTATGACCTGCAACTGGGCCTGGGCGGCGCCCCGGCCACCGACATGGCCGTGCTCATGGGTCTGTGCCAGAACGGCCAGTCGATCAATCTTTCCGCCCCACTGATGCGCGACGGCGTGACCTCTGCCGGGGCACTGCAGAGCCACGTGCGCCAGAACGGTGCGCAACTGACCCTGGCCCACACATTCCCCACCGGCACCCATGCGATGTGGCTCTACTACTGGCTGGCCAGCCACGGCATCCACCCCCTGCAAGACGTCCGCAGCCTGGTGGTGCCGCCGGCACAGATGGTCGAGCACCTGAAGGCCGGGCGCATCGACGGCTTCTGCGCCGGCGGCCCCTGGGGCGCGCTGGCGGTGGACGAAGGCATGGGCTTCACCCTCGCCACCAGCCAGCAGATCTGGCCGGACCACCCGGAGAAGGTCCTGGGCACCACCCGCGCCTTCGTCGAGGAATATCCCAACACCGCGCGCGCACTGGTCATGAGCCTGCTGGACGCCAGCCGCTTCATCGAAGCCAGCGCAGACAACCTGCGCAGCGCCGCCCAGCTGATCAGCAGCGAAGACTACGTCGACGCCCCACTCGCCAGCGTCGAGCCGCGTCTGCTCGGCCGTTACCAGGACGGCCTCGGTCACGCCTGGCAGGACGCGCATCCACTGCGTTTCTTCAATGAAGGCCACGCCACCTATCCCTGGCTCTCCGACGGGCTGTGGTTCATGACCCAGTTCCGCCGCTGGGGCCTGCTGCGCGAAGACGTCGACTACCTTGGCATCGCCCGCCAGGTCCAGCAGCTCGACCTCTACCGCGAAGCGGCCAGCGCCGTGGGCGCAAGCGTTCCGGACACCGAGATGCGCACCTCGACCCTGATCGACGGCCGCCTCTGGGACGGCAGCGACCCGGCCGGCTATGCCCGCAGCTTCGAGCTGAATGCCCTGGCGGAGCGAGGTTGAGCATGCTGCGCGTCCTGCTGATCAACGACACCCCGAAGAAGGTTGGGCGCCTCAAGGCTGCGCTGGTGGAAAGCGGCTTCGAGGTCATCGACGAATCCGGCCTGACGGTCGACCTGGCGCAACGGGTGGAGGCCCTGCATCCGGATGTGATCCTCATCGACACCGAGTCCCCTGGCCGCGACGTGATGGAGCAGGTAGTGCTGGTCAGCCGCGACCAGCCGCGCCCCATCGTCATGTTCACCGACGAGCACGACCCGCAGGTGATGCGCCAGGCGATCCGCTCTGGGGTCAGCGCCTACATTGTCGAGGGCATCCAGGCCGAGCGGCTGCAGCCGATCCTCGATGTCGCCATGGCCCGCTTCGAGAGCGACCAGGCCCTGCGTGCCCAATTGCAGGCCCGCGAGATGCAGCTGGCCGAGCGCAAGCGCATCGAGCTGGCCAAGGGGCTGCTGATGAAAATGAAAGGCTGCGCCGAGGAAGAGGCCTACACCCTGATGCGCCGCCAAGCCATGGGCCGCCAGCAGAAGCTGGCGCAGGTGGCCGAGCAGATCATCGCCATGCACGAGATGCTCGGGCACTGAGGCTGCAAGTGCGAATCGGCTGAAAGTGCGAGGCGGCCAACGGCCAGCGGCGGCAAGGCGCGATCATTTCGCCAGCCGCCGAGCTGGCCCCCACCTCGCCCGCAACGCCCTATGCTGCGGCCGCCCGGTCTTCTGGCCGGGCCCCAGGAGCGTCATCGGCAGGGTTCGATGGCGCATCGCAGTGGCCGCCGCCGGCTAGGCACCTCGGCGCCCACCCGACCTCGCCGCCTACGCGGCTCAGCAAGGGCAAGCCCATGATCGACCTCACCACCTGGAACCTCAGCGTTCCCACCGACCCGCGCCCCACCGAAGTCACCACCGAACAGATCGCCCGGGGCTACCAGAGCCGCTACTTCCAGCGCGGCGGCAGCCAGGTGGTGTTCTGGGTGCCCGTCACCGGCTCGCACACCTCCGACAGCGTCTACCCGCGCAGCGAGCTGCGCGAGACTCTGTCCAACGGCGAGGTTTCCAACTGGTACTACACCCAGGGCGACAACGAGCTGCGCGTGACCATGAGCGTCCAGCAGGTGCCCTCGAAGAACAAGATCATTATCGGCCAGATCCACAGCCGCTCGCCCTACACCGGCAACGGCGAGCCGCTGGTCAAGCTGCAGTACCACTACCTGCCCACCCTGGAGAGCGGACGCCTGGAAGCCCTGGTGCGCAACCACCCCGACGACAGCGCCAGCATCAACGTCCCGCTGATCGACAACATCGCCCTGGACCAGACCTTCAACTACAGCCTGCGCGTCACCTCGGTGGGCAACCTGGCGATCCGCGTGGAGACCTCCGACGGCCGGGCCAACTACTACCGCAAGATCCTCAGCACCACCTGGTCCAAGCAACTGCTCTACTTCAAGGCCGGCGCCTACATCAACGACAACTACGGCGACAGCAGCGAGGGCGCGCGGGTGACCGTCTTCCACCTGAACTCGGCGCACCGCTGATTCGCCATTCACTGGCCTGATGAGGCGCGGGGCGCGCCGACTGCGCGTAGAATGCGCGGCACATCCGCACTACCCGTTGCCTTGTCACCGAGACCGCCATGGCCCGCCTGAAACTGGAATTCCCCGAAGAACTCTTCATCTACGAAACCAAGCTCACCGTCCGCGTCACCGACATCAACGGCGCCAACCATCTGGGCAACGATTCGATGATCTCGATGATCTCCGAAGCTCGCGCGCGCTTCCTGTTCGACTACGGCATCCGCGAGACCGGCATCATCGTCACCGACCTCGCCACCACCTATCGCGCCGAGGCCCACGCGCGCGACCAGCTGCTCTTCGAGGTCGGCGTGATGGACTTCAACAAGTACGGCGGCGACATCATCTTCCGCATCACCCGCCCGGCCGACGACACCCTGGTAGCCATGGCCAAGTCGGGCTTCGTGTTCTTCGACTACAAGGCCGGCAAGGTCGTGCCGATCCCCGAGGCCTTCCGCGACACCTTCCCCAACGTCAACTGGATCGCCTGACGCTCCAGTACAGGGCACGCCGCAGCACGGCGCGCCCTTTGATGGATCAGCATCGGTCCTGACCCTCATCTCATCTCTTTGATCTGACTGGGATTTCTCATCCTGGCCCGCGCCTTGCTCTGCACAGGGCGATGGTAATCAACGGCGATTACCCGACTTCGACAAAGGCGTCGCATCCACACCCGCGCAGTGCGGTGGGTGGAGCGACGCCTTTTTCGTTTGCCCCGGCGCAGGGGCACTGGGGTCTGATGACGTTTTGCCGCGACCGCGACGGCGCCGCATTTTGCGCAGTGTTAGGCGCGAGGAGTGTGGTTTGGTCATTCCAAATGAACGACGAGTAACGCAGCACTGCGCAAAATGCGGCCCGTCCCTTCGGGTTGCGCGGCAAATCACGCCATGCGTCGTTGCGGGACTTGAAAAGGGAATGACCATTTCCTGCATCCCGCGCCTAGCCTGGCGTGATTTGTCGCAGCAACGCGGCTTGCGTCAAAACGTCATCAGACCCCACGACCTTCTCGAACCCGGCGGCTGCCAAGTGGCGCATGACCGGGCTCCTCTACCGTTGCTGATGAGGTGTTCGATGAACACGAGTTTCTGGAAAGCCGGCCACGCGCCGACCCTGTTTGCCGCCTTCCTGTATTTCGACCTGAGCTTCATGGTCTGGTACGTCCTCGGCCCGCTGGCGGTGCAGATCGCGACCGACCTGCAACTGACCACCCAGCAGCGCGCGCTGATGGTCGCCACGCCGATCCTCTCCGGCGCCATCCTGCGCTTCCTCATGGGCCTGCTGGCCGATCGCTGGTCGCCCAAGGCCGCCGGCATCCTCGGCCAGGTGATCGTCATCTGCGCGCTGTTCGGAGCCTGGCGGCTGGGCATCCACAGCCTGGAGCAGGCGATGATCCTCGGCGTGCTGCTGGGCATGGCCGGCGCCTCCTTCGCCGTGGCGCTGCCACTGGCCTCGCAGTGGTACCCGCCGCAGCACCAGGGCAAGGCCATGGGTATCGCCGGGGCCGGCAACTCCGGCACCGTGCTCACCGCGCTGTTCGCCCCGGCCATCGCCGCCGCCTTCGGCTGGCAGAACGTCTTCGGCTTCGCGCTGATCCCGCTGCTGGCCACCCTGGTAGTGTTCGCCCTGCTCGCCCGCAACGCCCCGGAGCGCCCGCCGGCGAAGTCCCTGGCGGATTACCTGAAGGCTCTGGGCGACCGCGACAGCTGGTGGTTCATGTTCTTCTACAGCGTGACCTTCGGCGGCTTCCTCGGCCTCGCCAGCACCCTGCCCGGCTACTTCCACGACCAGTACGGCCTCGACCCGGTGAAAGCCGGCTACTACACCGCCGCCTGCGTCTTTGCCGGCAGCCTGATGCGCCCCCTGGGCGGCGCCCTGGCCGATCGCATCGGCGGTATCCGCAGCCTGCTGGTGATGTACACCGTCGCTTCGATCTGCATCGCCGCCGTGGGCTTCCACCTGCCCAGCGCGGTGGCGGCGCTGAGCCTCTTCGTGGTCGCCATGCTCAGCCTCGGCGCGGGCAACGGTGCGGTGTTCCAGCTGGTGCCGCAGCGCTTCCGCCAGACCATCGGCGTGATGACCGGCCTGATCGGCATGGCCGGCGGCATCGGCGGCTTCTGCCTGACGGCGGGCCTGGGCGCGATCAAGCAGGCCACCGGCGACTACCAGATCGGCCTCTGGCTGTTCGCCAGCCTCGGCGTACTGGCCTGGTTCGGCCTGCACGCGGTGAAAGCCCGCTGGCGCACCACCTGGGGCAGCGCAGCCGTCACAGCGGCGCGGGTGTAGCCATGACCAGCAGGAGCGAGCTTGCTCGCGAACCTTCCACTGCGATTCGCGAGGCCGATTTTGTTCCCGACAAAATTCGGCATTCCCCACATCCCTGTGGGTCACAAGCTCGCTCCTACCAGGAGCTGCGCCTGAGCTTCGCCCAGGCCAGCGCCACCGGCCCGCGCGACGAGAACCAGGATGCCCTGCGGGTGGTCACCCCGCCCGCCGGGCTGGCCGCCAGCAAGGGGCACCTGTTCGCCATCGCCGACGGCGTCAGCCACTGCGCCGACGGCGGCCTGGCCGCGCGCCTGAGCCTGCAGGCGCTGGCCGCCGACTACTACGCCACCCCCGAGACCTGGGCCGTCGCCCAGGCCCTCGACCGCCTGCTGATCTCGCAGAACCGCTGGCTGCAAGCCAACGGCGGCGGCCAGCCGCTGCTCACCACCCTCACCGCGCTGGTCCTGCGGGGCCGGCGCTTCACCCTCGCCCATGTCGGCGACTGCCGCCTGTACCGCTGGCACGCCGGCATTCTGGATTGCCTGACCCAGGATCACGTCTGGGAACAACCCGGCATGCAACACGTCCTCAAGCGCGCACTGGGCCTCGACCAGCATCTGGTAGTGGACTACTGCGACGGCGAACTGGAAGCCGGACAGAGCTTCCTGCTGGTCAGCGACGGCATCTGGGCTGCTCTTGGCGACAGCGCCATCCAGCGCCTGCTGGAGGACGCACAGAGCTTGCAGGCCTGCGCCGACGCACTGGTCAGCGCCGCCCACCTGGCCGGCAGCCAGGACAACGCCAGCGCCCTACTCCTGCAGGTGGACGAACTGCCGCCTGCGAGCCTCGGCGACGCCCTCGCCCAGCTCGACCACTGGCCCGCGCCGCCCGCCCTGCGGGACGACCAGGAGTTCGAAGGCTGGCAGGTGGAAGGCCGACTGGCGCAATCGCGCCAATCGCTGATCTACCGCGTGCGCGACCGGCAGAACCGCCCCTGGCTGCTCAAGACCCTGCCGCCGGCACTGCGCGACTCCGCGGAAGCCGCCCAGGCGCTGCTGCTGGAGGAGTGGTTCCTG
This sequence comes from Pseudomonas sp. PDM17, assembly GCF_014851985.1. Lineage (NCBI taxonomy): Bacteria > Pseudomonadati > Pseudomonadota > Gammaproteobacteria > Pseudomonadales > Pseudomonadaceae > Pseudomonas > Pseudomonas sp. PDM17. The sequence goes on from NZ_JACVAT010000007.1 coordinate 205,969, forward strand.
CGCCGCGTGCAGGGCCGCTACTTCCCCGAACTGCACAGCCTGCCGCAACGCCAGCACCTGTATTACGTGATGCGCGAGTACCCGGGGCAGACCCTGGAGGAGCACCTGAAACTCAACGGCCCGTTGAACCTGCCCGACTGGCTGGACCTCGCCCAGCGCTTGCTGCGCGGCCTGGGCCAGCTGCACCGGCGCAACATCCTGCACCGCGACATCAAGCCAGAAAACCTGCACTGGGCCGATGATGGCGAGCTGCGCCTGCTGGACTTCGGCCTGGCCTACTGCCCGGGATTGTCGCAGGAAGACCCGCACGCGCTGCCCGGCACCCCCAGCTACCTCGCACCGGAATCCTTCCAGGGTGCCGCGCCGGAAGCCCGCCAGGACCTCTATGCGGCCGGCGTCACGCTCTACCGCCTGCTCTGTGGGCACTACCCCTATGGCGAGATCGAAGCCTTCCAGCATCCGCGCTTCGGCACGCCCGCACCGGCCAGCCGCTATCGCCCGGATGTGCCAACCTGGCTGGACGACTGGCTGGCAAAGCTGATCGCCGCCCAACCGCAACAGCGCTTCGAAACCGCCGAAGAATGCCTGCTCGCCCTGGAACAAGGTGAACGCCAGGCACCGCCGCGCCCACGCCCGCTGCTGGAACGCGAACCGCTGCGGGTCTGGCGCGGCGTCGCCCTGGCCTCGCTGGCGATCAACCTGGGGCTGCTGCTCTGGCTGCTGCACGGGGGCTGAAGGCGCACCAGATCGGTTCAGAACGCATCACCACAGTGCAGCAAAAAGGCCAACCGGCAGAACAGGCCAGCCGAAAGCCCCGAAAACCGCGGGCCGAGAAAGTTGGCACAGCCCCTGCAATAACCGTTTCAACAATCTACAAAAGCGCGTCCCTCAACGAAGAGGCTCGCACTTCCCGATCGATCGGGACTTGGACAAAGGCGTCCTCGCTGGGTAACCGGCGGGACGCCTTTTTTGTTTTCCGTGTTTCAGCTTTGCGTGACGGAGCCCTGACATGAAAAAGCTCAAGCTCGTACTGATCGGCAACGGCATGGCCGGTGTGCGGACCCTGGAAGAACTGCTGAAGATCGCACCGGACCTCTACGACATCACCGTGTTCGGCGCCGAGCCCCACCCCAACTACAACCGCATCCTGCTCTCCCCCGTACTGGCCGGCGAGCAGGCCTTCGAGGACATCGTCCTCAACGACCTCAACTGGTACAGCGAGAACGGCATCCGCCTGCTGCTCAACCGCAAGGTCACCCGCATCGACCGCCATCGCCGCAAGGTCTATGCCGAAGACGGCACCGAGGCCGAGTACGATCGACTGCTGATTGCCACCGGCTCCAATCCCTTCATCCTGCCGGTGCCGGGCAGCCGCCTGCAGGGCGTGATCGGCTACCGCGACATCGCCGACACCCAGACCATGATCGACACCGCCGGCACCCACAGCCACGCGGTGGTCATCGGCGGCGGCCTGCTCGGCCTGGAAGCGGCCAACGGCCTCAAGCAGCGCGGCATGGACGTCACCGTAGTACACCTCTCCGACTGGTTGCTGGAGCGCCAACTGGACCGCACCGCCGGCAAGCTGCTGCAGGAAGCGCTGGAATCACGCGGCATCAACTTCCGCCTGAACACCCACACCGAAGAACTGATCGACGACGGCAGCGGCCGCGTCTGCGCCATCCGCTTCAAGGACGGCGAAGTGATCGCCGCCGACCTGGTGGTGATGGCCGCCGGCATCCGCCCCAACACCGAACTGGCGGAGAAGACCGGCCTGCCCTGCAACCGCGGCATCCTGGTCAACGACACCCTGCAGACCTATGACCCGCGCATCTACGCCCTGGGCGAATGCGCCAGCCACCGCGGCATCGCCTATGGCCTGGTAGCACCGCTGTTCGAGCAGGCCAAGGTCTGCGCCAACCACCTGGCCATGCTCGGCTTCGCCCGCTACCAGGGCTCGGTGACCTCCACCAAGCTCAAGGTCACCGGCATCGACCTGTTCTCCGCCGGCCAGTTCATGGGTGGCGAAGGCACCGAGACCATCACCCTCTCCGATCCCATCGGCGGCGTGTACAAGAAGCTGGTGATCAAGGACGACGTGCTGGTCGGTGCCTGCCTCTACGGCGATACCGCCGACGGCGGCTGGTACTTCCGGCAGATCCGCGAGAACCACAACGTCGGCGAAATCCGCGACCACCTGATGTTCGGCGAGAGCAGCATCGGCGACGTCGGCCACCAGGGCCAGAACAGCGCAGCGAACATGCCCGACACCGCCGAAGTCTGCGGCTGCAACGGCGTGTGCAAGGGCACCATCGTCAAGGCGATCCAGGAGAATGGCCTGTTCAGCGTCGACGAGGTGAAGAAGCACACCAAGGCCGCCAGCTCCTGCGGCTCCTGCGCCGGGCTTGTCGAGCAGATCCTGATCAGCACCGTGGGCGGCGCGGCGGACGTGAAGCCCAAGAGCGAAAAGGCCATCTGCGGCTGCAGCGACCTCAACCACGGCCAGGTACGCCAGGCGATCCGCGACCATCACCTGATCACCCTGAGCAGCGCCATGCGCTTCATGGACTGGCGCACCCCGGACGGCTGCGCCACCTGCCGGCCGGCGCTGAACTACTACCTGATCTCCACCTGGCCGGGCGAGGCCAAGGATGACCCGCAGTCGCGCCTGATCAACGAACGCGCCCACGCCAACATCCAGAAGGACGGCACCTACTCGGTAGTCCCGCGCATGTGGGGTGGCGTCACCAACGCCGCCGAACTGCGGCGCATCGCCGACGTCGCCGACAAGTACCAGGTGCCCATGGTGAAGGTCACCGGGGGCCAGCGCATCGACCTGCTGGGGATCAAAAAGGACGACCTGCCGGAGATCTGGAAGGAGCTGGACATGCCCTCGGGCCACGCCTACGGCAAGTCCATCCGCACCGTGAAGACCTGCGTCGGCAGCGAGTTCTGCCGTTTCGGCACGCAGAACTCGACCCAGCTGGGTATCGACCTCGAGCACGACCTGTTCAACATGTGGTCGCCGCACAAGGTCAAGCTGGCGGTCTCCGGCTGCCCGCGCAACTGCGCCGAGGCCGGCATCAAGGACATCGGCATCATCGGTGTGGATTCGGGCTGGGAGCTGTACATCGGCGGCAACGGCGGGATCAAGACCGAGGTGGCGGAATTCTTCGTCAAGCTCAAGACCTCCGACGAAGTCCGCGAATACAGCGGCGCCTTCCTCCAGCTCTACCGCGAGGAAGCCTTCTACCTCGAACGCACCGTGCACTACCTGCAGCGCGTCGGCATGGAGCGCATCAAGAAGGCCGTGCTGGAAGACGCGGACAACCGCAAGGCGCTCAACGCCCGCCTGCAGTTCTCCCTGTCGCTGGAGCAGGACCCGTGGCAGGAGCGCATCGCCCAGCAGCCGCTGAAGAAGGAATTCGAACGGATTCCCCTCAAGCAGCTGGAACCCGCCTGAGTGCCCGCCGGGCCCCGCCACCGGGGCCCCTACTACCCGATTGCCGGAGACACCCCATGAACTGGTTAGACATCTGCGCCCTGGACGACATCAACCCGCTGGGCTCGCGCGTCATCGCCGGCCCCAAGGGCGACATCGCGATCTTCCGCACCTCCGATGACGAGGTCTTCGCCCTCGACGACCGCTGCCCGCACAAGGGCGGCCCGCTGTCCCAGGGCCTGATCTACGGCAAGCGCGTGGCCTGCCCGCTGCACAACTGGCAGATCGAACTGGCCAGCGGCGAGGCCGTGGCCCCCGACCAGGGCTGCGCCCATCGCCACGAGGTGAAGATCGTAGATGGCCGTGTGCTGCTGGCCCTGCGCGACAACCTCGCCCACTGCGCCTGATCCCCCTGCGATTGATTTCCCTGCTTCCGATTCAGAGCGAGGCTGCGCCATGACCCACAACCGTCGCACTACCGCATCCACCTGCTGCTACTGCGGCGTGGGTTGCGGTGTACTGATCGAGCACGACGACGAGCGCATCCTCGGCGTGCAGGGCGACCCGCAGCATCCGGCCAACTTCGGCCGCCTGTGCAGCAAGGGCTCGACCCTGCACCTCACCGGCGACGCAGACGCCCGTGCGCAATTCCCGGAGCTGCGCCTGGGCAAGGGACTGTCACGCGCCCGCACCGACTGGGACACCGCACTGGAGCATGCCGCCGGCGTCTTCGCCGAAACCCTCCGCGAGCACGGGCCGGACAGCGTGGCCTTCTACGTCTCCGGCCAACTGCTGACCGAGGACTACTACGCCTTCAACAAGCTCGCCCGCGCCCTGGTCGGCACCAACAACATCGACAGCAACTCCCGCCTGTGCATGTCCTCGGCAGTGGTCGGCTACAAGCGCAGCCTGGGCGCCGACGCCCCGCCCTGCAGCTACGAGGACATCGAGCTGGCCGACTGCGTGATGATCGCCGGCAGCAATATGGCCTATGCCCACCCAGTGCTGTTCCGCCGCCTGGAAGAGGCCCGCGCACGTCGCCCGGAGATGAAGCTGATCGTCATCGACCCGCGCGTCACCGACACCGCCGAGGCGGGCGATTTGCACCTGGCGATCCTGCCCGGCACCGACGTCGCGCTGTTCCACGGCATCCTGCACATCCTGCTCTGGGAAGGCTGGACCGACCGCGCCTTCATCGACGCCCACACCGACGGCCTGGATGAACTCAAGGCCCTGGTGCGGGACTACGGTCCGCTGGCCGTGGCGGAAATCTGCGGCATCGCCGTCGATGACCTGCAGCGCGCGGCCCAGTGGATCGGCCAGTCGCCCTCCTTCCTCTCGCTCTGGTGCATGGGGCTGAACCAGTCCACCGCCGGCAGCGCGAAGAACAGTGCGCTGATCAACCTGCACCTGGCCACCGGGCAGATCGGCCGACCCGGTGCCGGCCCCTTCTCCCTCACCGGCCAACCCAATGCCATGGGCGGCCGCGAGACTGGCAGCCTGTCCAACCTGCTGCCCGGCCACCGCGAGGCGGCCAACGCCGAACACCGTGCCGAAGTGGCTGATTACTGGGGTGTCGAACAACTGCCGGAGAACCCCGGCCTGAGCGCCATCGAACTCTTCGACGCAGTACGCGACGGGCGCATCAAGGCCCTGTGGATCGCCTGCACCAACCCGGCCCAATCACTGCCGGACCAGACCCGCGTGCGCGAAGCCCTGGCCGCCTGCCCCTTCGTCATCGTCCAGGAAGCCTTCACCACCAGCGAGACCTGCCAGTACGCCGACCTGCTGCTGCCGGCCGCCAGTTGGGGCGAGAAGGAAGGCACGGTGACCAACTCCGAACGCCGCATCAGCCACGTGCGCCCGGCCATCCCGGCCATCGGCGAAGCACGGGCGGACTGGAACATCGTCTGCGACTTCGCCCGCCGCCTGGAGCAGCGCCTGCGCCCCGACGAAAACAGCCTGTTCGACTTCGATTCGCCGTCCGCGCTGTTCGACGAATACAAGCTGCTGACCCGTGATCGTGATCTCGACCTGTCCGGCGTCGACTACGCCCTGCTGGACACACGTGGACCGCAGCAGTGGCCCTTCCGCACCGGCGCTACCCGAGGCACCGAACGCCTGTATGGCGACGGACAGTTCGCCACCATCAATGGCCGCGCGCGGCTGATCGCCGAGCCCTACCGAGCACCGAAGGAAAAGCGCGATGCACGTTACCCGCTGATCCTCAACACCGGCCGCCTGCGCGATCAGTGGCACGGCATGACCCGCACCGGCACCGCGCCGCAACTGTTCGGCCATGTGGAAGAAGCCGTACTCGGCCTGCACCCGGACGAGTTGCGCCGCCGGCGCATCAGCGACGGCCAACTGGTTCGCCTGCACAGCCGCCGTGGCGAACTGGTGCTGCCGGTACAAGCCGACGACCGCCTGCGTCCCGGCCAGGCCTTCCTGCCGATGCACTGGGGCGACCGCTTCCTCAAGGGCCTGGGCATCAACGTGCTGACCCTGCCGGCGGTGGATCCTCTGTCGCGTCAGCCCGAACTGAAACACGCCACGGTGGAAGTCAGCCGCATCGAGCTGCCCTGGCAGTTCTTCGCGCTGGTAGAAGGTGAGGTGCAGAAGCGCTTCGACGCCCTGCGCCCGCTGTTCGAAGACCTGCGCTACGCCAGCTTCAGCCCCACCGGCCGTGAACGCCCGGCACTGGTGATCCGTGCCGCACACCACGAAGCGCCCAGCGCGGACTGGCTGGCCCGCATCGACGCCCTGCTCGACCTCGGCGACGGTCCGGTCATGGCCTATGACGACCCGCGCCGCACCGTCGGCAAACGCGTGCGTATCGAACAATCGCGAATCGTCTCGCTGCGCCTGGCTGGCGAAACCGCCGCCCGCGCGTGGCTGCGCGAATTGTGGAAGGAAGGCCGCGCCGATCAGGAGCTGCGCCGCTGGCTGCTTGCCCCGCTGAGCGCCGCCCCGGGTAAAGCCGGCGCGGCAGCGGACAAGACGCTGTGCAACTGCCTGAACGTCAGCCAGAGCCGCATCCAGACCGGGATCGACAAGGGCCTGGACCTGGAAGGCCTCAAATGCGAACTCAAGTGCGGGACCGCCTGCGGCTCCTGCGTACCGGAAATCAAGCGCCTGCTGGCTCAGAAGCCACTGGCCGCTACCGCCTGAATCAAGCCGCGAAGACGGCAGCCTGAGGAGAACGACATGAGTGGAAAAGTCTGGCTGATCGGCGCCGGCCCCGGCGACCCGGAACTGCTGACCCTGAAGGCCGTCCGGGCCATGGCTCAGGCCGACGTGGTGCTCATCGACGACCTGGTGAACCCGGCGGTGCTGGAGCACTGCCCTTCGGCGCGAGTGATTGGGGTCGGGAAACGCGGCGGCTGCCGCTCCACCCCGCAGGACTTTATCCACCGCCTGATGCTGCGCTACGCCCGCCAGGGGCGCCGCGTCGCACGCCTGAAAGGCGGCGACCCATGCATCTTCGGCCGTGGCGGCGAAGAAGCTGACTGGCTGATTGCGCGGGGTATCGATTGCGAGTTGGTCAACGGCATCACTGCCGGGCTGGCCGCAGCGACTCAGTGCGGCATCTCCGTAACCTTGCGCGGCATCAGCCGAGGCGTGACTCTGGTGACCGCGCACACCCAGGACGACAGCCCGCTGAACTGGCGCGGCCTGGCCGAAGGCGGAACAACGCTGGTGGTGTACATGGGCGTGGCGAAACTGGCGGAAATCCGCGACGGACTGCTCGAAGGCGGCATGGCGGCCGGCACGCCGGTGGCGATGATCGAGAACGCATCCCTGCCCGCCCAACGCGAATACCGCAGCCAGTTGGGCGACCTGCTGGAAGACGCCCAGAGTTTTGCCCTGAAGAGCCCGGCAATCCTGGTGATCGGCGAAGTCGCCGCCGCTGCGCAGCAGGCAATTCTGGCCCGCACCGCCTGAGATTCACTTTCCTGCAGGCAAAGAAAAACCCGGCCTAGGCCGGGTTTTTCTCGTCAGCTCAGACCAATTACTTGGCTTGGGCTTCCACTTCGGCTTCTACGCGGCGGTTAACAGCGCGGCCTTCGGCGGTTGCGTTGTCAGCAACCGGACGGGACTCACCGTAACCAACAGCGTTTACGCGGCCGCCTTCAACACCGTACTCGTTGACCAGTACGTCACGAACGGCGTTGGCACGACGCTCGGACAGCTTCTGGTTGTAGGCGTCGGTGCCGACGGAGTCGGTGTGGCCTTCAACGGTGGTGGAGGTGGACGGGTACTGCTTCATGAAGTCAGCCAGGTTTTTGATGTCAGCGTAGCTGTTCTCTTTAACCTTGGACTTGTCGAAGTCGAACTTCACGTCCAGCTGAACGCGAACGACTTCAGCAACAGCCGGGCAGCCGTTGGCGTCAACGGTGACGTTGGCCGGGGTGTTCGGGCACTTGTCGACGTTGTCGCAGACGCCGTCGTTGTCGGAGTCGGAGCAGACTTCAGCAACCGGCTCGGGAGCCGGGGCCGGCTTGGCGCCGCCGCCGAAGTTCATGCCGACGCCCAGGCCAGCCATCCACTCGCCCTGGTGACCGTTGTCACGCTTCTCCAGGCCGTACTGGCCGTCGAGGCTGGCTTTGGCGTAGAAGTTTTCGGTGAAGTAGTACTTCAGACCGGTACCGACCATGGCCATGGTCAGGTTCTGACGACCACCGTTGTCGGAGTTGATGTTGGTCAGGCTCTGGTGACCAACGCCGGCGGAAACGTACGGACGCAGGTTGCCAGCACCCGGGGTGCCGAAGTGGTAGATGGCGTCCAGAGTGCTCAGGTTGCCATGGACCTTCTTGTTGCCGGTCTCGTAGGTGCCACGTACGTCGTGGTACTCACCGTAGGACAGAGCCAGCTCGACGTCGTCGGTCAGGAAGTAACCAACGGAGCCGCCGTACAGGTCCGCGTTCTTCATGTTGCGGGTGCTGTCGGTGAAGTAGCGCTTGCCGAATGCTTCGACTTCGACGGCGCCCTGGCCTTGAGCGAAGGCATTGACAGCGGCGGTGGCGATCAGCGAGCCAACTACGACGCCTAAGGTGTTCTTCAGTTTCATCCGTTAAATCCCCATCTTGGTGGTCAATAAGTTGTCCTAACCATAGGCCGTACAACTTGGGTGGCAAGTTTATCAGAACTTGCCAAACAGAGAGACAATATTTCCCGGACTAAGATTCCGTCACATTCGAAAACTTTTCTCTCATTCGATCGAGTGCACGTTTGTAGCGCATCTTTGTGGCGCTAAGCCCCATGTGCATGATGTCGGCGATCTCCTGGAACTCCAGTTCCGCAACAAATCGAAGCACGAGGATTTCCCGATCAATGGGATTGACATGAACTAGCCAGCGGTCTAGCCCACCCCGTTCTTCGACTTTCGGAGCCTTCTCTTCAGAGGCTTCCTCGACTGGATCCAGACTCAGCGCATCAAGCAATCTGCGTTTGCGCCGTTCCTTCCGATACTGGGTAATGCACTCGTTGTAAGTGATGCTGTACAGCCAGGTCTTGAACTTCGACTTTCCCTCGAAGTTCTTCAGACCATACAGCACCTTGAGCATGACCTCTTGACACACATCATCGGCGTCCCGGTCGTTGCCCAGATAGCGCGCGCAGACGTTGAAGAGCGTGCGCTGGTAGCGGCGCATCAGCTCTTCATAAGCCCGCGTCACGTGGTAGAGCTCCTCGTGGGAACGCTCCACCAGCTCCTCGTCGGTGAGCTGGCGCGGGTCATAGCGCAAGGACAGTGATTGCGGCTTGTTCAAGTCGGGTCGGGCCAGGTCAAGTCAGCGTCCGGCGCGGCTTTACAGAAGCCGTACCGGTAATCGGTCATCATCTTCAGCGACTGGTTACACGCTGATCGAGCAGGATGCGGTTGGCGATCGACACCAGCTCACCCTCGTCTGTCAGCAGGATAGTCTTGATGGTACCAATTTCCTCGATGATGCCTTCGACATCAGCCACTTTCACCTGTTGTCCGACCTGATACAGCTCCCGCACGTAAATGCCCGCGATGATCTGCCCTGCCACCTCACGGCTGCCCAGGCCCAGGGCAAGTGCGGCAGCTAGGCCGATGGTGATCAGCACGATGGCGATGATGTAGTTCAGCAGGTCGGTCTTGACCTCGAGCTGGCCGATGGCCACCGAGATACTGATGATGATGACCAGCCACTGGGCCACGCGGCCCAGGCCGTTGGCGTACTCCAGCCCGACGCCGTCGGCAGCGCCGCGCACCAGGCTGTTGGCCAGTTGGGCGAGCAGGATGCCGACGATCAGCACCAGCGCCGCGCCGAACACCTTGGGCAGGTACAGCGCGAGCATGTCCAGGGTGGCCGAGACGCGCTGCAGACCGAGGGACTCCGCCGCGGAGACGAGGAATACCAGCAGCACGAACCAGTAGATGATCTTGCCGATCAGGGTCGAGACCGGCACCTGGATGCCGGCGCGGGCCAGCAGCTTGGTCAGGCCGGTACCCGCCATCAGGCGGTCCAGGCCGAGCTTGGCCAGCAGCTTGGAGAGCAGCGCATCGAGCAGTTTGGCGACGACGAAGCCGAGCAGCACGATCACCAGCGCGGCGAGCAGGTTCGGGATGAACCCGGCCAGCTTGCCCCACAGGGTGTTCATGGCGGTGAGCAGGCTTTGCGTCCAGATGTCGAATTGCATGTTCAGTCGGCCTTGTCAGCGGAAGGGGCGGAATTCTGCGCGTGGCGCGAGACGGGTGCAAGGTGCGCGGCGCCACGGCTCACGCCAATGGACAGGGCCTGGAACCAGTGCCCCATCAGGCTGAACAGATCGCCCGCGCCAACCTGGCGGTTGGCGGTCTTCAGGACGCGATCCAGGCGCGAATCGTCTCCCGGCTGTTCCGGGGGCATTCGCAGCAGATCGCGCAAGGATTCTTCAAATGGGTCGTGCATACGCACCTCGCCTGTGTGAGGTGCTTGACGCCCCCACCACCTCAAAAGTCACACCTAGAGCCAACGCATGCGGCGGAATATCCACCATTGGAAAGCCACTATCCCGAGGATCACCAGGCAGGCCACGGCGAAGCCGTAGGGCGCGCTGGAGCCGGGAATGCCGCCGACGTTGATGCCCAGGAGACCGGTCACGAAGCTCATGGGCAGGAAAAAGCCGGTAATGATACCAAGCAGGTACATGGTGCGGTTCATCCGCTCGGTAATTCGACGATGTTCGGCTTCCTGGATCAGGCTGATGCGCTCGCGCACCAGCTCCAGTTCTTCCAGGTTGCGGGTCAGGCGGTTGTAGAGCTCGTTCCAGTAGTCGGCGTCGTCGGCCACCGTCCAGGACGCCTTGAACCGGACCATCTGCGAGTAGATTTCCCGCTGCGGCGCCAGGTAACGGCGCAACCCCGCGGCACGTCGCCGCAGGGTGCGCAGTTGGTGCTGGTCGGGAATGCTGCGCTCGTCTTCCTCGATGGCCTCCTCCATCGCATCGAGCTGATCGGCGAGGCCGCCGATCAGGGTATCGACGCGGTCGGTGAGGTAGTGGGCGAGGTACAGCACCACTTCCGAGGCCGTCTTCGGGCCGGTACCGGCATCCAGGTCGGCGCGCAGGTCGGCGACCGCCTTGAGCGGACGCAGACGCAGGGAAATCACCCGCTGCGACTCGGCATAGACCCGCAGTGAGACCATGTCCTCAGGCACCGCACCGGGGTTCAGGTTGACCCCGCGCAGAAACAGCAGCAGGCGTTCGCCCCCCAGGTCGACCAGGCGCGGGCGGGTGGCCTCTTCCAGCAGCAGGTCGCAGGCGAACTCGTTCAGACCGCTGGATTCGCGCAGCCAGGACTGGGCTTCGGGCACACCTCGGTCCCAGTGCACCCAGAGGCTCTCCTCGGGCTTGAGATCCAGCAGCGGCAACTCGCTGCGGGTGATCCGCCGACCACCACCGTGGCCATCCAGCACGAAGCCGTCGATCAGTCCGCGTTCCGTGCCGCTCTCGTACTGCTGCATGCCCTTTTCCTTCGCTCAAGGTCGCTTGCGCGAGGCCCCATGAAAAATGCCGGAAGCTTTCGCTCCCGGCATTGACCCGAACTTCAGCTGGAAGGTTCGAATTATTCCGGCATTTTCAACGCTTTAGGCGAGACGATGATGCCGTTGTTGTCGGCATAGACGAACTCGCCCGGGCGGAAGGTGATGCCGCCGAAGGTCACGACCACGTTGAGGTCGCCGATACCGCGCTTGTCGGTCTTCATCGGGTGGCTGGCCAGCGCCTGCACGCCCAGATCGGTCTGCGCGATCACGTCGACGTCACGGATGCAGCCGTACACCACGATGCCTTCCCAGCCGCTCTTGGCGGCCTTCTCGGCCAGCATGTCACCCAGCAGTGCACGGCGCAGCGAGCCGCCGCCGTCGACCACAAGCACCTTGCCCTTGCCATCCTTCTCGACCTGCTCCTTGACCAGCGAGTTGTCCTCGAAGCACTTGATGGTGACGATCTCGCCACCGAAGGAGTCCCGTCCGCCGAAGTTGCTGAACATCGGCTCGACGACCTGGACCAGCTCCGGGTAGGCATCGCACAGATCGGGGGTGACGTAATGCATGGAGAAGCTCCTCTTGATGAAATCCGGCAGGGTTTCAGGCCTGGATGTGACCGAAAGCCGCAATGGCGTCACAGTCTACTCCCTGCCACGCCAAGCTCAAGCCTGCGCCAGAGCGCCCTGCCCTTCCGGCAAGCCGCTGTGCTCCAGCCAGTATTGCAGCAGTGGCCAGACCTCACGCTGGGCGCACTTGCTGATCAGCATCTCGACGTGGCCGTAATCTTCCGAGAAGCCCTGACGGCGCCCCAGGTGCAAGAACTGCCGAATCTCGGAGCCGAACTGCTCCAGCAACTTGCGACAGGCCCAGGCCGGGTCCTGGATATCGCCATCGGAGCCGATGGCCAGCACCGGCAGGGAAACCTTCTGTAAACCGCCCCACCAGTCGTTGTCCTTCTCGCCGAAGCGGCCGAACAGGCCGTACCAGTGCAGGGCCTCGAGGGCGAGCCCCAGCGGCTCGTCCTCCGGCCCGCGTTTCAGGCGCGAACCGGACAGCCCGCCCATGCGTTTGAGCAGCAAGCGCCCGCCCCAGGCCACGGGCGGTAGCTTCAGCGGCCAGTAGGTACGGCTGATCTGGCTACCGCACAGCGCCGCGCTGGCGGCCTGCTGCTCATTCAGGTAGCCGCCGCCCAGCGCGGCAGCCAGGGTGACGCCGCCCAGAGAGTGCCCGACCCAATGCGGCGCCTGGCCGCTCTGCTCGACCACGAAATTGGCAATGGCCGGCAGGTCGAAACGTGCGTAGTCGGCGACACGATTGCGATCGTAGTCAGCGTTACGGGGCGACAGGCCATGCCCGCGCATCTCGGCGATCCAGACATCGAAGCCGGCACGCGCCAGATACGCACCCAGGCCAATACCCTTGGGCGAGAACCAGAAGCGGCGGTTGGAGAAGCTGCCGTGCAACAGGATCACCGGCACGCCACGCCGCCCTTCGGGGCGACCGAGACGGGTGACCGCCAGCTCGACGCTGGAGTCCGGGCTGTTGTTCGGCTTGAGGCGGTAGACGTCCTCGGTGAGGTCGCCGCGCAATTCCGCGCTGACTAGCGCGACGGGGAAGAGTTGACTGCTGCTTTGCATGGAATCGCTTGCATAAAAAAGGGCGGGTGAAATCACCCGCCCTTCTCAGGATGGAGAAGGAACCGTCAGGACTGGCCTTCGGCGAGGAAGAACCAGGTGTCGAGGACCGAGTCGGGGTTCAGCGACACGCTCTCGATGCCCTGCTCCATCAGCCACTTGGCGAGATCCGGGTGGTCCGACGGGCCCTGGCCGCAGATGCCGATGTACTTGCCGGCGCGGTTGCACGCCTGGATGGCATTGGACAGCAGCTTCTTCACCGCCGGATTACGCTCGTCGAACAGGTGCGCGACGATGCCCGAGTCACGGTCCAGGCCCAGGGTCAGCTGGGTCAGGTCGTTGGAGCCGATGGAGAAGCCGTCGAAGAACTCGAGGAACTCGTCGGCCAGCAGGGCGTTGGACGGCAGCTCGCACATCATGATGACGCGCAGGCCGTTCTCGCCACGCTTGAGGCCATTGGTGGCCAGCAGGTCGACGACCTGGGAGGCTTCGCCGAGGGTACGGACGAACGGCACCATCAGCTCGACGTTGGTCAGGCCCATCTCGTTGCGGACCTTCTTCATCGCGCGGCATTCGAGTTCGAAGCAGTCACGGAAGGATTCGCTGATGTAGCGCGAGGCGCCACGGAAGCCGAGCATCGGGTTCTCTTCTTCCGGCTCGTAGAGCTTGCCGCCGATCAGGTTGGCGTATTCGTTGGACTTGAAGTCCGACAGACGCACGATGACTTTCTTCGGCCAGAAAGCGGCGGCCAGGGTGCTGACACCCTCGACCAGTTTCTCGACGTAGAAGCCGACCGGATCGTCGTAACCGGCGATGCGCTTCTCGACGCTTTCCTTGATGTCCGCCGGCAGGCTGGCGAAGTTCAGCAGCGCCTTGGGGTGCACGCCGATCATACGGTTGATGATGAATTCCAGGCGGGCAAGGCCCACACCTTCGTTCGGCAGCTGGGCGAAATCGAAAGCGCGATCCGGATTGCCGACGTTCATCATGATCTTGAACGGCAGGTCGGGCATGGCGTCGACCGAGTTCTGGCGGACGTCGAAGCCCAGCTCGCCTTCGTAGATCAGGCCGGTATCGCCTTCGGCACAGGATACGGTCACGCGTTGGCCATCCTTCAGCGCCGCGGTGGCGTTGCCACAGCCGACAACTGCCGGGATGCCCAGTTCACGGGCGATGATCGCGGCGTGGCAGGTGCGGCCGCCACGGTTGGTGACGATGGCGCTGGCGCGCTTCATCACGGGTTCCCAGTCCGGGTCGGTCATGTCGGAGACCAGCACGTCGCCCGGCTGGACCTTGTCCATCTCGGAAACGTCGTGGATCACCTTCACCGGGCCGGCGCCGATGCGCTGGCCGATGGCGCGGCCTTCGACCAGGACCTTGCCTTTTTCCTTGAGCAGGTAGCGTTCCATCACGTTGGCGCTGGAACGGCTCTTAACGGTTTCCGGACGGGCCTGCACGATGTACAGCTTGCCGTCGTCACCGTCCTTGGCCCACTCGATGTCCATCGGACGCTCGTAGTGCTTCTCGATGATCAGGGCCTGCTTGGCCAGTTCGGTCACTTCGGCGTCGGACAGCGCGAAGCGGGCGCGGTCGGCCTTCTCCACGTCGACCACCTTGACCGATTTTCCGGCCTTGGCTTCGTCGCCGTAGATCATCTTGATTGCCTTGCTGCCCAGGTTGCGACGCAGAATGGCCGGGCGGCCAGCTTCCAGGGTCGGCTTGTGGACGTAGAACTCATCGGGGTTCACCGCGCCCTGCACCACGGTCTCGCCGAGGCCGTAGGCGCCGGTGATGAACACCACGTCACGGAAACCGGATTCGGTGTCCAGGGTGAACATCACGCCGGCGGTGCCGGTTTCCGAGCGGACCATGCGCTGCACGCCGGCGGACAGGGCGACCAGTTTGTGGTCGAAGCCCTGGTGGACGCGGTAGGCAATGGCACGGTCGTTGAAGAGGGAGGCGAAGACTTCCTTGGCCGCGCGGATCACGTTGTCCACGCCGCGGATGTTCAGGAAGGTCTCCTGCTGGCCGGCGAAGGAAGCGTCCGGCAGGTCTTCGGCAGTGGCGGAGGAACGCACGGCCACGGCCATGTTGTCGTTGCTGCCGGCCATCTCGGCGAAGGCCTTGCGAATCTCGGCATCCAGACGCTCGGGGAACTCGGCGTCCATCACCCACTGGCGGATCTGCGCGCCGGTCTTGGCCAGGGCGTTGACGTCGTCCACGTCCAGGGCGTCGAGGGCCGCGTGGATGCGATCGTTCAGGCCGCTCTGGTCGAGGAAGTCACGGTAGGCCTGGGCGGTAGTGGCGAAGCCACCCGGTACGGAAACGCCGGCACCGGCGAGGTTGCTGATCATTTCGCCCAGGGATGCGTTCTTGCCCCCCACATGTTCGACATCGTGGACGCCGAGCTTATCGAGGGAAACTACGTACTCTACCAAGGTGATCTCTCCACTAAGTGTTGGAAAAGGTCATACAAGTCGGTGCGGCCCCACCCTGTCTGGCCGGAGCCGGAAAAATGGGTGAGAATGCCCCGGCAAAGGGCCTTGCAAACGCGGGGCCTATCATAACCAGGATTCGATCCTACCTATAAGGCCCGCAGCGCACATGAAACGAACTGCATTCTTCATCTCCGACGGCACCGGCATCACTGCCGAAACCCTCGGCCAGAGCCTTCTGGCGCAGTTCGAGAACATCAACTTCACCAAACTGACACGACCTTACATCGATACCGAAGAAAAGGCGCGCGTCATGGTACAGCAAATCAACCGGGCTGCGGAGGCGGACGGGGCAAGACCGATCATCTTCGATACCATCGTCAATCGTGAGATCCGCTCGGTCCTGGCGCAATCCAACGGTTTCATGATTGACATCTTCTCGACCTTTTTGTCCCCGCTCGAGCAAGAATTATCCTCAGACTCGTCGTATTCCGTCGGAAAATCCCACAGCATCGGCCATAACCCGCACTACATGGAGCGGATCGATGCGGTGAACTTCGCCCTCGACAACGACGACGGCGCCCGCACCCACTACTACGACAAGGCCGACCTGATCCTGGTCGGCGTCTCGCGCTGCGGCAAGACGCCCACCTGCCTCTATATGGCCCTGCAATACGGCATCCGCGCGGCGAACTACCCGCTGACCGAAGAAGACATGGAGCGCCTGCAACTGCCCAACGCGCTCAAGCCCTACAAGCACAAGCTGTTCGGCCTGACCATCGATCCGGACCGGCTCACCGCCATCCGCCACGAGCGCAAGCCCAACAGCCGCTACGCCAGCTTCGCCCAGTGCGAGTTCGAGGTTCGCGAGGTGGAGAACCTGTTCCGCCGCGAGAACATCGCCTACATCAACTCGACGCATTTCTCGGTGGAGGAGATCTCCGCCAAGATCCTCGTCGAGAAAGGCGTCGAGCGCCGGCTAAAGTAACCGGCCACCACGTAAAAATCCCCCAACCGACGGCCGGCATCACCGGCCGTTCGACTTTCTGCAGCCTTTCATTCGGGCGCCTATCATTCTCTGAACCCGCGTTTTACCCGTGGCAGTTTTCACGGATCGGGCATTCCCGGCACAGGAGAGCGCCATGCGAGAATGTCAGTACCTGATTCTGGTCGCCTTGTTGGCATTGACGGGTTGCGATTCGGGCGACAAGCCCGTCGCCAAGACCGCCACGGCCGCCACGCCACCCGCCAGCCCGCCCGCCGCGACAGCGCCTCCCCCGCCAGCGCCTCCTGCCCCGCCTCCAGCCGCCGCCCCGGCCGCGCCCGCTGCCGCGCCCTCGCAGGCGGTGTTCAGCGTCGAGGAACTGGACCAGATGCTCGCGCCGCTGGCGCTGTATCCCGACTCGCTGCTGGCCCAGGTGCTGATGGCCACCACCTACCCCGGCAACGTTGCCGACGCCGCAGCCTGGTCGAAGGCCAACCCCAAGGCGGCAGGCGATGACGCCGTGAAACAGGTCGCCAACCAACCCTGGGACCCCAGCGTCCAGTCGCTGGTCGCCTTCCCCCTGGTGCTCGCCACGCTGGGGCAGGACCCGGCCTGGGTGCAACGCGTCGGCGATGCCTTCCTTGCCCAGCCCGATGCGGTGATGGATTCCATCCAGCGCTTGCGTCGCCAGGCCCAGGCCGCCGGCAACCTGCAGTCGAACGAGCAGCAGACCGTAACCATCAAGCCGGCCGCCCAGCCGGCACCGACGCAGCCCGCTTCCGGTGGAGACACCGTAGTAGTGCAGCAACCGGCAGCGGCGCAGACGATCATCATCGAGCCCACCGATCCGCAGGTGGTCTACGTGCCCAGCTACAACCCCACGCAGGTCTACGGCTCCTGGCCCTATCCCGCCAGCCCGCCGGTGTATTACCCGCCACCGCCCGAATACCCCGTCGCCACGGCGCTGGCCACCGGTCTGGCGTTCGGCGCGGGCGTTGCCATCGTCGGATCTCTCTGGGGCGACTGTGACTGGGACGACCATGACATCGACGTCGACGTGGAGCATTACAACAACTTCAACAGCAACCGGAACGTGAATCGCAATGTGAATCGAGACTTCACCGGCAACGTCAACGGCAACCGGGCGAAGTGGCAGCACAATCCGACTTATCGCAATGGCGTGCCTTATCGCGATTCTGCCAGCCGCGAGCAGTACAACCGCCGACTGGCCGGGGGCGAGCAGCGTGATGCGCTGCGCGGCTTCGACTCGGCCCGCACCCAGGAGCGCGCGAAAGCCAGGGAGAGCCTGACCCAACGCGGCATCGCCCCACCGGCGGCGAACAATGCCCAGGCCCGCGAGCGTGCCCAGGCGGCGACCCGCGACCTGCGGGACAACCCGCAAGCCCAGCAGCGTCTGCAGCAAGGCAACCGCGACAACGCCCAGGCCCGTGAGCGGGCGCAAGCTGCCACCCGCGAGTTGAACCGTACCCCGGACAACCGCCAGCGCACGCAGAACCAGGTACAGAACCGCAGCAACCAGGCGCAGCAACGGCCACGGACGCAGAACAACCAGCAGATCCGCGAACAGGCGCGCCAGCAGCACGCCCGCACCCAGGCCCCGCGCAACAATGCCTTTGCCGGCGCCAACAACCCCAGGCAATCCCGCGAAGTTGCCAACCGCGGCCAAGTCAGCCGCGCCGCCGCCAGCCGCCCGCAGGCCGCCCGCGCCGGTCACACCGTCCAACGTCCTGCCCGCGCGCCCTCCGGCGGCGGCCGGCGCCGCTAGGAGACGAGCCATGCCCATCGCATCGCGCCTGCTGGCGCTCGCCCTCCTCGCCGCCCTGCCCGCCAGCCTGCTGGCCCAGGACAGCTTCCCCACCCCCGACGCGGCCGCCGACGCCTTCATCGCCGCGCTCGGCACCGAAAAGGCCGACCCCGAACGCCTGGCCGCTCTGCTGGGCAAGGACTGGCAGAGCTACATACCGACCGCCGGCATCGACCGGGATGAAGTGGACGCCTTCCTCGCCCACTACAAGGACAAGCACCGGATCGAGAAAGACAACCCGCGACTCGCCCATCTGGTCGTCGGCAACGATCCCTGGACCCTGCCCCTGCCGATCGTCCACGACAAGAACGGCTGGGCCTTCAACGCCAAGGCCGGCGGCGAGGAAATACGCATTCGCCGCATCGGCCGCAACGAGGAGTCGACCCTGGAGGCCGTGCAGGCCTACCACGACGCGCAGATGGACTACGCCGAGGTTGACCGCAACGGCGACGGCGTCCTGGAGTACGCGCAGCAGTTCGTCAGCAGCGACGGGCACCATGACGGTCTGTACTGGCCGGAGGAAGACGGCGGCGAGGAAAGCCCGCTCGGCCCATTGTTCGGCGACGACCTGCCGGGCGACGGCTGGCATGGCTACCACTACCGCATCCTCACCGCCCAGGGCCCCTCGGCCCCCGGTGGCGCCTACGACTACAAGATCGGCGGCAGGATGACCCGCGGCTTTGCCCTGATCGCCTGGCCGGTGAAGTACGGCGACAGCGGCGTGATGAGTTTCATGATCAGCCACGATGGCGAGATCTTCTCCAAGAACCTCGGCCCGGAGAGCGACAAAATCGCCAAGAAGATGAGCCGCTTCGACCCGGACAGTAGCTGGACCGAGGTCACCGCCGAGGAGGAAAAGCCCTGAGTGACTGAACCCGCCCGGCCGCCTGGCGGTCGGACGGGTTCTGGCAGAGCCCGCCGCTCGCCCGGCATTCGGCGGGCCCGCAAGGCCCTGTCATATGCCTGAAACAAATACCCTGCCAACACGCCAACCGACTGTCGCCAGCGAAAAACCACATGATAGAATTCGGCGCGCTATTGCCTGGCGTCACCAGGCCACGCCGGCCGGCATGCCGGCCACAGCCATTTGGGGTGACGACCGGGGCGTTTCTTTTCAAGGCTTTGCGGCCACTCACTCATCAAGGCCCATGAGACTCAAGCCCACTGCCCTGCTCCTCTTCCTGAGCATCTTCCTGCTTCCCGGCATCAGCGCAGCTGCCGGCAAGACCGTCTATGGCCTGAACGAATACGCCCGGATCAACGACCTGGACATCGAACTGGCCGCCAAGCTCGACACCGGCGCCAAGACCGCTTCCCTCAGCGCCCGCGACATCAAGCGCTTCAAGCGCGATGGCGAGACCTGGGTGCGGTTCTACCTGGCCACCGACACCGCCGACAGCCAGCCGATCGAGAAACCCCTGGCGCGCATCAGCAAGATCAAGCGCCGCCACGGCGACTACGACCCCGACGAAGGCAAGGCCTATACCGCGCGTCCGGTCATCGAGCTTCAGCTGTGCATGGGCAAGGCCCTGCGCACCATCGAAGTGAACCTTACCGACCGCAGCGCCTTCCAATACCCGCTTCTGATCGGCTCGGACGCGCTCAAGCGCTTCGGCGCCCTGGTCGACCCGAGCCTGAAATACGCTGCCGGCAAGCCCGGCTGCCAACCCGTAGCGAAACCTGCCGAGTAATCCCATGCGCTCTCTTACCCTGCATCTGAAGGTCCTGATCGCCATCCTGCTGACGCTGGGCGTCGCGATCACCGCCTACCAGATCTTCGTCCTCGGCATCCCCATGACCGAGGCCGAGACCGACGACCTGTGGAACATCGACGCCAAGGTCGAGTTCATCGCCACGCCGAAGACTCCGGTGAAGGTGCAGATGTTCGTGCCGCCATTGGCCCAGGATTACGTCAGCCTCAACGAGAGCTTCGTCTCCAACAACTACGGCGTGGGCATCAACCGCTCCGACGGCAACCGCAAGGTGACCTGGTCCTCGCGCCGCGCCAGCGGCCAGCAGACCCTCTACTACCGCCTGGTGCTGACCAAGCGCTATGCCGGCGCTACCGAGAAGGCCAAGGAAAAGGGCCCGATCTTCCGCGACAGCCTGCCCCTGGAAGGCCCGGACAAGATCGCCGCCGAAGCCCTGATCGCGCCCATCCGCCAGCACTCGGCGGACGTCGAGACCTTCGTCAGCGAAGCCATCAAGCGCGCCAACAACCTCAATGACGACAACGTGAAACTGCTGCTGGCCGGCGACACCAGCCTGGACAAGCGCTCCCACGTGGTCGAAACCCTGCTCGCGGTGGCCCACGTGCCGCTGGAGCGCGTGCATACCATCCGCCTGGTCGCCAACCAGCCGCAGCAGCCCGAACTCTGGCTGCGCAGCTACAACGGCAAGGAATGGCTGTACTTCAACCCGGAAACCGGCGAGCGCGGCCTGCCCAACGATCGCCTGATCTGGTGGCTGGGTGACGAGAGCCTGCTGTCCATCGAAGGTGGCAAGAAGGCCCAGGTCAGCTTCAGCCTCAACAGCAGCGAGATGAACGCCATCCGCCTGGCCAAGCTGTCGGACGAGAACACCGACGCGGCCTTCCTCGAGTACTCGCTGTACGGCCTGCCGCTGTCCACTCAGCAGACCTTCCAGATCATGATCATGATCCCGTTCGGCGTGCTGGTGATCCTGATCCTGCGCAACCTGATCGGCCTGCAGACCCTGGGCACCTTCACCCCGGTGCTGATCGCCCTGGCCTTCCGCGAGACCGGCCTGCAGTGGGGCATCGGCCTGTTCACCGTTATCACCGCGCTGGGCCTGTCGCTACGCTCGTACCTGGAACACCTGAAGTTGCAGATGCTGCCACGCCTGTCGGTGGTGCTGACCTTCGTGGTGGTGATGATCGCCGCCATCAGCCTGCTCAGCCACAAGCTCGGCTTCGAGAGCGGCCTGTCGGTCGCCCTGTTCCCGATGGTGATCCTGACCATGAGCATCGAACGCCTGTCGATCACCTGGGAAGAGCGCGGCGCCGCCCACGCCATGAAGGCTGCCATCGGCACCCTGTTCGCCGCTGCCCTGGCGCACATCCTGATGCGCGTACCGGAGCTGGTGTACTTCGTGTTCACCTTCCCGGCCGTGCTGCTGATTCTGGTGTCGTTCATGCTGGCGATGGGTCGCTACCGCGGTTACCGCCTGACCGAACTGTTCCGCTTCAAAGCCTTCCTCAAGGACTAAGCCATGTTCGGCCTGATCAAGCGATGGAAAGCCCTGGAAGCCAAAGGCATCATGGGCATCAACCGACGCAACGCGGACTACGTGCTCAAGTACAACCAGCGGCACCTGTACCCGATCGTCGACGACAAGATCATCACCAAGCAGCGCGCCATCGAGGCGGGCATCCACGTACCGGAAATGTACGGGATCATTTCCACCGAGAAGGAGATCGAACGCCTGCCGGAGATCATCGGCGAGCGCAGCGACTTCGTGATCAAGCCGGCGCAGGGCGCCGGTGGCGACGGTATCCTGGTGATCGCCGATCGCTTCGAGGAGCGCTACAAGACGGTCTCCGGGCGGATCATCAGTCATGAGGAAATCGAGCACCAGCTGTCGAGCATCCTCACTGGCCTGTACTCCCTGGGCGGCCACCGCGACCGCGCGCTGATCGAGTACCGGGTGACCCCGGACCAGATCTTCAAGAGCATCAGCTACGAAGGCGTACCGGACATCCGCATCATCGTGCTGATGGGCTACCCGGTGATGGCGATGCTGCGTCTGCCGACCCGCCAGTCCAACGGCAAGGCCAACCTGCACCAGGGCGCCATCGGCGTGGGCGTGGACCTTGCCACCGGCCTGACCCTGCGTGGCACCTGGCTGAACAACAAGATCAGCAAGCACCCGGACACCACCAACGCGGTGGACGGCGTACAACTGCCCAACTGGGACGGCTTCATGAAGCTCGCCGCCGGCTGCTACGAATTGTGCGGCCTGGGCTACATCGGCGTGGACATGGTGCTGGACCAGGACAAGGGCCCGCTGATCCTTGAGCTCAACGCCCGCCCCGGCCTGAACATCCAGATCGCCAACGACTGCGGCCTGACCCTGCGCACCCATGCCGTCGAGGCGCACCTGGCCGAGCTGGAAGCCAAGGGTGTGAAGGAAACCGTGGAAGAGCGCGTGCGCTTCTCCCAGCAGCTCTTCGGCCACGTGCATCCGAAGGAAGTCTGAAGCGCCCTGCCCCACAAAAAAGCCCGGCATTCGCCGGGCTTTTTCATGGTCATCTGATTTCGCGGACAGCGCGTAGGGCGCATAACGCCAACGGCGTTATGCGCCGTGGAGGCTGGCGGATAACCCGCTTCGGGTTATTCGCCCTACGAAACTACTTCAGCGCACTACGGCCAGCTCGAACCCACCCTGGTCACCGTGCTCGCGCACCTTCATCCCGGCCTCGTTCACCGCCAGGTCTTCCAGCGGTCGCTTGTAGGGCTTGTTGTCGAGGGTCTGCAGGCTGCGGTCCTCGTCGGTAGTGAGCAGCAGGACGTAACGCTCACCCTGGTTGGCGCGCACCGGGATTGTCCCTTCGATGAATGCATAGCGGTACCAGGTCTCCGGATTGAGCTTGTACACCGCGTCACTCACCAGGCGCGTCGGGCGCTTCTGCTCGTCGAGGAACAGCAGCGACGGGTAGACCACCTGGTGGTTGGCGAAGCTGCGCACGCGCAAGCCGTAGACGTGTTGTGAGCTGGGCAGCTTCATTGCCACGAAGTAGCTCTTGCCCATGGGGAAATCGAAGCTCGGCGAGAACTTGTTCAGCTCCTCGTAGCGCGGTTCTTCCACCGACAGCTCGGTGAAGTCACCGTCGCCCATCTGATCGCAGCAACGCCGCTGCAGGTCGACATAGAGGTCGTCCAGGGTCTTTCCACTGCCCTTGAGCAGCGCCTTCATGGCGTCAGTCTGCTCGCCCATGCCGTCGAGCCCCGGCAGGTTGTTCGGGCGCCCCTTCAGGTCGATCTGCCGGCCTTCGGTAAAGGCGATAGTGCTGCCGCCCTGCTCGCCCCGACGAAACATTGCCCCGCGCTGCTCCGCTGTGATCGGTGAGTTGCGCACCTGCCCCTTGTCGTCGACCCAGGTGAAGTACGGGTTGCCGTTCTCACTGCGGACAAAGCCGCGATCCTCGTAGGACTCGGCGTCGATGTACTCGGAAGAATGGTCCCCGTTGGGCAGCACGTAATCCGCGCGGCCGGGTGCTACCTGGCCGGCGGCGTAGAAGCTGTTCTGCAGGTTGCCCTGGGCGTCCACCCAGGTGAAGTAGCGGCGCTTGCTCTCCCCCGCCGGCCGGGCGCCCGGCCACTGGGTGGCACTGAGGTCGATCAGGCGTGCGCGGTCGCTCTGGTCGATGCGCTTGTCCGCCTGGCGCTGCTGCTGGGCGTAGTTGGCGTCGACGAAGGTGTTGTGCACCTGGCCGCTGTCGTCGATCCACGACAGGTAGCGGCCGCTGGCAGCCTGCGCCGATGCGCTCACCACGCCGACGGCGGCGACGCAGGAAATCAGGAGGGTCAGCCCGTTCATGTTGTTGCCCTCAGAAGGTGGTGCGGTAAGTCATGGCGAACACATAGGCCTTTACCGTGGTGCTGACGTCGAGGCCGGCATAGGGGTTGTACACCAGGTTGTCGATGCCGGTGCAGTTCAGATTGCAACTGGTGCCCGCCTTGATGCTCTGCTTGGAGACGAAGTAGTTGAAGCCCAGGTCGATCACCGTGTCCTTGTCCCACTGATAGCCCAGGCCCAGGCCGTAAAGATCGGCGTCGCCGATAGGCACCAGGGCGTCCGCCTTGTCCTTGGGGATCGCCGAGGGACGGTACTCGTATCCGGCGCGCAGTTGCAGGCGGTCGTTGACGTCGTACTGCACGCCCATGGCATAACTCCAGGTGTCCTGGTAGCCACGGTCGAGGATGATGCTGTGGTCGGTGGCGCCGTTGGGCGCGAAGTTCTTGGCGATGCGCAGCAGGTCGAGCTCTTTGTCGAACTCGATTTCCAGCTTGTTCCAGTCGCTGTAGTCGGTCCACTTCAGGTCGAAGTTGAACTGCCACCTGTCGAACGGCCGCACCTTGATCCCGGTGGAGAAGCTGTCCGGGTTGACCATGTTCAGTGTCGCCACACCGTGCTCTTCCTCGGCGTTGCCGTAGGGGAACAGCGGGCTGAGGAAGGCGCCGAATACCGAGTTCTGCATGCCGGACCAGAAGCCCTGCCAGTCCTTGGTGTAGTCGACACGGTACTTGCCCTTGAGGTGCATGCGCGACTCGCTCTGGTAGGTCGCGCCCCAAGCCAGCCAGTCGTAGGGTTCCCACAGCACGCCCAGGTTGAAGCTCGGCGACAGGGTCTGCTGCATGTCCAGCTTGAGGTTGGCCAGCGAGTCGTAGGGGCCGATGCGGCCGCCGCAGACGTTGAACACCAGCTCGACGATCTCCTGCGCACCGGGCACGCAAGTGGTGTCGTGCAGGGTCTGCAACAGGCCGGTAAGCAGGCCTGGGTTGCGGAAGTCGGTGTCCAGCGCCATCGCCTGGTGGGAGAAGCCGATGCTCAGGCCCACCGACAGGTCGTCGTTGACCTCGTAGCCCACCGAGGGCGAGAAGTAGGTGATGCGCTGCAGCGAGACGCGGCGGCCTTCGTAGCGTGCCGGGTCGCTGTCCGAGTCGCGCGAATAGCCTAGCGCCTGGGGCGCGTAGACGTTGGTGGCGAAGGTGAACTTGGAGCCCGGCGGGTTGATCGACAGGCCGGCCAGTGGCGCCACCAGCAGCGGCATGTCGGTCATGCCGCCAAGGCCGGGCAGGTACATGGTCGGAGTCAGGGTACGGCTGTTCTCACCGGCCACCGGGTCGTCGTCCAGGCCGAAGGAGGACGAACCATAGTCCGGCGGCGCCTTGAAGCCGGCGCGGATATCCATGACCCCGGTGATCAGCTTGAGCTGAGTTTGGCGGCCCTTGAGCTTGGTCAGGGCGGCGGGGTTGTAGTGCACCGCGTCGATACCGGTGGAGTCGGCCGTGACCGCGTTGGCCATGGCCATGGCCTTGGGGTTGCCGATGGTCAGGTCGTTGGCGAGCTGGGCGTTGGCGAGCGTCGCCCAGCCAAACCCTACCCCTGCCATCGCCACCGCGAGGGGCGAAATGCGCATAGTCATGTGGTGGTCGCTCGTCGGTTACTGGGCTTTGAGGCCTTGGATATCCAGGGGAAGGGAAACCCCCAGCAGTACATCCGGCGAGTCTTCGGTCAGACCGAAACCGGCGTTCACGTTGACGATGTAGTCCGGCGATGTTCGCAGGCCGAGCGAGAAGTTCATGATCGCGCTGGTCTGCTCGGGCGCCTCGACCGTGCGGTCGTTGAAGTAGTACTTGTTCTTGAACGAGTAGGCCATCTGGTAGGAGGTGGCCAGGGAAACGTCGTAGGACAGCGCGTAGGCCATCCCCATGGCGAAGTTCAGCGTATCGCCCGGCACCACCTTCTCCAGCTCTTCGCCGAACTGGTTCTGGTGGATGTCATCGACCTTCATGTTGTAGGTGTAACCCAGCGAGCCGTAGAGCACGACGGGATCGATCACGTAGGACATGTTGGCGCCGGCGCCCAGGCTGTAGAAGCCGTTGCCGGTGGAGACGTCGTCCTGCACGTTGCCCTTGTACGGGCTGTCGCCGGTGGGCAGGCCGAGGGTGGCGTAGAGCGTGGTGACCGGAGCGCCACGACGCGCGGCCCAGGGCTGCCAGCGCAGGGTGGCGGAGACATCGCCCAGGCTGTAGGCATGGATGTCGCGCTCGGTGTCGTACTTGGCCACGAACGGCAGGCGCATGCTGAAGGTCAGGTTGTCCCAGATGCCGTAGTCGAAGGTGAACGAGTTGGTGAAGGTGTGCTGCGCCTCGCTCTGGGCCAGCACGCTGTAGACGTTCTCGCCACTGCGCACGGCCTGCAGGCGGGTGTCGCGCATCAGGGTGTAGTCGAAGCCATAGGTCAGCTGGCGCTCACCTTTCTTGAGCAGGGTGTAGCTCTTCTCGGCGGCCTGGAACACCTGCTCCAGCGCCTTGGCGCTGTCGGCGTCGGTATCCTTCTTGGCCAGCGCATCACGCGCGTCTTCGGTTGTCGCTTCTTCGGCGATGGTGCTGGTACTTGCCAGCAAGGCCAGAGCGGCAACGCACGCAAACCCCTTGAAATCCATGTTGCTATCCCCTGGTCTTGTTCTTATTCGTATGGGCCGATCGGGCGATCACTTGCGCCGGATGTACTGGACATCTCCGTTCGTGGCGGCTGTGCCAATCTGGTTCTGGGTGACCTTGCTCATCTCCGGGAACTCGCGGAAAGCCAGCAGGCTCACGGTCCGGTCGTCCACCAGGCGCATGTCGGCTTCCTTCAGCTCCAGAGCGTTCCTGGGCTCCTGGCCGCTGGGGTAGATCACGAAGAGCACGTTCTGGTCCCAGATTTCCTCGAAACGGGCGCGGGTGAAACTGATGTTGCCCAAGGCAGGATCGGCAACGAAGACGTGGTCGTTGTAGACGTCGCGGACCACGACGAAATGCTTGAAGCCGGCATAGTGGATCGGCACCAGCGCCGGGTGTTCGAGCGAGTCCAGGTCGGAGAACTCGGCACGGAAGCCGCCACTCTTGTAGCCGAGTGCGGCGGCATAGCGCTTCATGTCCAGAAGCGAGAATCCACGGCGCTGGACGATCTTGTCGGCCTCGCCGTACTTGATCAGGCCTTCCATGACCTGACGCTCTTCCAGGTTGCGGCCCAGGTAGTAGTCCAGCAGCGTGGTCAGCGCCGCCGAGCCGCAGCTGTAGTCGTAGGCCTGACGGATGACGTTGCGGAACTGCACCTGGCTCATCGGCTCGAGCTGGACCGACTCGCGGAAAGGACCGTTGGGCGTGAGCGGCTGCGAGATGTTCACTGTGCCCTGCTGTTGCGGCTTGGTATCCACGGCCTGGGTAAAACCGAACAGGCCCAGCAGGCTTCCCAGCAGAATCTCGAACATCCCACCCCTCGCTTCAAATTCTGGAAGTCATTCCTGGAAGACCCTCGCCGGCAGGCGCCGGCAAGGGGTACTGCGCTTCAACCTGCGGGATCAGTGACCCCAGACCTTCACGGTCGAACCGGCGAGGTTCAGGTTGGAAACGGTCAGCGAACCAATGCTGGCGCCGCCGGTGCCTACCTTGACGGCGTCGATGGTGACGTCACCGGTCACGGTGGGCAGGCCGATGGCCAGTTGTTCGGTGGCTACGGCAGTGCCGCCGCCAACCGGAGTGATGTTGGTTTTCACCACGTCGACGGTCATCGGCGCGTTGTCGGCGATGGTCACGCTCGGCAGGTGGATACCCTGCAGGACCAGGGAACCGCCGTTGGTGTCGGCGTCCTTGTAGGTGACAGCGCCAATGGAGGCGTTGAAGGTACCGGAAATGCTGATGCCATCCTGGCCGGTGATACCGGACAGTGCAGCGTCATCCATGGATTTCATGTCGGCATGTGCCAGGAACGGAGCGGCCAGAACTGCGCTTGCAAGAACCAGTTGCTTGATTTTCATTGTTATAACTCTCCAGTGTTCAGGTGGGGTTGCCCCAGGCACTGCAAGGGGCGTCCTACCCCGCTGCAGGTTGACCGGCTGATGCCGATCTTCCAGACCCCCGACTTCTTCCTTAGGCGCCGCGGGTATGGATTCGTGAAGCACGAAGCTTCTCGTCCTGGTCTCCAAGCTACTGACCCGCCGTGAACCTGCCAGCCCATCCAAGGGATGGCGCAAAACCAACCTTCCGACTCAAGCTTCGCTGAGCAGTCCCAGACTCTTCCCCTTGAGTACCGCCTGGGTGCGGCTGCGCACGCCGAGCTTGGCGAACAGGTTGTGCAGATGCCACTTGATGGTGGCCTCCGACAGATGCACCGCCTGGGCGATGTCCCGGTTCGACAAGCCGGCCGCCACGAGCCGCAGGATCTCTCGCTCACGGTGGCTAACATCTTGATTTTCATCGAAACTTTCAGGATCAACGGAGAGCCTGCGGCATTGCTCGCGAAGCATCTCGGCCACCCCTTGCCAGGCCGAAGCGCGCTTGGGTTCTGCGCCCTTCCAGGCCTCCCAGAGTGGCAGTAGCCACAGGGCGTCGTCCTGGAACAGGCGCCGGTAACCCAGGTTCCAGGCTTCCTCGAGGGTGGGGGCGAACAGAGCGAAGGCTTTTTCGCTGTTACCTTTCTGCCAATACGCCACAGAAAGTAACAGCGAAAGACGCAGCCGCCGGTCGCGCTGATAGGGCGAGGTAAAGCCCGCCAGACACGATTCCAGACGCTGCTGCGCACGTTCGGCGTGGCGCTCGGAAAGCGCCAGGCGCGCCTCTGCCATCACCAGCGCCGCGTGGGCATCGGCATAGCGTTCGGCGTTGAGTCCCGAGAGGTGCCGCGCCAGTTGCAGACACACACGCTCGGCCTCGTTGGGCCGGCGCATCCACAGCAGCAGTTGCACCTTGCAGCTCATCGCCAGCGCATGCACCCGCTCGTAGCCCGGCGACTGCAGGCCAACCAGCCATTCGTCGAGCTGGGCCAACCCTTGTTCGGCCTCACCAGCGAAGAATCGCGCCTTGGCCATCACCAACTGACCGCGACTGATCAGCTCCACCGGTGTGGCAACGTCGCGCCAGGTGGTGGCCAGCGGCAGTTCGGCGAGGATCGCCGCGTGGCGATCCTGCTCGTAGAGCAGATCCGCATAGGCCAGGGACAACGGTCCTCCGACCCGGCTGCGCCGGCCGAAGACCCGCTCCACGCGGCTGCGCGCGCTCTCGGCAATGGTCCGCCCGCGCTCCAGCTCACCGCGTTCCTTGCAGATCAGCGCCTCGATCATGCTGACGACGACCTGCAGGTATTCGCTGTCAGCCATGCGCAGGCAATCGCGGGCAACGCCGATGGCACTGGCCGCCTCGGCGTAGTCACCCAGCAGCGCATAGGCCGCAGCCTGGATGCACGACAGGCTGGCGCGAAATACCGGCTGGTTACCCGGCACCAGCGCCAGCCACTGGCGCGCCACCTTCAGGCAGGCCTCCAGCTTGTCCTGGTACAGCAGCACCAGCGCCTTCAGCACCTGGGCCACGGCGAGCAGCTCGGCCATGCCGAAGTGACGCACCTTGCCCTGCCCCTGCAGCAACCGGACGCTGAGCTCTTCGATCAGCGCCTCGGCCTCGGCGAACTTCTGCTCGAAGGCCAGCTGCCAGGCGTAGAAGATCTGGAACACCGGGTGCTCGCGGATCACCTCGGCGGGAATGCTGCTGAGCATGCCGAGGATGCCGTACACGCGGTTGCCGGCAATCAGCTTTGCGCCCTGGCGCTCCAGCAGGTCGGCGGCAAAGGCATAGTCGCGGGCGCGCAGGGCGTACTTGATCGCGCGGTCGGCCATGTCGCGGCCCTCGCACCAGCGCGCGGCGGCGTGCAGCAGCGGCGTCGGATCGGAGTTGCGCGCCAGGCGGCCCTGAAGGAATTCGGCGAACAGGTGGTGGTAGCGGAACCACTCGCGCTGGTCGTCCAGCGGGATGATGAACAATTGCTCGTTCTGCAGCCGCATCAGCATGTCCAGGCCATCACGGCGCCCGGTCAGGGCGTTGCACAGCTCGGCGCAGAATTCGTCGAGCACCGAGGTCTGGTCGAGGAACTGCTGCAGCGGTTCGGGCAGGCTGCGCAGAACGTCCTCGGCGAGGTAGTCGGCAAGGTCGCGCTCGGTGCCGGAAAGCCCCTTGAGCAGCGCCGCGCGGTCCGGGTTGCGCGCCAGCGCCAGGGCCGCGAGATGCAGCGCAGTGATCCAGCCTTCGGTGCGTTTATGCAGCAGCTTGAGCTCGCTGTCGCTCAGGGCCAGCCCCTTGAGTTCGGTGAGGAAGGTGTCGGTTTCCTCGCGGGTCAGGCGCAAGTCGTCGCCGCTCAGGCAGAAGGCCCAGGGCGCCAGGCCCGGCTCGTCCACCAGGAAGCGCGGGCGATAGCGGGTGCTGGTGACCAGGCGGATGTTGTCCGGCAGGTGCTCGATCAGGTAGCGCGCGCCGTGGGCCAGCGCCGGGTGGCGAATCTGGTGGAAGTCATCGAGCAGCAGGTAGATCGGCCCGTCGAGGCGACGCAGGTCGGAAAGGAAGGCGTCGATGATGCCTTCCAGCGGCAGGGTCATGTCCGACTGCAGCAGGTTCGAGGTGTTGGTGCCGAAATCCGCCTCGACGCTGCGGATACTCGCCACCAGGTACTGCACCAGGCGCTGCGGCTCGCTGTCGCCCTCGTCGCAGGACATCCAGGCAACCCGCGCGCCACCCTCCAGCAGGCGCTGGCGGAACAGGCTGAGAATGGTGCTCTTGCCGAACCCGGCCGGCGCGCTGAGGATCAGCACGCGCTGCTGGCGGTGGGCATACAGGCGGTCGATCAGGGCGCGGCGCGGCAGCAGCGAATCGCTGTCGGTGCGCGGCGGAAACAGCTTGGTGCGCAGCAGCGGCATGGGCTGCTGCGGCAGTGTGGTCAGGGTCGTCATGTCAGAGCAGACTCAGCTCGCGGGCACGGCGTATCGCTTGGGTCCGATTGCGCACCTTGAGCTTCTCGTAGATGTTGTGCAGGTGCCATTTGACGGTGCCCAGAGCCAGCGACAGCTGCTGGCCGATCTCCTCGTTGGAGAGTCCCTGGGCCGCCAGGCATACCACCTCGCGCTCGCGGTCGGTCAGACCTTCCTCGAGCACTTCGGGCGACCTGCGTGCTTCCTGCCCCGGCCAGACGGTCAACATTCCGCGAATGAAAACCTGCAGCGCCGGTTGTCGCTCGGTGGATTCCAGTTGCT
The DNA here is from genome assembly GCF_014851985.1 of Pseudomonas sp. PDM17. NCBI lineage: Bacteria > Pseudomonadati > Pseudomonadota > Gammaproteobacteria > Pseudomonadales > Pseudomonadaceae > Pseudomonas > Pseudomonas sp. PDM17. The sequence goes on from NZ_JACVAT010000007.1 coordinate 237,086, forward strand.
GCAGCAACTGGCGAACCCCCTCGCCTTCCTCGATGAAAATGCTCCGCACCCCTTCCCGCTCGGCGCCGACCAGGCATTGGCCAAGCAGGCTATGGGAGCGTTCCTGGTAGCCCAGGCGCTGGTAGCTCAGGGCCGCCAGAAGATCCAGGCGCAGCCGTTGCAGGCCGTGCCAGCCCGGCTGCAGCATGCCGCGCAGCTGGGTGATTTCGTGCAACGCCTCGCTGAAGTGCCCGCGCGCCTGGAGCAGGCGCACGCGGCTGATGCCCTGCACCCAGAGTACCGGGTTGAACGGCATCTGCTTGTAGTGACTGGCGAGCTTCGCCCAGTCGATCGCCTTGAGCCGCTGTTCGGCGCGCTTGCAGCGGTCGGTGGCGGTTTCCTGGAGGATCAGGTTGATCTCCTCGCCCACCGCCATGGCGAAGAAGCGCCAGGACTGGTTTCGCGAAGCCAGGGTCTGCATCAGCCCGAGGGTGGCCAGCGCCTCCTTGCCGCGCCCTTGCAGGCGCTGGATGCGCGCCAGGCACTGCATGCCCTGGGCGTACAGATCAATGGGGTTGACCACGTCGACCCGGCCCAGCGCCCAGCGCAGGCGCTCTTCCAGGCCGTCCAGTTCGGTGCGGTAGTAGGCCGTCAGTGCTTCGGCTATGGCCGGCAACGCGAGAGCCTGGGAGCGTTTGTCGAACAGCGGCATGGCCTGCTCACGGACGCGCTCGATAAGCATCTGCGCCTGCTGGACCTGGCCCTGCTCCAGCGCCAGCACCACTTCGATGGTGCACTGCTGCATGTGCAGGTAGCGGCCATCGAGGAAGTGGTTGCGCTGCTGCGCCAGCCCCATCAGGCGACGTGCCTGTTCGGCCTGGCCGCGCACAACCTGGGCGAAGGCGGCGATCAGCAGAATCGCGCCCTCGAGGAACGCCGAATTCTGCCCCAGCTGGCTCTCCACCTTGCGCGCCAGGGTGATGCACTGTTCGAGGTCATCTTTCTGCAGCGCCAGCACGGCTTTCACCGCCAGCGCCGAGAGGTACTGGTTGCCCATCGGGCCGTTGCCGCGCGAGTCGCCCCAGCGCGCCAGCAGCTCGTCGATCATGCGGTTGGCTTCGGGCAGGCTGAGCTCGGTGGCGCGGGTCCAGACGTCGCTGAGCACGAGGATCGGGTAGCGCTCGGCGATCTCGTTCGGCACGTGCTTGCGCCAGCGCGAGATCAGGTAGAGCTGGCCCCGGTTGATCAGTTCAAGGCCACAACCATCGACCAGCGCGGCGAGCATCTCCGGGTCCTCGGCGAGGCAAGCGTGCTCGATGGCCAGGGTCGGCATGTGGTGGTTGGTGAACCACAGGCTGGCGTTGAAGTGCAGTTGCTTGAAGCGCTCCGGATCACGCTCGCGCAGGCAGGCGCGGAGGAAGTCGGCGAACAGCTGGTGGAAGCGGTACCACTGGCGGTCGCGGTCCAGCGGCAGGAGGAACAGCTGCATGCTGTCCAGATGCTCCAGCAGCGCCTGGCCGTCCTGGCGGCCGGTCAGGGTATTGGCCAGGTCGCCGTTCAGGCGATTGGCGATCCCCAGGGACAGCAGCGCGTCCTGCACGTCGGCCGGCAGGCGCTCGAACACCGCGCGCAACAGGTAGTCACCCACCGCCGCCTTGTCGCTGCTGAGCAGCTTGAGGTCTTCCGGAGCACCCGGCTGCTGGCGCAGCCACAGGCTGACCAGGTGAACCCCCGCCATCCAACCTTCGGTCTGGTTGTGCAGCGACTGCAGGCAGCTATCTTCGAGTTGCAGGCCATCGCGGGCCAGGTACTCGCGGGTTTCGTCGCGGGACAGGCGCAGCTCGTCCTGGCCAATTTCCAGCAGCAGGCCCTTGGCGCGCCAGGTAGCGAGGTTCAGCGGCGGCTGGGAACGGCTGCCGATGGCCAGGGTGAGGCCGGGCGGCGCGTACTGCACCAGGCGATTGAGGCCGGCGAAGACGTCGGAATGGGTGATCTCATGCAGGTCGTCGAGTACCAGCAGGACCTTGCGCTCGTCACGGGAGAGGTCCATCAGCAGGCTTTCCATCACCGCGACCACGGGCACGCGCATGGTGTTATGCACGTACCCCAGCGCATCCTCACCGGTGCCCGGCACGGAAGTGGCCAGGGCCTGGATGAGTTTCAGGCAGAAACGACCGGGATCGTCGTCGTCACTCTCCAGGGAAAGCCAGGCGACCTTGTGGCCTTCGCTTGCACGCTTGCCGGCCAGCGCCGCCAATGCGGTGGTCTTGCCGAAGCCGGCGGGCGCCGAGAACGACAGGATCGAGGCATAAGGATGTCGGTCCAGGGCATTCTGGACCTCGGGACGAATCAAATAATCAGCAGGCACCCGAGGGGGTGTTAATCTGGAGCGCAGAAGGCTGCCGGCTGCGGGCTCGAGCACTACATCCACGGCCTGTATCCCTATGTCATTATCGTTGTTGGTACGGAGCACTGTCCGCGTGGGATTCGTCACTTCTTATCAGAATGCTTTTCCTACGTAAACTGAAGAAATAGCTCTAGGATCGACACTTCAGCCGACCTGATCACCTCATTTGCCTGCACGCTGTTACCCATGCCTGACTGTTTTCTGTACCCGCTTCCTTACCGGGAAGACCCGGGCGAACGCTTCGCCCTGATTCATCGGGCACCCGGCGCCGTACTCCTGGACGCCGGTCGACCCATTGCCACACGTGGACGCTATGACCTTCTGAGCGCCTGGCCATTGGCAGAACTGGCACCAACCGCCGACGAATCGGCCAAGCGCTTCTTCGCCCGCGCAAGAGGCGCCTTGCAGAGCCTGGGCGAGGCAAAAGTCCCGGACAACCGCAAACTGCCATTCGTCGGCGGAATGATCGGTTATCTCGGTTATGACTTCGGCCGGCGCGTCGAGCACCTGCCCGAACCGAACCTCGACGACCTCGCCCTGCCCGATGCGCGCCTGGGCCTGTATGCCTGGGCACTGGTTACCGATCACGAGGAGCGCAGCAGCCAGTTGGTGTTCCACCCGTCACTGGCAGCCAGCGAGCGGGAACGCCTGATCGCGTTGTTCGAGAACGCCCACGACGATGAAGCGCTGCCGCCCTTCCAGCTTGCTGCGCCCTTCCGTCCGGACCTGAGCCGCGAGCAGTACCACGAGGCGCTGGAACGGGTGCACGGCTATATCCTCGCCGGCGACTGCTATCAGGTGAACTACACGCAGCGCTTCCGTGCGCCCTGCCAGGGCTCGCCCTGGCTGGCCTACCGCGCGCTGCGCGAGGCCTGTCCTACGCCCTTTGCCGGTTACCTGGCATTGCCTGAAGGCGCCGTCCTCAGCCTGTCGCCGGAGCGCTTCATCCAGCTCCACGGCAACCAGGTGGAGACCCGCCCGATCAAGGGCACCCGCCCGCGCGGCGACTCACCCGAGGCCGACCGACAGAATGCCGAGGCCCTGCTCGCCAGCGAGAAAGATCGTGCCGAGAACCTGATGATCGTCGACCTGCTGCGCAACGACCTGGGCCGCAGCTGCCGCCCAGGCAGCGTGCATGTGCCCGAGTTGTTCGCGGTGGAGACCTACCCCAACGTCCACCACCTGGTCAGCAGCGTGCGTGGCGAACTGGCAGACGGCAAGGACGCGCTGGACCTGCTCGAAGGCAGCTTCCCCGGCGGCTCCATCACTGGCGCACCGAAGGTCCGCGCCATGCAGATCATCGACGAGCTGGAGCCGACCCAGCGCAGCATCTACTGCGGCAGCCTGCTCTACCTCGATGTGCGCGGCGAAATGGACAGCTCCATCGCCATCCGCACCGTACTGGTCAAGGACGGCCAGGCAAGCTGCTGGGCCGGCGGCGGCATCGTGGCCGACTCCAACTGGGAAGAGGAATACGCGGAATCGCTGACCAAGGTGGGCGTGCTGCTGCGGACGCTGGAAAGCCTCTGACAGAAACGTAGAAAACAAAAAGCCCCGCATCAGCGGGGCTTTTTCGTCACAGCCGGTGTTACAGGCTGAGCGGGCGGTTGGACGCCTTGAGGAATTCCTTCTTCAGGTCCTCATAGGTGTGCACGGCCGGGAACTGCGGGAACTCACGAATCACGTTTTCCGGCGCGTGGAACAGGATGCCGGCATGGGCTTCGGAGAGCATGGTGGTGTCGTTGTACGAATCGCCAGCGGCGATCACACGGTAGTACAGGCTCTTGAAGGCGATGACCGACTGACGCTTCGGATCCTTCTGGCGCAGTTGGTAATCCACCACACGATCAGTCTCGTCGGTGATCAGCTTGTGGCACAGCAGGGTCGGGAAACCGAGCTGGCGCATCAGCGGCTGGGAGAATTCGTAGAAGGTGTCGGAGAGGATCACCACCTGGAAGCGCTCGCGCAGCCAGTCGACGAACTCCACCGCGCCTTCCAGCGGCTTCAGGGTGGCGATTACTTCCTGGATGTCTGACAGCTTCAGGCCGTGCTCGTCGAGGATGCGCAGACGCTGCTTCATCAGCACGTCGTAATCCGGGATATCACGGGTCGTCGCCTTCAGCGCTTCGATACCGGTTTTTTCAGCGAAGGCGATCCAGATTTCCGGAACCAGAACCCCTTCCAGGTCGAGACAGGCGATTTCCACGAACGATTTCCCCGCAGGTTTGACTTGAGAGGCGGCACTCTAGCCGCTCGCTCCAGGCGGTGCAACGCACCACTTATACCCAAACACCACAGTCGACCTTCCTGATGGTTATTTAGGGGCATATCCCCCTCTTTGCTACCATCGCGCCCACAGAGCGCCTTGCGCCATTAAAACTAGGAATACCGCCTGATGAGCCTCCCGTTCGATATCGCGGAAATCGCCGCGAGCTATGCCAGCAAAGCCCCACAGGACATCCTGAAGCTTGCCTTCGAGCACTTCGGCGACGAGCTGTGGATTTCCTTCAGCGGCGCCGAGGACGTGGTGCTGGTGGACATGGCCTGGAAGCTCAACAAGAACGTCAAGGTGTTCAGCCTCGACACCGGCCGCCTGCACCCAGAGACCTACCGCTTCATCGAGCAGGTGCGCGAGCACTACGGCATCGCCATCGAAGTGATGACCCCCGACCCGCGCCTGCTGGAGCCGTTCGTCAAGGAAAAGGGCCTGTTCAGCTTCTTCAAGGACGGTCATGGGGAGTGCTGCGGCATCCGCAAGATCGAGCCGCTCAAGCGCAAGCTGTCCACCGTGACCGCCTGGGCCACCGGCCAGCGCAAGGACCAGAGCCCCGGCACCCGCAGCCAGGTCGCCGTGGTCGAAGTGGACGGCGCCTTCTCCACCCCGGAGAAACCGCTGGTGAAGTTCAACCCGCTGGCGAACATGAGCAGCGAAGAGGTCTGGGCCTACATCCGCATGCTGGAAATCCCCTACAACAGCCTGCACGAGCGCGGCTTCATCAGCATCGGTTGCGAGCCCTGCACCCGCCCGGTCCTGCCGAACCAGCACGAGCGCGAAGGCCGCTGGTGGTGGGAAGAAGCCACGCAGAAAGAGTGCGGCCTGCACGCCGGCAATTTGATCAGCAAGGCCTGAAGCCGTACCCTCGGCTGACGGAAACTTCCTTGTCAGCCCGCAGCCCAGGATCGGACGCCTGCATGCCTGCGGCGGAGCCGATCCCATGCGCATCACCCTGGTGAAGAAAGTCCTGGCCGACGGCCAGGACTGCCGCAAGTGCCGCGAAGTCCACGACCGCCTGGTCAAGGGCGGCTACCTGGACCGCATCGACCGCACCCTGGTCGCCGACGAGCGCAACCCCGCCAGCACCGGCTGGCTGGTCGCCGCGCAGTACGGTGTGGACACCGCCCCCTTCTTTGTCGTCCGCCACGATGATGGCCGCGAGGTCGTCTACACGGTGTTCATGAGCTTTCTCCATGAAGTTCTGGAAGGCCGCGGCGAACTCCCGCTGGACTCCCGCGAAGCGCTGGCCGAACTGGCCCAGCGCGACGACCTCGATCGCCTCTGAGCGTCGTCTTTGACGCTTTCTTGATGCCCGTTCGGCCAGACTGTTTTCTCCTTCCCTGACGCACAAGGATGTTTCGCCATGGCCGACGGCACGGATCGCAGACGCCCCCGCATTCCCACCACCGTCTGGGCACTGGGTTTCGTCAGCCTGTTCATGGACCTGTCCTCCGAACTGCTGCACAGCCTGTTGCCGCTGTTCCTGGTTGGCAGCCTCGGCCTTAGCATGGTCGCGGTGGGCCTGATCGAAGGCATCGCCGAAGCCACCGCGCTGATCGTGAAAGTATTCTCCGGCGCCATCAGCGACTACCTTGGACGACGCAAGGGCCTGGTGCTGTTCGGCTACGGCCTGGCGGCGCTGTCCAAGCCGCTGTTCCCGCTGGCTACCTCCGGCGAGACCATCTTCGCCGCACGCCTACTCGACCGTATCGGCAAAGGCATCCGCGGCGCACCACGCGACGCACTGATCGCGGACGTTTCGCCGCCGTCGATCCGCGGGGCCTGCTTCGGCCTGCGCCAGTCCATGGACACCGTCGGCGCCTTCGCCGGCCCGCTACTGGCCATTGCGCTGATGCTCTGGCTTGGCAACAACCTGCCACTGGTGTTCTGGTTCGCCTGTATTCCAGCCGGCTTCGCGGTGCTGGCCATCGTCTTCTTCGTCAACGAACCGGAACCGGCCGAAGGCCCCCAGCGCTTCCGCTCGCCGATCCATCGCGACGCGCTGCGCAGCTTCCCGGCGCGCTACTGGTGGGTGGTCAGCATCGGCGCGGTGTTCACCCTCGCGCGCTTCAGCGAAGCCTTCCTGGTGCTGCGCGCCCAGGACATCGGACTGCCGATGGCCTGGACACCCATTGTCATGGTGGTGATGGCCCTGGTATTCATGCTCTCGGCCTACCCGGTGGGCTGGTGGTCGGACCGCACCGACCGCACCGGCCTACTGGCTATCGGCATGGCCCTGCTGGTGGCGGCCGACCTGCTGCTGGCCTGGGCCGACTCCACGCCGCTGATGCTCGTCGGCGTCGCACTGTGGGGCCTGCACATGGGCTTCACCCAGGGGCTGCTGGCCACCTTGATCGCCGACACCACGCCAGCCGACCTGAAGGGCACCGCCTTCGGCGTGTTCAACCTCGCCAGCGGTATCGCCATGCTGCTCGCCAGCGTACTGGCTGGCTGGTTGTGGCAGAGTTTCGGCGCCAGCTGGACCTTCTTCATCGGCGCGGCGCTGGCCTTCGCCGCCCTGCTATTGCTGCGCTGGCGCATCCACTGAAGCCAGCAATGAAAAAGCCCGGCATCTGCCGGGCTTTTTCGAGTGAGGGGGCGATCAGTAGACCGGCAGTTCGATGCCGTCGAACAGCTCGTCCAGCTCGGTCTTGTTGTGGCACTGAACGGCCTTGGCCAGCAGGTCGCGGGTCAGGTGCGGGGCAAACTTCTCGATGAAGTCGCACATGAAGCCGCGCAGGAAGGTGCCGCGACGGAACCCGATCTTGGTCACGCTGGACTCGAACAGGTGGCTGGCATCGAGCATCACCAGGTCGCTGTCGAGCTTCGGATCGACCGCCATGTGGGCGACGATGCCCACGCCCAGCCCCAGGCGCACGTAGGTCTTGATCACGTCGGCGTCGGCCGCGGTGAACACCACTTTCGGCACCAGGCCACGCTGGTTGAAGGCTTCGTCGAGCTTGGAGCGGCCGGTGAAACCGAATACGTAGGTCACGATGGGCTGCTCGGCCAGCAGCTCCAGGGTCAGCTTCGGCACCTTGGTCAGCGGGTGGCCCTGGGGCACGATCACGCAGCGGTTCCAGCGGTAGCACGGCATCATGATCAGGTCACCGAACAGCTCCAGCGCCTCGGTGGCGATGGCGAAGTCGACGGTGCCGTCGGCGGCCATCTCGGCGATCTGCATCGGCGTGCCCTGATGCATGTGCAGGGAGACGTCCGGGTATTGCTTGATGAAGCCGCTGATCACGCCGGGTAGTGCATAACGCGCCTGGGTGTGGGTGGTGGCGATGGACAGCGTGCCCTTCTTTTCGTTTGAGAACTCCTGGGCGATCTGCTTGATGCTCTCGACCTTGCGCAGGATCTCGCCAGCGGTGGTGATGATGCGCTCGCCGGCCGGGGTGACGCGGGTCAGGTGCTTGCCGCTGCGGGCGAAGACTTCGACGCCCAGCTCGTCCTCCAGCAGGCGAATCTGCTTGCTGATGCCGGGCTGGGAGGTGTACAGGCTTTGGGCAGTGGCCGAGACGTTCAGATCGTGGTGCGCGACTTCCCAGATATAGCGCAGTTGCTGAAGCTTCATGGACTTTCCTCGAAATGAATGTCGCGACCCGCGATCAGGGGCTTGTCGTTTTATAACCATATTAATGGTTTAAGGAATAAAACTAGACGTTTTTTTTCGCCCTGCATGCCATTCGTCTAAAGCCCTACGGAAATTCCGGGCTTGCCTGACGTATCGTCACAAAGCCTTCAGCGGTGCTGCAGCATCGGTACCAGGTAGACCGGCACTTCGGCCAGCTGTACCAGGCGCGCGGCAGTGCGTCCCAGCGGCGTATTCAGCCCATCCCCGTGGCTGTGGCTGCCGGCGACGATGATGTCGACGTCCAGGCGCTTGGCCTCGTCGAGAATCACCATCGGCGCGTCCCCCTGCACCACGCGCACCGAGCGGATCAGCTCGGCGTCCTGGCGCGCTTCCCCCAGCTCATCGCGGAAGCCTTCCATCACCCGCTGCTCGATGCTGCCCATGACATTGGTCAGGCCATTGGTGCGCATCTCGTTCAGCGTGCCTTCATCCAGGTAGGTCTGCAGCACGGACTCGGCAAACAGCCCCAACGGTTCCACCGCGTGCACGACATACACCTCGGCTCCGTAGGCACGGGCCAGCGACAGTGCGTGCTGAAGGACGTAGGGAGCGTAAAGACCGAGGTCGGTGGCGTAAAGAATCGTTCGGATCATGCGGCCTCCTCGACTGCCTGCGCGGCGGGGCCTATCCAGCAGCGTAGCAGGAGAACGCGAATCGCTCCGAGAAGGCCGGATGTCGCGGCCGGGCGGCTAACCGGCGACCTTCTTCTCGTTGCTCACGCCATGGGGAACATGGCCGGTCGCCACTACCTCCCGAGCCTTCTCGCAGTGCATCGGCTGGTCGTCGAAGAACACGTCGGCGGCGAAGGCTTCGAGGAAGGCAGCCTTGTCCAGGCCACCGAGGAACAGCGACTCGTCCAGGCGGATGTCCCACTCGCGCAGAGTGCGGATTACCCGCTCGTGGGCCGGGGCCGAGCGCGCGGTGACCAGCGCCGTGCGGATCGGGCAGGACTCCTGCGGGAAGGCCTGCTGCACGCGGTTGAGCGCTTTGAGGAAGGGCTTGAACGGCCCACCGCCCAGAGGTTCGCGCGCGGACTCGCGCTCGTGGGTCTGAAAGGCTTCCAGGCCGCCCTGCTGGTAGACGCGCTCGGAGTCGTCGGAGAACAGCACCGCATCGCCGTCGAAGGCGAAGCGCAGCTCGCCATTGGCTTCCCGGCGGGTGCCGCCGGAAAGGATGGTCGCGGCAGCGAAGCCGGCATCCAGCGCGTTGCGCACGTCATCTATATGGGTCGATAGGAACAGGTGGCAGTTGAACGCCTTGAGGTAGGGATAAGGGCTACGCCCGCCGACGAACGCAGCGCGGGAGATGCCCAGGCCGTAGTGCTGGATGGAATTGAATACGCGCAGTCCGGTATCGGCGCTGTTGCGCGAGACCAGGACGACTTCCACCGGCGCGCTGTCGGTCCCGCCGTTGAGGGCGAGCAGCTTCTGCACCAGGGCAAAGGCATCGCCCGGCGGCAGGACTTCGTCCTCACGGTCGATCTGGTACTGGCGATAGGCTTCGACGCCCTCGCTTTCATAAACCTGATGGCTTTCCCGCAGGTCGAACAGCGCCCGCGAGGAAATCGCCACCACCAGCTTGTCGCCCAGCCCTTTTGCCATGCTTCCCCCGGTGCTCGTCAGCGAGTCTGGTTGCGCACGTCGATGAACCGCAGCGCGCGATACAGCGCCTCGATCTTCGGCAGTTCGCGCCCGGCCTTGCGCGCAGCTTCCAGAGGCGCCGCGTAGATCGCGCCCAGCTCCAGCGGCCGGCGCTGGGCAAAATCATGGTACATGCTGGGCAGGTAGTCCGGCATGGCATCGGTGGAGTTGAGCATCGCCCCGACTATGCCCTGGGGCAGCGAGTGCCCGCACGCGGCGGCGCCGGCGATGACTTCCTCCATCAGTTCGGCCACCAGGGTGCGACTGTCGGGGTTGTCCATGATCGCCCGCGTGCCGCTGTCGAGCAGCACCGAGAGGCCGTTGTAGGGGATGTTCCAGACCAGCTTCTGCCAGCGCGCCTGCTCCAGATTGGGCATGGCGTTGGAGTCCAGGCCGGCGCTACGGAACAGCGCAGCGCCCTCCTCCACGATCGCCTGGCGCGCTTCGGCCTCCGGAGCGGAACCCGAGTGATAGCCGATGTTCACCCCGCCGAAGGCCTGGTGTTCGATCACACCCGGTTCGGCGCGGTGCACGCAGATGAAGCAGAGCCCGCCGAGCAGGTGGATGTGTCCGGGCAGCAGCGCGCGCAGTTCGTCTTCCACGGCAAGGCCGTTCTGCAGCAGCAGGACCTTGGCGCCTTGCGCAGCGGCCTGAATGATCAGCGGCGCGAGGTCGGCGTTGCTGGTGGTCTTGGCGCCCACCAGCAGCCAGTCGCAGGACGGCATCTTCGCCACATCGTCGTAGGCGTTCACCGGCGACAGGCTCAGCGCGCCGTGCACCTGGCTGTTCAGACGCAGGCCGTTCTGCGCGACGGCGGGATACTCGCTGCGCAGCAGGAAATGAACGTCATGGCCGGCGCGGGCCAGCATCAGGCCGTAGAAACCGCCAATGGCGCCGGTTCCGATGATGCCGATTCGCAGATTCATCAAGGCAATTCCTCAGCAGGACGCGCCAGGGCAGCGCGCAGGGCTTGGATCAGGGGTTCGGGGCGCAGCGGTGCGTGCACCGGGCCCAGGAAATGGCTGTCGCGCACCAGGAACAGGGACGGCAGATGGAAGACCTCATAGCGCTCGACCAGGCCGCCGCTGTGCCCGGCGTCGATCCAGCACAGGCGGTCGATGGGCAGGCCGAACTCCGGCAGCACCTGCCGCGCCCAGCGACAGGTGGAGCAGCCAGCGCCGGTGAAAATCAGCAGCGATACGCCCGGCAGCTCCAGCAGCCGGCGGTCGGCATCCAGGTCGGTCAGCTCCAGGGCCGGCACTATACTCAAGGTGCCACCACTATAAAGATTGCAGTCGGAGCGTTCCGTCATGCGTCAGTTCCTGCGCCACCCGTGCGATTTTCCGGTCGAGCTGGTCATCCGCAAACAGACTTTCCTGCCGCGCCAGCGGTTGCACAATATCAGCCTCGGCGGCGTCGCGTGCAATTCGCCACGGGGCTTTCGCCGCGGCACCTCCATCGAGCTGCGCATTCCCCTGCTGGGCGACTCCGCCTGCTACCCCGGCGTCATCGCCTGGAGCCGCAAGCAGGCCAGCGACTACCGCGTAGGCATTGCCTTCATCGACGAAGACACCCTGTTCCGGGCGCGCATGGTCGAGCAGGTCTGCCAGATCGAGCAGTACCGCCGCCAGCAGGAACAGGCGAGCGGCAGCAGCCTGCCGTTCGAGACCCTGGCGCTGGAGTGGATCGCGCAGAACGCCGCCGACTTCCCGATGTTTTGCGCGGTCTGATCGGCACCCCGCAGAAAGTCGCGCAAATGCCCGTGTTGCGGGCATTTTCCTGCATCGAGCCATTGTCGAGGCTACGCCTGAACGGTTAAGGTTCGGGTTCCCCTTAGCGACACCTCTGCCTGCGCCCCATCGCACGGGGATTTCTGGCGGCCGGCACCCGTGACCTGATTGAGTACCACGATGGCTGATTTACAGATCGACGACCTTAACGTTGCCTCCAACGAGACACTGATCACGCCGGAGCAGCTCAAGCGCGAAATCCCCCTGACCGACGCCGCCCTGCGCACCGTCGCCAACGGCCGCCAGGTCGTCCGCGACATCCTCGACGGCAAGGACCACCGCCTGTTCGTGGTAATCGGCCCCTGCTCGATCCACGACATCAAGGCCGCCCACGAATACGCCGAGCGTCTGAAGGTGCTGGCCGCAGAAGTCGCGGACACCCTGTTCCTGGTGATGCGCGTGTACTTCGAGAAGCCGCGCACCACAGTCGGTTGGAAGGGCCTGATCAACGACCCGTACCTGGACGACTCCTTCAAGATCCAGGACGGCCTGCACATCGGCCGCCAACTGCTGCGCGACCTCGCCGAGATGGGCCTGCCCACCGCCACCGAGGCGCTCGACCCGATCTCCCCGCAGTACCTGCAGGACCTGATCAGCTGGTCGGCCATCGGCGCACGCACCACCGAATCCCAGACCCATCGCGAGATGGCTTCCGGCTTGTCCTCGGCGGTCGGCTTCAAGAACGGCACCGACGGCAGCCTGACCGTGGCGATCAACGCCCTGCAGTCGGTATCCAGCCCGCACCGTTTCCTGGGCATCAACCAGGAAGGCGGCGTCTCCATCGTCACCACCAAGGGCAACGCCTACGGCCACGTGGTGCTGCGTGGCGGCAACGGCAAGCCGAACTATGACTCGGTCAGCGTCGCCCTGTGCGAACAGGAACTGACCAAGGCGAAGATTCCCCTGAACGTGATGGTCGACTGCAGCCACGCCAACTCCAACAAGGACCCAGCCCTGCAGCCGCTGGTGATGGACAACGTCGCCAACCAGATCGCCGAAGGCAACAACTCCATCGTCGGCCTGATGGTGGAAAGCCACCTGGGCTGGGGCGCGCAGCCGATCCCGAAGGACCTGTGCCAGTTGCAGTACGGCGTGTCGATCACCGATGCTTGCATTGACTGGGACACCACCGAGAAGGCCGTGCGCAGCATGCACACCAAGCTCAAGGAAGTCCTGCCCAAGCGCCAGCGCGGCTGACGCTCAAGGCACGAACGAAAAAAAAGCCGGGCATCTGCCCGGCTTTTTCTTTGGCGCTACGGCCATTCGGCAAGCACAAAAAAACCCGGCATTGGCCGGGTTCTTTCATTTCAGCGCGCTGAACGTCAGAGCGCTGTATCGGTGTGACGCTGGCGGCGTTCCAGGTAGCGCTCGACGTAGGAGCACGACGGGATGACGCTATAGCCCTTGCGCTCGGCGAACTGCAGCGCATGTTCGGTGAGCGCGGCAGCGATGCCGCGGCCGCGCAGGCTGTCCGGAACGAAGGTACGGTAGATGTCGAGCGTCTGCTTGCCCAGATCCATGTAGGCCAGATAGGCGCGATGACCATCAACAGTCGTTACGAACTGGTGGCTGGTTTCATCATGCTGGATGGACAACGACTCACTCACTTGCTCTCTCCTTCGCAGGGCCTCACAACATGACCCGCACCTGATTGATCTTGTTCAGGCGGAGGAACATTTCCGCCGAGCCCGTCCCGATCATGACGGTGATATAGACCCGGCCGTTCTCCACCTTGTGCAGCACACCCTGATAATAGGCACCATCAAACGTGATGAACTGCAGGCGCTTGCCTGTGTACTGGGCAAGACTTTCAACGCTAACGAACTCATATTGCTGCGTTTTGGCCTGCGACTCAACCGTTTCCGGGGCCGAAACCATTTGATACTGGCTTTCCGGCGTGAGTTTTTCCTTAGCCGGTTCGACCCACGCGAACCCCAGCGGTGTGACTGACTGCTGGTTCACTAAGACGACCGGATGGAGCATCTGGATCACATCCTTAGGCTCGAAAAATTGCAGACCGTCCCAGGCCATTCCCTCACTGGGCATCAGCTCGATGCGCAGCGAACGCGGATCTTCCAGGTAACGGCCATAGGCCTCGAGTAGCGGCTTGTCGAGCGCGACGCGCTGCTGGCGCAAGGCCTTGTCGAATTTCTCCAGCGACAGCGCGGTGTAGGCTTTCTGATCGACGCCCAGCTTGCCACGGCAGAATTCGCTGACCCGACGCTGGTACTGGTTGTCGTTCATCTCGAAGACGACCTGGGATACCCGGGGCGGGTTCACGCGCATGTCGCCCGGGCGCTCGGAGACGTTCATCAACGTCATGCTGGTGTGCATGTCGAGCATGTCGCGAGTATCGCTGCGCAGGTCAAAGGTCAGGGTCTGCGCACCCGGCTGCATGCGATAGGAGAACTCGATATCCGACTCGAGGGTGCGGTACCCCATCTGCAGCAACTCATCGACGCCGATGTTGCGAACGTTGCCGCAGGCCACTTCGCTCATGGCAGTGAAGGCGCTCTTCTCTGCCGGCTTGGCGTACAGCGATTGCATGAACGGGCCGTGGATCTGCAACTCGACGCCCTTCAGGTCCACCGCCATCTGCTCCGGCAGCTTGCCCTCATCCAGACGCTCCTTGAAGCTCAGCAGCTCGCGCAGCCCATTGAACTTCAACTGGGCGTGGGAGACCTTCAGGCTGTCACCGGCCATGGGGACCCTGATCACCACGTTCTGCAAACCGACACGGCCGTCGAAGGACGAGGAAATGCCGCCATAGGTAATTTCCATGAACGGCGAGACGCGGGCGATGGCGTCGTTCACCACGCTGCGCACCGAAAGCCAGAGCGACGCCTTGATGATGAGGGCGATCGCCACGACGGCGAATAGGGACCACTTGAGAATCTTCGACATGGCGGGCACATCCTGGATTGTGCGAGAGCGGGGCGTAGGGATACTGGCAGCTTAACAGTACGCCTGAGACCTCTCCACGAACGCCGTCGGAATTTGCGTGCACAGTACACAGAATTCGCCCGATTTTAGTGGCATGCAGCTGACTCACCAGTCAGTCAAAACGCTTTACGCACCAGGCCTGCGTCAGTATGTTCTGGCCACTTCCAACCCAAGGACTGCAACCCAGGACCCTCTGCCATGAGTGAGCTGATCAGCTACCAATTCGAAGACGGCATCGCCACCCTGACCCTGAACAACGGCAAGGTGAACGCCATCTCCCCGGCGGTCATCGAAGCCTTCAACCAGGCCCTGGACCAGGCGGAGAAGGACCGTGCCATCGTCATCGTCACCGGCCAGCCGGGCATTCTCTCCGGCGGCTACGACCTCAAGGTGATGACCTCCGGCCCGGAAAACGCCGTGAACCTGGTGGCCGCCGGCTCCACCCTGGCCCGCCGCATGCTGTCCCACCCGTTCCCGGTCATCGTCGCCTGCACCGGCCACGCCGTGGCCAAGGGCGCCTTCATCCTGCTCTCGGCGGATTACCGCATCGGCGTCGACGGGCCGTTCCAGATCGGCCTCAACGAAGTGGCCATCGGCATGACCATGCACCACGTCGGCATCGAACTGGCCCGTGACCGCCTGCGCCGTTCCGCCTTCACCCGCTCCGTGGTGAACGCCGAGATGTTCAACCCGCGCGACGCCGTGGACGCCGGTTTCCTCGACAAGGTGGTGCCGGCCGAACAACTCCAGGCCGCTGCCCTGGAGGCCGCCCAGCACCTGAAGAAGCTGAACATGACCGCCCACCGCAACACCAAGCTGAAAGTGCGCAAGCAGTTGCTGGAAACCCTGGACAAGTCCATCGAGCTGGACCGGAACCACCTGGCCTGATAGCCCGATGACCAAAAGCCCGGCCTGGTGCCGGGCTTTTTCATGCCATCACTATTACCTAAATAGCAATACTGATTAAGCCTGTTTGCTATTTTTCAAAAATTATTACGCATTAACCTATAGATGAACCCGAAACAAACCAACCCAGAGGTGTTCATCATGAAACTCAACATCATCGCCGCCAGCGTACTGGCCGCCGCTACCGCCTTCGCCGCCCAGGCCAGCTTTGCCGAAGAGTCCCCGCTGATGCAGGACCGCATGGTTCACATGACCCAGGCCGCTATTCAGCAACAACAGTCCGAGCAGTCCGCCAGCCAGGTGAATGTCGAAGCCGCTTCCAAGCAGGGCTGAAACTTTCACATCCCGCCAGCCGCCTGCAGCAGGTGACGTCATGCAACCCTGCCCGAAGCGAAAAGCCCGGCGTGATGCCGGGCCTTTCAGGGACGATGACGCAACCTCAGTGCTTTTCGACGGCCGCCACGCCCGTCGCCTCCCCTCCCTGACGAGGGTCAAGCAGCCATGAAGCCCGCCAGAGTTCCGGAAACATCCGATAGCGTCCCGCCACTCACCTCCTTGCGTCTGGTCGTAGCGCCGCCATCTATCAATTTGCCTGATACCGGGAACCAACCGGCATCGTTATTCAATCGAAATGACCAAAGCGACACTGGGCCATCACTTCCCCTGACCCGAGTCGCCAGCATGAACCGCCAAGCCCACCGCTACGCCCGCAACGGCGCCCTCGCCGCCCTGGGGCTCTACACCATCGTGATCCTGGTGGTCACCGCCCTCAGCGCCGGCTTCGACGGCGCACGCCGTGCCCCGGTGGACAACATCGACCGCAGCGGGCTCTTCGAACGCTTCAACCAGGCGGTGCCCGTGGCACTGCAAGGGCTCCAGGAAGCGCTCACGCCTCACTCCTGATTCCGCTTCGCTGGCGCGTCGCGCCAGGCTGGCCAACACTCAATCCCTGCAGAACGACTCCCGACCGATCCAGCAGCAGGGTGGGCTTGAGCATGGGCCGAGTCATCGCTTCCGCCGTCTACAGCAAGGGCCGCAAGGTCTCCGACATCCCGCTCGAGGACGGCTACCGCTGGGCGTGTCAGCCCGACCACTTCGTCTGGACCGGCCTGCAGGAGCCAACGCCGGAAGAGATGTTCAACCTGCAACGGCAGTTCAACCTGCACGAACTGGCCGTGTCAGACGCGCTGGAAAAGCACAGCCGGCCGAAGCTGGAAACCTTCGGCGACGCGCTGTTCATCGTCATCTACTCACCGATCCGCGCCGATAGCCGGCTGATGTTCGTCGAAACCCACCTCTTTGCCGGCATCGGCTACATCATCAGCGCGCGCCACGGCTTCTCCCAGTCCTACGCCCAGGTCCGACAGCGGTGCGAGGCGCGACCACTGCTGCTGGCCCATGGCACCGACTTCGTGCTCTACGCCCTGCTGGACTTCGTGATGAGCAACTACGAGCCGGTGGTCGAGGCGATCCGCGCGGAGATTGAGGAGGTGGAACAAGAGGTGCTGCGCAAGTCGCTGACCCAGGAGCAGATCGAAAAGATCTACGGCCTGCGCCGTGAGGTACTGCGGCTCAGGCGCTATGCCGCGCCCATGGTGGAAATCTGCCAGGAGCTGCAGCGCCTGGACTTCCCTTTCATCGACAAGCAGATGCGCCCCTACTTCCGCGACGTGGCGATCCATGTGAACCGCCTGCTCGAAGACCTCACCACTTTGCGCGACGTGGCCAGCCAGACCATCGAGGTCGGGCTGGCGCTGGAGTCCTCGCGGCAGAGCGTGGTGCAGCGCAAGTTCGCCGCCTGGGCAGCCATCCTCGCGTTCCCCACTGCCGTGGCCGGCATCTACGGGATGAACTTCGAGTACATCCCGGAGCTGCACTGGCACTACGGCTACTTCCTGATCATGGGGCTGCTGGCGCTGGGCTGCGTCGGGCTCTACATCAGCTTCAAGCAGGCCGACTGGCTCTGACCGCAAGCTACAGATGCCCCCGGGAAGCTCCACCCATCCTACAAAAGCCGTTTGCCGATACCCCGTCTCCAGAATCGAAAACGCCGCTCGATTGAGCGGCGTTTTCAGTCAACAGAGCAGGAGTCAGGCCGCGCTCTTCTTTTCATCACGCCCCTGCTGGACGAAGCGCATCATCCATTCGCCGACCGCCGTGCCCTGGTGCGGGCGCGAAAGGCTGTCGATGCCGGACTGGAACACCGGCTCGCTGAAGATGTGCTTGCGGAGCTCGAGGATCGCCTGGGAATAGTCGCTCTGGAACTCCGGGTGGCCCTGGAAGCACAACACCTGGTCGCCGATGGCGTAGGCCGCGTTCGGGCAGAAGTCGCTGGAGGCGATGCGACGTGCGCCGTGGGGCAGCTCGGTAACCTGGTCCTGGTGGCTGACCAGCAGGGTCAGGCCATCGCCCGGCGCCGGGCTCATCCACTCCGGCTGCTCCTCGATGCGGTAATCGTGGATGCCCACGCCCCAGCCCTGGCTCGCGCGCTCGGTCTTGCCGCCCAGCACCAGTGCCAGCAGTTGGTGGCCGAAGCACACACCCAGCAGCTTGTCGCCGCGCTGGTAGAGCTTGAGCACGTAGTCCTTGAGGGTCTGGATCCAGGGATCAGTGCCGAAGGAGTCCGCCTTGCTGCCGGTCACCAGGTACGCGTCGAACTTCTCATCTTCGGGCGGGTAATGCCCTTCCACCACGTTGTAGACCGTGAACTCGGCCGGAACGGGTTGCTTGGCGAACAGTTGCTGGAACATCCAGCCATAGCCCTTGTACTGATCGATGAGTTCGGGGCGGAGGATGTCGGTTTCCAGAATGCAGATGTGCAACGACATGCAGGGGTGATTCCTGGGGGGTTGGCGGCTGATAAGAATGGTTTTCCTGACACTGATGAAACGCGCGTGAAAATTACGCCCTATTTTTTCACCACACAAGATGCCGGGGCCGATTCTTGTGTAGGAATTTCAGGGGAAATACCGGAAAAACCGACTTCCTTCAATTGCACGGATGCACAGGAGTGACGGCCGGTTGGCAAGGATTCAGCTGATGGACTGCCTTTGCAGCAGCAAGTTCGTGTCCAGGACCTGCGCGTACTCGCCCTGCAAGTTGGCCAGGGACATGGCGTGAACGTCCTCGGCGCTGCGCTGCACACCGTTGAAATCGCGCTTGTCGAAGGCGAAACAGGCGTCCGCCACGACCTGCGTAGTGAAGCCCAGGTTGCCCGCCGTGCGCGCCGTGGCCTCCACCGAGTTGTTGGTGCTGACGCCACAGATCACCACTGCCCCGATGCCCCGCGCACGCAACCAGCGCTCCAGGCCACTGTTGATGAAAGCGTCGGGGACGTTCTTCTCCACCACGTGTTCGTGTTCCAGCGGCGCCAGCGCCTCCTGGAACTCGGCGCCCGTCTGTCCGGGCCAGAACGGCGAGCCCGGCGTGCGCGACATGTGGCGGATATGCACCAGCGGCCAACTTCCCCGGCGCCAGGCAGCCAACAGTTCGCCGATGCGCTGCTCGGCCTGCGGGTTGTTGCGCGGCTCCAGGCTGTCACGCATGCCTTTCTGCTGGTCGATTATCAACAAGACGGGAGGCGTCATCGGAGCGATCCTGCTGAAGGGGAAGACGCCATCCTACGGTTTGCACAGGCAAGAAAAAACCGGCACAGGGCCGGTTTTTCTTGCAGGTACGGTCAGAACTGCTCGTTACGTGCGGCCTTCTCCAGCAGCAGCGCCGGCGGCAGGAAACGCTCGCCGTACTGCTCGGCCAGGTACTCGGCGCGGGCGACGAAGTCCTTCAGGCCGTACTGGTTGATGAACTGCAGCGCGCCGCCGCTCCAGGCCGCGAAGCCAATGCCGAAGATCGAGCCGATGTTGGCGTCGGCGGTGGAGGTCAGCACGCCCTCCTCCACGCAGCGCACCGTCTCGATGGCCTGCACGAAGAGAATGCGGTCGCGCACGTCCTCGGCAGATATCTGCGCGTCAGCCTTCTCGAAGCGCTGCTTCAGCTCCGGCCACAGGTGCTTCTTGCCGTTGGCGGGATAGTCGTAGAAGCCGGCGCCGGCGGCTTTGCCCGGGCGCTTGTACTCGTTGACCATCAGGTCCACCACCGCGAAGGCCGGGTGTCTGGGCAATTGCTTGCCTTCGGTTTCCAGGTCCTTGCGGGTCTGCTCGCGGATGTGGGTCATCAGGCTCATCGACACTTCGTCGCTGATCGCCAGCGGGCCCACCGGCATGCCGGCCTGGCGCGCCTGGTTCTCGATCATCGCCGCCGACACCCCCTCACCGAGCATGGCAAGGCCTTCGTTGGTGAAGGTGCCGAACACGCGGGAGGTGAAGAAACCACGGCTGTCGTGGACGACGATCGGTGTCTTCTTGATCTGCAGGACGTAGTCGAAAGCGCGGGCCAGGGTGGCGTCGTCGGTCTTCTCGCCACGGATGATCTCCACCAGCGGCATCTTGTCCACCGGACTGAAGAAATGCAGACCGATGAATTTCTGCGGCTGCGCCACGGCTTCGGCCAAACCGGTGATCGGCAGGGTCGAGGTGTTGGAGGCGATCACCGCATCGGGCAGCGCGGCAGATTCGGCGGCAACGCTGACCTTGGCCTTCAGACCACGGTCCTCGAACACCGCTTCGATGATCAGGTCGCAGCCTTCGAAGTCAGCGTCGCTGGCGGTCGGCTTGATCCGTGCGAGGAAGGCGTCGCGCTTCTCGGCGCTCATCTGGCCCCGGCTGACCTTCTTGTCCAGCAGGCCGGCGGAATAGGCCTTGCCCTTCTCTGCCGACTCCAGGGAAACGTCCTTGAGCACCACCTCGATGCCGGCGGCGGCCGAGACGTAAGCGATGCCCGCGCCCATCATGCCGGCGCCGACCACCCCGACCTTCTTCGTCTGCTGCGGCGGGATGCCCTGCGGACGGGACTTGCCGGCGTTGATCTCGTTGAGCTGGAACCAGAAGGTGCCGATCATGTTCTTCGCCACCTGGCCGGTGGTCAGCTCGGTGAAGTAGCGCGCCTCGATCAGCTGAGCGGTGTCGAAGTCCACCTGCGCGCCTTCGACGGCGGCGCACATGATCTTCTCCGGCGCCGGGAAGCAGCCCTTGGTCTTATCGCGCAGCACGGAAGGCGCGATGGCCAGCATCTGCGCCACGGCCGGGCTGGATGGCGTGCCGCCGGGGATCTTGTAGCCAGCGCTGTCCCACGGCTGCTTGGCGGCCGGGTTGGCAGCAATCCACTCACGGGCCTTGCTCAGCAGCTCGTCGCGGCTGGAAGCCAGCTGATGGATCAGGCCGGCCTTGAGTGCCTGGTCCGGGCGCACCTTCTTGCCTTCGGCCAGGTACGGCAGGGCCTTCTCCAGGCCGAGCAGGCGCACCATACGCACCACGCCGCCACCTCCTGGCAGCAGGCCCAGGGTGACTTCCGGCAGGCCGAGCTGGACGTGGCTTTCGTCCAGGGCGATGCGGTGGTGACAGGCCAGGCAGATTTCCCAGCCGCCGCCCAGGGCCGCGCCATTGATGGCGGCGACCACCGGCTTGCCGAGGGTTTCCAGGCGACGCAGCTGGCCCTTGAGCACCAGGATGCCTTCGTAGAAGGCCTGGGCATCGGCCTTGGTCACCTTGATCAGTTCATTGAGGTCGCCGCCCGCGAAGAAGGTCTTCTTCGCGGAGGTGATCACCACGCCGGCGATCGACTCTTTCTCGGCTTCCAGGCGCGCCACGGTGGCGGCCATGGCCTCGCGGTAGACACCGTTCATGGTGTTGGCGCTCTGGCCGGGCATGTCCATGGTCAGGACGACGATGTTGTCCTGGCCTTTCTCGTAACGGATGGCGTCGGTCATTTTCTTGTTCTCCGGCCTCAAACCCTTTCGATAATCGTCGCGATGCCCATGCCGCCGCCCACGCAGAGGGTGGCCAGGCCGTAGCGCAGGTTGCGCCGCTCCAGTTCATCCAGCAGGGTGCCGAGGATCATGCAGCCGGTGGCGCCCAGCGGGTGGCCCATGGCGATGGAGCCGCCGTTGACGTTGACCTTGCTCTCCGGCACACCCATGTCCTTCATGAACTTCATCACCACCGAGGCGAAGGCCTCGTTCACCTCAAAGAGATCGATGTCCTCGGCCTTCAGCCCGGCCTTGGCCAGCGCCTTGCGGGTTGCCGGCGCGGGGCCGGTGAGCATGATGGTCGGGTCGGTGCTGGTCACTGCGGTGGCGACGATGCGCCCGCGGGCCTTCAGGCCCAGCTCGCGGCCCTTGGCCTCGGAGCCGATGAGCATGGCGGTGGCGCCGTCGACGATGCCGGAGCTGTTGCCCGGCGTGTGCACGTGTTCGATGCGTTCGACGAAGCTGTACTTGCGCAGTGCGCTGGCGTCGAAGCCCATCTGCCCCATCATTTCGAAGCTGGGCTTGAGCGCGCCGAGGCCTTCGAGGGTGGAATCTGCGCGAATGAATTCGTCATGGTCGAGCAGAACGATGCCGTTCTGGTCGGTCACCGGTACCAGGGATTTGGCGAACAGCCCTTCGGCGCGGGCCTTGGCGGCCTTCTGCTGCGAGCGCAGGGCGAAGGCGTCGACGTCGGCGCGGCTGAAGCCTTCCAGGGTGGCGATCAGGTCGGCGCCGATGCCCTGGGGCACGAAGCTGGTGTGCAGGTTGGTTTCCGGGTCCAGCGCCCAGGCGCCGCCGTCGGAGCCCATGGGCACGCGGGACATGGACTCCACGCCGCCGACCACCACCAGGTCCTCGAAGCCCGAGCGCACCTTCATGGCGCCCAGGTTGACCGCTTCCAGGCCCGAGGCACAGAAACGGTTGATCTGCACGCCGGCGACCTGCTCGTCCCAGTCGGCGACCAGCGCGGCGGTCTTGGCGATGTCCGAGCCCTGGTCGCCCACCGGGGTCACGCAGCCCAGGACGATGTCGTCGACCTGTGCGGTGTCGAGCTGGTTGCGCTGCTGCAGCGCGCGCAGGACCCCGGCCATCAGGTTGACCGGCTTGACGCTGTGCAGCGCGCCGTCCTTCTTGCCCTTGCCGCGGGGAGTACGCACCGCGTCGTAAATGAATGCTTCGGTCATGGCGTTCTCTCTTAGAGTTGTCGTCACGCAGGCGTGGCGTGTCGGCCTACCTTAGCGGCGTATCGGCGCGCGGCAATGACCGCAGCGCTCAGCGCAATTGACCGCCACGCTCAGCCACCGACCGGCGGCGAACGGGTCGAAGGCTCTGGAAAGGGGCTGCCGGAGCAGGCAGACGAACGGTCGAAAAGCTGAACAGAGCTGTCACGGCCCGGTCATATAGAGGGAATATGCCTGAAGCTGCAGGACTTGCTGCCAGATGGTCTAAGCCCCCGCGGCACTAGGCTTAGACTCAATCAGGCAGATGATGCGAAGAGTGCCGTTGCCGGGTTTTGCCGGCTCGGCTCGATAAACCAGAAGCCAAGGCATGCGCGTCACTATCAACAGGCCGTGAGTGAGCCGTGCCAAGAACAAGAAAGGCGGAAGGACATCATGGACAAACAATCGAGAAAGTGGCGTCAGGCTAGCCTGATCGTCTTCGCAACCACCGTTGTTTTGATCATCCCCAATCTGAGTCGTCTGGTCGGCTAGGGCCAACACCCGGCAACCCCGCCGCTGCGTACCGCGCGCCGCCATCCGCGAGCCACGGTCAACGCAGCGCGGGAGCCACCTGCCTCCTGCTGCGCCCACTCCTCTGCTAATGTTCCGCGGCCCTCTCCCGCCACGGATGCGACCATGCGCCCACTGCTGCTGACGCTGCTGCTGCTCTGCCCCACCGCTTTCGCCGCCACGCTCACCCTGGAATTGCCCGACGGCAAGCACGACTTCAGCACGGAACAACTGCTGGCCAACCCCAGGACGCAGGACATCGAGATTCCTGCCGACGTCTCCTACAACCGCACCATGCATTACCGCGCGGTACCGCTGGCGGCGCTACTGCAAGGCGTGAAGCCGGCCGACCACCTGCAGGCCGTGGCGCTGGACGGCTTCGCCGCCGAACTGCCGGCCGCGCCGCTGCTGGCTGAAAAAGGCTCGCGCGCCTGGCTGGCCATCGAGGAGGCCGGCAAACCCTGGCCACCGTTGGCCGAAGGCAAGCCTTCCGCCGGGCCTTTCTACCTGGTGTGGACCGATCCGAAAGCCGCCGGCATCGGCCCGGAGCAATGGCCCTTCCAGGTCGCCAGCATCCGTTACCTCAAGCCGCTGGCCGAGCGCTTCCCCGCGCTGCTGCCCGCGAAGAATGCGCCTGAATCGGTGCAGAAGGGCTTCGCCCAGTTCCAGAAGAACTGCCTGGCCTGCCACCGCCTGAACGGTGCCGGCGACTCGCAGTTCGGCCCGGACCTGAACCTGCCGCACAACCCCACCGAGTACTTCGCGCCGGGCTATCTCAAGCAGTACATCCGCGATCCGCAGAGCCTGCGGCACTGGCCGGAAGCGCGGATGAAGGGCTTTGCGGCGGATGTACTCAGCGATGCGGAACTGGAGCAGATCGTCGCCTACCTGAAGCACATGGCGGGGCGGAAGGTGAAGGCTGGCGGGTAACCAAACCGGCACGGTAATGGCTCGCGAGCATGCTCACTCCTGCAGAGCATCCATCGAAAGTTCCGGGTGCATCGGCGCAAGGGATTGCCCTCACCCTAACCCTCTCCCAGAGGGAGAGGGGACCGTTCGGAGCAGGATGAAACGACCGCGTCAGCCGGCACGGACGGCTCCCTCTCCCTCTGGGAGAGGGCTGGGGTGAGGGGGTTTCAGCTCAAGCGCAGATGCTTAACCAGGCCTCAGTGCCAGTAATCCCCCGGTGGCGCCGGCAGCTCGCCCAGCAGCTGTCGCAGCCCCGCGCCCCACTGGTTGCGAATGCCCTCGAAATACGGGTCACCCTCCTGGATGCGGTACCCCGCCGGCACTTCCAGGCTGCCCTCGCGGTACACCAGCAGGTCCAGCGGCATGCCCACCGAGAGGTTGCTGCGGATGGTCGAGTCGAAGCTGATCAGCGCGCAGCGCAGAGCCTGTTCCAGCGGCGTGGCGTAGCTCATGGCGCGGTCGATGATCGGCTTGCCGTACTTGCTCTCGCCGATCTGGAAGTACGGCGTATCGCGGCAGGACTCGATGAAGTTGCCCTGCGGGTAGACGTTGAACAGACGCGGCACTTCGGCGCCGATCTGCCCGCCGACCAGGAAGGAGCTGCCCAGGTCGACACCCTGGTTCTGGCCAATGTTCTCGTCGTGATCGACCACTTCGCGCAGCGTCGCACCCACGAGGCGCGCAGCCTCGAAGAGATTCTCCACCGTGCCGAGGTTCGGTCCGTCGCCGCCCATGCGCTGGCGCAGCGTGCTGATCACCGACTGCGAAGTGGCCAGGTTGCCGGCGCTCTGCACCACGATCAGGCGCTCCCCCGGCGTGCCGAAGACATGCAGCTTGCGGAAAACGGCGATGTTGTCGACGCCGGCGTTGGTGCGCGAATCGGAAACGAAGACCAGGCCCTGGGCGAGGTTCATGGCGACACAGTAGGTCATGGCTTTCTCATGGCGGCAGGAACTGGCACCGATCTTATGCCGGTGCCGTTGCTTGTGCCACGCATCCTCACTGCTGCGCCTGCTGCATCTGCTGCAGATGACCCGGCGCCACGGTGACGCGGGCGTGCATCTGTTCGCCGCCACCGCCCCGGCGCATTCCCCGCACCGGGCAGGCATCGAGGTAATCCAGGCCCACCGCCAGTTTCAGATGCCGCGCAGGGCGATCCAGCACGTTGGTCACGTCGAAGCTGTACCAGGCGTCATCGAGCCAGGCCTCGGCCCAGGCGTGGCTGGCCAGGTGATCCTCGACGTCGGTATAGAGATAGCCGGAGACGTAGCGCGCCGGCACACCGAGGTAGCGCAGGCAGGCGAGGAAGGCGTGAGCGTGGTCCTGGCAGACGCCCTGCCCGGCCGCGAAGGCTTCGGCGGCGGTGCTGTCCACCTGGGTCGAGCCGGGCACGTAGGCGATGCGCTCGTTCAGCGCCTGCATCAGCCGAATCATCGCCTTGCGGTCGCGGCGATCGGCACACTGGGCACGGGCGAACTCCTGCAGCGCGCCGTCGGCCTGGGTCAGCCGGGTGCTGCGCAGGAACGGCAGCGGCGACAGGTGATCGTGCTCGCGCTCGTTTTCCACATCGATCTCCACGTGGCCGTGGGCGGCGATGACGATGGCCTCGTGGGGCTCATCCAGAGTCAGTACGTGAAGGATGTTTCCGTAGGCATCGCGCTGCGGGTGTGCCGGTCGCGGCAGGTGCAACTGCCAGTCGAGCACATGCTGGCGCTCGCTTTCCTGCGGAGTCAGGCGCAGGTACTGGATGCTCGCGCGTACCTGGTCTTCGTAGCGGTAGGTGGTGTCATGGCGGATGGAGAGTTTCATGCGGCCTCCAGGTACGAGCTGTGAATGGCATTGGCGAGCTGACGAACCAGCCCGATATGGTCGGTGATCCAGGGATGCAGGCCGCTGCCCAGCACTTCGTCGATGCCGGTGTAGCGCACCCGCGCTTCCAGTTCGGCGGCCAGGCGCTGGGCCGGGCGGCCGTTGATGCCGGGCAGGCTGGCGAGGATCTGGCGCAGCTCTTCGGCGCAGGCCAGCAGCGAGCGCGGGACGTCCTCGCGCAGCAGCAGGAGTTCGGCGATATTCCGTGCGTTGAGGGCGTCGCGGTACAGCTCGGTGTACCCCTCGAAGGCCGACAGCGCGCGCAGCAGCGCGGTCCACTGGTAGTAGCCGCGCGCGGTGCCTTCGGCCGGGCCAGCGCTGTGCTCACCCAGCACCTGATGGCGCGCGTCGAGCAGGCGCAGGGTGTTGTCGGCGCGCTCGATGTAGGTGCCAAGGCGGATGAAGTGGAAGGCGTCGTTACGCATGCTGGTGCCGAAGGTGGCGCCGCGGAACAGGTGCGAGCGGTCTTTCACCCATTCACAGAAGTGGCTGATGCCGTAGCGCAGCAGGCCCTGATGGGCGATGTCGCGCATCTCCAGCCAGGTGGCGTTGATGTTCTCCCACATGTCGGTGGTGATCCGTCCGCGCACCGCATGGGCACCGGCACGGGCCGCGCCGAAGCAGGAATAGATGCTCGCCGGGTTCTGCGCATCGAGGGCGAAGAAGTTCAGCAGGCGCTCGGCGTGCAGCTCGCCATGGCGGGCGAGATAGGCGTCGAGGTTGCCGGTGATCAGCAGCGGCATGGCCAACTCCTCCAGGCCATCGCCACGGCCGTCCTGGGGCATCAGCGACAGCGAGTAGGACACGTCGAGCATACGCGCGAGGTTCTCGGCGCGCTCCAGGTAACGCGACATCCAGTACAGGTCGGAAGCGGTTCTACTGAGCATGCTTAATCCCCCACCACCCAGGTGTCCTTGGTACCGCCACCTTGTGACGAGTTGACGACCAGCGAACCCTCGCGCAGCGCCACACGGGTCAGTCCGCCGGGCACCAGGCGCACGTTGTCCGGCGCGGACAGCACGAACGGCCGCAGGTCGATGTGGCGCGGGGCGATGCCGTTCTCGACGAAGGTCGGGCAGGTCGACAGGCTCAGGGTGGGTTGCGCGATGTAGGCCTCCGGGCGCGCCATCAGCCGGGCGCGGAAGGCTTCGATCTCGGCGCTGCTGGCAGCCGGGCCGACGAGCATGCCGTATCCGCCGGAGCCCTGCGCTTCCTTCACCACCAACTCGGGCAGGTGCGCCAGCACGTGGGACAGGTCCTGCGGGCGGCGGCACTGCCACGTCGGCACGTTGTGCAGGATCGGCTCCTGGTCGAGGTAGAAGCGGATCATCTCCGGCACGTAGGGATAGACGGACTTGTCATCGGCGACGCCGGTGCCGATGGCGTTGGCCAGCACCACATTGCCTGCACGGTAGGCGGCCAGCAGGCCTGGCACGCCGAGCATGGAGTCGGGGTTGAAGGCCAGCGGGTCGAGGAAGTCGTCGTCAACCCGCCGGTAGATCACGTCCACCGGCATCGGGCCGGAGGTGGTGCGCATGTAGACGCGCTCGTCGCGGACGAACAGGTCGGCGCCTTCCACCAGCTCCACGCCCATCTCGCGGGCCAGGAAGGCATGTTCGAAGTAGGCGCTGTTGAAGCGGCCGGGCGTCAGCACCACGACGCAGGGCTGCTCCACTTCGCTGGCCTGGCGCAGGGTGTCGAGCAGCAGGTTCGGGTAGTGGTCGATGGGCGCGATGCGCTGGGCGCCGAACAGTTCGGGGAACAGGCGCATCATCATCTTGCGGTTCTCCAGCATGTAGGAGACGCCGCTGGGGGTGCGCAGGTTGTCTTCGAGCACGTAGTAGGCGCCGTTGCCGTCGCGCACCAGGTCGATGCCGGCGATGTGCGCATAGACGTTGCCGGGCACGTCCAGGCCCTGCATGGCCAGCTGGTACTGGTCGTTGGCCAGGACCTGCTCGGGCGGGATCAGGCCTTCCTTGAGGATGCGCTGGTCGTGGTAGAGGTCGGCGAGGAACAGGTTGAGCGCCTGGACTCGCTGGATGCAGCCGGCCTCGATGATCTTCCACTCGCTGGCAGGAATGCTGCGCGGGATGGTGTCGAAGGGGATCAGGCGCTCGGTGCCCTGGTCGTCGCCATAGAGGGTAAAGGTGATGCCCGCGCGATAGAACAGCAGGTCGGCCTCGCGACGGCGCTGCTGCAGCTGTTCGCCGGGCATGTCCGCCAGCCAGCGGGCGAACTCCGTGTAGTGCGGTCGGCAGGCGCCAGCGGCGTCATGCATTTCGTCATAGAACACCCGAGCCATCTTCCACTCCTTGTTGCCGCTCTCACTCGGCTGCAGGTGCCGTCGCAAGGCCCGTGCCAGAGGTCGATTTCCTGTCCATTCAATGACTTGCAAAGGCTGTTTGCGCAGGCCGCACTGCCATGGTGCGAAACCGCCACCGACCCTGCGCGCCGCGCCCTTTTTGGGGCCACGGGCCGCGCCAGGGCTCGCTTGTCAGCCTCCGGGGCCAGAACTACGCTGCAAGAGCGTGGCCATTCCCCATGGACTCGCAGCGGTCAACGGAGGTGCCATTTTTCTGCGCGCTGGTTCCGCAGTGGCTCCCACACGAAGAACAACAGGAGTCCGTCCATGTCATCAGTGCAATTGCTTTCACTGAAAGTCGCGGCGCTGGCCTTTGCCGGCGCCGGCCTGCTCGCCAGCGGCTCGTTGCAGGCCGCCGAGGCGCTCAAACAGCTCGGCAACCCCGAAGGCGCGCTGGATATCATTGCCTGGCCCGGCTACATCGAACGCGGCGAGAGCGACAAAAACTACGACTGGGTCAGCCAGTTCGAGAAGGACACCGGCTGCAAGGTCAACGTGAAGACCGCCGCCACCTCCGACGAGATGGTCAGCCTGATGGCCAAGGGTGGCTACGACCTGGTCACCGCGTCCGGTGACGCTTCCCTGCGGCTGGTCTACGGCAAGCGCGTGCAGCCGATCAACATCGCCCTGGTGCCCAACTGGAAGAACGTCGACCAGCGCCTGCAGAACGCGCCCTGGCACACGGTGGACGGCAAGCACTACGGCACGCCCTACCAGTGGGGGCCGAACGTGCTGATGTACAACACCAAGGTGTTCCCCAAGGCGCCGGAAAGCTGGAGCGTGGTGTTCAGCGAACAGAAGCTGCCCGACGGCAAGAGCAACAAGGGCCGCGTACAGGCCTATGACGGCCCGATCTACATCGCCGACGCGGCGCTCTATCTGAAGACCGCCGAGCCCAAGCTGGGCATCCAGGACCCCTACGAGCTCAACGAGGAACAGTACGCCGCCGCGCTCAAGTTGCTGCGCGGCCAGCAGAAGCTGATCCACCGCTACTGGCACGATGCGACGGTGCAGATGAGCGACTTCAAGAACGAAGGCGTGGCCGCTTCCGGCTCCTGGCCGTACCAGGTGAACGCGCTGCTGGGCGAGAAGCAGCCGATCGCCTCGACCATCCCCGGCGAAGGCGTCACCGGCTGGGCCGACACCACCATGATGCACGTCGACGCCAAGCACCCGGTGTGCGCCTACAAGTGGCTGAACTGGTCGCTGGAGCCCAAGGTGCAGGGCGACGTCGCCGCCTGGTTCGGCTCGGTGCCCGCCTCGCCCGATGGTTGCACCGGCAGCCAGCTGCTGGGCGAAAAAGGTTGCGCCACCAACGGCTACGACCAGTTCGACCGCATCGCCTTCTGGAAGACCCCGCAGGCCAAGTGCGACCAGGGCCAGTGCGTGCCGTACAGCCGGTGGACGCAGGACTACATCGCGATCATGGGCGGGAGGTGATGCTGCATTGCTCGCCTGAAAGCCCCTCTCCCCAGCCCTCTCCCTGAAGGGAGAGGGGGTATCCGAGTCAGGCATGCTGCCGTGCAAATAGCATGCTTGGGCGCAGGTTGATGCCATGATTACTCTTGATGCCGATCCAGTCCCCTCTCCCTTCAGGGAGAGGGTTAGGGAGAGGGAGCTCGGCATCAGCCACACCATGGATTCCGACTGACCAAGCACCCTCTTCCCCATGCGCTACCTTTTCTGATGCAGCCCCCGCCATTCAGGTAGCCAGCAGCATGACCACAGCCGTCCAGTTCACCGACGTGAGCCGTCATTACGGCGAGGTGCGCGCCGTCGATTCGGTATCCATCGAGATCCGCGACGGCGAGTTCTTCTCCATGCTCGGCCCTTCCGGCTCAGGCAAGACCACCTGCCTGCGGCTGATCGCCGGCTTCGAGCAACCCACCTCCGGCTCCATCCGCATCCATGGCGCAGAAGCGTCGGGCCTGCCGCCCTACGAGCGCGACGTGAACACAGTATTCCAGGACTACGCGCTGTTCCCGCACATGAGCGTGCTGGACAACGTCGCCTACGGCCTGAAAGTGAAAGGCGTGGCCAAGGCCGAGCGTTACCACCGCGCCGAAGAGGCCCTCGGCATGGTCGCCCTGGCCGGGTACGGCAAGCGCAAGCCGGCGCAGCTCTCCGGCGGCCAGCGCCAGCGCGTCGCCCTGGCCCGCGCCCTGGTGAATCGCCCGCGCGTCCTGCTGCTGGACGAACCTCTCGGCGCGCTGGACCTGAAGCTGCGCGAACAGATGCAGGTGGAGCTGAAGAAGCTGCAGCGCCAGCTCGGCATCACCTTCATCTTCGTCACCCATGACCAGAGCGAAGCGCTGTCCATGTCCGACCGCGTGGCAGTGTTCAACAAGGGCCGCATCGAACAGGTCGACACCCCCGGCAACCTCTACCGCCGCCCCGCCACGCGCTTCGTCGCCGAGTTCGTCGGCACCGCCAACGTGCTGCGTGGCGATCTCGGCCAACGCCTGCTGGGCGAGTCGCGCCCGTACTCGCTGCGCCCCGAGCACGTGCGCTTCGGCCATGCGGGCGAAGGCGAGCTGGAAGTCAGCGGCACACTATTCGACGTGCAGTACATGGGCGCCAGCAGCCGCTACGAGATCGAACTGGAAAACGGCGTGCGCCTGGTCGCCGCCCTGCCCAACGGCGAGCGAGAGGAGCAACGGCCGAAACCAGGTGACGCGGTGACCGCCTGCTGGGCACGCAGCGCGCTGGTGCCGCTGCTCGAGGAGCCGGCGCCGTGAGGGCGATCTCCAGCTTTCTCTACCGGCGCAGCACGCTCTACCTGCTGATGCTGCTGATCCCGCCGCTGCTGTGGTTCGGGGTGATCTATATCGGCTCGCTGTTTGCCCTGCTCTGGCAAAGCTTCTACACCTTCGACGACTTCACCATGGCGGTGACGCCGGACCTGACCCTTGCCAACTACCAGGCCCTGTTCAACCCGGCCAACTACGACATCGTCCTGCGCACCTTCAGCATGGCGATTGCCGTGTCGGTGGCCAGCGCCGTCCTCGCCTTCCCCATCGCCTACTACATGGCGCGCTATGCCGGGCCCAAGGAGAAGGCCTTCTTCTACATCGCAGTGATGCTACCGATGTGGGCCAGCTACATCGTCAAGGCCTACGCCTGGACGGTGATCCTGGCCAAGGGCGGCATCCTCTACTGGATAATCGAGCACCTGCACCTGCTCGGCCTGCTGGACCTGCTGCTGCAAGTGCCAGGCGTGGGTGGAAACACCCTGTCCACCTCGCACCTGGGGCGCTTCTGGGTGTTCACCTACGTCTGGCTGCCGTTCATGATCCTGCCGATCCAGGCTGCCCTGGAACGCTTGCCGCCATCGCTGTTGCAGGCCTCGGCGGACCTTGGCGCGCACCCGCGGCAGACCTTCTTCCAGGTGATCCTGCCGCTGGCCTTCCCCGGCGTGGTGGCGGGCTCGATCTTCACCTTCAGCCTGACCCTGGGCGACTTCATCATCCCGCAGCTGGTGGGCCCCAGCGGGCTGTTCATCGGCACCATGGTCTACGTGCAGCAGGGCGCGGTGGGCAACATGCCGCTGGCGGCGGCCTTCACCCTGGTGCCCATCGTGCTGATCGCCGTCTACCTGTCCATCGCCAAGCGACTGGGGGCTTTCGATGCGCTCTGAGGCACATTCCACCGATCGCCCCTCCTGGTTCCTGCGCCTGGCAGCCTGGGGCGGGCTGGTGTTCCTGCACTTCCCGATCCTGGTGATCCTGCTCTATGCCTTCAACACCGAGGAGTCGGCCTATAGCTTCCCGCTGCAGGGCTTCACCCTGAAGTGGTTCAGCATCGCTTTCCAGCGCGGCGACGTGCTCGACGCCATCTGGCTGTCGGTGAAGATCGCCTGCGTGGCCACGCTGATTGCCATGGTCCTCGGCACCCTGGCCGCCGGCGCGCTGTACCGCCGCGACTTCTTCGGCAAGGAGAGCATCTCGCTGATGCTGATCCTGCCCATTGCCCTGCCCGGGATCATCACCGGTATCGCCCTGCTGTCGGCATTCAAGACGTTGGGGATCGAGCCGGGCTTCCTGACCATCGTCATCGGCCATGCGACCTTCTGCGTGGTGATCGTCTACAACAACGTCATCGCGCGCTTCCGCCGCACCTCCTTCAGCCTGATCGAGGCGAGCATGGACCTGGGCGCCGACGGCTGGCAGACCTTCCGCTACATCATCCTGCCGAACATCGCCACGGCGCTGTTGGCCGGCGGCATGCTGGCCTTCGCCCTGTCGTTCGACGAGATTATCGTCACCACCTTCACCGCCGGCCACGAGCGCACTCTGCCGCTGTGGCTGCTCAACCAACTGAGCCGCCCGCGCGATGTGCCCATCACCAACGTCGTCGCCATGCTGGTGATGCTCGCCACCATGCTGCCGATCCTCGGCGCCTACTACCTGACGCGCGGGACCAGCGACGTGGCAGGGAGTGGGAAATGACTCTGTGCCGAACGCCCCCTCCCTAGCCTTCCCCCTGAAGGGAGAGGGAAACCCACTGAAGAAAAGGAGCCTCCGATGCAAACCAAACTCCTGATCAACGGCCAGTTCGTCGCCGGCGAAGGCGCCCCGCTGGATATCCTCAACCCCGCCACCGGCACCGTGATCGGCCAGATCGCCGAGGCCAGTGAAGCCCAGGTGGACAGCGCCGTGCGCGCCGCCGACGCTGCCTTCGACGGCTGGTCGCAGACCGCGCCGAAAGACCGCGCCATGCTCCTGCTGCGCCTCGCCGACCGCATCGAAGAACACGCCGAAGAGTTGGCCCGGCTGGAATCCGACAACTGCGGCAAGCCCTACGCCGCGGCGCTGAACGACGAGATCCCGGCCATCGCCGACGTATTTCGCTTCTTCGCCGGTGCCTGCCGCGTGCTGCCAGGTTCCGCCGCCGGCGAGTACCTGCCTGGCTTCACCTCGATGATCCGCCGCGACCCGGTGGGCGTGGTCGCCTCCATCGCACCGTGGAACTACCCGCTGATGATGGCCGCGTGGAAGCTCGGCCCGGCGCTGGCCGCCGGCAACTGTGTGGTGCTCAAGCCTTCGGAGCAGACGCCGCTGACCGCTCTGCGGGTGGCCGAATTCATTGCCGAGCTGTTCCCCGCCGGCGTGGTCAACCTGGTCTTCGGCCGCGGCCCGAGCGTGGGCGCGCCGCTGGTGAGTCACGACCTGGTGCGCATGGTTTCGCTGACCGGCTCGGTGGGAACCGGCAAGGCCATCATCCGCAGCGCCGCCGACAGCGTGAAGCGCCTGCACATGGAGTTGGGCGGCAAGGCCCCAGTGATCGTCTTCGACGACGCCGACCTGGAAGACGTGATCGCCGGCATCCGCACCTTCGGCTTCTACAACGCCGGGCAGGATTGCACCGCCGCCTGCCGCATCTACGCCGGCAAGAAGGTCTACGACAACTTTGTCGCCGACCTCGCCAGCGCGGTGTCGAGCCTGAAGACGGGCCTGCAGAACGACCCTGATACCGAGCTTGGTCCGCTGATCACCGGGGCCCAGCGCGACCGCGTTGCCGGTTTCGTCGAGCGCGCCAAGGCCAGCCCGCACATCCAGATCGCCACGGGTGGCAGAGTGGTCAGCGGCAACGGCTTCTTCTATGAGCCGACGGTGGTGGCCAACGCCCAGCAGGACGACGAGATCGTCCGCCGCGAAGTGTTCGGCCCGGTGGTATCAGTGACCCCGTTCAGCGACGCCGACGAGGCGGTGCGTTGGGCGAACGACTCCGACTACGGACTGGCCTCGTCGGTGTGGACGAAGGATGTCGGCCGCGCCTCACGGGTGGCGGCGCGGCTGCAGTACGGCTGTACCTGGGTGAACACCCACTTCATGTTGTGCAGCGAGATGCCCCACGGCGGCTTCAAGCAGTCCGGCTACGGCAAGGACCTGTCCATGTATGGCCTGGAGGACTACACCGTGGCGCGGCACATCATGTTCAAGCATTGAGCCGGTGGCAGAACGGATTACCTGTAGAAACAACAGCGCTCTTCTGCGCAATCCGTGCCTGGGCTATCCCCCTCACCCCAACCCTCTCCCTTAGGGAGAGGGGGCAGTCCGTATCGGCTGACACCAAGGTTTCATCCTGCACCGAACGGTCCCCTCTCCCGCTTGCGGGAGAGCGGTTAGGGTGAGGGGTTCTTGATCTCGTAGGAGCGGACTCCGTCCGCGATGGCTCGCCGCCGTACCGAAACAGCAGGATCAGACCAACCCGGCCAGCTTCAGCCAGTGCTGATAGAACCCTTCCGCCACGCGGTTCATCGCCGCGACCTTCTGCGGCAGGTCGGCCAGCATCGCCTCCGCGCACTCCTGGCTCGGCTGGCTGGGGTCCTGGTATTCCGGGAAGCCGTTGACCCAACCGCTCACCAGTTCCTCCGTCATCTCCGGGTGGCCCTGCAGGCCGAGGATGCGCTCGCCGAAGCTGAAGCCCTGGTTCTCGCACCAGGGGCTGGAGAGCAGGCGGGTGGCACCGTTGGGAATGTCGAAGGTATCGCCATGCCACTGGTAGATCGGGAATTCCTCGGGCAGGTGCGCCAGCCACGGGCTCTGCCCTTCCTGACGGCGCATCGGCTGCCAGCCCATCTCGGTGTAAGGCAGGCGGTGGATATCGGCGCCCAGCGCCTTGGCCAGCAACTGGCCGCCCAGGCAGTGGCCGATCATCGGCACGTCGCGCTCGATGAAGCGGCGGATCGCGGCCATCTCGTCGCGCAGCCATTGCAGGTCGTCGTTCACGCTCATGGGCCCACCCATGATGGCGACGGCTTTCGGCCGCTCCAGGTCGTAGCCATCCAGCTCGCCCAGATCGACACGGCGTACGTCGAACGGCAGTTGCAGACGGTCGAGCAGCGCACCCAGGTGGCCGGGCGGGCAGAAATCGACATGGGTCAGGATCAGGATATCGGTCATGGTCACCTCCGCGCGGCAGTCTGCCGCATCGGTGGCGGTGAGGAAACCCGGCGTGTCCGCAAGCGCGTCCTTGCACGGCTGCCGTCCTGGCGCCGTTCCCCGGACGAAGAAAGGCGCGCCGTCACAGCTGGCGACGGCGCGCATTTTCATTCTTACGGGTAAAGAGCACGGGTGAAAAACGCGGGTAGAAGATCGGCCGTCGAAAGACGGCTCAACGACGTGTTGCGATCAACGCAGGGAGGTGACCTCCTGGGTCACACCCCATCCATCGAGCGTGCCGCCCAGTGGCACCACGACTTCCTCAAGGTCGTGTTCGAAATCGCCGATGGCGGCATGGGTGGCGAACATCACCTTGCTGATCTGCAGGTTCCAGCCGCCGTCATCGCGCGCTTCGACCTGGGTTCTCAGCGACTCGCCGCGAAACTGCCGGGCAGCTTTGCGGGCGTTCTGTTCATCGGAAAAGATGGCGAAAAAATCGATGGGATGAATACGAGCGAAATCGAAGCCACCTTCCTTCATCCGGCGCAACACGTTGACGCTGATATCCTCCGAGAGGGGCTTTTCCATGGTACGCACCTCCTGTCGAGACGTTCAGAGTGTATTCCCCGCCAACGAACACGCCCTGCGCGGGCGTATTCCGGGCACTTCAGTGTGCCGCCGGGAAACGTCAAATGACGCAACGTCCCCCGAAATGGTGGCCAACTCCGCCGAACGCGCCGAGCGGCGCAGCGGAAATCTCCCGGCCACATTGCTCAGCGTAGCGTCTGGCGGCGCGCCCTGCCGCTACTTTGACACCAAGGCCCGTTCGGCGGCGACAGGCGGCAGCCGGATGGCGCCCTTCAGGTGGCTACCCACCCAGCGCCAGGCAGATGCCAGTCATGGCCACACCCAGCGCGGTGAAACCAACGGCGCCCTGCCACGGCCGGCCGCCAGCCCAGCGCGCCAGCAGCCAGCCCAGGCCGAACATCAGCAGCAAACCCGTGATCTGCGCCAGGCGCAGCGCCAGCAGGTCGTCACGGATAACCAGCAGCGGCAGGATGATCGGCAAGGTCGCAAGGAAGGTATGCCCGGCCAGGATCAGCCACGCGAGCCAATGCTCGCGTCCCAGGCTGGGCGCTTCCCCGGTACCGAGCAATGATTTCAGGAAGTTGCCGCGCAGGCGCTGGACGTCGCTGCTCTGCAGGTGATCCACCATCAGGTCCGGGAGGAATTCCCGCAGGCCTTCGCGGAAGCTCTTCTCATCCGTCGAACGGCGCAGGGCGCGCAGGCCGGCGTGGCGATGCTCACGGTCCACGCGCATGCCAACCAGGGTCATCAGGGCGTCGACCATGCCCCACGCCAGGTTGCAGCCCAGCGCCGCCAGCACCAGTTGCTGTCGTCCTGCGCCATCGGCGGCGGTGGGAATGACCGAGATGATGGTCAGCGCCATGATCACCCCGAAGGCGACCTCGCTGAGCCGGTCGAACGGATCAGTCAGGTCGCCCCAGGCCTTGCTCCAGGCGGCTTTCCAGGAAAGTCGCGATTGCTCCACGAATCAGGCTCCTTCACTGCGTTGCCGCCCCGGCCAGAAGGCGCCGGGGCGGATTTCCAGTACGCAGTCTACTGGGAGCGTCCGACAGTGACGTTGATCGCAGCCGTCCTCCGGGGAACTCTCGAAGCGGACCGTGAATGCCCGCGCGTTGCGCTCAGCGACTGAGCCAGGCCATCACCCAGCGGTTGATCGCCGGCGGCGAGAGCTGGCCGGACCAGTACATGGCGCGGAACATCGCACCGATGGGTCGGTGCACACCGCCGCTCTGGGCCTGCCGCCACGCGGCCTGGGCGATGTCCTCGGCCACCAGGGTGACCCCCAGTCGGCGCAGCACCGGCGGCTCGAAGGTCTGGCTGGCGACCATCGGTGTGCGCACGAAGGGCGGCATCAGGTCGGCGACGCGGATGCCCAGCTCCCGCCACTCCAGCTCCAGCGCCTCGGTCAGCCCGCGCACGGCGAACTTCGACGCCGAGTAGCTGGCCATCTGCGGCACGCCATAGAGCCCGGAAGCCGAGCCCATGTTCAGCACCTGCGCGCCCGGCGTGCGTTTGAGGTAAGGCAGCGCGGCATAGCAGCAATTGAGCACGCCCTGAACGTTGATGGCGATGATGCGGTTGTGCTCGGCGAGGCTGATGTCCTCGAAGCGCCCGAAGCGCAGGATGCCCGCGCAGTTGAATAGCAGGCGCAGGTGCCCATTGTGGGCTTCGGCGAACTCGCGCACCGCCGCCGATACCGCCTCGGCATCGGTGACATCCAGCGCCCTCTGCCAGGCGCCGTCCAGCTCGGCTGCCAGCGCCGCCAGTGGCTCGGGATTGAGGTCGATCAGGCCGACGCGCCAGCCGCGCTGGTGGAACAGCTTCGCGGTGGCGGCGCCGATCCCCGAGGCCGCTCCGCTGATCAGGATGGTGTTCATCGCTGCATTCCTTGCGTTGAGGTGGGTTGCGGGTGCCTGGCCTGCAAATGGCTGGCGAGAAAATTGGCGACGTCCCGCAAGGCGCGATCGGCCACGTCCAGCAGGCCGGCGTGGGCCTGGAACACGTGCCAGCAACCGGGAAAACGCTGCAGTTGCACGGTATTGCCATAGCGCCGCGCAGCATCGACGAAGCGCAGGCTGTCGTTGCGCAGCACCTCGTCCTCGCCGACCTGGATCAGTAGCGGCGGCAAACCGCCCAGATCAGCATGCAGCGGTGACAGCCGGGCGTCCGTGCGGGGCACGCCCGGCGGGCAGAACATGCCCATGGCGCTGTCCATCCAGGCACGGGTGATCAACGGGTCGCCCGCGGCTGGCGCATGCAGGTGTTCATTGGAGAGATCGGTGACCGGCGAGAAGGTCACCAGCGCACCGGGCATCGGCAAGCCCTGCGCCTTGGCTTCCAGCGCCAGCTGCAGGGTCAGGTGACCGCCGGCGGAATCCCCGGCCACCGCGATGGTGGGCGCGGGGATGCCCTTGTCCAGCAGAGCGCGGTAAGCCGCCACGGCATCTTCACGCTGAGCGGGGAAGCGATGCTCTGGCGCCAGGCGATAGTCGAGCACCCAGACCTCGGCCTTGCAGAACCGCGCCAGGTTGGCAGTGATCGCCCGGTGCGTGGCCGGTGAGCCGATCAGATAGGCGCCGCCATGCAAGTACAGGATCACCCTGCCCTCGCTCACTCCTTCGGACCGCCAGACCTCGGCAGGCACGCCACCCAGCGTCGTCTGCTCCCGGTGTACGCCACGCGGCGTCAGCGTGGCGGCCGTCAGCCCACGCAACAGGGCGCGCTGCGCCTTCACCGACAGTTGCGGGCCCATCAGCCCACGGAACAGCAGGTTGAGCGCACCGCGCAGGGTGGCCGTCAGCAGCTTCTGGCGGGTCGACAGCGGCAGTTGCGGTTCAACGGATGCAGTCATAGTCGGCGAACTCCGGCTGGCGGGTCTGTTGGCGATAGCGGAAGGTGAAGCCCGGCCAGTTCACGGTGTTGCGCCCGCTGGCGGTCTTGTACCAACTGCTGCAACCGCGCTCCCAGATAGTGTGCTGCAGGTCGTGCTGCAACTGGCGGTTGAAGCCCTGCTGCGCCTGCGGCTTGAGGTCCAGGTACTTCAGGCCCTCGCGCTGGATCCGCTGCAGGCAGCCGAGCACGTAGGGGAACTGGCTCTCCAGCATGTAGATGATGGAGTTGTGCCCCAGGTTGGTGTTCGGCCCGTAGAGGATGAAGAAGTTGGGGAAGCCGCTGACGCTGATGCCCTTGTACGCCTCGGCGCCGTCGCTCCAGGCCTGGTTCAGTTCGCGCCCGGCCAGGCCGGTGATGCGCATCGGCGCGAGGAACTCGGTGGCGGCAAAGCCGGTGCCGTAGATGATCGTATCCACCGGATGCCGCACACCGTCACGGGTGACGATGGCGTCCTCGGTGACTTCGCGGATGCCGGTATCCACCAGCTTCACGTTGCTGCGCGCCAGCGTCGGGTAGTAGTCGTTGCTGATCAGGATACGCTTGCAGCCCATGGGGTAATCGGGCTCCAGCCGCGCGCGCAGTTGCGGATCGCTGATGCTCTTGCGCATGTGCAGGTGGAAGCTGATCCGCATGATTTTCATCATCGGCGGGAATACGGTGAAGGCCAGCGCGCGGGCCTCATGCTGGATGTACTTCAGGCCCCGGTCCAGACGCTGCAGCCAGGGCAGGCGCGACTTGATGCGGCGCTCCCAGTCGGCATAGGGGCGGTCCGGCTTGGGAATCACGTAGGCGGCGCTGCGCTGGAACAGCAGCAGCTCGGCCACCTTCGGAGCGATCTGCGGGACGAACTGGATGGCGCTGGCGCCGGTGCCGACTACCGCGACGCGCTTGCCCTCCAGCGGCGCGCCGTGGTCCCACTGCGCGGAGTGGAACGCCTTGCCCTGGAAGCGTTCGATGCCCGGCAGCTTCGGGATCAGCGGGCGGCTCAGCTGGCCGAGGGCGCAGACCAGCGACTGGGCGCGCAGCTCCTCGCCGTCGGCGCAGGTCACCCGCCACTCGCCGGCCGCTTCGTCGAAGCTCGCCTCGCGCACTTCGCAGTTGAAACGGATGCGCTCGCGCAGGCGGTACTTGTCCGCGCAGTGCCGCGCGTAGTCGAGGATTTCCGCCTGGGGCGCGAACTTGCGCGACCAGTCGGCCTTGGGTTCGAAGGAGAAGGAGTACAGGTGCGAAGGCACATCGCAGGCAGCGCCCGGATAGACGTTCTCGCGCCAGCAGCCTCCGACGTCGGCGGCCTTCTCGAGGATCAGGAAGTCCTGGATGCCCGCTTGCTGCAGGCGGATCGCCAGGCCCAGGCCGGCAAAGCCGGCACCGATGATCAGCACGCGCGGGGCGGCCGATCGACGGGAAGGTGTTGTCATTGTTGTGCTCCCGGTTTCGAAGTCCGCACAGCGGCGGATGACAACATCCTAGTGCGACTTCCCACGGCGGGTTATGGCATAGTCGGACATAAAATTGTGACTTTCGGTCACCCCTGATTTTCGGTCATTTGAAAGCCGAGGTTTCGATGCCTGCCACCCCAGCCTGGTCGCCCCGGCGCAGCGCCATCAGCGTGCAGCTCATGACGCAGTTCGGCCTCGACCACGGCATGACCCTGGAACAGTGCCTGGATGGCACTGGCCTGGACATCAGCGTGCTCGCCGACCCCGGCGCCGAGGTGGAAGCCACGCAGGAACTGGAGCTGCTGCGCAACATCAACCGGCAGATCGGCCAGCGCCCCGGCATCGGCCTCAAGGCCGGCCTGCGTTATCACCTCAACACCTATGGCATCTGGGGCTTCGCCCTGCTCAGCAGCTCGACCTTCCTCAGCGCGGCGCACCTGGGCCTGCGCTACCTCGACCTGACCTACGCCTTCCACCGCATGACGCTGGAGGAGCACGACGGCGAGGCGCACCTGGTGCTGGACGACTCAGCGGTGCCGGAAGACCTGCGCGACTTCCTCATCGACCGCGACGGCGGCGGCGTGCTGCGTATCCAGCGCGATCTCACCAACCAGCCCCCGCCAATCCGCCAGGCGCTGTTCCGCCGCGAGGCGCCGGCCGACCTGCAACCGTACATCGATGAACTGGGCGTGACGCCGTTCTTTGGCCAGGCGGAGAACCGCATCGTCTTCGACAGCCGCATCCTCGAAATGCCGCTACCCGGCGCCAACCCAGAGGTGGCGCGCCGCTGCGAAGAACAGTGCCGCGCCCTGCTCGCCCGGCGCCAGGTGCGCACCGGGCTGTCCGGGCAGATCCGTGATCGGCTGCTGGGTACGCCGGGGCGGCTACCGGACATGGAGCAACTGGCAGATGAGTTGCACATGACGTCGCGCACGCTGCGCCGCCGGCTGGAAACCGAAGGCAGCAGCTATCGCACCTTGCTGGACGAGGTACGCCAGGCGCTGGCCGAGGAATTACTGGCCACCGGGGCGATTCGTCTGGAGGAGATTGCCGAGCGGCTCGGCTATGGCGAAGTGTCGAACTTCATTCACGCCTTCCGCCGCTGGAAAGGCGTGACTCCGGGGCGTTTCCGCCGCGGCTGAGCGCTCGGGAAGCCGGGGCTCAGAAGACCAGCTTGTAGCCGATCATCGCCAGCATCACGGCCAGGCACGGCCGCAGGATGCCGTCCGGAATGCGTCCGGCCAGGTGGCTGCCGACGTAGATGCCCGGCAGCGAGCCGATCAGCAGGTAACCCAGCAGGCCCCAGTCCATGTTGCCCATGCTGGCGTGGCCGAGGCCAGCGACCAGGGTGAGCGGTACGGCGTGGGCGATCTCGGTGCCCACCAGGCGGCGAGTGGCGAGGAACGGATAGAGGATGAACAGTGCCACGGTGCCCAATGCGCCGGCGCCGATGGAGGTCAGCGCGACCATCGCGCCGAGGATGGCGCCGGTGATCACGGTCAGGGTGTTCAGCTTCGAGCCACTGAAGTGGAAACTGTCGCCGGCATGGCGCTGGGCGAAGGCCAGCACCTGCTTCTTGAACAGCACCGCCAGCGCAGTGAGCAGCAGCACCACGCCCAGGGCGTTCTTGATCACGGCGTTCATGGCCGCGGTATCGGCGTGCAGGCTGTGCAGGAACAGCAGCGTCAGCGCCGCCGCCGGAACGCTGCCCAAAGCCAGCCAGCCGGTGATGCGCCAGTCGATGTTGTCGTTCTTGCGGTGAACCAGGACGCCGCCGGACTTGGTAATGGCGGCATAGAGCAGGTCGGTGCCCACTGCGGCAGCGGGGTTGATACCGAACCAGAGGAGAATCGGCGTCATCAGCGAACCGCCGCCGACACCGGTCATTCCAACGATAAAGCCAACGACAAGACCCGCGATTACGAAACCGATATTGCCAACATCCATCTACGCGTCCTGACTGGCGAAACTGATCACCTCGTGGTGTGGCGGCGAGGATAACCAGTTTTCTTATAATCCATTAGACCGATGTGGTCTTAATTTATAACTGGATTCTACAGTTTGACTCTGCGCGAAATCCTGACGCAGATCGCCTGCCGCGACGGTTTCCCGTGGGCACGGGAACGTCAATGAAATGAAAAAGGGGCCCGCAGGCCCCTTTTCACTCAACGCTCGATTACTTCGCGTCGGGCTTGCCGTCCACCACGCCAGCGGTGTTATCCAGCAGGCTCTTGGTCGCGGTCTGGATGAAGGACTCCAGGCGCACGCGCAGGCTCTCCTGGTCCGGCGCGCTGTCCACACGCTTCACGCCGAAGTCGCTGCCCAGCTTGTAGTCGTAGACGCGGATATCGCCTTCCTTCGGACGGATGAGGATGCGGTTACCGGAAATCACGGCGACCACCTGCTCGCTGCCCGACGGCTTGATGACGCCGATGCCCTTGTCGCCAGCCGGCAGGTTCAGCAGGTCACGGCCCCAGCACTGGTGACGCACTTCGCCGCCCAGGCGACCCATGATGGTCGGCACGATGTCGATCTGCGTGCCGACGGTATCGCGGGTCGCGCCGAACTTCTCCTGGATGCCCGGGGCGACCAGCAGCAGCGGCACGTTGAAGCGGAACAGGTCCATCTCGGTCAACTGCTCGGGACTGCCGAAACCATGGTCGCCGACGACCACGAACAAGGTGTCCTTGTAGTACGGCGATTTCTTCGCCTTCTCGAAGAACTGCCCCAGCGCCCAGTCGGAATAACGCATGGCGGTCAGGTGCTCGTCGAGGCTGCCGTTACCGGTCACGCGCTCCACCGGCAGGTCCTTGGGCAGTGCGTAAGGCACGTGGTTGGACAGGGTCTGCAGCAGGGCATAGAACGGCTTGCCGGTGGCTTCGAGCTTGTCCAGTTCCTCGTTGCCGCGAGCGAACATGTCCTGGTCGGACACGCCCCAGGTCGGGTCGGAGAACACCGGATTGACGAAGTCGTTGCGGCCGATGAACGAGGTCATGCCCTGGTTGGCGAAGAAGCCGGACTGGTTGTCCCAGGCGAAGTCGCCGTTGTAGACGTAGACGTCCTCGAACTTGCGCGCCGACAGCAACTGCGGCAGGCCGGAGAACTTGTGGCCGCCCTCGGGCGTCTGCATCAGGTACTCGAAGCCCGGCAGGTTGGGGAAGCACGCCATGGTGGCGAACATGCCCTGGTGGGTGTGGGTGCCGTTGGAGAAGTACTGGGTGAACAGCAGCCCTTCCTTGCTCAGCTTGTCGAAGTACGGCGTGATGTTGCCCTTGCCGCCCAGCGCACCGACGTAGTGGCCGGCGAAGCTTTCCATCAGAATCACCACGACGTTCTTGATCGGCAGGGTGCCGTCGGCCGGCGGGGTGTAGTCGCGGCGCACGGCGGCATCGTCGGCGTCGACCAGCTTGTCGTCCGGCATCACCAGCATCTGGCGCACCACGTCGCGTGCCTGGTCCACCGGCAGGGTGGCTTTCCAGATGTTGTCACGGTCTTCGGACAGGAAGCGGCTCTCGGCGGCCTTGATCAGGCTAAGGGTGCCGTTCAGGCCCAACTGGTTGGCGAACATCGAATCGGTGGTGAAGGCATCGCCCCAGCGCAGCGGCGGGCCCTGGCGCAGGGTGCCGCGAGCGGCCACCACGCACAGCACGATCACCACCAGCATCACGGCCACGCGGATGTACCAGGCGGCGGCGGACGGACCGGACGCATCCGGACGGGTGGCGCGGTCGATGCCGCGGAACAGCAGGTACAGGATCCAGGTAGCGAAGGCCCAGGCCAGCAGGTAGCGAACCACCGG
Source organism: Pseudomonas sp. PDM17 (assembly GCF_014851985.1). NCBI lineage: Bacteria > Pseudomonadati > Pseudomonadota > Gammaproteobacteria > Pseudomonadales > Pseudomonadaceae > Pseudomonas > Pseudomonas sp. PDM17. The sequence continues at coordinate 281,058 of NZ_JACVAT010000007.1, forward strand.
GTAGCCGTACCAGATCATGCTCATGACCGTCTTCGGGTCTTCGGACATGTACTGGAACACCAGGCTGTTCAGGCGCTGGTGGAACTCGCGGTAGAAATCCATCTCCAGCACGCCGAGGAACAGCGTGATGCTCGCGGCGATGGTCAGCCAGGTCTTCCACAGCCAGCGCCAGCCCATGGCACGCACGCTGGCAATGGCGAACACCAGCGGGGCGACGATGTAGACCACTGCACGGATGTCGAAGCGCATGCCGGTGATGAAGGCCTCGACGAAAGTGGACGCCGGGGTGCTGCCGATCAGCTCGCGGTTGTAGACGAGCAGCGCCACGCGCAGCAGGGAGAACATCACCATCAGCGCAACGACGCTGAGCGCGGTGAACGCCAGGTGGCTGGACAGGGTCGGCCGCGTGAGGCTCGCACCGGTCTGGCGGTTGGTCAGGACTTCTGATTGGCCCATTTCTTGGTTCCGTTGTGAACGTTCAGGGTTCGAAGGAGCGTCGCCATGGCCGGACAGACGGGCTGCCCGCGCGAGCGCGAAAGGCTGCGGCATTACACCGCAAAAGCAGCGGCGTCGCATTCTATTGTGCGCGCCTTAAGCGGACATTAAGCCTGGCCATGCATTCGTTTCGGGATGATGCAAGCGTGAACCGGCGCAGGTGGGACCGCCTGACGGCGGGGATAGTGCCGGCCGGCATGTGAAGAAAATGTCCCGAAGGACGGGCAATCCGGGGCATTGCGCCCCTGCCCACCACGCGCGGGGCGTGGCGGGCAGCGCTGGATCAGTCGTTGGCCGGTTTGCCGATGGCCTGCAGCACGTACTGCGGCAGGGCGAATGCGCCCTGGTGGATGGCCGGGTTGTAGTAGCGGGTCTGAATGCCGCTTGCAGCGAAGCGCCGGGCCAGGGTGGCAACGTCGACCTTGCGCAGCGCCGGGTTGGTCGAGCCCCAGGCGAAGGTCATCGAGCCGCCGATGTAGGTCGGCACGGCCGCCTGGTAGAAGTGCCAGTCGGCGAACAGGCCATTCATGCGGCCAGCGGTGTTGCGCACGGCGTCCAGTTGCATGAACGGCGTGCCGTTCTGGGTCACCAGCACGCCTCCTTCGTTCAGGCAGCGGTGGCAGGCCTGGTAGAAATTCTCCGAGAACAGCACTTCGCCCGGACCGATCGGGTCGGTGGAGTCGGAGATGATGACGTCGAACTTCTCCGTGGTGGTGGCGACGAAGCGCATGCCATCGTCGATCACCAGGTTCAGGCGCGCATCGTCGAAGGCGCCCTGGGAATGATTGGGCAGGAACTCCTTGCACATGTCGACCACGGTACCGTCGATCTCGACCATGGTGATGTGCTCGACGCTGGCGTGCTTGGACACCTCACGCAGCATGCCGCCGTCGCCGCCGCCAATGATCAGCACGCGCTTGGCCGCGCCATGGGCGAGGATCGGCACATGGGTGAGCATCTCGTGGTAGATGAACTCGTCGGCCTCGGTGGTCTGGATCACACCGTCCAGCGCCATCACCCGGCCCATGCGGGCATTCTCGAAGATCACCAGGTGCTGGTGCTCGGTGCGCACCTCGTGGAGCATCCTGTCGACGCTGAAACGCTGGCCATAGCCGTCGTAGAGGGTTTCCTGGTAATCGTGCATGCAGTGGGCTCCCGTCGGGACAAGACACTAGGAGGGGACGGCCGGGCCGCCCCGAAAGAGGCGCGCATTCTACGTGCCGGAAGATGACAGGTCGAACCCTGCTGTCGGCGCCTTCCATATAAACAGCTTGAGCACGACAGTTTGAAAGTCAGGCGCGGGACGACAGTCCGTCGCGCAACAGGTAAGGTCGCTGCATGAAAAACAGAGCCGCCGATTCCAGCATCATCCGCCTGCCCTACCAGGCCCCCTGGGACTGGCAGCAGTTCCACGACCACTTCGCCCTGCGCAGCCTGACCGGCGTCGAATGCCTGTCGCCCCGGCGCTACGCCCGCAGCGTGCGGCTGGGCGCCGACAGCGGCTGGTTCAGCGTCACGCCACTGGATGACAGCGCCGAGCTGGAGCTGGAGCTCCACCTGCCGGCCTATCATCACGAGGCGCTGACGGAGCGGGTGCGCAAGATGTTCGACCTGGACAGCAGCCCCGCACACATCGCCGGGCACCTGGGCAACGACCCCGTCCTCGGCCCGCTCCTGCTGCAGGCCCCCGGTCTGCGCCTGCCCACTGCGTTCGACCCGTTCGAGCAGGCTGTGCGCGCCATCGTCGGCCAGCAGGTCACGGTAAAAGCGGCGGTGACCATCGTCGGGCGGCTGGTGCAGCGTCTGGGCGAGACGTTGCCCGGAGAAGCCGAAAGCCAGCCAACCCGCCTGTTCCCCACGCCCGAAGCCCTGGCCGGAGCCGACCTCGCCGGTATCGGCATGCCGGGCAAGCGGGTGGAAACCTTGCAGCGCTTCTCCGCCGCCTGCGCCAGCGGCGCGCTGGCGCTGCATGTGGACGACGGCGCCGAGGATCTGGTGACGCGCCTCTGCGCCCTCCCCGGCATCGGCCCCTGGACCGCCGAGTACGTCGCCCTGCGCGCCTTCGGTGATCCGGACGCCTTCCCTGCCGCCGACCTGGGTCTGCTCAAGTCGCCGGTCTGGGGCGCCGAAGGCATCACCGCCCGCGAACTGCAACGCCGCGCCGAAGCCTGGCGGCCGTGGCGCGCCTACGCCGCCGTCTATCTGTGGCACGCCTATTCCCAGGCCGGCCGCACCGGAGGATGACCATGCACTACCGCTACCACGACAGCCCCACCGGACGCCTGCTGCTGGCCGGCGACGAGGGCGGTCTGCGAATGCTCTACATGGACCTGGAGACGCGCCACTATCCCGAGCCTGACTGGCAACAGGGCAGCCCTTTGCTGGACGAGGTAGCGCGGCAGCTGGACGAGTATTTCGCCGGCAAGCGCCAGCGCTTCGATGTGCGTCTCAATACTGGCGGCACCGAGTTCCAGCGCCAGGTCTGGCAGGCGCTGCTGGAAATCCCCTACGGCTACACCACCGTCTATGCAGAACTCGCACGGCGCATCGGCCGGCCCAGGGCAATTCGGGCGGTGGGCGCAGCTAACGGCGCCAATCCCATCAGTATCATCGTCCCCTGCCACCGGGTGATCGGCAGCAACGGCAGCCTCACCGGCTACGCCGGCGGCCTGCCGCGCAAGGAACTGTTGCTACGCCTGGAAGGCGCGCTGGAGTCGGCTTAGCTGCAGTCGGCTCAGGAGAATCCTGCCTAGAAATCGAAGGCGGTCTGCGCTGCCTGCGGGTCCTCGAAACCTTCCAGCGCCAGCATGCGCATCTTCGAGGTACTTCCGCCCGGCGCGGAGAAGCCGCCGGTCTTGCCGCCACTGGCGAGCACACGGTGACAGGGAATGATCAGCGGGATCGGGTTGCTGCCCATCGCCTGCCCTACCGCACGGGACAAGCCGACATCGCCCAGTCGCCGGGCGATCTGGCCGTAGGTCGTGGTTTCACCGCGCCCCAGCTGGAGAATGTCGTCGTAGACCCGGCGGTGAAAATCGCTCACCGCGGAAAGGTCCAGTGGCAGATTGACGAAGGACACTGCCTCGCCCCGCGCATACCCCAGGATCAGCTGGCGCGCCTCGTCGATGAACGCCGGCCAGTGGGCAGTTTCGCTGCCGAGCTTGTCGAAGCGCTCGCGCACGCTGTGCACGGAGTCACCCGGCAGATAGGCGCGCGTGATCCCCTGCGGGCTCCAGGCGAGCCCGAACCAGCCGAGGTCTGTTTCGATCAGGCAGTAATGCATCGAACGAGTCTCTATCCCTGCGCCCTATCCCGCAACCCTTTCAGCCTTCAGCACGACGTCGCACCAGCGCCGCAACTCTGCGCCGATGGCGCCGGCCGGATCACCCTGACGCTCGAAGGCCCACCACAGCTGCGCGCCCTGCCATTGGCTGGCCATCAGCCGGCCGAGTATCGGCTGCCGCTGCGGATCATCGCTCAAGCGCCGGCCCAATGCCTTGGCCAACGTGGCGCCCCACTGCGCACCACGCTCTCGCAGCAGCGGATCGCGCATGTCTTCCCTCAGGATCAGCAGGCCTTCGGCGTAATCCGTCTCGCCCTCGCCCACCGGGAACATCGCCACGAGCATCTGCACCGCACCCTCAGGGCTCAACCCGGCGCTCTCGTCCAGGCGCGCGGTCTGCTCATCCAACTGGTCCCAGGCGCGCAGCAGCACGGCGCGAAGGAACTCGGCCTTGGTTGCGTGTCGCTGCACCAGCGTCGCGGCGGACAGCCCGACCTCGCGGCCCACGGCGGCGAAGGTCACCGCCTCCGGCCCTTCACGCACCATCAGCGCCATGGCGGCGTCGAGTATCGCTTCGTCACTCACCGTCTTGGTTCGAGCCATGCCACCCTCTTTTATAAATGAACATTCATTTATATATTAGCGCAAAGCTTACCCAGGGAGACCTCACATGGCCAGGATTCTAGGCTACATCGCCAGCAGCCTCGACGGCTTCATCGCCACCCCGGAACACGGGCTGGACTGGCTGTTCAAGCATGACCAACTGCAGCTGGGCGAACACGACTACAGCCTGTTCCTCCAGCGCATTCGCACGGTCGTCATGGGCCGTTCGACCTACGACTTCCTCGCCGCCGATCCCGGCCCCTGGCCCTACGGCGAACAACGCGTGCTGGTGGTGACTTCTCGCCCCATCGACGACCCGAAGGGCCCGCTGGAAATCCGCAGCGATGTCGACGCGCTGGTCGCGGAGCTGCGAGCGCTGGACGATGGCGACGTGTGGATGCTCGGCGGCGGCCAGTTGCAGATGGCCTTCCTCGAGCGCGGGGCGCTGGATGAGCTGGAGGTTTACGTAATGCCGGAGATCATCGGCGGCGGCTTCCCGCTGTTCCCCGCCACCGGCCTGCGGGTGTCACCGACGCTGCTGTCGGCCAAGGTCATCGAGCCAGGCTGCGTGCGGATGCATTATCGGTTTGGCTGAGGAGCACCCTGCAGGAGCGCCCATGGGGCGCCCCTGCAGGGAGCGGTACGGCAACTAGATTTTCACATTCCCCCGCGGCCCCGCTACAGCCCAGATAATCAGGCCCAGTACCGGCAGGATGACGATCACCAGGATCCAGATGATCTTCATCGACATCTCGGCGTTGCTTTTCACCACGTTGATGATCGCCCAGATATCCAGGGCAAAGATGATCAGACTGATCAGGCCACTCAGGGTCGAACCCATATAGAAGATCCCTCTATGCAATTGTCGGCCTGATCAGCATAGCCGCCCGCGCCGCAACGGCACGGGCATGGGCATGGGCCAACGGTGGACTCAGACCCGCGCCGGGTCGATCACCGCAAAACTGGCCACGGTGTCGTGGCCTTCCAGCACACCACCCTCGCGGGCCAGGCCGATGGTCTGCAGACCGGCCTGCTGCGCGGCGTCCAGCTCCTGGACCACGTCGGACAGGAAGAGGATTTCCTCGCCCGGCAGGCCGATGGCAGCGGCGATGCGCTGGTAGGAATCAGCCTCGCGCTTGGGCCCGCTGGTGGTGTCGAAGTAGCCGGAGAACAGCGGCGACAGGTCGCCGGCCTCGGAGCAGCCGAAGATCAGCTTCTGCGCCTGGATCGAGCCGGAGGAATAGACGTACAGCTGGTAACCCTCGGCGTGCCAGTGACGCAGCGCGTCGACGGCGTCCGGGTAGACGTGCCCCTTGAGCTGGCCGGCACGGTAGCCCTGCTCCCAGACCATGCCCTGCAACGCTTTGAGCGGCGTGGCCTTGCGGTCTTCGGCAATCCAGCCGAGGAGGATGTCGATGCAGCGTTCGGTGTCGGCGTTCGCCTCGCCGCTGTCGGCGCGCACGGCAGCCAGCTGCTCGGCTACGGCGGGCTCCGCGGCGTGCTCGCGCACGTAGTGCGGCAGGTGCGCGGCGGCATAGGGGAAGAGCACATCGAAGACGAAGCTGACGGCGCTGGTGGTGCCTTCGATGTCAGTGAGGATGGCTTTGATGGGCATGGGAACTCCAGCTGCCCGCCCCTGGCACAGGCGGGGGATATGGCGGTAGGAGCGAGCAAGCTCGCTCCTACGAAAAGCAAGGAAAGCCCGGCAACGCCGAGGCGAAAGAATCAGTCTTCCAGCAACGGAAACCGCTTGGCGATCTCGTCACCCGTGAACTTCGCGACCCAGCCCTCGGCGTTGTTGAACAGGCGGATGGCGACGAAGTGCGGACGCTCACCCATGTCGAACCAGTGGCGGGTGCCGGCGGGCACCGAGATCAAGTCGTTCTTCTCGCACTGCACGGCGTACACGTGATCCTCGATGTGCAGGGTGAACAGCCCGCGGCCGGCGACGAAGAAGCGCACTTCGTCCTCGCCGTGGCGGTGTTCGTCGAGGAACTTGGCGCGCAACTCGTCCTTCTGCGGGTGGTCGGCAGTCAGGCTGACCACGTCGACAGTGACATAGCCCTCCTCTTCCTGCAGGCGACGAATCTCGTGCTGGTAGGCGGCGATCACTTCTTCCTGGCTGGCGCCGGGGACGATGGGTGCGTTGGCCGCCCAGCGCTGGAAGCGCACGCCCAGCTCGCCCAGGGTGGAGGCGATGTCCTCGGTGTGGGTCAGCAGCTTCAGTGGCTGCTCGGGGTTGGACTCGTGGTAGACGGTCAGGCTGCTCATGGTCGTTATCCTTCTGGGCTATTTCCGCAAAAGCGGGCCGGATTCGCTCAGCGCGTGCCGCCGCGAAGGCTCAGTACTTTCAGTTCGCATTCGAAGAGGAATTCGAAGGCTTCGATCTGGCGCAGGGCATCGGCCATGCGTGGACCCCAAGTGTACAGGCCGTGGCCGCGGATCAGGTAACCGGGGCAATCCGGATGCGCTTCCAGCCAGGGCTGCACCTGGGCGGCCAGGCGGGCGATGTCCTGGTCGTTATCGAAGATCGGCACAGTCACGCGACCTTCGTGGGTGGTGACGCCGCTGAAGGCCTTCTGCAACTCGTAGTCCTCCAGCTCCAGGCAGTCGCCGGCGGTCAGGCGCGACAGCACGGTGGCGTTGACCGAATGGGTGTGCAGCACCGCGCCGATCTCCGCGCGCCAGGCGTAGAGCTGGGTGTGCAGCAGGGTTTCCGCCGAAGGCTTCTTGCCCGGCTCCAGGCTGTTGCCGGAAAGATCCGTTTCCAGCACGTCGTCCTCGCCAAGCTGGCCCTTGTGCTTGCCCGAAACGGTGAGCAGCGCGCGGTCGGCCGCCAGGCGCGCCGAGTAGTTGCTGCTGGTGGCCGGCGACCAGCCACGGCCATAGAGGAAGCGGCCGGCGTCGATGATCTGCCGGGTCAGCTGTTCACGGGTGTCGTTCATGCGGGTCCTCGTTCAGACGGGTCCAGATGATGAAGGCGGCGGCCAGCGCGGCGATGCTGGCGATGGAAAAGGTCCAGGCCGGGCCAAGGCTACCCCAGCTGTAGCCGGAGTAAAGCGCGCCCAGCGCGCCACCGGTCCCCGCCAGCGCGGCGTATAGCGCCTGGCCCTGGCCCTGCTGGCGCGCCTGAAAGCTGCGCTGGACGAAGTGGATAGCGGCAGCGTGGAAGCTGCCGAAGGTCGCCGCGTGCAGCAACTGGGCGAACAGCAACACCACCAGGTGCCCGGCCAGCGTACCCAGCAGCAGCCAGCGCAAGGCCGCCAGCAGGAAGCTCGCCACCAGCACCTGGCGCAGGGAGAAGCGTTTGAGCAGGCGCGGCATGACCAGGAACAGCAGCACCTCGGCCACCACGCCCAGCGCCCAGAGCTGGCCGATCAGCCCACGGGCGTAGCCGAGCGCCTCCAGGTGCAGGGTCAGAAAGGTGTAGTACGGGCCGTGGGACAGCTGCATCAGGCACACGCAGAGGTAAAACGCGAGCACGCCGGGCTTGAGCAGTTGCTGGAGGAAACCGCCAGCGCTGGCCGCATCCTGTCGTGCCGGCGGTTGGGCGTTGGGCACCCACCAGCTGGCGCCGACGATACCGAGCATGATCGCCAGTAACGCTAGCGGATAGGCATCCAGGCTGGCGAACTCGAACAGCCAGCCGAGGCCGACCACGGTGCAGATAAAGCCGATGGAACCCCACAGGCGGATGCGACTGTAGCTCTCGGTGCGCCCACTCAGGTGCGCCAGGGTGATCACTTCGAATTGCGGCAACACCGCGTGCCAGAAGAACGCGTGCCCGGCCATGATCAGCGCCAGCCAGGCATAGCTTTGGCCGAGAAAGATGCCGGCGAAGCACAGTGCCGTGCACACCGCACCAAAGCGCACGATGGCCAGCCGCTGGCCGCTGCGGTCGCCCAGCCAACCCCACAGGTTCGGCGCCACGCAGCGCATCAGCATGGGGATGGCGACCAGCTCGCCGATGCGCGCGCTGGAGAAGCCCAGGTGATGGAAATACAGCGCGAGGAACGGCGCCGTCCCGCCCAGCAGGCAGAAGTAGAAGAAGTAGAAACTGGACAGCCGCCAGTAAGGGACCTGCGTCATCGGCGGCGCGACGAACCTTCCGCGAATCGGGTGATTCGCGGAAGGTTCTGGTCGGTCACAGCTGACCGAGGACCGGGGTGCCGGCCTTCACGTCGGCATTCTGCGCGCGATGGCGCAGCAGGTGGTCGAGCAGAACGATGGCCATCATCGCCTCGGCGATGGGGGTCGCGCGGATGCCCACACACGGGTCGTGGCGGCCCTTGGTGATCACGTCCACCGGGTTGCCGTTCACGTCGATGGAACGGCCGGGGGTGGTGATGCTGGAGGTCGGCTTGAGCGCCAGGTGGGCGATGATCGGCTGGCCGGAAGAAATACCGCCGAGGATGCCGCCGGCATTGTTCGACAGGAAGCCTTCCGGCGTCAGTTCGTCGCGGTGCTCGGTGCCGCGTTGGGCGACGCTGGTGAAGCCGGCGCCGATTTCCACACCCTTCACCGCGTTGATGCTCATCAGCGCGTGGGCCAGTTCGGCGTCCAGGCGGTCGAAGATCGGCTCGCCCAGGCCTGGCGGTACGCCTTCGGCGACCACGGTGATCTTCGCGCCGACCGAGTCCTGGTCACGGCGCAGCTGATCCATATAGGCCTCCAGCTCCGGCACCTTGTCCGGGTCGGGGCTGAAGAAGGCGTTCTCTTCGACGCTGTCCCAGGTCTTGAAGGGGATTTCGATCGGGCCGAGCTGGCTCATGTAGCCGCGCACGCTGATGCCCATGCCTGCCAGCACCTTCTTGGCGATGGCGCCGGCGGCCACACGCATGGCGGTCTCGCGCGCCGAGGAGCGGCCACCACCACGGTAGTCACGCACACCGTACTTGTGGTGGTAGGTGTAATCGGCGTGGGCCGGGCGGAACAGGTCCTTGATCGCCGAGTAGTCCTTGGACTTCTGGTCGGTGTTGCGGATCAGCAGGCCGATCGGGGTGCCGGTGGTCTTGCCCTCGAACACGCCGGAGAGGATTTCCACCTCGTCGGCTTCCTGGCGCTGGGTGGTGTGGCGGCTGGTGCCGGGCTTGCGGCGGTCCAGGTCGCGCTGCAGGTCTTCCAGGGAAATCTCCAGGCCGGGCGGGCAGCCGTCGACGATGGCGACCAGCGCCGGGCCGTGGCTTTCGCCAGCGGTGGTGACGGTGAACAGCTTGCCGTAGGTGTTGCCGGACATGCGAGGCTCCGCGAAAAGACTGGGATTCGAAAAGGCCGAGCAGTATACCTGCGTCACTCCGCCCTGCGAACCTTCGCGGACCTTGAGGATCAAAGCGCCATCAACCCCATCGTGAAGTCATCGATGCGCCGTCTCGCCCTGTTCTGCTTCCTGCTCATTTCTTCCTTCGCCCAGGCAGCCCCCACCAGCATCCTGCAACGCCCCTATGACCTGGACACAGGTCACGGCGTGCTGCGCGGCACGATGCTGCTGCCACAAACTGAAACTCCACCGCCGGTGGCCCTGCTGATCGCCGGCTCCGGTCCCACCGACCGCGACGGCAACAATCCCGAGGGCGGGCAGAACGCCTACCTGCGCAAGCTGGCCGAGGCACTGGCGGAGAACGGCATCGCCAGCGTGCGCTATGACAAGCGCGGCGTGGCCCGCAGCCTGCCCGCAGCGCCGCGCGAGGAAGAGCTCAGCGTCGAGGCCTACGTCAGCGACGTGGTGGCCTGGAGCGACAAGCTGGCCCACGACCCGCGCTTCGGCCGGCAGGTGCTCATCGGCCACAGCGAAGGCGCGCTGATCGCCAGCCTCGCCGCGCCGCAATCCCATGCCGAAGCGCTGGTTTCCCTGGCCGGCAGCGCCCGCCCGATCGGCGATGTGCTGCGCGAACAGTTGCAGGGCCGCCTGCCCCCGCCCCTGCTGACGCAAGCCAACCAGATGATCGACAACCTGCAGGCCGGACAGCTTCAGCCCAACGTGCCGGAGCCACTGAAGGTGCTGTTCCGCCCCAGCGTGCAGCCCTATCTGATCTCTCTGTTCCGCCAGGACCCGGCCCGCGCCTTCGCCACGCTCAAGCTGCCCACCCTGATCCTGCAGGGCACCAACGATATCCAGGTCGGCGTCGAGGATGCCCAGGCGCTCAAGCGCGCCAAGCCCGACAGCGACTTCCACCTGATCTCGGGGATGAACCACATCCTGCGCATCGTTCCGACCAGCGGTCCGCAGCAGCTCGCCTCCTACAACAACCCCAACCTGCCGCTGGCTCGTGAGCTGGTGCAGCACATCACGACTTTCATCCGGCAGGCGCAGAACCTGCCTGGTGGCACGCTGGCGGAATCTGGAGCGAACGTCTCAAGAAATCCGCCGGTGCGTCGATAAACCACGGGAGAGCCCTGGTCACGCCCACCAGGCCCCGAGGTAGATCCCCATGACTGAAGCCGAACAGACCGCCGTCGCCGCCGACGAGGCCGCCGCCCGCCCGCACCCGTGGGCCGAGCTGGCGCCGGAACACTATCGCCTGCTGCGCCTGGCGCCGCTGCCCACCGACCGTAGCACCGGTGCGCGCCCGCTGCGTTTCGTCCAGCTCGGTCGGGTGGAACGCCACAACGCCGAGCAGAGCCTGCTGCGCCTGACCGTCCAGGTGCCCGGCCAGGTGCTGCGCAAGGAAGTGAACCTGCTGGAGGTCTGGGCGGACCATCGCAACAAGGAGGTGCGTTTTGGCGCCGATTCAGGCTTCGCCACCGAACCGCTGAACCGCGGCCTCGGACGCTTTCTGCTGGCCCAGGGGGTGGCCTGGGCGAAAAAGAAGTGGTCGCACTACCGCGTCGAGGGTGGCGCGCTGGCGATGAAGGACGCGCCCAACGAAGAGGCCCGGCAGCGCCGCGACCACTTCCTGCGCGCCCAGGGCTTCGACGTGATCTACGAAGACTCGCGGTTGCTGAAGGCGCGCTACAGCGTCGGCCGGGTCAGCGAGCTGTATGACGACTGGCACAAGGAGAAGGTGCAGATACTGCCGCTGCTGGAAGCCGGTTCCATGCTGGAACAGGCCGACCAGAACCTCGCCACCCAGTCCAACGAAATCCGCCGGCTGGAGCAGCGCATCGAGACCTTCCGCCGCGACGACACCAGCCTGCGCTTCACCATTGCCTGCCTGACGGTGTTCGCCGTGTTCCAGGCCGGTCTGCTGATCTGGATCGCCACGCACTGAGGCGTGGCGATTCGCTGTAGGAGCGCCCCATGGGTGCGATCGCGGGCATGGCCCGCTCCTACAGGTTCATTCAGGCTTTGATCCGCGACCTGAACAGTTCCTGATGCTCGCGGCACTGCTTTGCCGAGAGCAGGAACACGCCGTGGCCGCCGTACTCGAAGTCCAGCCAGGTGAAGTCCACTTCCGGATAGAGCGCCGCCACGTGCACCTGGCTGTTGCCCACTTCCACTACCAGCGTGCCGCGTTCGGTCAGGTGGTCCCCGGCCTCGGCCAGCATGCGCCGCACCAGGTCCAGGCCGTCGTTGCCGCAGGCCAGGCCCAGTTCGGGCTCGTGGTGGTACTCCGCCGGCATGTCGGCGAAATCTTCGGCGTCGACATAGGGCGGGTTCGACACGATCAGGTCGAAACGCTGGCCCGGCAGGCCTTCGAAACCATCACCCTGCACGGTGTAGACGCGCTCGCCCAGCTCGTGGCGCTCGATGTTGATGTTGGCTACTTCCAGAGCGTCGAACGACAGGTCGCCCAGTACCACCTCGGAGTCCGGGAAGGCGCTGGCACAGGCGATGCCAATGCAGCCCGAGCCGGTGCACAGGTCAAGGATGCGTGCAGGGTCGGCCGCCAGCCAGGGCTCGAAGCGGCGTTCGATCAGCTCGGCGATGGGCGAGCGCGGCACCAGTACGCGCTCGTCCACCACGAAGGGCATGCCGCAGAACCAGGCTTCGCCCAGCAGGTAGGCAGTCGGCACGCGCTCCTCGATGCGCCGGCGCAGCAGGTGCATCAGGTAGTCGCGCTCCTCGTCCTCGAGGCGGCAGTCCAGGTAGGCATCGGCCATTTCCCAGGGCAGGTGCAGCGCGCCCAGCACCAGCTGGCGGGCTTCGTCCCAGGCGTTGTCGGTACCGTGGCCAAAGAACAGTTCCTCGGCGTGGAAGCGGCTGACGGCCCAGCGGATGTGGTCACGCAGGGTCAGCAAACGGGATTCGGTCACGGCAGCAGTCCTCGCAGCTCGCAAAAAGGGGCGCATTCTAGCGGAACGCGGGGGCTCTGGGGCGCCTCCGGGCGGTTCCTGAGAAGAATGCCAATACCACTTTGGCGCGAGTTCGCAAAGATTCACAGCGGACGCGTTACGGCCCACAATGAGTGAACATGCATTTACAGGAGTCCAGACATGTCCCATCCGCTCAGCATGCTGCAGATCAGTGGGCGCGGATATCCGCCGGCCACTCTGCGCCAGAGCACTCTGTTGATCATCGACGCCCAGGAGGAATACCGCAGCGGTGTGCTCGCCCTGCCTGACCTGGACGCCGCGGTGGCGCAGATTCGCCTGCTGCTGGAGACGGCCCGGAACATGGGCACTCCCGTCGTCCACGTACACCACCTGGGCGTGGTCGGTGGCCTGCTCGACCCGCAGGGCCCGCGCGGCCGCTTCCTGCCGGAACTGGCTCCGCTGCCGGGCGAGGTGGTGGTGGACAAACGCCTGCCCAACGCCTTCGCCGGCACCGACCTGCATGACCGCCTGCAGGCCAGCGGCCGCCTGGACCTGATCGTCTGCGGGTTCATGACCCACTCCAGCATCAGCACCACCGTCCGCGCCGCCAAGGACTATGGCTACCGCTGCACCCTGGTGGACGCGGCCTGCGCCACCCGCGACATCCCTACCCCCGAAGGTGGCGTGCTCGCGGCCCGTGACCTGCACCGCGCGGAAATCGCCGCGCTGGGCGACAACTTCGCCGCCGTTGTCGCGCAGGCCCAGGCGCTGGTCTGAAGCCACTCGTCCCGACGGGCGGCAACGACAAGCGCCCGGGGTTAGGCTCAGCTTAGGCGCGAAAGCCCGCGAACCCGCTCACCCAGCGGGTTCGCCGCGCTTCCCGACCCTGGGGTTGGAACCCCACCCCTCCCCACCGGTCATAGCCTCGTTCAACAGATGAGGAAGTCGGGATGAAGATGACCGAGAAGTTCGATCCACCCAGCCTGCGCCCGAAGCGTCCGGGGCGCTGGCGCTGGCGCTTCGCCGCCGCGATTGCCGCGGTGATCGCCACCTTCGGCATCCTGTCCAGCATGGCCGGCGTCGCCGCCCTGCTCCGCCGCCAGCCCGCGGTGGGCGTGCTGCACATCGAGCCGGGCGCCGGAGCCGTGCTGCTGGTCATCGGCCTGGTGTGCCTCTGGCTGGGCATCACCTTCTGGCGCGCCGCGCGCCGCCGTGCCCGTGGCCGCGACGGCCTGAGCCTGTCGCCGCGACTGATGAAGCGCCGCAACTGATTTCCTGGGCGAATTTCCGTAGGACCGGCACGATCCGTTAGACTGCGCGGCTCTTCGAGGAGGTGCGCATGCAAGACGACGATTTTTCCCAGTTCGCCCGCGAGATGCGCGGCGTCAAGCGCATCACCGTGGACCAGGCCGACACCGGCAAGCCCAAGGCCGACCGCAAGCAGCTCAAGGAGCTGCGGCAGAATGCGAGCGTGCGCACCGAGAACATCCGGGTGGACGGTCTGTCCGACCAGTTCGTCATCGACGTCGGCCCCGAAGACGAGCTCTACTGGGCCCGCGACGGCGTCCAGGAAGGCCAGATCCGCAAACTCAAGGCCGGCCAGATCGCCTTCGAGGGCAGCCTCGACCTGCACGGCATGAAGATCGAGACCGCCCGCGAAACCCTCTGGGACTTCATCGCCGAAGCCACCCGTTTCGAGATCCGCTGCGTCCGCGTCACCCACGGCAAGGCCGCACGCGTCGATGGCCGCAGCCCGATGGTGAAGAGCCACGTGAACACCTGGCTGCGCCAGCACCCGCAGGTGCTCGGCTTCGCCTCCTGCCTGCCACGCCACGGCGGCACCGGGGCGATCTACGTGATGCTGCGGCGCACCATGCTGGAAGGCCGCGACGAGTAATCAAGCCGGGAAACGCGCGCCGTAGCTTTCCCGCTCCACCTTCAGGCCGTTCACCACGAACGACACCGAATGGTAGAACCCCACCACCATCAGGCACTCGATCAACTGATCAGCGCTGAAGTGCTCGCTCAGCCACGCCCACAGCTCGTCGTTCACCGTCGCGCTGTCGTGCAGGCTGTCCGCCAGCGCCAGCAGAGCCCGCTGCGCGGGGCTCCACAACGCAGCGTCCGATGTTGCGCGGCAGGTGTCGGCCAGTTGCTCCTCGCTGAAGCCGGTCTTGCCGGTATAGAACGCCACGTGCACGCCCCACTCGTATTCCGCGCCGCAGCGCGCGGTGGTGCGCAGGAGCAGCAACTCACGGTCCTCCAGGGCGATGCTGCCGCGGTCCAGCAAGCCGCCAGCGAAGAAGCGCTGCAGCACCCGCGGGTTATGCGCCATGGTACGGAACAGCTTCAGCGGCTCCACGCCGGGCGGCATGATCCGGGTGAACGCGGCTTGCTGGTCTTCGGCGAACGGCGGTTGCAACGGCTCGATACGCGGTTGTGTCATGATGCGCCTCCGGCTGCTATCAATTAAGTAGCACTCAAGCTAGACCGCTACTGAAAAAGTAGCAAGGAGAGTCGATGACACTTCCCCTCCCCGGCAACCCCGTACGCGGCTCCGACAGCGGCCGGCCGATCATGGCGCTGCTCGACCTGCTCGGCCGCCGCTGGAGCCTGCGCGTGCTCTGGGAACTGCACCAGGGGCCGGCGAGTTTCCGCGAGCTGCAGGCGCGCTGCGAAGGCCTCTCGCCCTCGGTGCTCAATACCCGTCTGGGCGAACTGCGCGAGGCGCAGCTGGTGGAAAACGGCGCGGACGGCTACCAGCTTTCCGAGCAGGGCCAGGAGCTGGCGCTGCACTGCCTGCCGCTGGCGCAATGGGCCGAGGGCTGGGCGCAGCGCCTGGCGCCAAACCGGCAGCCATAACGCGCCAACCGGCGCGCGGGCCTTGCCAGAGGGGGCTGAGCGCCCTACCCTGCGCCACGGTTTTTATTTTTGTCATTGCCACAGGTAGATCATGTCCCTGGAACAAAACTACTCCGCGATCCTCAGCCAGCTTGGTGAGGACGTCACCCGCGAAGGTCTGGTCGACACGCCCAAGCGTGCCGCCAAGGCCATGCAGTACCTTTGCCGCGGCTACCAGCAGACGCTGGAGGAGATCGTCAACGGCGCCCTGTTCAGCTCCGACAACAGCGAAATGGTGCTGGTCAAGGACATCGAGCTCTACTCGCTGTGCGAGCACCACCTGCTGCCCTTCATCGGCAAGGCCCACGTCGCCTACATCCCCAACGGCAAGGTGCTGGGCCTGTCCAAGGTCGCGCGCATCGTCGACATGTACGCTCGCCGCCTGCAGATCCAGGAAAACATGTCGCGGCAGATCGCCGAGGCCGTGCAGCAGGTCACCGGCGCGCTGGGCGTGGCCGTGGTGATCGAGGCCAAGCACATGTGCATGATGATGCGCGGTGTGGAGAAGCAGAATTCCTCCATGGTCACCTCGGTGATGCTCGGCGAGTTCCGCGAGAACGCCGCCACCCGCAGCGAGTTCCTCAGCCTGATCCGCTGATCGCGAGCCGCCGCCATGAAAAAACCGGCCCTCGGCCGGTTTTTTTGTCCCTGCAAGAAGGCATCAGCGGGTGTAGTAACCCACCGCCACCAGGTAGTGACCGGCCTTGCGCAGGAAGGCGTGCTTGTTTTCCACCTTGCTGGTCACCGGGTTGCGCCACTGGTATTCGAACTCCGCCTCGCCCTTGGCCTTGACCAGCTCCAGCATGGCGTGGCCGATGGGGTTGCCGCCCGGGTCCTTCAACGAGTCGAAGTCGGTGCCGACCATGCGGGTATTGAAGCCGTGGGCGACGAACTTCGAGGACTCCAGGTCGACCACGAAGACGTAGAGGTCATCCTCGATGAAAGCCTTGTCCCGTGCGGTGATCTGCTTGAAGGTCCCTTGCGGGTCGGCCTCGACGGCCTTCACCGCCTTGTCGAGCATGGCCACCGCCTGCTGCGCCGAAGCACGCGGGATGTAGTAGCCCACCGCGAGGAAGCGCTCGCCAACGCGCTGGTAATAGACGTGCTTGCGTTCCACCTTGCCGTCCGCCCAGTTCTTCCAGCGGTAATCGGCCTGCTGCACCTTGCCGGTTTCCGGCGACTTCAAGGCCTTGGCAAACTGCTCCTGCAACGAAGGATCGAGCGTCGAGGAAACGTCGCGGTCGATCAGCACCACCGACGGCCCGCCGCTGGCGAGCATGGTGCCCTTGCTGTCCACCACGAACACATAGAGGTCGCCATCGACGAATTCGCCCTGGCGGCTGAATGCGGCGAAGGCCTTGTCGCCGTCCTGCTTGTAGGCAGCCACCGCCTTGGACAGCAGCGCCTTGGCGCGCTGGTCGTCAGAGCCTGAAGTGGCGCTCGACTGAGCGGCGAACAATGGGAAGGACGACAGGAAGGAAAGCAGCAACAGTGACTTCAACAGCGTCTTCATATGCGAATACCCCCGTGGCATAGCTTGTAGTTGTGCACAGAGCATAGCCAGCCAGGGGCGATTCGCGTCGGCATTCACTGCCGAAACAGCGGGCGATTCAGCCGAAGAATCGCTTCATCGAGCGAGAAAGCCAGCCGCCGTGGCCCTGGTCGCGGGTCAGCTCGTGCATGGTCGCCTTCACCGCCTCCACATAGTTGGCGTCGTCGTTGCGGATATGGTTGAACAGCCAGCGGCCGAGCAGCCCTTTGAGCTCCTCGGCGACGTCCTCGCCGGCCTCGAAGCGCGTGCGGTAATCGGAAACGCGCTTGATGAAGAGTTCATGGACCTTCTTGTGCGCGCGGGTGAACTGGTAGCCGGAGTCCTCCAGCAGGGTCTCCTCGAAGGCGAAGTGCGAGATGGTGTAGTCGACCAGCTCCTCCATCACGCCGCCGAGCAGGGCCCGGTCGTGATGGGCCTGGGCCTCGTGCAGCTGGTTGATCATTTCGACGATGCGCTTGTGCTGTGCGTCGATCACTCCGATCCCGGTGTCGAGATCCGCCTGCCAGACCAGATAGGCCATCTTTTCCCTCCCCATGCCAGGCGACGACACTGCCTGCCGCTCGCGCCCGGCCACATCGGTACATCCCGCATGGCAGCGCGTCCAGATTAGGGAGGGCGACAAAACGCCGCCATGATGCCGGTCAACCCCAAAGCGCCGGAATCCGCGGTTTAGAGCGGTTCTTTCGGATTCGTCTGATAGCATTTTGCCGGTTTTCTTCACCGACGCCCGGATCAGCCTGTAGGACGCACAACGAAAAACGCCGCTTCCAGGGAAGCGGCGTTTTCAAAAAGCAAGGCGCAGATCAGTCCTGCATGCCCACATGCCGCGGGTGATCCGCCACCCTCGCCAGCCAGGCGTTGATCGCCGGGAAGTTCGACAGGTCGAAGCCGCCCTGGTGAGCCACATGGGTGTAGGCGTACAGAGTGATATCGGCGATGGAGTACGTGTCGCCCACCAGATAAGGCGTCTGCTCCAGCTGCTTCTCCATCACCTTCAGCGCCTTGTAGCCGCCCTTGTGACAGCGCGCGTATTCCTCGCGGCGCTCCTCGGGCAGACCGAGGTAGAACTCGATGAAGCGCGCCACCGCCACGTAGGGCTCATGGCTGTACTGCTCGAAGAACTGCCACTGCAGCACCTGGGTGCGCAGGCGCGGTTCGCTGGGCAGCAGCTCGCTGCCATCGGCGAGGAAATTGAGGATGGCGTTGGATTCCCACAGGCAGGTGCCGTCCTCGAGCTTGAGCACCGGCACCTTGCCGTTGGGGTTCATCGCCAGGAACTCGGCGGTCTGCGTCTCGCCCTTGAGGATGTTGATCTCGCGCCACTGGTAAGGCAGGCCGAGCAGGTGCAGGGCCAGCTTGACCTTGTAGCAGTTGCCGGACAGTTGATCGCCGTAAACGGTGTACATGCTCATCTCCTCACTGGGCCTGGGCGTCACGGATCACCGTCGCCAGTCGACGGAGCCCTTCACCGGCGCGTTCGGGCGCCACGTGGCTGAAGTTAAGCCGCAAATAGCCGGGATTGGCATCCGGTTCGGTGAAGAAAGGCTCACCCGGCATGAAGGCCACGTTCTGCGCCAGCGCCGCGTCGAGCAGCGTGCGGGTGTCCAGCGGCTGCTTGAGCCTGAGCCAGAAGAACAGCCCGCCCTGGGGCACGTTCCACTCGGCCAGCTCACCGAAGTGCTCCTCCAGCTGCGCCTGCATGGCATCGCGGCGGATGCGGTAGAAATCGCGCAGCTCAGCCAGATGGCCACGGTACGCTTCGGTGCCGAACCACTGCAACGCCTGCCACTGGCCGACGCGGTTGGTATGCAGGTCGGCGGACTGCTTCAGCCGCAGCAAATGCGGGAACAGGTCCGGCGTGGCGATCAGGAAGCCCACGCGCAGGCCCGGCAGCAGCGTCTTCGACACGGTGCCGGTGTAGATCCAGCTGGACTTCTTCAGGCGGCTGACCAGCGGGGTCGCGGCGCCCTCATCGAACACCAGCTCGCGGTAGGGTTCGTCCTCGATCAGGGTCACGCCGAATTCGTCGAGCACGGCGGCCACCTCATCGCGGCGCTGTTCGCTGTAACGCACGCCGGACGGGTTCTGGAAAGTCGGGATCAGGTAAGCGAAGGCCGGCTTGCTGGTCTCCAGGCGCTGGCGCAGCGCGGCGACGTCCGGGCCTTCGGCGCCCAGCGGCACGGTCAGGCAGTTCGCGCCGAACAGTTGGAAGGCCTGCAGCGCAGCGAGGTAGGTCGGCGCCTCGAGCAGCACTTCGGTACCCGGATCGATGAACAGCTTGCTGGCCAGGTCGAGCGTCTGCTGCGAGCCGCTGACGATCAGCACCTGGCTTGCCTCGCAGGGCACGCCCAGTGCGCGCGCCTCGACGGCAATCGCTTCGCGCAGCGCCGGCTCCCCCTCGCTCATGCCGTACTGGCCCATGCTTGCGGGCATGGCGTCCCAGTTCACCTTCGGCAGCATCGGCTCGGCGGGCAGGCCGCCAGCGAAGGACATCACCTCCGGGCGCTGCGCCGCGGCGAGGATTTCACGGATCAGAGAGCTTTTCAGTCGGGCGATGCGTTCGGAGAAGGCCATGGGAGTCACCGGTAGCGGGAGCACGGAAGAATGAGTCAAACTGCTTGACCGAAGCTACGACGCCGGAGACGGATACGTCAATATGCCTGACCTAATAAAAAATGCCCTGCAACTCCAGGCCATGGAAGCCTTCTTCTTCAGCTACCGGGCCTTCACCGCGAAACCCGACGAGATGCTGGAGCGCCGCGGCCTGAGCCGTGTGCACCATCGCATCCTGTTCTTCATCGCGCGCAATCCGGGGCTGAGTGTCAGCGAGTTACTGTCCGCCCTGGGCGTGACCAAGCAGGCGCTGAACGTGCCGCTGCGCCAGTTGCTGGAACGCGACCTGATCCGCAGCGAAGCCTGCGACAACGACAAGCGCCGGCGCCTGCTGGAGCTGACGGCCGAAGGCGGCAAGCTGGAAAAGGCCCTGCGCCAGGAACAGGGACGCCTGCTACAACGCGCCTTCGACGAGGCCGGAGAAGACGCCGTGCGCGGCTGGCTGGCGGTCAACCAGGCCATCGCCTGGTCGCAGGACGAAGACTAGCGGGCGGCGGCTTCCAGCTCGCGGGCGGCGCGCAGGAACATCAGCGCCAGCGGCAGCAGGCTGGCCATCGCCAGCGCAGTGCCGGGCAGGAACAGCAGGACGCTGAGCAGGCACACCCCGGAGCTGACCTCCAGCCAGCCCATGACCTTCACCGACGGGTACGGCAACTCGATCTTCAGCAGGCGGATGCCGTACCACAGCGTGACGATACCGGTGGGCACGAACAGCCCCATGAAGCCCATCAGCGCGCCGTTGAATTCGCCGCTGAGCTGCTCGTCGAAGATCAGGCTGTAGACCTGCATCACCAGCGCGATGGCGATCGACAGCCCGACCGGCCAGGCCAGTCCACGGGCATTGAAGCGATCCTCGAGAAAGCTGCGGGTACGCCACAGCAGGAAGCAGCCGAGCACCGTGCTGAGCACGCCGACCCAGAGTTCGTAGCGCTGCCACGTACTCGACTCATGCAGCGCTGCCGCGAAGGACAAGGCGAACAACACCACATTGCACAGCAGCAGCGCGAGACTCAGGAAACCGAGCAGACGCAGGTGGCCGGGGTTCCAGCGCCCGGCGAGGAAGGCCCCCGGAGCGCTCTGATCCACCAGCTCGACCTTGGGCGCGGCGTAGGGATTCTGTTCCATGGTGGCGATCTTCCATCAGTCGTACGGCTTTCCCGCACCATACCGGCGCACTCCCGCGCACGCCACTGCCGCTCGCACTGTACGGGCCACTCGGCCGCTGGCTGTTATGGGACAGCCTGGAGCCCGCGGGATTAGGCTGGTCCTACAACTAGACCGGTATACCGCCATGCCCCTCGAACTCCTCGGCGCCTTCGTGCTCTTCGCCTTCGTCACCTCCATCACCCCCGGCCCCAACAACATGATGCTGCTGGCCTCGGGCGTGAACTTCGGCGTACGCCGGACCATCCCGCACATGCTCGGCATCAGCATCGGCTTCCTGCTGCTGGTGGTCGCCGTGGGCCTGGGCCTGCACCAGCTGTTCGAGCGCTTCCCGGCCACCTATACCGCGCTGCGCTACGCTGGCGGCGCCTATCTCCTGTACCTGGCGTGGAAGATCGCCCGTTCCGGCGCTCCCGAAGCCAATGGCGAGCACAGCGCCAAGCCGATGACCTTCCTTCAGGCTGCCGCCTTCCAGTGGGTCAACCCCAAGGCCTGGGTGATGGCCGTTGGCGCTATCGCCACCTACCTGCCAGCCAACAGCTGGATCGGCAACGTGGTGCTGATCGCCACCCTGTTCGCCGTGGTCAACCTGCCCAGCGTGGGCGTCTGGACGGTGCTCGGCAGCCTGCTGCGGCGCTGGCTGGAAGACCCGCTGCGACTTCGCCTGTTCAATGTCGGCATGGCGGCGCTGCTGGTCGCCTCGCTCTACCCTCTGTTCACCCGCACCTGATGGAAGTTCGTGCATGACTGACACCACTCCCGCCTCCGCGCCCATGCGCCCGCTGGCAGACTCCTCCCCCGCCGCCATCGTCGCCGGGTTCGTCGCCATGCTCACCGGCTACACCAGCTCGCTGGTGCTGATGTTCCAGGCCGGCCAGGCAGCAGGGCTGACCACCGCGCAGATTTCCTCGTGGATCTGGGCGCTATCCATCGGCATGGCCCTGACCACCATCGGCCTGACCCTGCGCTACCGCACGCCCATCGTCATCGCCTGGTCCACCCCCGGCGCCGCACTGCTGATCAGCAGCCTGCCCGGCGTGCCTTACGGCGAGGCCATCGGTGCGTTCATCGTGTGCGCCGCGCTGATCACCCTCTGCGGCGTCACCGGCAGCTTCGAGCGCCTGATGCGCCAGGTACCCGGTTCGCTGGCCTCGGCGCTGCTGGCCGGCGTGCTGTTCCGCATCTGCATCGAAATCTGCAACGCCGCGCAGCAGCAGACGGCGCTGGTGGTGGCGATGTTCGTCAGCTATTTGATCGCCAAGCGCCTGTCGCCGCGCTACGCGGTGTTCGCCGCGCTGCTGGTGGGCGTTGCCCTGGCCGGCTTCCTCGGCCTGCTCAACTTCAGCCACTTCCAGCTGGAAATCGCCCGCCCGGTGTGGACCACGCCGAGCTTCTCGCTCGCCGCCACCATCAGCATCGCCATCCCGCTGTTCATCGTGGCGATGGCCTCGCAGAACATGCCCGGCCTCGCCGTGCTGCGCGCCGACGGCTACCAGGTGCCCGCCTCGCCGCTGATCTCCACCACCGGTATCGCCTCGCTGCTGCTGGCACCGTTCGGCTCCCACGGCATCAACCTGGCGGCCATCAGCGCGGCCATCTGCACCGGCCCAGAGGCCCACGAAAACCCGCACAAGCGCTACACCGCCGCGCTCTGGTGCGGGCTGTTCTACGGCATCGCCGGCATCTTCGGCGCCACCCTGGCGGCGCTGTTCGCTGCATTGCCCAAGGCGCTGGTGCTGTCCATCGCCGCGCTGGCCCTGCTCGGTTCGATCACCAACGGCCTGACCAACGCCATGGCTGACGCGCGCCAGCGCGAAGCGGCGATGGTCACCTTCCTGGTCACCGCCTCGGGCTTCACCCTGTTCTCCGTCGGTTCGGCCTTCTGGGGACTGGTGGCCGGCCTGCTGACCCAGCTGGTGCTGAACTGGCGCCGCGCGCCGTAAAGGCGCAACCCTTCTGCTAGCATGCGGGCGATTGCCCGAACCGGATCGCCCCGCATGCTGCACACCCTGGCCGTCGCCAACTACCGCTCGATCAACTCGCTGGTGCTGCCGCTGGGCCGGCTGAACCTGATCACCGGCGCCAACGGCAGCGGCAAGTCCAACCTCTACCGCGCCTTGCGCCTGCTTGCGGAGACCGCCCAGGGCGGCGTGGTGAATGCACTGGCGCGCGAGGGCGGGCTGGAATCCACCTTCTGGGCCGGGCCGGAAACCCATTCCCGGCGCATGCGCACGGGCGAAGTGGAAGTCCAGGGCGGCCCGCGCAACGAAGTGAAGCGCCTGCGCCTGGGCTTTGCCGGCGAGGACTTCGGCTACGCCATCGCCCTCGGCCTGCCGCCACCGCCGGTGGTCAGCGCCTTCGGCCTCGACCCGGAGATCAAGCACGAAAGCATCTGGGCCGGCCCCTGGTACCGCCCCGCCTCGCAACTGGTGGAGCGCAACGGCCCGATGCTGCGCGCCCGCGAAGGCCGCAGCTGGCAGGTCATGGAACAGCACATTCCGACTTTCGACAGCCTGTTCACCCAGATCGGCAGCGGCTCGGACTGCCCCGAAGCCCTGCTGCTGCGCGAGCAGATTCGCGGCTGGCGTTTCTACGACCACTTCCGCACCGACGCCGACGCCCCCGCGCGCCAGCCGCAGCTCGGCACCCGCACCCCGGTGCTGCACCACGACGGCCGCGACCTCGCCGCCGCGCTGCAGACCATCCGTGAAATCGGCGACGCGACTGCGCTGGAAGCGGCCATCAGCGACGCCTTCCCCGGCGCCGAACTGCAGATCGACTGCCAGCCCGGCGGACGCTTCGCCGTGGCGCTGAAGCAATACGGCCTGCTGCGCCCGCTGAGCGCGGCGGAGCTCTCCGACGGCACCTTGCGCTACCTGCTGCTGGTCGCCGCCCTGCTCACCCCGCGCCCGCCGTCACTGATGGTGCTCAACGAACCGGAAACCAGCCTGCACCCGGACCTGCTGCCCGCGCTGGGGCGGTTGATCATCGAGGCCTCGAAGCACACCCAGGTCTGGGTCGTGTCCCACGCCAGCCGGCTGATCGCCACGCTGGAGGAGCACCCCGAGTGCAACTGCCTGCACCTGGACAAGGAACTGGGCCAGACACGCATCCGCGACCAGGGCATGTTCGATGCCCCGGCATGGCATTGGCCGGATTGAGACTGCGCCTTCAGGTCGACGCCGCAGTTGAAAGGGTCGTAGGAGCGGACTTCGTCCGCGAAGCCCTTCTGCCAGGAACGTGAGAACCCAACCGGCAAGGCACGGCGCCAACCTGTAGGAGCGCGCCATGCGCGCGATCGCGGGCATGGCCCGCTCCTACAGGGAAAATCCGGGCGTCAGGCGGGCGCCTGCTCCGGTGCGGTCTTGGCCACGCCACGGCTGACCCACCAGCCGAAGAGGCCGGCGGTGAAGAACATCAGCACGCCGTAGATGGCCGCCGGGATCGCCATGGTCTTGTTGTTCAGCAGCATCGGGCTGAGCGCCAGGGCGATGGCGAGGGTGCCGTTGTGGATGCCGATTTCCATGCCGATGGCGATGGATTGCGGCTTGGACAGCTTGAGCAGGCGCGGAATCCAGTAGCCCACGGCCAGGCTCAGCAGGTTGAAGCACAGTGCCGCCGCGCCGACGATGGGCGCATAAGTGAGGAACGTCTGCCAGTCCTTGGTCACGGCCACACCGATGATCACCGCCAGCAGCAGCGCGGAGAGGATCTTCACCGGCTTCTGCAGTGCCGCCGCCACGCCCGGCAGCAGGCGCCGCACGATCATACCGATGGCCACGGGGCCGAGGACAATGATGAACACCTGCACCACCTTGGCGAACTGCAGCGGGATGGTCTGGCCGTCGTTCATGAAGTACAGCAGCGACATGTTCACGATCAGCGGCATGGTGAGGATGGCGATCACCGAGTTCACCGCGGTCAGCGTGATGTTCAGCGCGACGTCGCCGTGGGCCAGGTGGCTGTAGAGGTTGGCGGTGGTGCCGCCGGGCGATGCGGCGAGCAGCATCATGCCCACGGCCAGCGCCGCTTCGAGGGCGAAGCCCAGGGTAATGAGGAAGCATGCCAGGGGCAGCAGGATGATCTGGCACACCAGGCCGATCAGCACGGGCTTGGGATAGCGCACCACGCGGGCGAAGTCGGCGATGGTCAGGGAC
This sequence comes from Pseudomonas sp. PDM17, assembly GCF_014851985.1. Lineage (NCBI taxonomy): Bacteria > Pseudomonadati > Pseudomonadota > Gammaproteobacteria > Pseudomonadales > Pseudomonadaceae > Pseudomonas > Pseudomonas sp. PDM17. The sequence goes on from NZ_JACVAT010000007.1 coordinate 306,019, forward strand.
AGGCCGAGGCCCAGCATGATGATGCCCAGGGCGATGGGCATGAACAGCGTCAGCAAGGGATCGTTGGTCATTGTCATTATTCTCCAACTGGAATGGGCCGATTGTTTCGGCCTCTTGGGCGCTTGTAACTGGCCTTGCAGGCCAATACCACTTCTTCCTGTAACAGAATGCGAAAGTTTGTAGCGAACGAGCGGGAACGTGAAGCGAGAGGGCCTTTCGTAGGACCGAGCGTGTAGGGCGCATAACCTGGAACAGGTTATCCGCCGCATGGTACGTGGCGGATAACGCTGGCGCGTTAAGCGCCCTACGGGGCTGCAGGTGCCTCACGGAAAAATGGTGAGGGCAGCCCGAACACCGGGCTGCCCCGAGACGATCAGATCGCTGTCGCCCCGCCATCCACCGGCAGCGCGATACCGGTGGTGAAGCCGGCGTGGTCACTGCACAGGTAGAGCACGGCGGAGGCGATTTCCTCGACGCGGCCGACGCGACCCACCGGGTGCATGGCGGCGGCGAACTCGGCCTTCTTCGGGTCGGCCTCGTAGGCGCGGCGGAACATGTCGGTGTCGATCACCGCCGGGCACACCGCGTTGACGCGGATTTTCTTCTTCGCGTACTCGATGGCGGCGGACTTGGTCAGGCCGATCACCGCGTGCTTGGAGGCGGCATAGATGCTCATCTTCGGCGCGGCGCCCAGGCCGGCAACCGAGGCGGTGTTGACGATGGCGCCGCCGCCCTGCTCCAGCATCACCGGAATCTGGTGCTTCATGCACAGCCAGACACCCTTGACGTTGACGCCCATGATGGCGTCGAACTCGCTCTCCTCGCCGTCGGCCAGCTTGCCCTTCTCGATCTCGATGCCGGCGTTGTTGAAGGCGTAGTCAAGGCGGCCGTAGCCAGCCACGGTGCCTTCCACCAGCGCCTTGACCTCGGCGTCGCGGGTCACGTCGCAACGGATGAAGGTCGCCTCGCCACCCGCCGCGCGGATCAGCTCGACGGTGCCTTCTCCGCCCTTGGCGTCGACGTCGGAAACCACGACCTTCACACCCTGCTGGGCGAAGGCCTGGGCGGTGGCGCGGCCGATGCCGTTGGCGGCGCCGGTGACCAGGGCGACCTGGCCGGAAAGCAGCTGACTCATGAGCGTTCCTCGAAAGCGTTGCGAAGCGAATGGGGATAACCGTCGCAGTCTAGCCAGCGCGTTACGGGCGCGAAGCACTATCAGGCGGGGCGACGTCGCTGCATCCATGCCGATGATGATTCGGCCAAATCCGGATCACTGGCACCAATGGGCGGACATTCCCCCGGCGGACGGAACTTGCCCCAACGCCGCGCGCGGACTATCACCTAGGCTTTCCCCCTGACTGAGTCCACTGCCATGTCCGCCCAGATCAACCGTCAGTTCCAGCTCGCCCAGCGCCCGGTCGGCGCCGCCACCCGCGACACCTTCGCCTACGTGGAAACCCCGGTCGACGAGCCCGGCCCCGGCCAGATCCTGGTGAAGAACCAGTACCTGTCGCTGGACCCGGCCATGCGCGGCTGGATGAACGACGCCAAGTCCTACATCGCCCCGGTGGCCATCGGCGACGTGATGCGCGCCCTGGGCGTGGGCAAGGTGATTGCCTCGCAGCACCCGGACTTCAAGGTCGGCGACGAAGTGAACGGCGCCCTCGGCGTGCAGGATTATTTCCTCGGCGAGCCCAAGGGTTTCTACAAGGTCGACAGCCAGCGCGCACCGCTGCCGCTGTACCTGTCCGCACTGGGCATGACCGGCATGACCGCCTACTTCGGCTTCCTCGACGTCGGCCTGCCCCAGGCCGGTGACACCGTGGTGGTTTCCGGCGCCGCCGGCGCGGTGGGTAGCGTGGTCGGGCAGATTGCGAAAATCAAAGGCTGCCGCGTGGTCGGCATCGCCGGCGGCGCCGACAAGTGCCGCTACCTGGTCGATGAACTGGGCTTCGACGGCGCCATCGACTACAAGGCCGAGGACGTCAACGCCGGCCTCAAGCGCGAATGCCCCAAGGGTGTGAACGTGTTCTTCGACAACGTTGGTGGTGACATCCTCGACGCCGTGCTGGCCCGCCTGGCGCCCAAGGCGCGGGTGGTGATCTGCGGCGCGATCAGCCAGTACAACAACAAGGAAGCCGTGCGCGGCCCGGCCAATTACCTCTCGCTGCTGGTCAACCGTGCACGCATGGAAGGCATGGTGGTGATGGACTACGCCCACCGCTTCCAGGAAGGCTTCAAGGACATGGCGACCTGGATCGCCGAGGGCAAGCTGAAGTCGAAGGAAGACATCGTCGAAGGCCTGGAAACCTTCCCCGAGACCCTGGCCAAGCTGTTCAGCGGCGAGAACTTCGGCAAGCTGGTGCTGAAGGTCTGACGGCCGCTCCTACCAGGATTCCTGTGCTCGGATCGGCCCTCACCCTCACCCTCTCCCTCTGGGAGAGGGTTAGGGTGAGGGAAAAGGCACTGCGCCAGAATTACAGGGGGAGGATGTTCGCGGACATGGCCCGCTCCCGGAGTTCTGCATTCCTCGCTCTATCTCGATGATTTCCGACAAGCTCTGTTGATCCTTTCCAGCTAGGATTTCCCCTGGTCGATTCCAAGGAAGATCCCCCCGAATGTCCCTCGCCCGTTGGCTGCCCGGCCTGGACAGCCTGCTGCACTATCGTTTCGACTGGCTACCGCGCGATGTGCAGGCCGGCCTGTCGGTGGCCGCGGTGCAGATTCCCACCGCCATCGCCTATTCGCAGATCATCGGCTTCCCGCCCCAGGTCGGGCTCTACGCCTGCATCCTGCCGATGCTGATCTACGCCATCGTCGGCAGCTCGCGGCAGCTGATGGTCGGCCCGGATGCCGCCACCGCGGCCATGGTCGCGGCGGCCATCACACCGCTGGCGGCCGGCAACCCGGAGCGCCTGCTGCAACTGTCGATGATCGTCGCGGTGCTGGTGGGCGCCATGTCCATCGCCGCCGGGTTCGCCCGCGCCGGCTTCGTTGCCAGTTTCCTCTCGCGGCCCACGCTGGTGGGCTACCTGAACGGCATCGGCCTGAGCCTGATCGCCGGCCAACTCGGCAAGATCCTCGGCTACCACAGTGAAACCGCCGGCTTCGTCCGCGGCCTGATCGCCCTGGTACGCAACCTCGCCGATACGCATTTCCCGACCCTGGCGCTGGGGGTCGGCACGCTGGCGCTGATGATCCTGTTGCCGCGTCGCTACCCGAAGATTCCCGGCGCACTGGTGGGCGTGCTGTTCGCCTCGGTCATCGCCGCCATATTCGGCCTCGACCAGTACGGCATAAAGCTGCTGGGTGAAGTGCCGCAAGGCCTCCCGCAGTTGAGCTGGCCGAAGACCAGCTACGAGGAACTGGGCAGCCTGTTCCGCGATGCCATGGGCATCACCATCGTCAGCTTCTGCAGCGCCATGCTGACCGCACGCAGCTTCGCCGCCCGCCACGGCTACGCCATCGATGCCAACCACGAGTTCATGGCACTGGGCATGGCCAACATCGGCGCGGGGATTTCCCAGGGCTTCGTCATCAGCGGCGCGGACTCGCGCACCGCGGTGAACGACATGGTCGGCGGCAAGAGCCAACTGGTCGGCGTGGTGGCCGCGCTGGTCATCGGCCTGGTCCTGCTGTTGTTCAGCAAACCACTGGGCTGGGTGCCGATGCCGGCGCTGGGCGCGGTGCTGCTGATGGCCGGCTGGGGGCTGATCGACTTCCGTGCGCTGCGCGGCTTCTGGGCACTGAGCCGGTTCGAGTTCGGCCTGTGCGTGCTGACCACGGCCGGTGTGCTCAGCGTCGGCGTGCTGCCGGGCATCTTCGTTGCCATCATGCTCGCCCTGCTGCGCCTGCTCTACCTCACCTATCGCCCGCACGACGCGGTGATGGGCTGGGTGCACGGCATCGACGGCCAGGTGGAGCTGGAGCAGTACCCCAACGCCCACACCCTGCCTGGACTGGTGATCTACCGCTTCGACGCGCCGATCCTGTTCTTCAATGCCGACTACTTCAAACAGCGCCTGCTGGAAGTAGTGGCCGAGGCGCCCAGCGCCCGCGCGGTGCTGCTCAATGCCGAGGGCATCCTCAACCTGGATATCAGCGGCCTGACCACCTTGCGCGAGGTTCAGCAAACCCTCGACGCCCAGGGCGTGCACCTGTCTCTGGCGCGGGTAACCGGCGAAGCCCTGGCCATGCTCAAGCGCTCCGGCGCCCTGGGTGAGGTAAAGCCGCCGCTGGTATTCAGCTCGGTGCGCGCCGGCGTCAACGCCTACCGGCGCGTGCATCAGCAACACAAGCGTGAACAGGCGGCCGAACGATCCGCGCCGGCTTCAGAGACGGAACTGCCCGACCAGCCCCTGTAGCTCGCGGCTGAGCTGCGCCAACTCGACGCTGGAAGACGCAGTGGACTCCATGGCCTGCGCCGATTCGTCGGCGATGCCACGGATGCTGCTGACGCTGCGGCTGATCTCCTCGGCCACCGCGCTCTGTTGCTCGGAAGCGGCGGCGATCTGCTGGTTCATCTGGTGGATCACCGCCACCGCCGAGGCGATGGTGCCCAGCGCGGCCTCGGTCTGTACCGCGTCGCCGACGGTCATTTCCACCAGCGCGTGACTGCGCTGCATACGTTGCACCGATGTATTCGCGCCGCTCTGCAGGGCGGCAATCAGCGTCTCGATCTCCGCGGTGGACTGCTGGGTGCGCCGCGCCAGCGCCCGCACCTCGTCCGCCACCACGGCAAAGCCCCTGCCCTGCTCGCCCGCCCGCGCGGCCTCGATGGCGGCGTTGAGTGCCAGCAGGTTGGTCTGCTCGGCGACGTTCTTGATCACGTCCAGCACGCTGCCGATGCTCTGGCTCTCGCGGCCAAGCTGCTCGATGCTCTGCGTGGCCGCTCGCACCGCATCGGCCAATTGTTCGATGCGACCCAGCGTCTGGCGCACCACGTCCTGCCCGCTGGCCACTTTGCCGTCAGCCTGTTCGGCGGAGCTGGCGGCTTCTTCGGCATTGCGCGCCACGTCATGGACGGTGGCCGCCATCTGGTTCATCGCCGTGGCAACCTGGTCAGTCTCGGCCTTCTGGCTGTTCACCCCGTGCTGGGTGCGCTCGGTGACGCTGGACAGCGCCTGCGCCGAGGCTGTGATCTGCCCCACGCCGTCGCTCAGGCGGCTGACGATGCCGCGCAGGCTGCCGGCCATGCTGCCGACTGCGCCCATCAGTTGGCCGACCTCATCCTTGCGCCGCACCTCGATGCTCACGCTCAGGTCACCCTCGGCGATGCGCCGAGCCATGCCGATCACCTGGCGCAGCGGTCGCACGATCATCCAGGTGATCAGCAACGAGGCCAGCGCGCCGACCAGCAGCGCCAGCGCCGCCGAAGCGACGATCAGCAGCGTATTGGTCCGCAACTGGCTCTGCATCGCCGCACGCTGGGCAGCGTAGGCATCGTCGACCTGCTGCATGACCAGTGCCGCACGGTCGTTCATCTGCGCATGAACCTGCTTTTCCTGCTCAAGGCTGGTGGTGTATTCGTCGAGCTTCTCGACGAAGGCGTTGATGTTGGTGATGACGTCCTTGAGTACCGAAACGTAGGTCGGATCGGTGATGGCCTCCTGCAGCTTGGCGGACAGCTCCAGCGCCTCGGCGGCGGACTTGATGCGTCCGCCCTCGGTCTTCTCGTCGCTGCCCGCTTCCATGCGCGAGCGGGCCTCGTTCAGCCCCTGCAGCACCAGGCGGTAAAGCTGGCTGACCTGGGCGGCCTGCTGCAGCAGTTCCTCACCCTTCTGGCCCTGGGAGTCCTTGAGTTCGTAGGCGCCGTCATCGGCCAGGCTGGATTGCAGGATGTCCAGACTGTTGGACGCGCCGTTCACCGACCAGGTGGCGGCGTCCAGCGACAGGCGCCGGCTCTTGCTGGATTTCTCGAAGCGGGCGAACGCCGCAAGGTAGTCGGCGACGCCCTGCTCCACGCGGGCCATGGCCGCAGCCTGATCCGGCTGGGTCTTGAGACGCGCCACCGCTTCGCCGAGGTTGCCGGCGTGTTCGCGCAGGCGCTTGGCCGAGGCATCGCTGGCGTCGATCACGAAGTCCTTCTCGCTCTGGCGCATCTCCAGCAACTCGCGGTTGATGGTCGACATGTCGCCGAGCAGGTCGAAGCGCTGGGAAATCGCCCGCAGTGAGGTCACGCCGATCACCGCCACCACGGCCGTCAGCAACAGCACCAGGCCGAATCCGATAGCCAGTTTCTTCGCCGTTCCCATGTCGGCCAGACGACGCTGCACGAAGGCAACCATGGCTTCTCCCCCCATCCGCAATGGCGTTGCAGGAAATCCCGAAGGTCTCCTGATCGTTATCGCTGCTTTTGCGCGGAACATTAGGAGCGCCGCCCACCGACTGGATAGAGGGCACGACGGTGATGGCACGGTGATGCTGCACAGAGATACGTGGAGGTCGTATCCAGAACACTGAACAGGACATTCCTGGCCCGGATACGGAAATCGCCGACAGCGAGCTGACAGCCTGACCGTTCAGATTCCGACACCTGACTTTCCACTCCAGGTGCTCGGATGAACGCCTACTACCAACTGGTCCTGCAGCGCCCGCTGGCGGGATTCGCTCACGCACTCCAATTGCCGGAGCTGTACCGCGAGCAGCGCCGCCTCGATCCGCTGCTGCTGGCTCGCGGGCAACTGCCGATCCGCCGCTTCGTCTGCCCGCTGGCCTGCGACGAGGTCAAGGGCGAGTGGCTCGACTGCTGGTTCGATGCCCAGACCGGCTGGCGCCTGGTGCACGGCATCGTCAGCCTGATTCACGGCAGCACGCCGGACTTCACCCGCCGTGACGAACTGCTCTCCGAACTCTTCGCTCTCGGCGAACGGTTCGATGTGGCGCGGATGGGTGGCATCCACTGGCAGCTCGGGCTGGAACTGGAGTTCGCCTGACGCCGCCGCGTCAGGCGCGCAGCACTACTTCGGACGGATCATGCTGAAGGTGTCGCGGGTGTAGCTGTACTGGGTGCCGCCCAGGCGACCGACCAGGTCCAGCTTCGCCGGGTCGACGTGGCGCTCGTCCTGCATCACCGATTCATCGATGTGCGCCAGCAGCACGCGGGCGAAGATCAGCATGCTGGAGGGGTTTTCTGCCGGGTACGGCATGATTTCCGCCAACTGGCATTCAAAGGCCACCGGCGCACCGAGCACGCGGGGCGGTGCCACGCGCTCGCTGGGCACGGTGGCGATGCCGGCTTGCTCGATCTCGCTGACGCCGTGGGGCAGCCAGGCTGCGGTGGCGTTCATGTGCTCGGCCTGATCGGCGCTGACCAGGTGGATCACCAGCTCGCCGGTCTCGCGCACGTTGCGCAGGGTGTCCTTGACGCTGCCGTCCTCACGCACGCTGGTGTTGACCAGCAGGGTCGGCGGTGAATCGCTGATGACCTGGAAGAAGCTGAACGGCGCGAGGTTGCTCTGGCCGTCCCTGGACAAGGTGGTAACCCAGGCAATGGGGCGTGGCGTGACGGTGGAGGCCAGCCAGCGGTAGGCCTCGGCCTTGGACAATTGGGTGAAGTCGAGTTGCATGGGCTGATCCTGGCAGAACGGCGGGCGGTGCGGTGGGAAAGGCGCGGGCCGCTTCAGGCAGCCCGGCGATGCGCGGCTCAGCGACCGGCGCGGGATTCCTTGATGTAGAAGCGCGCGCGGCTGGCCTTGTCGGCGCAACCGTCGTAGGCCTCGACCTGCTGCTGGGTCTTGGCGGCGGTCAGCAGGCCGACGGCCTTGGAGTAGCTGACGGTGCCGGCGAAACCTTCGGCCTTGGCCAGGTCCAGCTCGTGCCAGGCCGCGTTCAGCTCGTTGGCGCAGCTGTCGCGGTTGACGGTCTTGCCCGAGCAGCCGGCAACGGCGAGCAGCAGGGCGATGATCAGGGGAATGCGCGGCATGACGAAACTCCTGGAAGTATTCGGGGGTGAATCCAGCTTAGAACGCGGCGCAGGGGCCTGCCGGACGGCGCCGCAGTATGCCACCGGACGGATGGCATTCAAGCGACTACTACACTGTTTGCCCACGGGGTATCCCGACAAGGAGAAGGACCATGGTGCACCAGGGCAGCTGCCATTGCGGGCAGATCGCGTTCGAAGTGGAAGGGGATGTCGGTGAAGTCGTGTCATGCAACTGCTCGATCTGCCGGCGCAAGGGCTCGCTGCTGTGGTTCGTGCCGCGCGGCAAGCTGAAGCTGACGACTCCTGAGAGTGCGATGAGCACCTATACGTTCAACACCCATCGCATCGAACACCGCTTCTGCCCCACCTGCGGCTGCGCGCCGCTGGCCTACGGCGCGATGCCGGACGGCACGCCGATGGCGGCGATCAACGTGCGCTGCCTGCCGGGGGTGGACCTGGCGGGACTGACGGTGAAGGAGTACGACGGCAAGAGCGTGTGAGCACCTGTTGGTCCGCGGCAGCGTGCAGGGCGCATAACCCGGAACGGGTTATCCGCCGATGGCATAACGGCGGATAACGCTGGCGCGATATGCGCCCTAAGAAACTGAAAGCTAGTCGTAGGATGGCGTGGAGCGAAGCGATACCCATCGCTCTCATGCACCGACAGCAGCATGGGTATCGCAAGCTCCACCCATCCTACGTTGGTGCTCCGTCGTGATGCCGGTGCGGGCCGGTATGGCCCGCACCTGTAGGGGAACGCCGGGATCAGCGCTCCGCGCGGAAGCGCAGGTACTCCACCACCTCGTCCTGGGTGCCGCGGAACTCCACGCGCTCGCCCTTGCTCTCGCGCTGGAAGGCGTACATCGGGTCGTAGTATTCGCCCAGCAGCCCTTCGATCCAGCCCCGGTGCAGGTCCACCGCGCCGCTGCGCTTCTGCTCTTCCAGGGCTTCATCCATGATCGCCGCCAGGCGCTGGTAGCGCTCGCCGCCCAGGCGCTTGACGATGCCCGACAGGCTTTTGCGCAGGTAGGCGGCGAAGGACTCGAAGCCGCCCTCCTCGCCCACTACCTGCACGTGGTCGGCGCACAGGTTCACCACGTAGTCCTTGAGGATGCGCTCCACGCGCTGCTCGAAGCTGTCTTCCAGCCACACCAGCGGGTAGTGCTGCATGCCCTGGTACAGCTCCAGCGGCACCGAGCAGCTGCCGACGATGCGCCCCTCGTCCTCCAGCACGAACTGCTCCGTGCCGGCGTGGCGCTTCTTCAGGATGTCGATGGCCAGGCGGTTCTCGAAATCGATCTGCGCCGGCTGCGGCGTGGCGCGGCGGCCGAAGGCGGAACCGCGGTGGTTGGCGTGGCCTTCGAGGTCCAGGCTGTTGGCCAGCTGGGCGATGACTTCGGTCTTGCCGGTGCCGGTCAGGCCACCCACCAGCACGAACTGGCATTCCTCGACGGCGGCGCGGGTGGTGTCGAAGAGGAAACCGCGCATCGCCTTGTAGCCGCCGACCACACGCGGGTACTCGATGCCGGCTTCGGTCTTCAGCCACTGCTGGGTGATCTGCGAACGCAGCCCGCCACGGAAGCAGTACAGATAGCCCTCGGGGTTGGCCCTGGCGAAGTTCGCCCAGGCCTCGATGCGTGCGGCCTTGAGCTTGCCCATGACCAGCTCGTGGCCCAGGGCGATGGCCGCCTGCTGGCCGTTCTGCTTGTAGCAGGTGCCAACCTTCTGCCGCTCGCTGTCGTTCATCAGCGGCAGGTTGATCACATTGGGGAACGCGCCCTTGTCGAACTCGACCGGAGCGCGCACGTCCATCATCTTCACATCGCCGAGGAACAGTTCGCGGTAGTGGCGGGTGTTGTCGCGCATCACATCACCTCGACCGCGTGACGCTGTCGGCCGACCAGTTCGCCGATGGGTGCCAGGTCCATGCCCAGCTCCTTCGCCGTGGCGAGGAACTGCGCCTCACCCGCAGGCTCGACCGCCACCAGCAGGCCGCCGCTGGTCTGCGGGTCGCACAGCAGCAGCTTGTGCAGTTCGGGCAGCGGCGCGATGCGTTCGCCGTAGCTGTCGAAGTTGCGCAGGGTCCCGCCGGGGACGCAACCGGCTTCCAGGTAGTACTCGACGCTGGCCAGACGCGGCACGGCGTCATAACGAACGCGCGCGGTCAGGCCGCTGCCGTCGGCCATTTCCACCAGGTGGCCGAGCAGGCCGAAGCCGGTGACGTCGGTCATCGCCTTCACTCCGTCGAGCTTGCCGAAGCGCGCGCCGGGCTTGTTCAGGGTGCACATCCAGTCCCGGGCGACGCCCACGTCCTCGGCGCGCAGCTTGGCCTTCTTCTCGGCGGTGGTGAGGATGCCGATGCCCAGCGGCTTGGTCAGGTACAGCTTGCAGCCGGCGGTGGCGGTGTCGTTGCGCTTCATGAAGCGCTTCTCCACCAGCCCGGTGACGGCCAGGCCGAAGATCGGCTCGGGCGCATCGATGGAGTGCCCGCCTGCCAGCGGGATGCCGGCTTCGTCGCAGACCTTGCGGCCACCGGCGATCACTTCGCGGGCGATTTCCGGCGCCAGCACGTTCACCGGCCAGCCGAGGATGGCGATGGCCATCAGCGGGTCGCCGCCCATGGCGTAGATGTCGCTGATGGCATTGGTGGCGGCGATACGGCCGAAGTCGAAGGGATCATCGACGATCGGCATGAAGAAGTCGGTGGTGGATACCACGCCGCGCTCGGCATCGATTTCGTAGACGGCGGCGTCATCGCGCGAGGCGTTGCCGACCCAAAGCTTGGGGTCGAGGTTCTGCGCGCCGCTGCCCGCGAGGATGACCTCCAGGACCTTGGGGGAAATCTTGCAGCCACAGCCGGCACCATGGCTGTACTGGGTCAGGCGGATCGGTTCGCTCATCGGGAGGCTCCGGGCAGGGAAATCAAACGGCGATTCTAGCAAAGCCCGGCTTGGCGCGGCCGCTGCCCCCGGCGTATCGTCGCAGGGTTCGTCACGCGGAGTTGCCCCATGTCAAAACAGATCGCGCTGGTACTCGGTTCCGGCGGCGCGCGCGGTTATGCGCATATCGGAGTGATCGAGGAGATCGAACGGCGCGGCTATGAGGTGGTGTGTATCGCCGGCTGCTCCATGGGCGCGGTGATCGGCGGCATCTACGCCGCCGGCAAGCTGGGCGAGTACCGCGACTGGGTGGAAAGCCTGGACTACCTCGACGTGCTGCGCCTGCTGGACGTCAGCTTCCGGCTCGGCGCCATCCGTGGTGAGCGGGTATTCGGCAAGATCCACGAAATTCTCGGCGAGATCGACATCGAACAGCTGCCGATCCCCTACACGGCGGTGGCCACCGACCTCACCAACCAGCAGGAAATCTGGTTCCAGGAAGGCTGCCTGCACCAGGCCATGCGTGCTTCGGCGGCGATCCCCAGCCTGTTCACCCCGGTCATGCAGGGCACCCGCATGCTGGTGGACGGCGGCCTGCTCAACCCGCTGCCGATCGTTCCGGTGGTCTCGACCCACGCCGACCTGATCGTCGCAGTCAATCTCAACGCCACCAACCAGCGCCAGTACTCGCTGCCGGTGATCGAGCGCCCCGCCGCCCTCAAGGGCCGCTTCGACTCGGTGATCTCCGGACTGTCGAACAAGCTGAGCTTCTTCCGCCGCGGCGAAGCCGAGTCGCCGCCGGAACTGATCGCCGATGCCCTGCTGCACCCGGTACCGGTCGCCTCCGAAGAGCCCGCCGAACCGGAAATGCAGCAACCTGCCGCCGCCCCGCAGGCCAAGGGCTCGCCACGCTCGGCCACCGGCAGCCACGTGATCGACAGCAGCAGCCCGGCCTCGCTGCTGGAGTTGGTGAACCAGAGCTTCGAGGTCATGCAGACCTCGCTGGCACAGTACAAGATCGCCGGCTACCCGCCGGACATCCTGATCAACGTGCCCAAGCGCGTTTGCCGCTTCTTCGAGTTCTACAAGGCCCCTGAACTCATCGCCCTCGGCCGGCAGATCGCCAGCGATACGCTGGATCGGTATGAGGCGGAGAATCCTTATTGACCGGCTGGCGGGAGGCTTTTGCCATGCGGAGCGAACGGCGTATGCTTTGGCAAATTTTGCCATTTCCGAGAGAACCGGCATGAGCACGATGAATATCTCCCTGCCTGAATCATTGAAAGGCTTCGTCGATGATCAGGTCAGCCAACGTGGCTACGGCACCAGCAGCGAATATGTTCGCGAATTGATCCGCAAGGACCAGGACCGCCAGCACCTTCGTGATCTACTTCTGGCCGGTGCGGCGTCCGAGCCTGGTGAAGCGGTGGATGAAGGCTATTTCGAAGCACTGCGTGATCGCGTGCGCAGGCGCGACTCGTGAAAGCACGCCCGGTCAAGCCCCGGGGCATCGCCCGGCGGGATGTCGAAGAGTCCTTGGAATACTATCTGAGCGAAGGTGGCGAGAAGGCCGCCTTCGGCTTCATCGACGAGCTACAGCGTGCCTATCAGTTGATTGCACGTAATCCCACAGCATCCTCTTCACGATATGCCCACGAACTAGACATACCAGGTCTACGCAGTTGGCCTCTGAAACGCTATCCACACTTGGTGTTCTTCATCGTGCGAACCGACCACATTGATGTCTGGCGGGTACTTAATGACAAGCGGGATATTGCTGCGTGGCTACTGACTGGCGAAGACACAGATATCAATAAGTAGTGCCGGCTTTTCAACCTTCCCGCAACCGATAACCAACCCCCGCCTCGGTCACGATAAATCTCGGCGTCGCCGGATCATCCGCGAGCTTCTGCCGCAGATGCCCCACCACCACCCGCAGGTAGTGCGTGTCCTCGGTATGCGTCGGCCCCCAGATATCCTTGAGCAGTTGCTGCTGGGTCACCACCCGGCCCACATGGCGCGCCAGGGTCGAGAGCACCGCATACTCCTTGCGGGTCAGCGAGACTTCCTCACCCTCGAGCAGCACGCGGCGATAGGAGAAATCCACACTCAGCGGCCCCACCGCGACCACCGCCTCCTGCGTCTCGCCACTGGCGCCCTGGCGCAGCAGCACGCGGATGCGCGCGAGGAATTCCTGGATGCCGAAGGGCTTGGTCACGTAGTCATTGGCGCCGCTGTCCAGCGCCAGCACCTTCTCGCTTTCGCTGGCACGCACGGAAAGCACCAGCACCGGCACCTGCGACCACTCGCGCAGTTCGCGCAGCACGTCCTGACCGTCCTTGTCCGGCAGGCCGAGGTCGAGCACCACCAGGTCCGGGCGGCCCAGTGCGGCCTGGGCCAAACCTTCCTCGCCGGTGCCGGCTTCGAGCACCTTGTAGCCACCGGCGCTGAGGCTGATGCGGAGGAACTTGCGGATCTGCGGTTCGTCGTCGACGACCAGGATGGTGGCGGCGCTGGCGTTCATCGGCAGTCCGGGCTGGCGGGGGGCGTCCAGCTTGAGCCTTTCAGACAGCAGCATCAAGCTGCTCCAGGTCCGGCTGTTGCTGCAGCGGCAGGTGCAGCACGAGGGTGGTGCCGCGCCCGTCGATGCCGTCCTCGACGGTGATCCGCCCACCGTGGGCGCCAACCATGCCCTGGCAGATCGCCAGGCCCAGCCCGGTGCCCTGCCCGCCGCGGTCGCCACGTGCTGCGGTGTAGAACATGTCGAAGATCTTCTCGCGCTCGGCCGGCGGAATACCCGGCCCCTCGTCACTGACCAGGAAACGCAACTCCTCCTCGCCCTGCTCCACTGCCACCCGCAGGCGACCTTGCGGCGGCGAGAAGCGCGCGGCGTTTTCCAGCACGTTGACCAGCGCCTGTTCGATCAGTGCGGCATGCACATAGAGCAGCGGCAGTTCCGGCGCGACGCGGGTTTCCACCCGATACGGGGCGACCACCGCGCGCAGGCGATTGAGCGCGCTGCCAACGATATCGCCGGGCGATACCCAGTCGCGCGACAGCTTCAGGCCGCCATGGCCGAGACGGGTCATGTCCAGCAGGTTCTGGATGTAGCGATCCAGACGCTCGGCCTCGTCGCGGGTGCTTTCCAGCAGCTCGCGGCGATCCGGCGGCGGGATGGCATCGCCGAGGGCCAGCAGGCTGTCGATGGCGCCGCGCATGGAGGTCAACGGCGTGCGCAGGTCGTGGCTGACCGAGGCTAACAGCGCGCTGCGCAGTTGTTCGGTTTCGCCGTGCAGACGCGCGGCTTCGAGGTCTTCGGCCAGACGCGCACGGGCTAATGCCTGCGCCAGCGGTTGACCCAGAGCAGCCAGCAGACGGCGGCGCGATCCGGACAAAGGTTGCGAATCACGCGGGCTGACGCCGAGCAGCGCCAGCGGGCCGTCCTCGCCGGACAGCGACCACCACCACCAGCGCCCGCCCGGCAGCGTGCCGGTGCCCAGGCCGGCGGGCTGGTCGTGCTGCCAGGCCCAGTCGGCGGCGGCGCGCTCCTGGTCCTCCAGCGTGCGGTTGAGGCCACCCTCCAGTTTCCATTCGCCGTTGACCCGACCGAGCAGGCAGATATCCAGCCCCTCCCAACCGCCGAGCTGCTGCGCGGCGGCAGCCATCACTGCCTGGCGGTCGGTGGCGGCGGTGAGCTTGCGCGACAGTTCGAGCATCTGGCTGGTCTCTTCCTGCGTTTCGCGCAGCGCCTGCAACTGCCGACGCTGGCGGGCCGCGAGGTTGCCGGTGAGGCCGGCCATGAGGAGGAAGAACAGCAAGGTCAGTACGTCTTCTTCGCGCTGGATGGAGAAGGAGAAATGCGGCGGGATGAACAGGAAGTCGTAGGCCAGGAACGACAGCACCGCGCAGGCCAGCGCCGGGCCGAGGCTGCTGCGTACCGCCACCAGCAGTACGGCGGCGAGGAACACCAGGGAGATGTTCGGCAGCTCCAGCACACTGGCCACCGCCCAGGCCAGGGCGCTGGCGCAGCCGGCAGCCAGCGTAGCGAGCAGGTAGTTGCCCCAGGGCCAGGGCGATTGCGGACGGGCCCTGGGTGGCGCGAGGTCGGCCTCGCTGTCGAGCACGCTGACCTCCAGCCCGTCGCCCAGGCGCAGCAGGCGCGCCGCCAGGCCTCCGCCGAACAGACGGCGATACCAGCGTTGCCGCGAGCGGCCGACCAGCAACAGCGTGGCACGACGTTCCTTGGCATGTTCGACCAGGGTGCGCGCGACTTCGCCGCCGCGCAGTTCGACCACGTCGCCACCGAGGCGCTCGGCCAGTTGCTGGGCGTTCTGCAACTGCATGCGCGACGTTTCGCTGCGCGCCTCGCCGGTATCGACGTGGACCAGCGACCAGGGCAGATGCCGGCGTTCGGCGACGCGGCTGGCATGGCGCACCAGCCGTTCGGCGTTGTGTTCTCCATCCACCCCCACCAGCAACCGTCCGCGCACAGCGGGGGCGTCGCCGCCCTGCTGGCGATAGCGATGGGCGAGATCGTCGTCAACCCGCGCGGCAGCGGTCTGCATGGCCAGCTCGCGCAGCGCGGTGAGGTTGGTCTGACTGAAGAAGGCGTCGATGGCGGCGCGCGCCTGCTCGGGCACGTAAACCTTGCCCTCGCGCAGGCGCTCCAGCAGCTCGCGCGGCGGCAGGTCCACCAGCAGCAGCTCGTAGGCTTCCTGCAATACCCAGTCGGGCACGGTTTCGCGCACCTGCACGCCGGTGATGTCGCGCACCTGGTCGTTGAGGCTTTCCAGGTGCTGGACGTTGACCGTGGTGTAGACGTCGATGCCGGCGGAGAGTAGTTCCTGGATGTCCTGCCAGCGTTTGGCGTGGCGGCTGCCGGGGGCGTTGCTGTGGGCCAGCTCGTCCACCAGCGCCAGCGCCGGCGGGTCGCCCAGCAGGCCGTCGAGGTCCATTTCCTCCAGGGTGATGCCGCGGTAGACCGAGCGCTTGAGCGCCTGCTGCGGCAGGCCGGCGAGCAAGGCCTCCGTCTCCGCGCGGCCGTGGGTTTCGACGACGCCGACGCGCAGCTTCACGCCCTGGCGCAACTGGCTCTGGGCGGCCAGCAGCATGGCGTAGGTCTTGCCGACGCCCGGTGCGGCGCCAAGGAATACCTTGAGGCGGCCACGGCCCACGGGGGGCAGGTCGGCCAGCAGGGCGTCGGCGCGGTTGGGGTCGGTCATGGGGCTATCCTCGGAGCGCGCGGGGCGCTCGTTTCATGTTTTGCCAAGGCGCAGACAAGCCCCTCTCCCCAGCCCTCTCCCTGGAGGGAGAGGGAGCTGTCCGCAGCAGGCCGGCACCCTCGTGCAGCGGCCTGGACGGCTCTGGCGCTGGAGTCTAGCGAGGCAGGCTGGCCAGGGCCATGTTCAGCGCCAGTACGTTGACCACGGCGGGGCCGATCAGCGGGCGTTCGGTGTTGGCTTCCACCAGTTTCTCCAGGCTCGCCGCCGGTACGCCGCGCTCCAGGGCGATGCGCGGCACCTGGTACAGCGCGGCGGCGGGCGGCAGTTGCGGGTCAAGACCGCTGCCGGAAGTGGTGACCAGCGCCAGCGGCACCGGTTGCGCGCCGATCTGCTGGGCAGCGGCATCCTTGGCGATGCGTTCGGCCAGCGCCGGGTTGCCGGGCGCGAGGTTGCTGGCGCTGCTGGAGACGGTGGCGAAGTCGCCGGCGGAGGGGCGCGAGTGGAACCACTGGGCACCGTCGAATTTCTGCGCGATCAGCGCCGAGCCGCGCACGTTGCCCTGGTCGTCGCGAACCAGGCTGCCGTTGGCCTGGTCGTGGAAGGCGACCTGGGCAATGCCGGTGACGGCCAGCGGGTAGGCAACGCCGGTAACGGCGCTGAGCAGGACCAGCGAGGCGATGGCGGGGCGGAGTTGGTTGAGCATGTTCGTGTTCCTCTGTTGGGTTCGGAGCGGGGCTGTTTACCCTCTCCCCCGCCCTCTCCCTGAAGGGAGAGGGCGTTGTTCGGAGCATCCGGCGAGCTCCACATTTCCCGATACCACCGGACGGTCCCCTCTCCCTTCAGGGAGAGGGTTAGGGAGAGGGCGCACGGCACCAACGCCTCCCGTCAGTCGATCAAAGAAGCCCGTCAAGCCAGACCCACGGCGACGAGGATCATGTCGATTACCTTGATCCCCACGAACGGCGCCAGCAGCCCGCCCACGCCGTAGATCAGCAGGTTGCGCCGCAGCAGCTGCGAAGCGTCGCTGGCCTGCACGCGCACGCCGCGCAGGGCCAGGGGGATCAGCGCGACGATGATCAGCGCGTTGAACACGATGGCCGAGAGGATGGCGCTCTGCGGGCTGGCCAGCTTCATCACATTGAGCACGCCCAGTTGCGGGTAGATGCCGGCGAACAGCGCGGGGAGGATGGCGAAGTACTTGGCCACGTCGTTGGCCACCGAAAAGGTGGTCAGCGCACCACGGGTCACCAGCAGTTCCTTGCCCACCTGCACCACGTCCAGCAGCTTGGTCGGATCGCTGTCCAGGTCCACCAGGTTGGCGGCCTCACGGGCGGCCTGGGTGCCGTCGTTCATGGCCATGCCGACATCCGCCTGCGCCAGGGCCGGGGCGTCGTTGGCGCCGTCGCCGCACATGGCGACCATGCGGCCCTCGCCCTGCTCCTGGCGGATCCGCGCCAGTTTCTTCTCCGGCGTGGCTTCGGCAATCACGTCGTCCACCCCCGCTTCGGCGGCGATGGCGGCGGCGGTCAGCGGGTTGTCGCCAGTCACCATCACGGTGCGGATGCCCATGCGGCGCAGCTCGGCGAAGCGCTCGCGGATGCCCGGCTTAACCACGTCCTTGAGGTGGATGGCGCCGAGCAGCGTGCCGTCAGCCACCACCAGCAGCGGAGTGCCGCCACTCTGGGCGATGCGCTCGATTTCCTTGGCGAGGCTTTCGGGCATCTGCGCACGGTCCATGCCGACGAAGGCCAACGCGGCGTCCACCGCGCCCTTGCGGTACACGTGGCTGTCGATGTTGATGCCCGACAGGCGCGTCTCTGCACTGAAGGCCACCGGAGTCACGCGGTTGCGGTCCGGCTCCGGCAGGATGATCTGCGCCCTCAAGAACTCCACTATGGATTTGCCCTCCGGCGTGTCGTCAGCCAGCGAGGCGAGGAACGCGCCCTCGGCCAGCTCCAGCGGCTGCACGCCAGGAGCGGTGTGCAGCGCGCTGCAGCGGCGATTGCCGAAGGTGATGGTGCCGGTCTTGTCGAGCATCAGCACGTGCACGTCCCCCGCCGCTTCCACGGCGCGGCCGGACTTGGCGATGACGTTCAGGCGCACCAGGCGGTCCATGCCGGCGATGCCGATGGCCGAGAGCAACCCGCCGATGGTCGTGGGAATCAGCGTCACCAGCAGCGCCACCAGGAACACCAGCGGCAGGTTGCCGCCGACGAACAGGGCGAAGGGCTTCAGGGTCACGACCACCAGCAGGAAGATCAGCGTCAGGCCGATCAGCAGGATGTCCAGCGCCACTTCGTTGGGGGTCTTCTGGCGCTTGGCGCCTTCCACCAGGGCGATCATGCGGTCGAGGGTGGACTCGCCGGGGTTGGCGGTGATCTTCACCAGCAGAGCGTCGGAGACCAGCCGGGTGTTGCCGGTCACGGCCGAGCGGTCGCCGCCGGATTCGCGGATCACCGGCGCGGATTCGCCGGTGATGGCGGCCTCGTTGACCGCCGCCACGCCTTCGATCACTTCGCCGTCGCCGGGGATCAGTTCACCGGCTTCGACGCGCACCACGTCACCCTTGCGCAGGCTGCTGGCGGCGACCTTCTCGAAGTGCCCGCTGGCAGTCCGGCGCATGGCCTGCAGGCCCTGGGTGCCGGCCTTGAGGCTGTCCGCGCGGGCCTTGCCACGGCCCTCGGCGAGGGCTTCGGCGAAGTTGGCGAAGAGCACGGTGAACCACAGCCACACGGCAATCTGCACGGCGACGAAGGTGGGCACCGAGTCCCCGCCTGCCACGCAAAGCACAGTGGTCAGCACGGCGGTCAGGGCCACCACCAGCATCACCGGCGAGCGTTGCAGCTGGCGCGGGTCGAGCTTGACGAAGGCCTGTACCAGCGCCGGCTTCCACAGGGCGGACAGCGCGGTGGTCGGGCGTTTTTCGACGGCCTTGTTCAAGGCCAGTTCCTGGGTTTTCGCATTCATGGAGGCGGCTCCTCAGAAGCCAAGCGTCAGGTGATCGGCCACCGGGCCCAGCACCAGCGTCGGCAGGAAGTTCAGGCCGCCCACCAGCAGGATGGTGGCGGTCAGCAGGCTGACGAACAGCAGGCCGTGGGTCGGGAAGCTGTTGGGGCCGACCGGGGTGGCTTTCTTCGCCGCCAGGCTGCCGGCGATCGCCAGCACCGGGAGGATGTAGCCGAAGCGGCCGATCAGCATGGCCAGGGCGATCATCAGGTTGTGGAACGGGGTGTTGGCGCCGAAGCCGCCGAAGGCCGAACCGTTGTTCGCAGTGCCCGAGGTGTAGGCGTAGAGCAGTTGGCTGAAGCCGTGGGCACCGGGGTTGCTCACCGCCGAGGCCGGGCCCGGCAGGCTGGCGGCGATGGCGCCGAGCACCAGCACGCCGACCGGCATCACCAGCAGGGTCGCCACCAGCAGGCGCACTTCGCGGGCCTCGAGCTTCTTGCCGAGGTATTCCGGGGTGCGGCCGACCATCAGCCCGGCGAGGAACACCGCCACCAGGACGAACAGCAACATGCCGTAGAGGCCCGCACCGACGCCGCCGAAGATCACTTCGCCAACCATCATGTTGAGCATCGCGACCATGCCCGACAGCGGGTTGAGGCTGTCATGCATGGCGTTCACCGAGCCGTTGGAGGCCGCCGTGGTGGTCACCGCCCAGAGCACGCTGGCGGTGGTGCCGAAGCGGCTCTCCTTGCCCTCCAGCGGAGCGACCTGCTCCACCGGCAGCGCGCTGAGCGCGGGGTTGGGCTGGTACTCGGCCCACAGCGTCACGCCCAGGCCCAGGGCGAACAGCACCAGCATGCAACCGAGGATGGCGCGGCTCTGGCGCAGGTCCTTCACGTAATGGCCGAAGGTGAACACCAGCGCGGCCGGGATCAGGATGATCGACACGACCTCGAACAGGTTGCTCCAGATGGTCGGGTTCTCGAAGGGGTGCGCCGAGTTCACGCCGAAGAAGCCGCCGCCGTTGGTACCCAGCTGCTTGATGGCGATCTGGCTGGCCGCCGGGCCCAGCGGGATGGACTGGTCGGCGCCCTGCACGGTCAGCGCGTGGGCATAGTCGAGGAAGGTCTGCGGCACGCCCTGCCAGACCAGCAGCAGCGCCAGCAGCAGGCACAGCGGGATCAGCCCGTAGAGGGTGGCGCGGGTCAGGTCGACCCAGAAGTTTCCGAGGTTGTTCGTCGACTTGCGCGAGATGCCTCGGGCCAGCGCCACCAGCACGGCCAGGCCGACGGCGGCGCTGACGAAGTTCTGCACGGTCAGGCCGAGCATCTGGCTCAGGTAGCTGAGCGAAGCCTCGCCGCTGTACGCCTGCCAGTTGGTGTTGGTGACGAAACTCACCGCCGTATTGAACGCCAGCGTCCATTCCAGGCCAGGCAGGTTCTGCGGGTTGAGCGGCAGCAGGCCCTGCAGCAGGAGGATGGCGAACAGCAGCACCAGCCCCACCAGATTGAATGCCAGCAGGGCCAGGGTGTAGCTCTTCCAGTCCTGTTCATCTTCGGGGTGGATGCCGCACGCGCGGTAAATGGCCTGTTCAACCGGCAGGAACACGGGGCTGAGGAAGGTGCGCTGGCCCTCCATCACCTTGTAGTAGAAACGCCCGAGGAATGGCGCCGGCACCAGCACCAGCACCAGGAAGGCGACGATCAGCAACAGGTCATGACTGTTCATGACGTCTCCTAGGAACGGTCGGCGCGCAGCAGCGCCACCAGCAGGTAGATGAACAGTCCCGTGGCCAGGACCAGTGACACACCGTCGAGCACGCTCATGATTGCTTTCTCCTCACGCGGGCGACTCCATCGCTTGGGCGGCCGTTGCCGCCTGACGGAAATTTTCCGCAAGCGGCGCGTAAAGGAGCGATTCCCAGCCCCGGCGGGCGGCATAAAGAAAGCGTAAAAAACCGCTCTGGCGCGGTGACCGGAAGGCTTTGTATCGAGCCCGATACAGAGCGGACACGCTGGCGACACCCGCGTACCGCAGCCTCGCCGACCATGGCCCGCGCACGCGATGACGGGTTAGCATGCGAACGTCGCATGCCCCCTGGCGGCCCCTGGCCATCCTGCCCCACGTTTTCCCGCGACAGGTTTCTTCATGTACCCGACCACTACCGACGACCCACGCCGCTGGACTACCCGTGCCCTGCTGGTGGATGACGACGAGCCGATCCGCGAACTGCTCTGCGGCTACCTCGCGCGTTTCAACATCGAGACCCACGGCGTCGCCGACGGCGTCGAAATGCGCCGCGCGCTGGAGAACGAAAGCTTCGACGTGGTAGTGCTGGACCTGATGCTGCCCGGCGAAGACGGCCTGTCCCTGTGCCGCTACCTGCGCGCCGAGTCGGACATCCCGATCCTCATGCTCACCGCCCGCTGCGAACCGGCGGACCGCATCATCGGCCTGGAACTGGGCGCCGACGACTACATGGCCAAGCCCTTCGAGCCGCGCGAACTGGTAGCGCGCATCCAGACCATCCTGCGTCGCGTGCGCGGCACCAGCCTCACCAGCGAGGAAGGCACCCGCGGCGAACCGCGCGCCCAGGTGCGCTTCGACCAGTGGCGCCTGGACAGTGTGCTGCGCCAGCTGCATGCGCCCGATGGCCTGGTGGTCCCTCTGTCCAATGCTGAATTCCGCCTGCTCTGGGTGTTCCTCGAACGCCCTCGGCGGGTGCTCAACCGCGAATTGCTGCTGGATGCCGCCCGGGGCCGCGCCATCGAGGCCTTCGACCGCAGCATCGACCTGCTGGTCTCGCGCCTGCGGCAGAAGCTCGGCGACGATCCGCGCTCGCCCAGGCTGATCAAGACCGTGCGCGGCGAAGGGTACCTGTTCGATGTCCGCGATATCGCCTGAGTCCGCGCCCGAGCGCGCGAAGGAAAAACCCCTGGAGCGTGCCGACAGCCTGTTCGCCCGGCTGTTCGGGGTGTTCCTGCTGGCCATCGTGGTCGCGCACCTGCTGGCCTTCGCCTGGTTCCACCACTACGGCCCGCACCGGCCCGACATGCCGCCACCCCCGCCGCCGGAGCAGGGCTTCGAACGCGGTCCACCGCCGCAAGGTTTCGCGCCCGGCCCCGAGGGGTTCCGCCCGCCGCCTCCCCCGCCGCCGCGCCTGCCCTTCTGGAGCGCGCCGTTCGCCTTCCAGCTGCTGGCCCTGATCCTCGCCGCCGGCATCGGCGCCCGCCTGCTCGCCCGCCCGGTGCAGCGCATGGGCGACGCCGCGTTGCGCCTCTCCGAGGACCTGGACAGCCCGCCGCTGCCGGAAACCGGCCCGCGCGAAGCGCGCCAGGCCGCCCACGCCTTCAACCGCATGCGCGAACGTATCCGCGAACAGGTCCAGCAGCGCAGCCGCATGCTGGTGGCGGTGTCCCATGACCTGCGCACCCCGCTGTCGCGGCTGCGCCTGCGCGTCGAGGAAATCGACAACCCGCAGCTGCGCACCCGCATCGGCCAGGACCTGGCCGAGATGATCGGCATGCTCGATTCCACCCTGCACTACCTGCAGCAGGAGCGCGCCAGCGAACCGCTGCAGTGGTTCGACGTGAAGGCCCTGGCCGATTCGCTGGCCGAGGACGCCTGCGAGCGCGGCGCCGATGTCGGCGTGGAAGGCTTCTGCGCGCCGCTCAAGGTCCAGCCGATGGCGCTGCGTTCGTGCCTGAACAACCTGCTGGACAACGCCCTGCGCTACGCCGGTGATGTCAGCATCGAGCTGCGCGACGGCACCCGCGAAGTGGAAATCCGCGTCCGCGACCACGGCCCGGGCATCCCCTCAGAGCTGCGTGAGCAGGTGTTCGAACCGTTCTTCCGCCTGGAAGGCTCGCGCAACCGCAATTCCGGCGGCGTCGGCCTGGGCCTTTCCATCGCCCGCGATGCCGCGCGGCGCCAGGGCGGCGACCTGACCTTCGAGGAAACCCCCGGCGGCGGCGCCACCGCCGTGCTGCGCCTGCCCAGAAGCACAACGGCGTAACGCCGTTGTAGCGGCCAGCAAACAAAGCGCACAAACCCGCGACACAGGCGGACCCGAGGCTGTCATCAGCGGAGAACCCTCCGCTTCGGCAACCACGGAGACTCTCCCATGATCAGCGGCGTGAGCAGCAGCTATGCGAGCTACTACACCAGCTCGCTCGCCCGGACCCAGACCGCCACCAGCACCACCGCGACGCAGAGCGGTAGCACTGGCGGTTCCCAGGGCGCGGCGAAATTCCAGGAAGACCTGTTCAAGTCCATCGACAGCGATGGCGACGGCAGCATCAGCAAGGACGAACTGACCAGCGCGCTGTCCTCCAGCGATGACTCGGACAGCAGCGACATCGACATCGACGCCCTGCTCAGCGAGCTGGACAGCGACAGCAGCGGCGGCATCTCCCAGGACGAACTGGCAGCGGCCATGCCCCCGCCTCCCCCGCCGCCCGGCGACATGGGTGGCATGGGCGGTATGGGCGACTCCGCCGAAGACCTGATCAGCGCGCTGGACAGTGACGGTGACGGCAGCATCAGCAGCGACGAGCTCTCCGCCCTGGGCAGCAGCGACGACGATAGCGCGCGCCTGAGCGAACTGTTCAGCCAGCTCGACGCCGACGGCAGCGGCTCCATCAGCAGCGACGAACTCTCCAGCGCACTGCAGGCCCAACGCCCGGACGGCCCGCCGCCGCCCCCGCCGGCTTCGGCCTCCAGCGGTTCGTCCGACGATTCCGCCAGCAGTGCTTCGGACAGCTCGACGACCACCGCCTCCAGCGCTTCCTCGACCAGCGCCAACACGGGCGCCGCCTACCAGAAGCTGGTGGCCAACCTGCTCAAGCAGTACCAGAGCAGCGAAGTCACCGCCCTCCAGGCGACCAGTGGCAGCCTGGTGAACATCGCCGCCTGATCCGCGTCGATGCCCACCGCCGGAGCGCCCCCCGCTCCGGCGGCCTTCTCTTCTCCCCGCATTGCCAGCCAACACCGAACTGTCCTAATCTTGGCCACCTAAAATTCATCCGATGATTGGATGTTTCCATGCCAAGCCCCATTCAGAAGCGCTCGCTGGTGGACATCGCCCTCGAGCAGATCCACCTGCGTATCGACGACGGCACCTGGCCGCTGGGCCAGCGCCTGCCGCCGGAACCCGAACTGGCCGAGTCCCTCGGTATCAGCCGCAATACCGTGCGCGAAGCAGTGCGCGTGCTGACCTTCTCCGGCGTGCTGGAAGTGCGCCAGGGCGACGGCACCTATGTGCGCGCCCGCGCCAACCCGCTGGACACCATGCTGGTGCTGGCCCGCAGCTCGGTGGAGCAGGCGCTGGAAGCGCGCGGCGTCATCGAAGTGGAAGCCAGCCGACTGGCCGCCGAGCGCCGCACCGAAGCCGACCTCGCTGCCCTGCGCGAAGCGCTGGAGACCTCCGCCGTTCATCACGGCGGTGCGCTGGATGAGTACATCGCCCACGACCTGGCCTTCCACCAGCGCGTGGTGGACAGCGCCCACAACCCGGTGCTCAGCGAGCTGTACCGCTACTTCTCGCAGGTGATCCGCGCCGGCCTGGAGCGCACCATCAGCGACCCGAACCGGCCGCAACCGAGCTTCGAACTGCACCGCGAGCTGGTGGATGCCATCGCCCGTGGCGACGCCGACGCAGCCGCAAAAGCGAACCGCGCGCTGCTGATCTGACTCTGAATGCTTTCATCTGCCTTGCTGCCCTGGAATGCCCACCATGTCCTTGCCCAATGACCCGAAAGACACCGAGCACAAGGTGTCCTGCCCGCCCGAAGAACTGCTGATCGACGCCGAGGACGACGGCGCTAAAGCCGCGCCACGCCCGCAACGCACCTGGCTGTTGCTGCTGGGCCTGGTGCTGGTGGCGATCAACCTGCGCCCGGCGCTTTCCAGCCTTTCGCCGCTGCTCAACACCGTGCGTGACGGCACCGGCCTGTCCGCTGCCGCTGCGGGCCTGCTGACCACCCTGCCGGTGCTCTGCCTGGGCCTGTTCGCACCGCTGGCGCCGATGCTCGCACGACGCCTGGGCGCCGAGCGCACCGTCCTGCTGATCCTCTTCACCCTGGCCGGCGGCATCTTCCTGCGTAGCCTGTTCCCGGTGGCCGGGCTGTTCCTCGGCAGCCTGGTGGCCGGCGCCAGCATCGGCATCATCGGCGTGCTGTTGCCGGGCATCGTCAAGCGCGACTTCCCGCACATCGCCGGGACCATGACCGGCGTCTACACCATGGCGCTGTGCCTGGGCGCCGCTACTGCGGCCGGCTCCACCGTGCCGCTGGCGACTCTGATGGACAATAGCTGGCAACTGGCGCTGGCGTTCTGGGCCATCCCCGCTGTGGTCGCCGCGGCGATCTGGCTGCCGCAGACCCGCCAGATCCACCACGCCCACCGCGCGGTGTACAAGGTGAAAGGCCTGTGGCGCGACCCGCTGGCCTGGCAGGTGACGCTGTACATGGGCCTGCAGTCCTCGCTGGCCTACATCGTCTTCGGCTGGGTGCCGTCGATCCTCATCGACCGTGGCCTGAGCGCGGTGGAGGCCGGGCTGGTGCTCTCCGGCTCGGTAATGGTGCAGCTGTTCAGCGCCCTCGCAGCGCCCTGGCTGGCCACCCGTGGCAAGGACCAGCGCATCGCCGTGGTGATCGTCATGGCCCTGACCCTGGCCGGCCTGCTCGGCCTGCTGTTCGCTCCGCTCTCGGGCATCTGGGGCTGGGCGGTGGTGCTCGGCCTCGGCCAGGGCGGCACCTTCAGCATTGCGCTGGCGCTGATCGTGCTGCGCTCGCCGGACTCCCACATCGCCTCCAACCTCTCCGGCATGGCCCAGGGCGTGGGCTACACCCTGGCAGCCTGCGGGCCGTTCCTGGTCGGTGTGGTGCACGACGCCACCGGCGGCTGGGCAGCGACCGGGGTGATCTTCGTGGTGGTGACGGTAGCGGGGATCGTCTTCGGCCTGGGCGCCGGGCGGGACAAGCTGGTGCAGGTGAAGAGCGAGCACGTCTGACTTCGCAGGATCGTAGGGCGGATAACGCCCCAGGCGTTATCCGCCATGGCGGCGGATAACCCGTTCCGGGTTATTCGCCCTACGCAGAGATCTTGCCTGTAGGAGCGAGCTTGCTCGCGAACAGCGCTTACGATGAACACCGGAGCTGCCGGCTGCCCCCTCTCCCTTCAGGGAGAGGGCCGGGGGGAAGGCAAAAACCCGCTCCGAACCATCAAACCACCGGCGGCGGCGGCGGCCGTTGCGAGCTGGCCACCCAGGCGCTGACCAGGTTGTAGACCACCGCCAGCAGCACCGGGCCGAGGAACAGGCCGATGAAGCCGAAGCTGAGCAAGCCGCCGAGCACGCCCAGCAGCACCACCACCAGCGGCAGGTTGCCGCCGCGGCTGATCAGGTAGGGCTTGAGGATGTTGTCCACGCCGCTGATCACGAAGAAGCCCCAGATCGCCATGAACACCGCGTAGCCGTAGCTCTCCTGGTAGAACAGCCAGATCACGGCCGGGCCCCACACCAGCGGAGGCACCATCAGCAGGCTGCAGACGAAGGTCAGCAGGCCGAGCACCAGCGCCCCCGGCACCCCGGCGATGAGAAAGCCGATAGTGGCCAGCACGGCCTGGGCGGCGGCGGTGCCGATCACGCCGTTGACCACCCGTTGCACGGTGCCGGCGATGATGTCCATGTACTGCTGCGCGGCGGCGCCGATCAGGCGTTCCAGCACGCCATGAGCGAACGCCTGCAGGCGCTGGCCATCGCGGTAGAAGAAGAAGATCAGCACCAGACTCAGCACCAGTTCGAAGATGCCCGCGCCCAGCTTGGCGCTACGCGCCAGGGCCCAGTTACCGACCTCGCCCATGTACGGTTTGAGCGCGGAGAACATCGCCACGCCCTGCTGGTCGGCCTGGTACCACCAGCCGATCAGCCGGTCGCCGATCAGCGGCACCCGCGCCATCCACTCAGGTGGCGGCGGCAGGCCGGACACCTGCAGGTTCTTCACCAGCTCGACGCCTTCGCGCACCCGGTCGACCAGGCCGAAGCCCAGCCACACCAGCGGCAGCGCCACCAGCACGATCCAGCCGATGGTCAGCAAGCCCGCCGCAGAGGCCTGGCGACCGCCCAGCAACTGCGTCAGCAGACGCATCAGCGGCCAACTGGCGAAGGCCAGCACGGCAGCCCAGAACAGCGCCGACCAGAACGGCAGCAGCACCCAGATACTCGCGCCCAGCAGGCCGAGCAACAGCAGGCGCAGCAACAGGCGATCGTTGTCGAACATTGGAATCCCCGGTTGGCTCGAAAGCCCCAGTGTAGGGCGTTTCCGCTCTCAACGTAGGATATTCAGCATGGAGAATCAGTTCAGGGAAGTCAGCGCAGCCAGGTCAGGTGCAGACCGTCACCGTCATCCTTGCCCTGCTCCAGCCGCGCATCGCGTACGCCCTGGGCGGTGAGCGCGGCGCGCCAGTCTCCAGCGTGCTGGCCGGCCAGTTCGACGCGCACGCCGGTGTCCAGGCGCAGGGTGCGCACCAGCAGGTCGAGCCAGGCGCCGCCCGGCTCCTGCGGCACGTGGCTGAGGGTCAGCTCGCCGTTGGCCTTGAGCAGGCGCATCAGGGTCGCCGGGCTGGGCAGCAGTTCGCCGAGGGCGGCGGTGCTGTCCAGCTGTTCGGCATGCAGGTAGGCGCGGCGGTTGCCACGGGTAATGGTGTAGACCGCCAGCAGGCTGTTCTCGTGGGGCGCAGCGAGGCGCACCAGCAGGTAGGCCTGCTGGTCGTCCGGACCGAACAGTTTGGAGTTGCCGAACACCGAGTTGGCCAGCAGGTTGCTGGAGCCGCAGTCACGGCTCTCGCACCAGAACAGCGGCGTAGCGTCGGCTTTGAGCAGGTCCTTGCGCGCGGCGGCGAAGGCGCTCTGGCTGGAATCCTCGTCGGGCAGGCGATAGGTCACGGCAGTCAGGTCGCCGATGGCGCGCACCTCCCCTTCCATGCGCAGGCGCCCGCTGATGCGGCTGATCGAGCCCTGCGGGTAGATGCGTTCCTGGCTGGCGGTCTGGTTGAAGTCGACGATCTCCGAGCGCGGGAAGCGCGGGAGTATTTCCAGGTCGTGGCTGTCAGGCAGGTCGGCAGCGCCGGCGAGGCTGGCGAAACCGAGCAGGCCGCCGGCGAGCAGCGTGCGAAGCAGCCGTGACATCCGGTGCGCGTCGGTCCTGACGAAGTGAGGGTTTTCCGGCCCCTGGCGCGCGGCGGTCTGGATGTCGAGCATGCACAATCTCCCTGAAGCGATCCGTGCAGCGTCGCGGCCGGCCCCGCTTTAGTCAAGCCGCAGGGCGCTACGGGGTGTTTCCCTCAGGCCTGCAGGAAGGGTCGGAAGATCGCCGCGACGGCTTCGGCACCCGCCTCGTCATCCAGGTGCAGGTGGTGCTGGCCGGGCAGCTCATGGACCGCGAAGGGCCTGTCTTTCAGGAGCTCGCGGGTGGCTGGCTCGACCAGCATGAGACCCTGCTGCGCCAGCACGAGGCTGGTCGGGCATTGCACGGAGTGGACGAATTGTCGCGCATGGGCGCGGGTCAGGCGCAGCGGCGACGGCAGGGTCAGGCGTGCATCAGTGCGCCAGGTGTAGCCACCGGGTACCGGCACCAGGCCACGGGAGGCCAGCAACTCCGCCGCTTCTCGGCTGACCGCGCCGACACCTTTCATGCGCGCTTCCACGGCGCGGTCGATGGCTTCGTAGACCGGCTTGCGCTTGTTCGGCAGGGCCAGCTGGGCACGTAACGCTTCGCCGAGTTTCTGCGGCGAGGTGTCCGGCTCGCCGGTGTAGGGTACCAGGCCGTCGATCAGAGCGAGGCGCTCGATACGCTCGGGCATGGCGCCGGCCAACAACACCGAAACGATGGCCCCCATGGAATGCCCAAGCAGGGAGAACCGCTCCCAGCCCATCTGATCGGCCACCATCAGCACGTCCAGCGCGTAGTCCCACAGCAGGTAGCTGGCCCCCGGCGCGCGGTGGCCGGAATGGCCGTGGCCGGCGAAGTCCAGGGCGAGGATGCGCACACCTTCGAGCTTGGGCGCCAGGCGGGCGAAGCTCATGGCGTTGTCCAGCCAGCCGTGCAGGGCGATCACCGGGCGGCCGTCTTCCGGGCCGAAGAGGTGTGCGGCCATCTCGATGTGCGGCAGGTTCAGGCGGATTTCCTGGACTTTGGCGGTCATGGCGATTCCTTAGGCGTTGGCGCGCTGTTGCCAGCGGGCGAAGACGGTCTTGAGCAGCGCGGCGGTGTCCTGCGGGCGCTCCAGCGGGAACATGTGGCCGCCCGGCAGCGACAGGCTCTCGCCCATGGGGATGCGGCCGATCAGGCGGGCATGGTGCGGCAGCACCACGCGGCTGTGGCGGCCGCGCACCATGGTCAGCGGCACGGCCAACTGTTTGGCACGCCCCGGCGCGGTATGCGGCACGTTGCGGTAGATGGAGATCTCGGTGGCCGGATCGAACTTCAGCCGCAGGCCGCGCGCGTCGACCGGCGCCAGCCCGTGGCGCACGTAGGCCTCCAGGCAATCGCGGTCGAAGCGCTTGAACAGCGGCTTACCGGCGAAGTATTCCAGCGCCTCGGCGAAGTCGTCGAAGTCCTCGCGGCGGCCGAGGGTGCGGCCGGCGGGCGTCAGCCGGTCGATGAAGCCGAAGCGCTTGGCGACGCGGATCACCAGTTGGTCCGCCAGCGTCAGCAGCGGCGAATCGAGCATCACCACGCCGCGGTACAGCTCGGGTTTGCGCAGCGCCGCGTGGTAATGCAGCACGCCGCCGAGGGAATGGCCGACGCCCCACACGGGCTCGTCCAGCGCCTCGAGGTGATGCAGCAGCTCTTCCACCAGATTTTCCCAGTTGGCGTTCACCGGGAAGCGCGGGTCATGGCCGTGCATGTCCAGCCGATGGACCCGGTAATCCGGCTCCAGGGCATCGAACAACTTGCCGTAGGTCCCCGAGGGGAAACCGTTGGCGTGGGCGAAGAAGACCGCTTGCGACATGCTGCGTGAACTCAGGGGAATGACAGCCTGAATTTTCCGACAGCACCGGGGGCGCGGCAATGACCCGTGCTCCCGCGAATGACGGCACTACGGCCAAACTCCATGGCGCTCCGGCGGATTTGCCCTGATCCGCCCGCTATCGGCGGATAACCGCGAGCGGTTATGCGCCCTACGGGAACCCCATCGTAGGGCGCATAACTTGGAACAAGTTATCCGCCGATACCCTCAAGCCAAGCGCGTCACACCCAATGCGCCGCGTGATTCACCACGCTGAACAGGATGCCGCCCGCCACCAGCAGGAACACCAGCCCGCAAGCGCCGTCGATCACCGGCACCGCGCGCAGCAGGCGCTGCTGCCACAGCGGTCGGGTGAGGATCACGCTGAGCAGGCTGAACCAGGCGAAGCCGACGACGAACAGCATCACTGCCACCGAGACCTTGCCGGGCGCCGACATGCCCACCGGGATCAGGCTGCTGAGCAGCGCGAGGAAGAACACCAGCGCCTTGGGGTTGAACAGGTTGGTCGCCAGCCCGCGCAGCCAGGGCCCGAGCTTCGATGCGGACAACTCGCCGTCGATGCGCCCTGCCCCGCCCGGCTTGCGCAACGCACGCAGTGCACCGATGCCGAGCCAGCCGAGGTAGGCCGCGCCCACCAGTTGCAGCGCGCTGAACAGCAGCGGCGAGCGGCTGAGCAGCAACGACACGCCGGTCAGCACCAGGGTGCCGTGGACCAGGATGCCGCAGGCCAGCCCGAGGGCGCTGAGCACCCCGGCGCGGCGGCCCTGGTGCAGCGAGGTGCGCACCACCAGCGCGACGTCGGGGCCGGGACTGACCAGGGCGACCGCGAACACGGCGGTGAGCATGAGCAAGACGTGAACCTCCTGCATGGCGGGATTCTCCAGTGGGAAAGAAAACGAGATTGGGTGGCGGATCAGCGCTGGCGTAGTCGCGCGGGCGGCAATCCGTAGGTACGGCGGAACAGGCGGCTGAAGTGCGCCTGGTCATAGAAGCCCAGGCTCAGGGCGATCTCCGACAGCGGCTGGCCCTTGATCACCCGCGGCAGCGCACGTTCCAGGCGCAGCTGGGTGAGCCACTGGTGCGGCGGCAATCCGCACTGGTGGCGGAAGCGGCGCAGCACCTGCCAGGGGCTGAGGTCGCAGAACTCGGCGATCTCTTCCAGGGTCGGCGGGGTTTCCAGGCGCGATTCCAGCCACTCGCGAATACGCGCCCAGGTCACGGCGTCGAAACCCTGCCCCGGTTCGCGGATGCGCAGGCTGGAGGCGCGCTCCAGCAGTGCGGCCAACGCTTGCCAGAGCTGGCCTTCCTGCGCCAGCCGCTCGCCGCCGAGCATCAGGGCGTGTGCGCGTTGCAGCTCGACCTGCAGCAGCGGATCGCGCAGCTGAGCGGCAGTCAGGCGCGGCGCGCCCTGGCGGCCATCGCTGAAGGCGCGGCAGGCGTCGTCCAGCCATTGCGGGTCGATGGACAGCACGCGGATGCGGTAGCCGTCCTCGCCTTCGCTGGAACCGTCGTGGATGCTTTCGGGGCTCATCAGCAGGATGTCGCCATTCCCGGCCAGCGAGCGTTCACCGCGATGGGTGTAGCGCTGGCAGCCGTCCAGCATCAGCCCGACGTGGTAGTCGAGATGAAAGTGCCGGGGAAAGGCAAAACGGCGGTACTCGGCGTCGATGAAACGGACGCCGGGCAGGCCGCTGCTGTGGTGTTCGATGCGTTCCATGGGCCTACTCTACCGGCGCGGGAACGGCGGGTCTTGGACAAAATTGCGAGGGTGCCGGGCGGCGCTGCTCCTACTGACGGATGTAACCACAGTGAGCGCCTTTGCAGGATGGGTGGGGCCTAGGCGATACCCATGCTGCTGGTGCAGGGATCGATGGGTATCGCTTCGCTCCACGCCATCCTACGGCGCAGGCGCAGGCTCAGCGCTCCAGCGGCACCACCGCCATGGTCAGGCGCGAGATGCAGCTCGGCTTGCCGTCATCCCCATGCAGGCGGATTTCCCAGACGTGGGTCGAGCGGCCGATATGCACCGCCTTGGCCACCGCCGTCACCCGCCCGCTGCGCAGGCCGCGCAGGTGGTTGGCGTTCACTTCCAGGCCCACGCAGTAGTACTTGCTGTTGTCCAGGCACAGGTAGCTGGCGGTGGAGCCGACGGTTTCCGCCAGCACCACCGAGGCGCCACCGTGCAGCAGTCCGTAGGGCTGGTGGGTGCGCGAATCCACCACCATGCTGGCGGTCAGCGAGTCGTCGTCGAACGCCTCGAAACGGATGTCGAGCACTTCACCGATGGTGTTCTTCAGGTTCGCATTGAGCTTTTCCAGGTCGGGCGTGGTGCGCCAGGTCATTCCGCATTCCTTCTGTCATTCATGCCATTGCACCGCCTCGCGGCGCTCCGCCCATTCATTGAAGCGCTTGCCGTAGGTCCCTTCCACCACGTTGCGCTTGATCTTCAGGGTCGGCGTGAGGAAGCCGTTGTCCACGGTCCAGACGTCCTTGACCAGCACCAGCCCGGCCAGGCGCTCGTGCTTGTCCAGCGCATCATTCACCTCCGTCAGCAGCTCCTGCAGGCTCTGCTCCAGCTGGCTGCGCGAGCCGTTGGCGGCTTCCTGGCGGCCGACTTCGGAAAGCACGCAGAGGCCCAGCGGGGCGATCAGGCCGTCGCCGACCACGCAGATCTGCTCGATCCGCGAATGCACAGCCAGGCGGTTCTCAATGGGCGCCGGAGCGACGTACTTGCCTTTGGCGGTCTTGAAGATTTCCTTGATGCGGCCGGTCAGGCGCAGGTGGCCTTCGGCGTCCTGCTCGCCCTTGTCGCCGGTGCGCAGGAAGCCGTCTTCGGTGATGGTCTCGGCGGTGCGCTCCGGGTCCTTGAAGTAGCCGACCATGGTCGCGCCGCTGCGTACCTGCACCTCGCCTTCGTCACTGATGCGTACTTCCACGCCGGGGCTGTTGCGGCCAATCCAACCGACCCGCTGCTCACCCGGCCGGCAGACGTGGGAATAACCGCAGTTCTCGGTCATGCCGTAGACCTCGAGCACGTTCAGGCCCAGGCGCTGGTACCAGCCCAGCAGCGCCTCGGGAACCGGCGCAGCCCCGCACAGGGCGAAGCGCACGGCGTCCAGGCCAAGGCCGGCAAGCACTTTGCGGCCCACAAGGCGGCCGACGATGGGCAGGCGCAACAGGCGGTCGAGCTTCTGCGCCGGCATCTGCGCGTAGACGCCCATCTGGAACTTGGTCCAGATGCGCGGCACGCCGAAGAACACCGTGGGCCGCGCGCGGCGCATGTCGGCGACGAAGGTGTCCAGGCTTTCGGCGAAGAAGATCGTCTGCCCGGCGTAGATCGATGCCATCTGCACGAACATGCGCTCGGCCACGTGGCACAGCGGCAGGTAGGACAGCAGGCGGTCCTCCTCGCCGACGCCGAACAGGTCGATGGCATGGCTGGCGGCAAAGGCGAAGTTACCGAAGGTGTGCATTACGCCCTTGGGCGTGCCCGTGGTGCCGGAGGTGTAGATGAGTGTCGCCAGCGTCGCGGCGTCCGGGCGCGGATCGTCGCTGATCGGCGCCTGCTGCTGCAGGTCGTTCCACTGCTGGTCGAAGTGGCCCTGCGGGTGCAGCGGCAGGGCAACAGTGGGCACGCCGTCGGGAATGCCGCCCTCCATCGCCGGCCAGTCGTCCAGCTTGCCGATGAAGGCCACCCGCGCTTCGGAGTGGGTCATCACCTGGCGCACAGAATCGGCGGTTAGATTGGGGTACAGCGGCACCGAGACGTGGCCAGCCATCCAGATGGCGATATCGGCGACGATCCAGTGCGCGCAGTTCTTCGAAATGATCGCCACCCGGCTGCCTTCGGGCAGGTCCAGGCTGCGCAGCCAGGCCGCGGCACGACGGGCCTGCTCGCCCACCTCGCCCCAGGTCAGGGTCTGCACTTCTCCGCCGGTCAGCGGTTGCACCAGGTAGCGTTTGTTCGGGTGGCTCTTCTCGCGCTGATAGAACAGGTCGAGTGGTAATCGGACTGCTTTAACCACGTGCCCCTCCTTTGTTCTTGTTGTCAGAGGTGTAGCTCAGGGATATAGCGATGGATCAACCAAGCACTTGCTTGGTTGAATATTCCACGCAGCGCAGCGGCAGACAAGGCTGGTCGTGTGAACTTTTGTAGGATTTAGCCGAAGGATGGGCTCCAGGCGCTCTGCGACGGGCCTCGCGCGGAAACATCCAGGCACGATTTGCCGGCGCCGGAAATGCAAAAGGCCCCTTGCGGGGCCTTTTCGCGGAGACTTGTCTGCCTCAGGAATGCCGCGGATGGTGCAGCGACACCAGCTCCATCAGCCCCGCCACCGGCACCTCGCCTTCCAGCTCCGCCAGGGTGGCGGTGCTGAACGGCACGGCGTCGCTGCGGCTGCCATGCGCCAGCAGGCCGGCCAGCGCGCCCACCAGCGGCTGATGGGTGACCAGCAGCAGGTTCTGCTCGTTGCGGCCGTCGAGGAAGCGCAGCACGTCCTTCGGATCGTCGTCCGGGGTCAGCCAGGGCGCGGTGCCGACGGCTCCCTCGAAACCCAGCGCCTCGCGGACCAGTTCGGCGGTTTCCTGGGCGCGCACGTAGGGGCTGGCGAGGATGCCGTCCAGCGGCTGGCCGGCGAGCTGGGCAGCACTTTTCAGCACTTCCTTGACGCCGTGTGCCGTCAGCCGGCGCTCGGAGTCGCGGCGGGCCTGGGGTTCGGCTTCACCATGACGGAGCAGCCAGAGCTTCAAAGCTTGGGCTCCTCGTCGCGCACCGGGTGCGGCGCCGGCGGCACATCGTGCGGGGCCTCGCCTTCGGGCGTATGGGCGGTCGGCCAGTCGGCGAACGGCCAGGGCTTCTCTTCGGTCTGGAAGGTGCCGAAGCGGCCGATCTGCGCGAAGTACTGGCTCAGGCTGTCACCGAAGCCCATCAGGCTGCCGCTGGGAGCGCCGTAGATGATGCGGTAGATCAGTTGGATGATCACCACGGCGCCGAGGATCATCTCGGCGACGAACCAGACCAGCGCGAAGACCAGCATCCAGACGACGCGCAGGACCAGGGATTCCTTTTCCTGACGTTGAGCGGACGGATGTTCAGCGGACATGAGCGATACCTCCTCAGAAACCGGTGGTGGGAATGAAATCGACGTCGGTCTTCGGCTCGCCGCTCATCAGCGCGCCGATGACCTGCTCCAGGGTGCGGCCACCGAACAGGATGGCGTTGAGGCCGGCCACCAGTGGCATGTAGACCTGCAGCTCGTCGGCCTTGGCCTTGAGCACCTTGAGGGTGTTCACGCCCTCGGCGGTCTCGCCCATGCGCGCCACGGCGTCTTCCAGGGTCAGGCCTTCGCCCAGGGCGAAACCCACCTGATAGTTACGGCTCTTGGGTGACGAACAGGTGACGATCAAATCGCCCACGCCGGCCAGGCCGAGGAAGGTCATGGGGTTGGCGCCGAGCTGGACGGCGAAGCGGGTCATCTCCGCCAGGGCGCGGGTAATCAGCATGCCCTTGGTGTTCTCTCCCATGCCCAGCGCGGCGGCCATGCCGGCAATAATGGCGTAGACGTTCTTCAGCGCGCCGCCCAGTTCGACGCCGAAGCGGTCGCCGCTGGCGTAGACGCGGAAGGTGCGGCCGTGCAGCGCATCCTGCACCTGGGCGCAGAGGTCTTCGTCCTCGCTGGCGACCACAGTGGCGGTCAGCTCATGCTCGGCGATCTCGCGCGCCAGGTTCGGACCGGAGATTACCGCGATGCGGGATTTCGGCGCGATCTCTTCGAGCACCTGGCTCATCAGCTTGAAGCTCTGCGCCTCGATCCCCTTGGTCAGGCTGACCAGCATCTTGCCCGCCAGCTCCTCGCTTCGGCCGTCGAGCACCTTGCGCAGGGCGCTGGAAGGCACCGCGACGAAGATCATCTCGCACTCTGCCAGAGTCGCGGCGAGGTCCGTGGTCGGCTCCACGCCGTCATGAATGCGCACGCCCTTGAGGTAGTTGGGGTTCTCCCGGCGGGAGCGGATCGCCTCGGCCTGTTCCTCGTCGCGCATCCACTGGCGAACGCGCTGTCCGTTTTCTGCCAGCAGGTTGGCGAAGGCGGTGCCGAAACTGCCACCACCGAGGACGGCGATCGGTTGCTGCTGTGTCATGTCTGTTCCATTGGTGACCGCTTAGGGGCGGCGATTGGGGCATTATAAGGCCGCATCGGCGACCGGCCAGTGCGGATCGCGGGACTGGCAATCAGCGCTGCCTCGTTTAACATCCGTCCTGTGGAAAACGTCTAGCCGTAGACATTGACCGAACCCATAAGAACCGAGAACAAGGTCGTTCCGTGCATCGTCCCGTCCGCGCTCCCCTGCCGCTTTCCCTGCTTGCCGCCTTGCTGGCAGGCGAGGCCGTGGCGGGCGACCTGTTCGTGGACAGTCTCGACGTCCCTGAAGTTCTGACTGCAACGCGGCTCAAACAATCCCCCGCCGAAGTCCCTGGCAGCATGACGGTGCTCGACCGCGACCTGATCAAGGCATCCGGCGCCCGTGACATTCCCGAACTGATGCGCCTGGTGCCGGGCATGATGGTTGGCTACCTGTCGGGCAACCAGGCGACGGTGAACTACCACGGCACCAACGTCACCGAGGCGCGGCGCCTGCAGGTACTGGTGGACGGCCGCTCCGTGTACCGCCCAGGCCTGGCCACGGTGGACTGGAGCGACATCCCGGTGGCCATCGAGGACATCGACCGCATCGAGGTCTTCCGCGGCCCCAACGCCGTGAGCTACGGCGCCAATGCGCTGATGGGTGTGATCAACATCCTCACCCGCCACCCGGCCGACAGCCAGGGCACGCGACTGAAGTACACCGCCGGGCAGAACGGCGTGCGCGACTGGTACGCCAGCCAGGGCATCCATGACCGCTCCGGCGACTACCGGCTGTCACTCTCCGGGCAGGAAGACGACGGCTTCGACCACGACCAGTTTGGCCGCGACTACCGCGACGGCCGCCGCCTGAGTCGCTTCAACCTGACTGCCAGCCACAACCTCGACCTGCGCAACAGCCTGGACTGGCAGCTTGCGGCGAAGGAAGGCAGCAACCAGCGCCCCTACGACTACGAGCCGATCTTCGGCAACATCGCCGCCGGCGACGACAACTCCGACCTGACCGCGCGCGACTACGCCGGCTCCCTGCGCTGGACCTTCGACATCAACCCCGAGCACAGCCTTTACGTACAGGGTTATGCCGAACACTGGGAGCGCCTGCAGGACTTCGGCGCCTGCGAGGCACAGATCGCCTTCAGCCCGCAGCTCGCGCAGCTGTGGGATATGAATCCGAAGTACGTGCAGAACTTCGCCGACACCTTGCCGCGCATTCCCCGCGGCACCGCGCAGGAGCAGGCACTGGCCCGGCAGGTGGTCCAGCAACTGGCGGCCGGTGCCTACCTGCCGGTCTGCGGGCAGGTGAACCAGAACATCCGCGAAACCCGCTACGACCTCGAAGTCCAGGACACGCTGAGCCTCGCCGACGGCGTGCGGCTGGTCAGCGGCATGAGCTACCGCCACGACCAGGCCACCTCGGAAACCTACTTCGACGGCACGGTGAACAACGACATCTGGCGCCTGTTCAGTCAGCTGGAGTGGCACCTGACGCCGCACTGGCTGCTACAGGGCGGCGCAATGGTGGAGGACGACCAGCTCTCCGGCAGCTCGGTCAGCCCGCGCCTCGCCCTCAACTACCTGATCACCCCGCGCCACAGCCTGCGCGCGGTGTACTCCGAAGCGGTGCGCTCGCCGGACATGTACGAGAACGACGTGAACTGGAGCTACCGGGTGCGCAACCTCTCGGCGCCAGTCTACGGCCAGTCCAGCGCCTACTACTTCGCCCGCGCCCACGGTCCCGGCGATCTCGACCAGGAGCGCATGCGCTCGCGGGAAATCGGCTACAACGGCCAGTTCGACGAACTCGGGCTCGCGGTCGACATCAAAGCCTACTACGACGAAATCCACGGGCTGATCAGCGATCCCTTGAAGGTCTCCGACTTCGAACCGACCAACGACAACGACATCCGCTTCAGTGGCACGGAAGCCCAACTCGACTGGCGGCTGACGCGGCAGGACCGCGTGCGCCTGACCTACGCCTACGTCGACTACGACGCCAGCAGCCGCTACGACCAGCGCCTTACCGCGCGCAACAGCGGCTCGGCCGGCTGGATGCGCGACTGGGGGCGCGGCTGGTCGAGTTCGGTCTTCTACTACGGCGACGATGCACTGAACGAGCACCGCTTCGAGCGCGTCGACCTGCGCGTGGCCAAGCGCATTCCCCTGGGCCGTGCGGCGCTGGAACTGGCCGGCGTGCTGCAGCAGCGCCTGGACGACGAGCCGCTGACCTGGCCGGAAAACCGCTACGACAGCCGCCACCTGCTCTACTTCAGCGCCGAGGTGGACTTCTAGCATGTCTGCCCGCCGCTCATGGACGAGCCCCGGCCCCCTACTCAGCGCCCTGCTCCTCGGGCTGGCCTGCCTGTTCGTACTGCCGGCCCAGGCCCGTGACATCCTGCTGGTCAGCACCGAACAGAGCCAGGCCCTGCAGGACTTCGCCGAGGCCCTGGCGCAACGCCGCCCGCACGACCAGGTGCGCCTGGAATCCCCGGAGAACCTGCCGCCCGCCACCAGTCTCGATGGCGAAACCCGCCTGCTGCTGCTCGGCAGCGGCGCGCTGAACTGGCGCCTGGCCAGTGACGATGCACCGCCGGCGCTGACCCTGCTGGTCAGCCGTGTCGAGGCCCGGCAAGTGCTGGGCGAGCGCGAGCCGCCACACCTGAGCCTGCTATGGAGCGACCCGCCACCGGCACGCCAGCTGCAACTGGCGCTGCAACTCAGCCCACGTCCGCAACGCATTGGCGTGCTGATCGGCCCCAGCAGCGAGTTCCTCCTGGAAGAGCTTCAGCGCAGCGCGGATCAACTCGGCGTCGAACTGGTCAGCGAGCTGCAAACCCGCACCGAAGACAGCCGCCCGCTGCGAGAACTGCTCGGTCGCAGTGACCTGTTGCTCGGGTTGGACGACAAACAGCTTTATAACGCACAGACCATCAAGGGCATCCTCCTCAGCGCCTACGCCGAGAACCGGGCGCTGATCGGCCCCACCGCTGCCTTCGTCAAGGCCGGCAGCCTGGCCAGCACCTACAGCGACCAGAGCGACTGGCTGGAGACCCTCGACACCCTGCTCGACGAGCCGGCGGAGCAATGGCCCCGCAGCCTCTACCCCGAACGCTTCAAGGTGCAGAGCAACCGCCAGGTGGCGCGCTCGCTCGGCATCGACCTGCAAGGCGACGCGGAACTTGCGCGGCGCCTTGCCGAAGGAGAGAAACCATGAGCTCCCGCAAGAGCTGGAACATCCAGACGCGCATGCTGGCCATCAGCCTCGGCCCGGCGCTGCTGCTCACCGTCCTGCTGACCGCCTACTTCACGTATTCGCGTCTGCAGGACCTGCGCCTGGAGTCCAACCACACCGGCCAACTGATCGCCAACCAACTTGCCCCGGCGGCGGAATACGGAGTGATCTCCGGCAACCTGCCGGTGCTGCAGAGCCTGCTGCGGGCGACCTTGAGCACCGCCCACGTGCGCTTCATCGAAGTGCGCGATCGCGGCGATAACATCCTCGTCTACGTCGAGCACGCCGCCGATCCCGCGCAGGCGAGCACCAAGGTGGAAATCTTCCACGCCTCGATCCAGCGCGAGAACATCGCCCTCGACGGCAGCGACCTGGCCAGCTCCAACGACATGCTGCCGACCGCCGCACCGCCCAGCGGGGATTACCTCGGCCGCGTGGTAGTCGGGATGGCCAGCGACGCCTTCAGCGAACGGCAACAGGAGATCCTCCTCAAGGCCAGCCTGCTTGCGCTGTTCGCGCTGATCCTCACCTACCTGCTGGCGCGTCGCCTCGCCCGCCGCCTGGCCGCACCGATCCGCACCATGGGCCGCGCGGTGCAGGCGATCCAGACCGGCGACTACCACACCACCCTGCCGGTGCCGGATGACGGCGAAGTCGGCGACCTCGCCCGGCACATCAACAACCTGGCCCGTGGCCTGCAGCAAGCCAGCCTGGAACAGGAACGCAGCATCGCCCAACTGGTGGCGGCGCGGGAGGAGGCCGAAGAGGCCAACCGCGCCAAGTCCGATTTCCTTGCGATGATGAGCCACGAGCTGCGCACCCCGATGAACGGCGTGCTGGGCATGCTGCAGCTGCTGGAAACCACCGAGCTGAACCAGGAGCAGGCCGAGTACAGCGCGCTGGCCACCGAATCCACCGAGCACCTGCTCAAGGTGATCAACGACATCCTCGACTTCTCCCGCGTCGAGCGCGGCGCACTGGAACTGGAGCGCATCCCGTTCAACCTGCTGGAGCTGATCCAGAGCTCGATCCAGGTCTTCCAGCACAGCGCCCAGCAACGCGGCCTGGAACTGGCAATGAACGTGCAGGACGGCCTCGACAACCTCGAGGTGCAGGGCGACCCGACGCGCATCCGGCAGATCCTGGTCAACCTGCTGGGCAACGCCCTGAAGTTCACCGAGGAAGGCGGCGTGCGCCTGGAAGCCACCTGGCAGGCGCTGGACGACGAAGTGCTGTGGCTCAGCTGCTCGGTGCAGGACAGCGGCATCGGCATCTCCCGCGAGCGCCTGGAGCACATGTTCGAGGCCTTCCAGCAGGCCGACTCGTCGACCTCGCGGCGCTACGGCGGCACGGGGCTGGGGCTGTCAATTGCACGCACCCTGGCCGAACGGATGGGCGGCACCCTGGGTGCGGTCAGCGAAGAAGGGTGCGGCTCGACCTTCACTCTGGAGATTCCCCTGCCCTTCCGGGAGCGTCAGAGTGCCGCAGACGACGGGACGAACGGCGGCGACGCGCTTGCCACTGGTCAGTCCGTGCTGCTGGTGGAGGACAACCCGGTGAATCAAACGGTCATAGAAGCTATGTTGCGCAGCCTGGGTTATCGCGTCACGCTGGTGGGTGACGGCGCCCAGGCAGTGCGTACCTCGGAGCGCAGCGAGTTCGCGGCGATCCTGATGGATTGCCGCCTGCCGGTGCTCAACGGCTACGAAGCCACCCGGCAGATTCGTGCGAAACCGGGTGGCGAACAGGTACCGATCATCGCCCTCACCGCCAACGCGCTGCAGGGCGACCGCGAGGCTTGCCTTGAAGCAGGTATGAACGACTACCTCGCCAAGCCGTTCAAACGCGCGGAGCTGCAGCGGATTCTGCAGCGCTGGGTTGCTCCAGGTCGTTGATCGACGGAGCGCTTGCCCGCAAACTGCGGACCGGCCCGGGGCCTGCGTCCCGACGGGGAAACCTGGCATCGGCGAAAAGTGAACAAGCGTTCGCCGATTGCTGTGACTTTCACTTAAAGGCAATAGTCTATGACTAGGCTGCCGCATGACACCGTGACAAGAACAACGGAACGCGGCGCCGCAGGCACAAGCCAAACAACGCCTGCTATCCAGGATTTTTGAGGAGCTCGCATGACCAAACAAAACGCCTTCACCCGAGAAGACCTGCTGCGCTGCAGCCGCGGCGAGCTCTTCGGCCCGGGTAATGCGCAACTGCCCGCCCCGAACATGCTGATGATCGACCGCATCACCCACATCAGTGATGTCGGCGGCAAGTATGGCAAGGGCGAACTGGTCGCCGAGCTGGATATCAACCCG
This sequence comes from Pseudomonas sp. PDM17, assembly GCF_014851985.1. Classification (NCBI taxonomy): domain Bacteria; kingdom Pseudomonadati; phylum Pseudomonadota; class Gammaproteobacteria; order Pseudomonadales; family Pseudomonadaceae; genus Pseudomonas; species Pseudomonas sp. PDM17. The sequence goes on from NZ_JACVAT010000007.1 coordinate 347,702, forward strand.
GACCTGTGGTTCTTCGCCTGCCACTTCGAGGGCGACCCTGTCATGCCGGGCTGCCTCGGCCTCGATGCCATGTGGCAGCTGGTAGGTTTCCACCTCGGCTGGCAGGGCAACCCCGGCCGCGGCCGCGCCCTGGGTTCGGGCGAAGTGAAGTTCTTCGGCCAGGTCCTGCCGACCGCCAAGAAAGTCACCTACAACATTCACATCAAGCGTACGATCAATCGTTCGCTGATCCTGGCCATCGCCGACGGCACCGTCAGCGTCGATGGCCGCGAAATCTACAGCGCCGAAGGCCTCCGCGTCGGCCTGTTCACTTCCACTGACAGCTTCTAAGGGTATCCGCATGCGTCGCGTCGTGATCACCGGTCTGGGCATCGTTTCCTGCCTGGGCAATGACAAAGACACCGTCTCCGCCAACCTGCGTGCAGGCCGTGCTGGCATCCGCCACAACCCCAGCTACGCCGAGATGGGCCTGCGCAGCCACGTTTCCGGTTCGGTCAACCTGAACCTGGAAGAGCTGATTGACCGCAAGGTCTTCCGCTTCATGGGCGACGCCGCCGCTTATGCCTACCTGGCAATGGAACAGGCGATCAAGGACTCCGGCCTCACCCCCGAGCAGATCTCCAACCCGCGCACCGGCCTGATCGCCGGCTCCGGCGGTGCTTCCACCCTGAACCAGATGGAAGCCATCGACACCCTGCGCGAGAAAGGCGTCAAGCGCATCGGCCCATACCGCGTCACCCGCACCATGGGCAGCACCGTTTCCGCGTGCCTGGCCACTCCCTTCCAGATCAAGGGCGTGAACTACTCCATTTCCTCGGCCTGCGCCACCAGCGCGCATTGCATCGGCCAGGCCATGGAGCAAATCCAGTTGGGCAAGCAGGACGTCGTCTTCGCTGGCGGCGGCGAGGAAGAACACTGGAGCCAGAGCTGCCTGTTCGACGCCATGGGCGCCCTCTCCACCCAGTACAACGACACCCCGGAAAAGGCCTCCCGCGCCTACGACGCCAAGCGTGACGGTTTCGTCATCGCCGGCGGCGGCGGCATGGTCGTGGTCGAAGAGCTGGAACACGCCCTCAAGCGTGGCGCCAAGATCTACGCCGAAATCGTTGGCTACGGTGCGACTTCCGATGGCTACGACATGGTTGCCCCGAGCGGCGAAGGCGCCATCCGCTGCATGCAGCAGGCCCTGTCGACCGTGGATACCCCGATCGACTACCTGAACACCCACGGCACCTCCACCCCGGTCGGCGACGTCGCTGAAATCCGCGGCGTGCGTGCAGTGTTCGGCGACAAGGCCCCGGCCATCAGCTCCACCAAGAGCCTGTCCGGCCACTCCCTGGGCGCCGCTGGCGTTCACGAAGCGATCTACTGCCTGCTGATGATGGAAGGCAACTTCATCGCCGGCTCGGCAAACATCGACGAACTGGACCCGGAAGTCGCTGACCTGCCGATCCTGCGCGAGACCCGCGAAAACGCGAAGATCGACACCGTCATGAGCAACAGCTTCGGCTTCGGCGGCACCAACGCCACCCTGGTCCTGAAACGCCACAACGGCTGATCGGTGATCCAAACAGGAAAGGCGCCCCAGGGCGCCTTTTTTGTTTCCTGCGATTCCGCCCTACCCTCGCGCTGCCAATCCCGTCAGGATGAGCGGAGTAGATAGCAGGAAGCGTGCAGATGGATGTTCTGATCAGACAGGCCCACAACGGCGACGCCAAGGCAATCAGCCAGGTCATCGTCGCGGCCGTCAGGGAAAGCAACGGCCAGGACTACCCGGCGAGCGTCATCGAATCGGTGGTGGCGAACTTCACGCCTGAACGGGTGATTGAGCTGCTGCAGCAACGCCTGGTGTTCGTCGCATTACTGGATGACGAAATCGTCGGCACTGGCGCCCTGGATGGCCATACCGTGCGTAGCCTCTTCATCGCACCACAGCAGCAGCGCAAGGGCATCGGCAAGGCGCTGATGCGGCGAGTCGAGAAAACCTCCCTACAGCGCGGGATAGAAGTTCTGCTGGTCCCCTCGTCCCTCACCGCCGAAAGCTTCTACGCCCGCCTCGGCTATCGCCTGCTGCGCGAACAACTCCACGGCGAAGAGCGCACCCTCATCATGAACAAGCCCCTCACTCCCCTGTAGGAGCGGGCCATGCCCGCGAACCGCGTCCCTCACGGACCTCCGGCAAACACCGGTCGTAGGGCGGATAACGCCTCAAGCGTTATCCGCCATCGCAACGAATAACCTGTCTCGGGTTACTCGCCCTGTATAGGGCTCCCGCATTGGCTTTTTCCGCCCCAAAAACAAAACCCCCGACCAGCTCTCGCTGATCAGGGGCTTTGGAATTAGAAGCTTGACGATGACCTACTCTCACATGGAGAAACTCCACACTACCATCGGCGATGCATCGTTTCACTACTGAGTTCGGGATGGGATCAGGTGGTTCCAATGCTCTATGGTCGTCAAGCAATTCGGTTGGATGCTCGCCTTGGCGCTCATCCGAATTTGGGTTGCTTACACTAATAAGCAAAACCCCCGGCCAGCGATGCTGACCAGGGGTCTTGGGATAGGAGCTTGACGATGACCTACTCTCACATGGAGAAACTCCACACTACCATCGGCGATGCGTCGTTTCACTACTGAGTTCGGGATGGGATCAGGTGGTTCCAACGCTCTATGGTCGTCAAG
>NZ_JACVAT010000008.1:0-296450 GCF_014851985.1 Pseudomonas sp. PDM17
TCGAGCGGCGCGGTGACGTCCCTGATACTAAGCGTATGACGACTGTGATCGAAGAAGCGGTGGGCGGCATCGATGAGCATGGCGGGCGTCCGTTCCGGGGAGAACGTCGATCCCACCAGTTAGGCTGTGCCCTTGTCAGTCAGCCCCGTCCGTAAAGTCCGTGTGAACTTGCGCCAAACCACCGACTACCATGCAGGTCAGGTGGATGTACTCGCTGGTGCCGCATCTAGCGATGCAGCACCAGCGAGTGTCTGTGAGGACACATCCTCGGACTCCTGTCTTTAAGGCAGCAATGCAGTTCAGGCACTCAAGCGCGGGTAATCGGTGAGGCCGTGGGCGCCGCCGCCGAACAGGGTTTCGCGCTGGTGCGTGTTGAGCGGTGTGCCCAGGCGCAGGCGTTCGGGCAGGTCCGGGTTGGCAACGAAGGGCCGACCGAAGGCGATCAGGTCCGCCCAGCCTTCATTCAGCGCGGCGGTCGCGCGCTCGGCGGTGTATTTGCCGGCATAGATCAGCGCGCCGGGGAACACTTCGCGCAGGCGGCGCTTGAACTCCAGCGGCATGTGCGGGGCATCGTCCCAGTCGGCTTCGGCGATGTGGATGTAGCCCACGCCGATCTCGCCCAGCAGGCGAGCGGCGGCCAGGTAGGTGGTTTCCGGGTCGGCATCGGAACAGCCGTTCAGGGTGGTCAGCGGGGCCAGGCGGATACCGACGCGGCTCTTGTCGCCGGTGCCTTCCACCAGCGCCTGGGCCACTTCAGCGAGGAAGCGCAGGCGGTTCTCCAGCGAGCCGCCGTACTGGTCGGTGCGGTCGTTGGCGTTGGAGTCGATGAACTGGTTGACCAGGTAGCCGTTGGCGGCGTGCAACTCGACACCGTCGAAACCGGCGGCCATGGCGTTGCGCGCGGCCTGGCGGTACTCGTCAACGATGACCTGGATTTCCTCCACCTTCAGCGCGCGGGGCTTCGAGGCCTGGACGAAACCGGGAGTGCCGTCGCTCTCGGCGACGAACACATTGACGCCCTCAGCCTGCATCGCCGAGGAAGACACCGGCGACTGACCGTCGAGCAGGCTGATGTGACTGAGCCGGCCGACGTGCCAGAGCTGGGCGAAGATGCGCCCGCCGGCGGCATGCACCGCCTGGGTGACCTTGCGCCAGCCGGCGACCTGGGCCGGGGTGTGGATGCCCGGAGTCCAGGCGTAGCCCTTGCCCAGCGGAGAAATCCAGGTGCCCTCGCTGACGATCAGGCCGGCGCCGGCGCGCTGGGCGTAGTACTCGGCCATCAGCTCGTTGGGCACATCGCCCGGCTGGCTGGCGCGGGAGCGGGTCATCGGCGGCATGACGATGCGGTTGGGCAGTTCGAGCCCACCCAGGGAATAGGACTGGAACAGCGGGGATGCGTTAGTGGTCATGGCGGGACTCCTTCAGCGGCAAGAGGCGCGATCGGGAAGTCCGTGGGAGCCTTGGTGCAGCGCCGCGAACCACTCGATCGTTCGAATGGAAAGCAGTCTGCGGGCTTTGCCGACGGGGATTAAGACGCCGTTTCGGCAAAATCAATTGATTCCGGCTCACGAATGCAAGCCGAATTGCCTATCTGGAAGCGGAGAATCCTTCAGCCCTGGCTGGCAATGGCCTGGGCTACCTGCTGGTCACTCAAGGGCGATTGCGGGTGCTCGCTGCGGTACAGGCGCAAGGCTTGTTCGAGCTGGGCACCATGAATCTGCCCGGCCGAAGCGACGTACGCCAGTGCATCGTCGCGAGCCTGCTGATAGGCACGTGGCGCCTGGCTGCTGGACTCGCTGACAGCGGCCGTGCCCAGACTGGTGCCGACGGTGAAGTGATCCGCGGAGTTGCCCTTGCCATCCATGGCAGCGGCGGGGCCGGCAATGGCGAGCAGCAGAACGGCAGCGGTTTTCTTCAGCATCCGCAGACCGCCGGACGCGCGCTCCAGCCCATGCGCATCTCGGGATGTCCGGTGTGTTCGTCCTTGCGTTCCTCCAGCACCTCGAAACCGTGCCGCTGGTAGAACGCCACGGCGCCGGCATTCGCCGAATAGACCGCCAGCTCCAGCATCGGCAGGTGAATCTTGGCGTCGCTCAGCAGGTGCGAACCCAGCCCTTGGCCCTGGCACTCGGGGGCAACGAACAGGGCGGCCAGTGCGCCGTCGTGCAGGCTGTAGAAGCCAATCACGCAGCCGTCGCTCTCGACGACGCGCGACGCGGCAGCAGGCAGGTAGACGTCGCGCATGTCCTGCAGGCGCTGCTGCCAGAAATCGGTATCGATGAAATTGTGGGCCTGCTGCGAAGCGCGCAGCCAGATATCCAGCACCCGGTCCATGTCGTCATCGCGAAAGTCACGGATCTGCATCGGAGTCGTCTCCCGGTCTTTTTAAGTGCTCATGGCGTGGCGGGCGGCATCCTCGCACAAGCGATCACCCCTGCGCTCCCCCGCGCACTGCCACCAATCGTCGCACCTGCGCAGCCTCCAACAATGGCAAAAAAGAGCCGGCGAGCGACCCTTGCACTCAAGCACGCCCGAGGCGAACCGTCAGGTTCCGCTCATCCGAATCAGTGAACGACCGGCGGTCTCGGGGCTCTCTCGAATGGGTCTGGCAAATCCGCTAATGCGCGCGGCAGCGCGTGCCGACGCCCGTGGCGGATAGAAGCCCGAGGGCGCAACCGACCCGCGAATTCCAACCCGAAGCAATCAAGGAGACAGTCAATGGGCAGCTATCGATGGTTCCCCTCTACCCGCAACAGTGGCGTGCAGGAGTTGCAATCCCTGGTGAACGACCTGGAATCCCTGCTGGCCAGCAGTCGGGACCTGACGGCAGAACAACTGCCGGCGTTCAAGACGAGGCTGCGGGACCTGGTGGATGACAGCCGCGAAACCAGCGAGCACCTGATTCAGCGCAGCCGCCGGGCCATTCGCGCGGGCGGCGAGTATGCCGGTGAACACCCCTGGCAGACCGTTGCAGTGCTGGCCACGGCCGCGGGCCTGCTGGCGGCGGCCTGTGCCCTGAGCCGTCATCAGCACTGACGCACAGAAGGTGAGCGGCAGCAGCGTTGCCGCTCACCGCGCGCGCTAGTCGATGAAGCTGTCGATCAGCTCCAGGCCAAGACTGCGCACCCGCCCTGCGCTGCTCAGTTCGTCACCGTGGATACCGACCACGGTGGTACAGGGCATGTCAGCCAGCTGGCTGCTGAGTCGGATTGAATAGCGACCACCCTCCTCCCGGTAGCAGGAGAAATTGAACAGCGGATAGGCTTCGTGGAGCACCGCTTCCACGTCCAGGCGTCGGAACTGCGTCATGGCCACCTCCTCTCCCTGGCTCAACCCTGCCCGCTCGGCTGCCGGAGGGAAATACTGGCGATTGGCCCTGGTGCCGGGACTCGCCGGCATCAGCAAGCGGATCGCCCGCACTGGCAGGCGCCGCTGATATCAAGGCTACCCCGGGGTTGTGCGAGTTTCGGACGGAAGGCCTGCCAGGGGGCAACCATGGCGACCAGAAAGGCGGCAAAGCTACTGGCCGTGCATTATCCAGCCTCTTGCCGGTGCAACCTTGCATCCTGCAAGTGACCAAAGGCCAGCATCTCCTCACGATCTCCAGCAATAACAGCCTGTTAAGCGGCTGAAACAGTCTTTCCCGGCCTGGCACGGCTGATGCGAGGTTTCAGGCTCAAGCCAACGCTCTGGCTTCTGTCAACCACCGGGAGGGATCGACATGTCCAGTTGCCGCGACACTGCCATCGAGCACCTGAGCCACCTGTTCAGCGACTACCGGCCACAGTTCACCACCAGGCCAGACGGCACACTGCTGATCAGCCTACGCAATACCGCGGGCAAGCGCCTGATCTCCCGTGTCATCCAGCACGAGGAGCAGACCAGCGCCGTGTTGCTGAACAACCTCGTGGAACGCATCCGGCGAGACCTGATGACCGTCGAAGGTCCGCTGGAGGAGGACAACGTCGACTGGTTTCTCAAGCGCATCGAACTGCAGACCTTCGTTCCGGTGAATCCGACCCACCGGCCGCGCAAGGTGGTGGTGGCGGGCGCACGGTTGCGCGCCCTGGCCGGCAAGCAGACCCGGCAAGCGAGGTGAGCATGAAAACACCCGTGGATACCCCTGACCCCGATCCCAGAGTGACCCGCGAAGAGTCGCTGGAAGAACTGGTGGACATCGAGCCCGAGGACAGCCGGCAGGAGCCCCATCTGTCCGCCGCCCACCAGGACGGCCTCAAGGACGGGCCCACATAAGCCGATAAGACAGAAGGCCAGCGCAGCCAAACCAATGGGAAGTGCATTCCGGTGGCCGCCGTCAGTCCGAGCAGTCGGGCGGCCACCGGTTCTCCCCCCCGCGCGGGACTGTCCTTCCTTCCCGCACGGGCACGCATGAGCGAGGGAGCAGACAGGCTCCGGCGCTGGCGATCAGCGCGCCAGGAACGGTGGCGGCGCGTCGATCACGCCGGTCTCGTTGACGTATTGCTTGTAGTGCTCGATGAGCGCTGCCAGCTTCGCCGGCTCGCTCTTGGCCAGGTCCCTCGTCTCGCCGGGATCGCTGGCCAGATCGTAGAGCTGCCAGGTGGCCGGGCCGACCGGCGCGGGCAGGTACACCGCCTTCCAGTCACCCTGGCGGATGGCGCGCATGCCGAACAGTTCCCAGCCGGTAACGGTCTTCTCGTCGTGGGCCTGCTCGGTCTCGCCGGACAGCCAGCCCAGCCACGACTTGCCACGCACCTCGGCCACTTCGCGGCCATGCCACTGCTTGCCCGGATGGCGCACGCCGGCCAGGTCGAGAATGGTCGGGGTGATGTCCATCACCGTGGAGAAGCCGTGGCTGATCTCACCCTGGCGCTGCAACGCCGGGTAACGCACCAGCGCCGGCACGCGGATGCCGCCCTGGGTAGTGAAGGCCTTGTACAGCCGCGATGGCGCGGTGGCCGCCTGGGCCCAGCGCGGGCCGTACCAGATGTAGGAGTTGGCGCGGCCGATGTTCTCCAGGCTGTTGTCGTAGTGCTGGTCGAGGAAGCTCAGCAGATCAGGGCCGAAGCGCGGGAAGGCTTCCAGCAGCGCACCCTCGGCGCCGTTGTCGGACATGAACAGGACGAAGGTGTTGTCCAGCTCACCCTGCTGGCGCAGGTACTCGACGACACGCCCGACGTTCCAGTCCAGGCGCTCGACCATCGCCGCGTAGACCTCCATGGCCCGCGCCGATTTCGCCTTTTCCTCGTCGGTGAGGCGCCCCCATTCCTTGCTGATTGCCAAAACCGGATGCGCCTTCACGTCGGCTTCGATCAGGCCCAGCTGCTTGAGCCGCTCCAGCCGTTCCAGGCGCAGTGCCTCGGGGCCGGCGTCGTAGCGGCCCTGGTACTTGTCGACCACCTCCCTGGGCGCCTGCAACGGCCAGTGCGGCGCGGAGAACGGCAGGTAGGCGAAGAACGGACGGCTCTGGTCGCGCTCCTTGAGGTAGTCGATCAGCTTGTCGCCGAAGGCGTCGGAGGAATAGAAGTCCGCCGGCAGTTCCTCGATGAACTGGTCGTCCTCTACGTACAGCGCTGGCGTGCCCTTGAGGATGCGCGGCGTGGTTTCATCGTAGGGCGGCTCGAAACCATAGTGGTTGGCGGCACCCGGCAGCAGCGAGAACGAGCGCTCGAAGCCGCGCGCGTGGGGCGCCTGCTCCAGTTTCAGGCCCAGGTGCCATTTGCCGGCCATCAACGTCTGGTAGCCGGCCTCGCGCAGCAGCTCCGGCAGCGCCACCACGCGGTCGTTCAGGTAGCCCTCGTAGCCGGGCTTGCCTTCCAGCTCCGGGGTCAGCGCCTCGGCCATGGTGCCGATGCCGGCGATGTGGTGGTCGGTGCCGGTAAGCAGCATCGAGCGCGTCGGCGAACAGGTCGGCGCGGTGTGGAAGTCGGTCAGGCGCAGACCGTCGAGGGCCAGGGCGTCGAGGTGCGGCGTGGCGATCTCGCCACCGAAGGCGCCGAGGTCGGAGAAGCCGAGGTCGTCGGCGACGATGACGAGGAAGTTGGGGCGTTTGCTCATGGTCGGACTCGTTAGGTTGGGTGAGCCTGCAAGGGCGGGTTCTCTGGATCAGCAGGCAATGAACTCGAACGGCAGGTCTTGCACCCGCTTGAGCTGCGGCGCGACGTAGTCGCCCTCGCCAGTCAGCTCGTGCAGCAGCGCCTCGCGCTGGCGCAGGAAGTCGTAGCCACCGCGCTCGCGCGGATGCACCAGCGGCACCTGGACGATGCGCTTGATGCGCCCGGGGCGCGGCGCCATGACCACCACGCGGTCGGCGAGGAACAGCGCCTCTTCGACATCGTGGGTCACCAGCACTGTGGTAATGCGTTCGCGCTGGCGGATGCGCAGCAGCTCCTCCTGCAACTGCTGGCGGGTCAGCGCATCGAGCGCGCCGAACGGCTCGTCCAGCAGCAGGATGCGCGGGCTGGCCACCAGGCCGCGGGCGATCGCCACGCGCTGCGCCATGCCGCCGGACAGCTGATGCGGGTAGGCGCGGGCGAAGGCCGTCAGGCCGACCAGTTGCAGATAATCGGCGACCCTGGCGGCCTTGCCGGTCTCGCTCAGCGGTTCGTTGACCAGACCGAGGGCGACGTTCTGCTCCACGCTCAGCCAGGGGAACAGGCGGTGCTCCTGGAACACGATGCCGCGCTCGCCGCCAATACCGTCGATGAGCGTGCCGTCGATACGGATCTCGCCCTGGAACTCGCGGTCCAGTCCCACCAGGAGCCGCAGCAGCGTGGACTTGCCGCAACCGCTGGCGCCGACGATGGCGATGAATTCACCGTCGGCGATCTCCAGGTCGAAACGCTCGATGGCCTGAAGTTCGCGGCCGTCCACGGGGAAACTCTTGGCGACCTGGCGAAAGCTCACCAGCGCCTGGGATGCGAAAGCGTTCATGCGTGTCTCCAGCGCGTCACCCGCGCTTCGATGCGCTGGCCGAGGGCGGCCAGCAAGGCTCCGGTGAGTCCGACCAGCAACATGCCGGCGCCGACCAGGTCCATGCGGAAGAGTTGTTGCGCGCCGATCATCAGGCTGCCGATGCCGCCGTCCGAAGGCATGAAGTACTCGGCACCAATGGTCCCGAGCCAGGCATAGATCAGCGCCAGACGCACCCCGGCGAACACCGAGGGCGCGGCCCCTGGCAGTACCAGCCGCCGCAACCGTTGCCAGGGCGAGAGGCGCAGCGCGATGGCCGCTTCGCTCAGTTGCGCCGGCAGGCTGGCGATGCCGCGCTGGGTGGCCAGCAACAGCGGGAAGAATGCGGCCAGGCCGACGAACACCACCTTGGCCAGCTCGCCCAAACCAAACCAGGCGGTGAGCAGTGGCACCCAGGCAAAGATCGCCACTTGCCGCAGCGCAGCGAAGGACGGGCCTAGCACCCGCTCCGCCGGGCGCCACAGGCCCAGTCCCAGGCCGAGCAGGAAACCCAGCGAGCCGCCCAGCAGCAGGCCGGCGAGCGTGCGTTGCAGGCTGGCCAGCAACGCGGCGGTCAGGCTGCTATCCAGCAATCCCTGCCACAGCGCGACGGCTACCGACGCGGGGCTGGCGAGAATCGCCGGATCGACCCACTGCAGTGCGCTCGCCGCCTGCCAGATCGCCAGCAGCGCCAACGGCAGCAGCCAGGGTTGTAGGCGTTCCCAGCCCTGCCCCGCCGTACTTCTCCGGAACTCTCCTGCGGCCTGTTGCGGCCAGTGAACCAGACGCCGGTCCAGCGCCTGGATGCCACGGTCCATGGCCGCGCCCACCAGGCCGATGACCAGGATGCAGACGAACACGATGTCGAGCATGAACAGCTGGCGCGCCTGCACCATCAGGTAGCCGACGCCTTCGCTGGAAGCCAGCAGTTCCACGGCCAGCAACGAGGTCCAGCCCTGCGCCAGCGCCAGGCGCACGCCGGTGAGGAAAGCCGGCAGCGCCGCCGGCAGGATCAGCCGCCACAGCAACAATCGGCGCGGCAGGCGCAGCACGGCTGCGGCCTCGCGCAGACGCGGCTGGGCATCACGCACGCCGACCAGGGTGTGCAGCGTCACCGGCACGATGATCGCCTTGACCAGCACCACCAGCTTGAGCAGCTCGCCGATACCGAAGAACAGCATGAACAACGGAATCCAGGCCAGGGTCGGAACCTGCGCCAGGGCACTGAAGGTGGGCAGCACCAGACGCTCGGCGCGGCGGCTGAAGCCGAGCCAGGCGCCCAGTGCCAGCCCGCTGAGGATGCCGGCCAGCAGGCCCCGGAGCAGACGTTTCAGGCTGATGCCCAGTTGCTCCCAGAGCTCGCCGGCGAGCAGCTCGCGGCCGGCCTGCAGCACCAGTTCGGGCGTGGGCAGGATCTGCGCGGACATCCAGTGACGGTGGCTGGCGGTCCACCAGAGCACGGCAATGGCCAGCGGCACCAGCCACGGCAGGATGGGGTCAAGCCCGCTCCAACCGACGGTGGAAGGCCTCAGGCGGGGGCTGGGAAAAGCAAGGCGATAGGGCTTCGTAATATTCTTCATTGGAATATAAATAGTTATATCAATTCATTTATGAGCTAACACAAGCCATTTAAGGGAAGGTCCCGGTGCTCATCCAATGCATTCGCCGAATATTTTTTATGCCCGCCGGGCATCTACCCGCGAAGCCTTGTCATCCCTCGCTTAGCTCGAACAGTTTCTAAAAAATGAATTTTTATTATTTTGTTGATGAACAGCCCCATGCCTTTAGTGCGCTCGCCGGAGCCACACGCGCTCCCCCACTGCAGGAGGCAGGCGCCATGAAGGCCCTCACCACTCAATTGCTGTCCCTCTTCGCTGCGCCGGTGCTGGCCGGCCTCCTCGGCGTCTACCCGCTGGCCACTCAGGCCGCCGACCCGGTGAAGGAAATCCGCATCGCCGTGCCCGACGTCAGCGCCGGCCAGAACCACTCCGGCGGCGGCGTGGTGGACATCCTCTACACCCGCCAGTTACTGGAGAAGGAATTCGCCAAGGACGGCATCCAGGTCAAATGGAGCTTCTTCAAGGGCGCCGGCCCGGTGGTCAACGAGGCCTTCGCCAACGGCCAGGTGGACTTCGCCTACCTGGGAGACCTTGCGGCGATCATCGGCAAGTCCAGCGGCCTGGACAGCCGCGTACTGGCCGCCACCGCGCGCGGCGTGAACCATTACCTGGGCGTGCAGCCGGGCTCAGGGATCAAGGCCCTGGCCGACCTCAAGGGCAAGCGCGTGGGCATCTTCCGCGGCACTGCCAGCCAGCTGTCGTTCGACAACGCCCTGGCCAGCGCCGGCCTTACCGAGAAGGACCTGAAGGTGATCAACCTCGACTTCAGCGCAGCGCTTGCGGCGTTGGCGGCCAGGCAGATCGACGCCACCTGGGGCCTGGCCGGCCTGTTCGCCCTGCGCGACAAGGGCCTGGCGGAAATCCCGCTGAACACCCGCGACCTCGGCGGCGCCGGCACCCTGCAGGCGCTGCTGGTGGGCAACGGCGAATTCGTCGACGCCCACCCGGACATCACCGAGCGGCTGCTCAAGGTGCAGCTGCAGGCCGTGCAATGGGCCAGTGCGGAGGCCAACCGCGATGCCTATATCGAACTGGTGTCGAAGCAGGCCAGCTATCCGGCGGTGATCTTCAAGAGCGAATACCAGGACCGGCCGCTGGTGGAAGTACTGTCGCCGAAGCTGGACGCCGATTTCCTCGGCCGCCTCGATGCGTCCATCACGGCCGCGAAGAGCTACGGCCTGATCCGCCGCGACTTCAAGGCCGCCGACTGGGCCAACCCCGCTCCACTGGAGGCAGCGAGCCGGCAGGTGGCTGGGCAGCCGGTGGCGGCGATCCAGTAGTCCGTAGCAACGGCGCCTACCGGCGCCGTTCGCGGGCATGGCCCGCTCCTACAGGAAAACGTCGGTGTTGGGCGGTTCGCGAGCAAGCTTGCTCCTACAACCGCTCTTCGCTCTCTGAAGACTTCCAGCGACATGTCCGAGCACGCCGAACGCCCCGTTCAGGAGGCCTCGTTGAAGCGGAGTTTCAGGGGTTGAGCGACATGGATGTCGCGAGAGCTGCGATGGGCCAGGGATGGCCCTTCGCAGCGTGCCCCTGAAACTTCGCTTCAACGAGGGTATTTTTCGCCTAAGCGAAAAACCGGATGTCCGGGGCAAGCCTTTTGGTTACTTTTCGGCGTTTGGAAAAGTGACTCGCCCGAGGGGGCGAAACAGGAAGTCCGGGCGCACGCCGAAGCGACGCAGAAATACCCAAGCCAACGCAGCAATACAGGACCAACATCGGAGCGGAGGAAGGCGCCGGCCATGCCGGCGGATCGCGGGCATGGCCCGCTCCTACAGGTTGAAGTCGATGATCCGGGTTATGCAGCAGCAGGCCGCCGGCTTACCAACGGGCAGCGAGGAACTCGGCCACGCGCCGGTAATACCCCTCCACCTCCGGCACCAGGTTGCCCATGCGCAGGAAGTCGTGGGTCATCCCGCAGCAGCGCTCCGCCTCCACTTCCACGCCCTGCTCCACCAGCGCGCGGGCGTAGGCCAGGCCTTCGTCCAGCAACGGATCGAACTCGGCCGCGAACAGCAAGGCCGGCGCGCTACCTTGCAAAGCAGCACCGGCATGGACCGGAGAGCAGCGCCAATCACCTCGCTGCGCAACGTCAGGCATGTACTGCTGATAGAACCAGTCCAGGCTGGCCGTCTCCAGCAGATAGCCCTCGGCAAACAGTTCCTCCGACTCAGTGCGCGCGCTGGCGTCCGCCGCCGGATAGAACAGCAACTGCGCGCAGGGCTGCTCCGCCCCCTCGCCTGCCAGCTCGGCGCAGAGCACGGTGGCCAGTGTCGCGCCGGCACTGTCGCCACCGACGGCAAGGCGGCGCGGACTCAGGCCGAGGCTGGCAGCCGCGTTCAGCAGCCAGTTCCAGGCATCACGCGCGTCGAAGGTCGCCGCCGGGAACGGCGCCTCCGGCGCCAACCGGTAACCCACCGAAATCACCGCGCAATCGCAGTGCTTCGCCAGCCACCGGCACAGCCCGTCATGGGAATCCAGGCTGCCGACCGTGTAGCCGCCGCCATGGAAATACAGGATCGCCCCATCGCCAGAACCGGCAGGCCGGTACAGGCGGACAGGCAGCTGCCGGCCCTCGCGCGCCGGGATCAGCAGCGCTTCCACCGGCATCGACGGCGCCCCGGCCTTGAGTGATTCTGAGGAGGCCTCGAAGTCCTGCCGCGCCTGCTCCAGCGGCAATTCGTGCAACGCCGGGCGCCCCGTGCGGCGGCCGTCGTCGACCATGTCCAGGAAGGCGGAAATCTCCGGGTGCAGCATGCCGACCTCAATCATCAATGCGTTCATACCGTGGCTTGCTCCTTGCGCGCGCCGCTTTCCACCTGGGCGCAGCAATGGCCGATCACCCCTTCCAGTTCCGTGCGCAGCTGCGCCATCAGCGACTCGATGCGCGACGGGCGGAACACCCGGCGACTGAACATGCAGCGCAGGGTCAGCTCGCCGTCATAGACCTGGCCGACAATCTCCAGCCAGTTGTTCATCGGCGTGCTGGCGGCGTAGGTGTCGCCGGGCTTCTCCTGCAGCGGTACGAACAGCGCCTTGTCGTCGAAGCTCTGGTCGAACTGGCCGAGGTAGTTGAAGGTGACGCGCGGCTCGGCGCGGGCGGCAAGCTGGCGGCGCAGCGCACTGTCGCCCAGGTAGCGCAAGGCGCCATAGCCAATGCCCTTGTCCGGCACCGCGCGCAGTTGCTGGCGGATCGCCGGGATGGCCTGGGCGTAGTCGCCCTGCCCCGGCGTCAGGCGCAGCGGGAACAGGCTGGTGAACCAGCCCAGGGTACGGCTGTGGTCGACTTCGTCGAGGACATCCTCGCGGCCGTGGCCTTCCAGGCCGATCAGCACGGATTGGCTGTCGCACCAGTGGCACAGGGTGCGACCAAGGGCAGTCAGCAGCAGATCGTTGATCTGCGTGCGGTAGGCCTCTGGCGCCACCTTCAGCAGGCGCTGGGTCTGCTGGCGGTCCAGGCGCAGGAACAGCTGCTCCAGGTGCGTCATGCGCTCGGCGCCGCGCGGGTTGTCGCGTTGCGGCTCGCCAAGGCCAGCGCTGTCGGTCTGTTCCAGCCAATACGGCAGGTCGGCCTGGGCCAGTTGGCTGTCGGCGTAGTCGCGCAGGCCTTCGGCCCAGGCGCGGTAGGCGCTGGTGCGTTCGAAGATCGGCGCCGGCTCGCCAATGAGCTGCGCGGCATAACGCTGTTGCAGCTCCTCCAGCAGGATGCGCCAGGACACGCCGTCCACGCCCAGGTGGTGGATCACCAGCAGCAGACGCTGGCTGCCATCGGCCATGTCGGTGAGCACGCCGCGCAGCAGCCGGCCTTCGCCCAATTCCAGGCTACGTTGCGCCTGGTTGGCGATCAGCAATGCCTCCTCGGCGTTCGCCGCCTGCCGCTGCCAGAGCAGCGCACCGGTGATCTCGCTGGCCTCGCGATAGCGCTGGCGCCACAGGCCGTCAGCCCCTTGGGCGAACGACAGGCGCAGGCTGCCGTGCTCGGCCAGCAGGCCTTGCAGCGCCGCTTCCAGCGCCTCGGCGTCGAGGCGCTGGCGGCACTCCAGCAGCACCGCCTGGTTGAAGTGGTTCGGCTCCTCCAGCTGCTGCTCGAACATCCATTGCTGGATCGGCACCAGGCCGAAGGATTCGCCATCGTCGGCCACCGCCACAGACACTGTTGGCGCTGCCTCGGCGACGCTCTCGGCGCGCTCCAGCAGGCCGGCGATGGTCTGGTACTGCAGCAGGTCGCGCAGGCGGATTTCCACGCCCTCGCCCAGCGCCTGGCGGGCGCGGGAGACGATCTGCAGGCTGAGGATGGAGTCGCCGCCCAGGTCGAAGAAGTTGTCGCGGATGCCGACGCGCTCCACTTGCAGCACGTCCTGCCAGATGACCGCCAGCGCGCGCTCGCGCTCGTTTCGCGGTGCCTCGTAGGCCTCGCCCTTCCAGGTCGGCTCGGGCAGCGCCTTGCGGTCGATCTTGCCGTTAGGCGACAGCGGGAAACGCTCCAGCCGGAGGATCTGCGCGGGCACCATGTAGTCCGGCACCTGCTCGCGGAGGAAGCTGCGCAGCGCATCGCCTTCCGCTGCGCCGACCACGTAGCCGACCAACTGCTTGCCGCTGATACCGTCGCGGGCCACCACCAGCGCCTCGCTGACCTGCGGGTGATCCTGCAGGCGCGCCTCGATCTCGCCCAACTCGATACGGAAGCCGCGAATCTTCACCTGATGATCGATGCGCCCGACGTAGTCGATCACGCCATCAGCGCGGCCGCGCACCAGGTCGCCACTGCGGTACAGGCGACCGCCTTGCGAGAGGTCGAACGGATCGGCGACGAAGCGCTCGGCGGTCAGCCCGGCGCGCTCGTGGTAGCCGCGCGCCAGGCCATCACCGCCGATGTACAGCTCGCCGGCCACACCCAGTGGCACCTGGCGCAACTGCTCATCGAGGATGTACAGCTTGCGCGCGCCGACGCCCTTGCCGATGGGCGCATAGGCGGCATCGCAGTCCGTCGTGCGGTCGGCCTTCCACAGCAGCGGCGTGACCACGGTTTCCGTGGGGCCGTAGCCGTTGATCAGGTGCTCGGCCCGCAACGCGCGCTTGGCCAGCTCGAAGCTGGCGTTGGGCACCGCGTCGCCGCCGAAGCAGTAGATGCGCACCGGCGGCGGGTTGCCGTCACGCAGCGCATGTTCGGCCAGTTGCTGCAGGTACACCGGCGGGAAGGCCGCCACGCTCACCTGCTTGTCGTGCAGTACGCGGTAGGTCTGCTCCGGCGTCCACAGCTCGTCGCCGCGCAGCACAAGGCTGCCGCCATGTACCAGGGTAGTCAGCCAACGCTCGTGGGCGCCGTCGAAGGCGAAGGACATGAAGTGCAGCTCGCGGGTCGCAGCATCCATCCGGTACAGCTCGCCGATGGCCGCACAATGCATGGCCAGCGGGCCATGGCTGACTGCAACGCCCTTGGGCTTGCCGGTGGAACCGGAGGTGTAGATCAGGTAGGCGAGGTTTTCCGGCTCCAGCGCCACCACCGGCAGATCGCTGTCTTCGCCGGTGAGGTCGAGGCTGTCGAGCTCCAGGCAGGTCACGCCCGCCGGCAGCGGCAGGCGCTCGCGCAGGCGGTTGTCGGTGATCAGCAGCGCGATGCCGGCATCGGCCATCTGGAATTCCAGGCGCTCGCGCGGGTACTCGGCGTCCAGCGGCACGTAGGCGCCGCCAGCCTTGAGCACCGCCAGCAGCGCCAGCGGAATGCGCACGCTGCGCGGCAAGGCCACGCCAACGCGGACTTCCGGGCCAACACCGAGGGCCATCAGGCGATGGGCCAGGCGGTTGGAGTCGCGCTCCAGCGCCGCGTAGTCGATCTCCTCGTCGCCACAGATCAGCGCCACCTCATCGCCACGCAGCGCAGCCTGGCGGGCGATGGCCAGGTGCACCGGCTCGGCCGGCGGCAGCGACTGGTGCGGGCCACGACAGGCAGCCAGGGCCGCACGGTCGCTGGCGGACAGGCATTGCAGTTCGCCGACGCGCTTGCCGGCGCCGTGCAGCAGGCTCTCCAGCACCTGCTCCATATTGCCGCGCAGGCGCGTTACGGCGGCTGCGCTGAAGTGCGCACGCAGGTACTGGTACTCGATCTCAAGGCGTTCGCCGACACGCACGGCAAGGTCCATGGGGATGCTGGTCTCGTCCTTCGACTTCAGCTCGCCGAAACGCGGCCCCTGGGCGCTGCGCAGCACCTCGTCGACCGGATAGTTCTCGAACACGATGATGCTGTCGAACAGCGCCTGCCCGGCCTGACCGGCCCAGCGCTGGATGTCGTACAGCGGCGTGTGCTCGAACTCGCGGACGTCCAGGTTGTAGGCCTGCAGCTCGCGAAGCCAGTCGCCGAGGTCGGCTTGCTCTGCCGGCGCCTGGACGATGGGCAACGTGTTGATGAACAGCCCCAGCAGGCTGTCGGCGCCGGCCAGTTGCGCAGGACGCCCGGCCACGGTGGCGCCGAAGGCCACGCGCTGCTGCCCGGTGTAGCGTTGCAGCAGGAGGATCCACGCCGCCTGCACCAGGGTATTGAGCGTTACCCGCTGGCTGCGGGCGAAGGCCTTCAGGCGTTCGGTGGCCGCCGCGTCGTAGCGGCTGTATTCCAGGCCGTGGCCGCTGCCTTCGACCGGGCGCGCCAGGCTGTCGGCGAGTACGGTGGGCTGGGCAAAGCCTTGCAGGCGACCGCTCCAGAAGTTCTGGGCCTGCTGCTGGTCCTGCACCTGCAGCCAGTGGATGTAGTCGCGGTAGCGGCCCTGCTCGGCGATGCTCTCGCCGTTGTAGCGGCGCAATGCTTCGGCAAACAGCTGGGCGTTGCTCCAGCCGTCGAGCAGGATGTGGTGGTGGGTGTAGATCAGCTGGTGGCTGGCCTCGGCGCTGCGCACCAGCACCAGCCGCAGCAGCGGCGGGCGTTCCAGGTCGAAGCTGCGGCTGCGCTCGGCGGCGGCCAGTTCGTCCAGTGCCGCGTCCATGTCCTCGCGGCCGCGCCAGTCGAGCACCTCCAGCGGCAGCTCGACGTGTTTGTGCACGGCCTGCACCGGTTGATCCAGCCCCTGCCAATGCACACCGGCACGCAGGTTGTCGTGGGCATCCAGCGCGGCCTGCCAGGCGGCACGGAAGCGCTCCACGTCCAGGTCCTGCACCTCCACGCGCAGCTGGTTGACGTAGACACCGCCCTCACTGCCGTCCACGCCGTGGAACAGCATGCCCTGCTGCATCGGCGACAGCGGGTAGAGGTCTTCGATCTGGTCTGGATTCAGACCGAGTGCGGCCAGCTGTGCGGCGTCCGGGGCTTCGAGAGCGGCGACGGCAACGGGTACTTCGGCCGCAACGAAATCACCGGCCACGCGGGCCAGCGCCTGCAATGTCTGGTGCTGGAACAGGTCCTTCGGGCTCAGTTGCAGGCCGGCGGCACGGGCTCGGCTGACCACCTGGATGGAGACGATCGAGTCGCCGCCCAGCTCGAAGAAGTTATCGTCCAGCCCCACGCGATCAAGGCCGAGCACGGCGCACCAGATGGCCGCCAGGGTTTGCTCGCGTTCGCTTTCCGGCGCGCGGTAGGTCTTCTGCAACAGGCTGAAGTCCGGCTCCGGCAGCGCCTTGCGGTCAAGTTTGCCGTTGGGGGTCAGCGGCATGCGTTCGAGCTGGACGATCTGCGCGGGAACCATGTAGTCCGGCAACTCTTCCAGCAACGCGGTGCGCAGGTCGCAGTCGATGTGCCCGGTGACGTAGCCCACCAGTTGCTTGACCTGCCCCGCATCTCGGGCGATCACCACCGCCTCGCGCACGCCGGGCTGGCCGAGCAGGCGCGATTCGATCTCGCCCAGCTCGATGCGGAAGCCGCGGATCTTCACCTGATGATCGATGCGGCCGAGGTATTCCAGCACGCCGTCAGCGCGCCAGCGCGCGAGGTCGCCGGTGCGGTACATGCGCGCGTTTCGCTCCGAGCTGAATGGGTCAGCAACGAAGCGCTCGTTGGTCAGTTCCGGGCGCCCATGGTAGCCGCGCGCCAGGCCGTCGCCGGCGATGTACAGCTCGCCCGCCACGCCGATGGGTGCGGGTTGCAGCTCGCCATCGAGGATGTACAGCTGGGTGTTGGCGATAGGTTTGCCGAGCAGTACGCGGGCGCCCTTTTCTATCTTCCAGGCCGCCGACCAGATGGTGGTTTCGGTGGGTCCGTAGAGGTTCCACAGCGCTTCTGTTTGTGCGGTGAGCTTGTCCGCCAGCTCAGCAGACAACGCTTCGCCGCCGCAGAAGAAACGGCAGCCGGTCAGGCGCGGGAAGTCCTCGTGGCCACTGAGCAGAGTCCAGGTGCTGGGGGTCGCCTGGATCACCGTCACGCCTTGCTCCAGCGCCACCCCGAGCAGGCGCGACGGGTCGCGGGCGACGTCGCGGTCGACCAGCACCACACGGCCGCCGACCAGCAGCGGCAGGTACAGCTCCAGCGCGGAGATATCGAAGGACAGCGAGGTCAGCGCAAGCACGCGGTCCTGCGCGTTCAGGCCCGGCTCGCGGGCCATGCTCAGCATGAAGTTGACCACCCCGACGTGGCGAACGGCGACGCCCTTGGGCTTGCCGGTGGAGCCAGAGGTATAGATGACGTAGGCCAGATCATCCGGCTTGGCGAGGTTTGCCAGATCGTTGTCGGCGTAGCCATCCAGCTGCGCCCAGTCGCGGTCCAGGCAGAACGCGCGGGCACCCGTCTGCGGCAGCTCGCCGAGCAGGACTTGCTGGGTCAGCAGCAGGCGCACGCCGCCGTCTTCGAGCATGTGCGCCAGGCGTTCGGCGGGGAATTCCGGGTCCAGCGGCACGTAGGCGCCGCCGGCCTTGAGCACCGCCAGCAGCGCCACCGGCAGCTCCACCGAGCGTTCCAGCGCGACGCCCACACGGCTGTCCGGGCCGACGCCCTGCTCGCGCAGCCAGTGCGCGAGGCGGTTGGCGCGGCTGTTCAGCTCGGCGTAGCTGAAGCTGCGCTGGCCATCGGTGAGCGCCACGTCGGCAGGCGAGCGCTGCACCTGCTGTTCGATCAGCTGGTGCATGCAGGTATCGCGCGGGTAGTCCATCGCGGTGGTATTCCAGCCGTAGAGCAGTTGCTCGCGCTCGCTGCCGTCCAGCAACGGCAGGCGCGCCACCGGGCATTGCGGGTCGCGCACCAGGGCCTGCAGCAGGTTGAGGAAGTGCCCGCCCAGGCGTTCGATGGTCGCCGTGTCGAACTGGTCGGTGGCGTACATGAACTGCCCGCGCACCTGGCCGTCACGGCTTTCCTCGGTGTTCAGGGTCAGGTCGAACTTGGCGATACCGCTGTCCAGCTCCAGGCTTTCCAGCTGCAGGCCACCGGGCAGCTCGCGCAAGGCGTCGCGGCGACTCGGCTGGTGGTTGCAGGCCACCTGGAACAGCGGGTTGTAGCTCAGACTGCGCTCGGGCTGCAGGGCATCCACCAGTTGTTCGAACGGCAGGTCCGGGTTGGCCTGGGCACCCAGCACCGCTTCGCGGGTGCGGGCGAGGAAGGTGTTGAAGGATTCGTCGCCGTCGATGCGTGCGGACAGCACCTGGGTATTCACGAAGAAGCCGATCAGCCTTTCGCTCTCGGCGCGGCCACGGCCGGCGATGGGCACGCCCACACGCAGCTCGCGCTGGCCGCTGTAGCGCGACAACAGCAGCTGGTAGGCCGCAAGGATCAGCATGAACAGCGTGGCGCCCTGCCCGCGCGCCAGTTCGCGCAGGGAATCGCTGAGCGCGCGGGGCAGTTCGAAGTCCAGCGTCGCACCGCGATAGCTCTGCACCAGCGGGCGCGGCCGGTAGCCCGGCAAGGTCAGCAGCAGGGACTCATCACCCAACTGCTCCTTCCAGTAGTTCAGCTGCCGCTCGCCTTCGCCGGCCGACAGCCACAGGCGCTGCCAGCGGGCAATATCACTGTACTGGATCGGCAAGGCTTCCAGCTCGGCCCGGGTGCCCTGCACTTCGGCACCGTAGAGAGCAGCGAATTCATCGATCAGCACGCCGATGGACCAGCCGTCGGCAATGATGTGGTGCAGGTTTACCAGCAGCAGCGCCTCGCCCGGCAGGCGTGCCAGGTGCAGGCGCAGCAGCGGGCCTTCTGCCAGATCGAAGCAGCGCTGGGCGCACTCGTTGAGCCATTGCCGCGCCCCGGCTTCGCTGCCGAAATCCTTCGCCTCCAGATGCGCCGGGCCCGGAGGCAGGACGCATTGCAGCACCTCGCCATCCGGCTCCTGTAGGGCGCTTAACGCGCCAGCGTTATCCGCCGCCGCACTCTGCCCAGCCTGCGGCGGATGACGCTGCGCGTCATTCGCCCTACGAGAGCGGTCCTCTGCGCTGCGGAATACGGTGCGCAGGCTTTCATGGCGCGCGATCAGCGCGGCGAAGGCGCGCTCCAGCGCACCCTCGTCCAGCACACCGCGCAGGCGCACGGCGGCGGGAATGTTGTAGGCGGCGCTGTGCGGTTCCATCTGCCAGAGGAACCACAAGCGCGCCTGGGCTGCCGAGAGCGGCGCGTGCTCGCGCCCCTCGCGCAGGATCGGCAGGCGCGACAGGCTCACGCCTTTCTCGCGCAGCTGGCGCAGGAAGACGATCTGCTTGTCCTCGGGCAGCGCGCCAAGGCGCTCCGCGACCTGTTTCAGCTGGGCGTCCATCGGTTGACTCATTACAGGTTCTCCAGCTCGCCGAGCAGTTCGTCCATCAGGTCCAGTTCCTCTTCCGCGCTGGCGGCGCCTGCCCGCTGGGCTTCGATCCAGGCGGCCAGCGCCTCGATATTGCTCAGCTCGAACAGGCGGTGCAGCGGCAGTTCCAGGCCCAGGCGCTGACGCAGGGTCAGGCCGACCTGGGTGAGCAACAGCGAATGGCCGCCCAGTTCGAAGAAGTCGTCGTGCAGGCCGACGCGGTCCACCTGCAGCACGTGCTGCCAGATGCCGGCCAGTTCGACTTCCAGGTCGCTGCGCGGCGCCATGTACTCGCGCAGGCTGTCGCCCAGCTGCGGGTCCGGCAGGGCCTTGCGGTCAAGCTTGCCGTTGGGCGACAGCGGCATGGCGTCGAGGGCGATGATTCGCGACGGCACCATGTAGTCCGGCAATTCGCCTTGCAGCGCCTGACGCAGGGCTTCGGGCTCGGCGCTGGCGACCACGTAGGCCAGCAGCACGCCGTCCTTCGCCACCACCACCGCTTCGCTGACCTGCGGATGGGCCTGCAGGCGCGCCTCGATTTCGCCCAGTTCGATACGCAGGCCGCGAATCTTCACCTGGTGATCGAGACGGCCGAGGTATTCGATGGCGCCGTCTTCGCGCTGGCGAGCCAGATCGCCGGTACGGTACAGGCGTTCTCCACTGCCGAACGGGTCGGCAATGAAACGCTCGGCAGTCAGGCCGGGACGCGCGTGGTAACCGCGCGCCAGGCCCACACCACCGATGTACAGCTCGCCGGCCACGCCTCGCGGCACCGGTTCCAGGCGCTCGTCCAGCAGCACCAGGCGCAGGTTGTCGATGGGCCGGCCGATGGGCACGACCTGCCGCGCGTTGTCCTCGTCGCAGGCCCAGAAGCTGACGTCGATCGCCGCCTCGGTCGGGCCGTAGAGGTTGTGCAGCTTCGCACTGCTGCGCTGGCGGAACTGCTGTTGCAGCTCATAGGGCAGCGCCTCGCCGGAGCACATCACCTGCAGCAGCGACGGGCAGCGCTCCAGTTCACCGGAGGCGACGAAGGTCTGCAGCATCGACGGCACGAAGTGCAGCGTGGTGACCTGCCCCGCCTCGATCACCTGACGCAGCGCCAGCGGATCGCGATGCGCGCCGGGCGCGGCGACCACCAGGGCGGCGCCGGTCAGCAGCGGCCAGAAGAACTCCCACACCGACACGTCGAAGCTGAACGGGGTCTTCTGCAGCACGCGATCGGAGGCGTCCAGCGCGTAGGCCTTCTGCATCCAGTTCAGGCGATTGACCAGCGCGCGATGGCTGTTGCCGGCGCCCTTGGGCTTGCCGGTGGAGCCGGAGGTGTAGATCAGGTACGCCAGGTTCTGCGGGCTGCCGGCGCTGGCCGGATTCTGCTCGGAGGCCGTGGCGATCTCGCCCCACTGGCTGTCCAGGCAGATCAGCTCAGCAGTGCTCGCCGGCAGGCGATCCAGCAGGTGCTGCTGGGTCAGCAGCAGGCTCACGCCGCTGTCGCTCAGCATGTGCTGCAGGCGTTCCTGCGGGTAGTCCGGGTCCATCGGCACGTAGGCGCCGCCGGCCTTGACGATGCCCAGCAGGGCCACCACCAGTTCCACCGAACGCTCGGCGGCCACACCGACCAGTACGTCCGGGCCGACGCCCTGACCACGCAACCAGTGCGCGAGCTGGTTGGCACGGGCATTGAGCTGGGCGTAGCTCAGGCGCTCATCACCGAATTGTACGGCCAGCGCCTCCGGGGTCGCGGCGACCTGCCGCTCGATCAGCTCCTGCAGTTGCACGTCGGCGGGGAATTTCGCCTCGGTGTCGTTGAAACGCTGCAGCAGCTCGTTGCGCTCGGCATGGGCCAGTTGGCTGACCCGGCCCAACGGGCGCTCGGCGTCTTCCACCAGGGCCAGCAACAGGTGCTCGAAGTGCCCGCGCAGCTGCTCGATCTGGCTCGCGCTGAGACGGTCGGTGCGGTAGGTGTAGCGCACATCCAGCTGTTCGCCGGCACTGGTCACCAGGGCCAGGGCGTAGTTGGTGCCGTCCACCGGGTGGTGGTCGAGGATGCGCAGGTCGTCCTCGCTGGAGGACGCCAGCGCCGCATCCATGGGGAAGTTCTCGAACACGATGATGCTGTCGAACAGCGCCTGCCCGCCGCGGCCAGCCCAGCGCTGGATGTCGTACAGCGGTGTGTGCTCGAACTCGCGTACGTCGAGGTTGAAGGATTGCAGCTCGCGCAGCCAGTCGCCGACGCGCTGGGCGTCATCCGGCGCCTGGACAATCGGCAGGGTGTTGATGAACAGGCCAAGGCTCTCTTCCGCTCCCGGCAGCGTGGCCGGGCGCCCCGCCACGGTGGCGCCGAAGGTCACGCTGCGCTGCCCGCAGTAGCGTTGCAGCAGCAGCGCCCACGCGCCCTGCACCAGGGTGTTGAGGGTGACGCGCTGGGCCTGGGCGAAGCGCTGCAGCGGCGCGCTGTCGAGGCGGCTGTGCAGCTCGCACAGCGGCTCCTCGCGGAAACCGGCGCTGCAGGCGGTGGCCAGCAGGGTCGGCTCGTCGAAGCCCTTCAGGCGCTCGCGCCAGAAGCTCTCGCCCGCCGCGCCGTCCTGGGCGTGCAGCCAGCCGATGTAGTCGCCGTACTGCGCCGCCGGCGCCGACAGTGCTTCGCCACGGTAGAGCGCGAGCACTTCGCCGATCAGCCGCGCGCTGCTCCAGCCATCCAGCAGCAGGTGGTGGCAGGTCCAGATCAGGTGGTAGCGGCGCTCGCCCAGGCGTACCAGCGCCAGGCGTTGCAACGGCGGCTTGGCCAGGTCGAAGCCAAGGTTGCGTTGCGCGTCAGCGACGTTTTCAAGCTGTTGCTCACTCACCTGCTGGTCGCGCCAGTCGAAGGACTGCACCGGCAACTGCGCGTCGCGCAGGACGAACTGCAACGGCGCCGCGTCGGCACCGGCGAGGAAGCCGGTGCGCAGGTTGGCGTGGCGGGCGATGACCGCGCGCCAGGCGTCCAGGAAACGCACCTCGTCGAGGCCGTCCAGGTCGACCCGCAGCTGATTGACGTAGAGCGAGGAGCCCGGCACGTCGAGGGCATGGAACAGCATGCCCTGCTGCATCGGCGACAGCGGATAGAGGTCTTCCACCCCGGCCGGCAGCGGCATTGCGTCGAGCTGTTGCTGATCGAGACCGAGCAGCGGCAGCTCATTTGCGCCGAGCTTGTGGGGATGGCTCAGGCAGTAAGCGACCAGTGCTTGCAGTTCGGCGCGCAGCAGCGCTTGCAGCTCGTCGATGTCCGCCGCGTCGAACATGGCGCTGCTATAGGTGACTTCCAGGCTCAGCTCGCCGCCGAGCACGCGGCCGGCATAGACCAGCGCGTTGCCCAGCGCAGCGTTCAGCGGCTGGCTGCGGCCCACGCCTTCGAAGGCCGGCAGGAAATCGGCGTCAGCGAAGGCCTGGTCGAGCTGGCCGAGGTAGTTGAAGGTCACCTGCGGCGCCGGCAGGTCACGCAGGCTGGCGGCGTGCTGGCTGAGGTAGCGCAGCTGGCCGTAGCCGATGCCGGCGCGCGGCAGATTGCGCAGGTGTTCGCGGGTGGCGCGCAGGTCCGCACCCGGCTCGCCGCCGGCTTGCAGGCGGACGGGATAGAGCGCAGTGAACCAGCCCACGGAGCGGCTCAGGTCCAGCGCTGCTTCGCCGTCGAAGGCGTCGCGGCCGTGGCCTTCCATCTCCACCAGCGCAGAGCTTTCACCGGTCCAGGCGCAGAGGGCGCGGGCCAGCGCGGTCAGCAGCAGGTCGTTGATCTGCAGGCGCTGCGCTTTCAGTGCCGGGCCGAGCAGTTGGCGGGTGGTCTCGACATCGAGGCTGAAGCGCGCGTTGGCGGCTTCCTTCCAGGTGGCCGGGGCGCCGCTGCGGGCGCGGGTCAGACGCGGCGCATCGTGCAGCTCGGCCTGCCAGTAGCCAAGCTCAGCCGCCGCGCCATTGGCAGCCGCCTGCTGGCGGGCGCTCCAGGCCTGGTAGCTGTCGCTGCGCGGCAGTGCAGCGGGGGTGCGGCCGGCGCGCAGTTCGCGGTAGGCGTACTGCAGGTCTTCCAGCAGGATGCGCCACGACACGCCATCCACCGCCAGGTGATGGATCACCAGCAGCAGGCGCTCGCTGCCGTCTGCAAGGCCGACTTGCATGGCGCGCAGCAGCGGGCCGTTGGCGATATCCAGGCTGGCCTGGGCGTCGTCGCACAGGCGCTCCAGGGTTTGCGCGTCTGCCGCGCGGCGGCGCCACAGCAGCGTCATATCCAGCGGGCCGTGTTCGGCGTAACGCTGGCGGCTGCCGTCGAAGCGCAGGCGCAGCGCGTCGTGCTGGCCGACCAGCCAGTGCAGTGCGCGGGCGAGGACGTCACCGTCCAGCGCTTCACGCGGTTGCAGCAGCAAAGCCTGGTTCCAATGGTGGCGCTGGGCGCTCGGCACGCGCTCGAAGAAGCGCGCCTGTACCGGCGATAGCGCCACCTCACCGCTAACCGAAACGACCGGCGCAGCTGCTGCCGGCGCGGCCGGAGCGCGGCTTTCCAGCCACTGCGCCAATTGGCGAACGCTCTGCCGCTCGAACAGCTGTTTCGGGCTGAGCTTGTAACCCAGCTTGCGGATGCGCGCGATGATCTGCAGGCTGAGGATGGAGTCGCCGCCCAGCTCGAAGAAGTTGTCTTCGGCACCAACGCGCTCGACCTTCAGCACTGCCTGCCAGATATCGGCGATGCGCTGCTCCAGCTCGCTCAGCGGCGTGCTGTCGGCTGCCTTGGTAGCCACTTCGACGCGTGGCAGCGCCTTGCGGTCGACCTTGCCGTTGGCGTTCAAAGGCAGGCGTTCCAGCAGCATCAACTGGGCCGGCAGCAGGTATTCAGGGACAGCGGCGGCCAGGGCTTCGCGCAGGCTTTCCACGCTCCGCCCCTCAGCCACGGCCCAGGCCAGCAACTTCATCGGGCCGTCGTTGTCACGCTCGGCCAGCGCTACGGCATCACGTACGCCGGGCAGGCGCTTGAGCGCTTGCGCCAGTTCACCCGGCTCGACGCGGTAACCACGGATCTTCACCTGGTCATCGACGCGGCCGAGGAATTCCACGACGCCGCGACGGCTCAGCCGCACGCGGTCGCCACTGCGGTACAGGCGCTCGCCCTCAATCGCCACGAAGCGCTCGGCGGTCATTTCCGGCAGGCCGAGGTAACCCAGCGCCAGGCCCGCGCCGCCGATGTACAGCTCGCCGGGCACGCCCGGCAGCAGGTCGCGGCCGCTCTCGTCAAGCACGCGAATGGCACTGTTGGCCAGCGGCGTACCGATGGGCAGGCTGCCTGCCGGCAGGTCGTCCAGCAGCGACCATTCGTGGGTCAGCACGCCCACGGTGGATTCACTGGGGCCGTAGTGGTTGACGATGCGCAGCTTGGGCGCCAGCTCGCGGATCGGCTGCAGCAGCGCGCGGTCGCAGGCTTCACCGCCTACCACCAGCAGACGCCGCGGCAGCACGGCGGCAGCGCTGGGCGCGGCGGCCAGCAGGCCGGCGAGATGACTGGGGACGATCTTCAACACGTCCACGTCCTGCATGAACGCGGCAAAACGCTCGGCATCGGCCACGGCCTGGGCATCCGCCAGGTGCAGGCGACCGCCGCCGCACAGCGCGCCGAACAGCGTGGTGTGGCCGAGGTCGGCAGCCACCGAGGAGACCATCGCCATGCCCAGGCCCCGGGCGCGGCCCTGGTCCAGTTGCAGGCGTTCGAGCACGGCCTGCACATAGTTGGCGAGCGCCGCGTGGCTGACGCGCACGCCCTTGGGTTGGCCTGTCGAGCCGGACGTGAAGATCACATAGGCAGCCTGCTGCGGGTCGATGCTCCGCGCAGGCGCGGCAGCGCTATCCTGCTCCGGGCCACCGGCCGGGATCAGCGTGGCGGCGTCGCCGAAGGTCGCCAGCAGCGCGGCATCACTCACCAGCACGCGGCCGATGCCGTTGTCGGCGAGCAACTGGCGCAGACGCTCGGCCGGTTGCGCCGGGTCCAGCGGCACATAGGTGGCGCCGGCCTTGAGCACGCCCAGCAGCAGGAGCACCCACTGCGCGCTGCGCTCCTGGCAGAGGGCGATGCACTCGCCCAGCTCCACGCCGCTGGCGATCAGCGCGTTGGCCAGGCGGTTGCTGCGCTGGTCCAGCTCGGCGTAGCTGTAGCGGATGCTGTCGTCCTGCACGGCGATGGCGTCCGGCTGCGCGGCGACCTGCGCGGCAAACAGGCCGAGTACGTCGGATTGCGGCCATTGCCGGGTCTCACCGCGACGGCGCGAAGCCACCGGGCGCGGCAGTTCGCCAAGGGCGCGCTGCGGTTCGGCGCACAGCTGGCGCAGCAGCGCTTCGAACTGGCCGGCGATGGCGGCGACGCTGTCCTCGTCGAACAGGTCGCGGGCATAGACGAAGCTACCGCGCAGTTCATCGCCCGGCTGGCCGCTGGCGTCCAGCGCCTCGGCCATGTCCAGGGCGAGGTCGAAGCGCGCGCCGTACTGTTCCTCGCTGAACAGTTCCAGCTTCAGCGCGCCGGCATCGGGCAGGCGGCTGACGTCGAAGCCGAAGTTGAACTTCACCTGCACCAGCGGGTTGTAGGCCAGGCTGCGCTCGGGCTGCAGGGCTTCCACTAGTTGTTCGAACGGCAGGTCCTGGTGCGCCTGGGCGCCCAGGGCCAGCGGCTTGAGGCGGGCCAGCAGCGCGGCGAAGGATTCGTCGTCAGCCAGCGCGCAGGGCATGACCTGGGTGTTGACGAAGAAGCCGATCAGCCCTTCGGTTTCCAGCTGCTGGCGGTTGGCGATGGGCACTGCGACGCGCAGGTCGCGCTGGCCGCTGTAGCGTTGCATCAGCACCGCGTAGGCACCGAGCAGCAACATGAACAGAGTGACGTCCTGCTTGCGGGCCAGTTGCTTGAGTCGACCGCCGAGGTCGGCGTCCAGGCTGAAGCCGAGGCTGCCGCCACGATAGCTCTGCACCGCCGGGCGCGGGCGGTCGGCAGCCAGTTCCAGGACGGGCGTTTCGAGGCTCAGCTGCTCGGTCCACCAGCTCAGCTGACGCAGGCCCTCCTCGCCCGCCAGCAGCTCGCGCTGCCACTGGGCGTAGTCGGCGTATTGCACCGGCAGCTCCGGCAGTTGCAGTTCTTCGCCTGCTGCGAAGGCGCCGTAGAGGCGACTGAATTCGTCCACCAGCACGCGGATCGACCAGCCATCGGAGACGATGTGGTGCATCGTCAGCAGCAATACATGGTCGGCATCGGCCAGCTTGATAAGGGTCAGGCGCAGCAGCGGGCCATTGCGCAGGTCGAACGGATGCTGTGCTTCTTCCTCGGCCAGTTGGCGCGCGGCGCTTTCGGCTTCTTTCTCATCGGACAGATCGACCCGCGCGAGGTCCAGGGGCTGCGCCGGCTGGATGCGCTGGAAGGCCTGGCCGTCCACCTCATCGAAGGTGGTGCGCAGGGTTTCGTGGCGCGCCACCAGGGCATCGAAGGCACGGCGCAGCGCAGACTCGTCGAGCTGGCCGCGCAGGCGCAGCGCACCCGGCACGTTGTAGGCGGCGCTGGTCGGTTCCATCTGCCAGAAGAACCACAGGCGGCTCTGGGCGGCGGATAGCGGCAGGTCGCCGTCGCGGGCCACGGCGCGCAGTGCCGGGCGAGCGCTGGGCGCAAGAGCCGTCAGCCGTGCAGCGAATTCGTCCAGGCGGCTGGCTTCGAACAGGTCGCGCAGCGGCACTTCGCAGCCCAGGTCACGGCGCAGACGGGAGATGACTTGCGTGGCCAGCAGTGAGTGGCCGCCCAGCTCGAAGAAGTCGTCCTCGCGGCCCACCGCAGGCACGCCGAGCACTTCCGCCCAGACAGCCGCGACGCGGCTTTCCAGACCCTCGCGCGGGGCTTCGGCGGTGCTGGCGGCTTCCTGCAGCTCGGGCAGTGTTTTACGGTCGATCTTGCCGTTGGCATTGAGCGGCATCTGCTCCAGCACGAGGATGCGCGACGGCACCATGTAGTCCGGCAGCTGTGCACGCAGGGCGGCTTTCAGTGCATCTTCGGCGAGGCTGTCACCACAGACATAACCCAGCAGGCGCTTGCCACGCTCGCTGTCGCGGGCGATTACCGCCGCTTCGCGCACGCCGGGCAGCGCGCGCAGGCGGGCTTCGATCTCGCCCGGCTCGATACGGAAGCCACGAATCTTCACCTGCTGGTCGACGCGGCCGAGGTAGTCCAGCGCGCCGTCTTCACGCCAACGCACGCGGTCGCCGCTGCGGTACAGGCGGAGGCCGTCTGCATAAGGGTCGGCCACGAAGCGTTCGGCGGTCATGCCGGCGCGCTGGTGGTAACCACGGGCCAGGCCGTGGCCGCCGATGTACAGCTCGCCGGCCACACCGCGCGGCAGCGGCTGGAGGCGGTCGTCGAGGATGTACAGGCTGCGTTCGCCGACCACTTCGCCGATGGGCGCGTAGGCCGCGCCGCAAGTCGTGTGTGCGTCGGCTTTCCACAGCAGGGGGGTGACCACGGTTTCGGTCGGGCCGTAGCCGTTGATCAGGTGTTCGGGTTTGAGCGCCCGGTGCGCCAGGTGATAAGCCGCTTCCGGCACCGCATCACCGCCAAAGCAGTAGATGCGCATGCCCGGCGCGTGACCGGTGATCAGAGCTTGTTCAGCCAACTGCTGCAGGTAGGCCGGCGGGAAGGCGGCGACCGTCACGGCATGGCGGCGCAGCTGGTCCAGGGTCTGCTCGGCGGTCCACAGCGCGTCATTGCGGATCAGCAGGCTGCCACCGTGGGACAGCGCGGTGAGCCAGCGTTCGTGGGCGCCGTCGAAGGCAAAGGACATGAAGATCAGCTCGCGGTCCGCCTCGCTCATGGCGTAGCGCCGGCCGATGGCGCGGCAGTGCGCGGCGATCTCGCCGTGGGCGACGGCAACGCCCTTGGGCTGGCCGGTGGAGCCGGAGGTGTAGATCAGGTAGGCGAGGTTCTGCGCCTGAACGCGCAGCAGCGGGCGCACGGCCAGGGCGTTGCCGAGGTCGGCCTCTTCCAGCACCAGACGCTCGACACCTACGGGCAGCGGCAGGCGTTCGGCCAGCTCGGCGTTGGTCAGCAGCAGGTCGACGCCGGCGTCCTGCATCAGCCAGGCCAGGCGCTCTTCGGGGTAGTCGATGTCCAGCGGCAGGTAGGCGCCGCCGGCTTTCATGACAGCCAGCAGGGCCAGCGGGATGTCCACGCCGCGCGGCAGGGCCACGGCGACTCGGCGCTCGGCGCCGATTCCGCGCTGGATCAGGCGTTGCGCCAGGCGGTTGGAGCGATCCTCCAGTTCGGCGAAGTTTACCTCGCGCTGCTCGTCGATCAGCGCGACCTTGGCCGGATGGCGGCGGGCCTGGGCGGCGATGGTCTCGCTCAGCGCCTCGAAGGCCGGCGCGTCACTGGCCACGGCGATGCTCCAGTCACTGGCGGGCAGCCAGTCGCGGGCGTCCAGCACGGCGTCGGCATTGAGCTGCGGCAAGGCGCGCAGCAGGTCGAGGAAGTGCCCGACGAGGCGCTGCATGCCATTGGCGGCGTACCGCTCGCGGGCATAGCAGAAGCTCAGCCGCAGGGTCTGTTCGCCCTCGCGGACCCGCAGCACCAGATCGAAGGGCGTTTCCAGGTCGATCTGTTCCAGTTCTTCCACGCTGACGCCGGGCAGGCCGTTGCCGGCTCGCGGCTGCCACTGGTGGTCGAAGGCGACCTGGCACAGCGGGTGGCGGCCGTGGCCGCGTTCGGGTTGCAGCGCCTCCACCAGTTGCTCGAACGGCAGACCCTGGTGCGCCTGGGCTTGCAGGAGGTCGTCGCGCAGTTGGCGGAGCACGCCGCGCAGGCTGGCACCTTCGGGCAGCTCGCTGCGCAGCACCAGCAGGTTGACGAAGAAGCCGACCAGTCGCTCGCTGTCGAGCTGCTCGCGGCCGGCCTGGGTCAGGCCGATGCGCAGATCGTGCTGGCCGCTGTAGCGCTGCAGCAGCAGGTTGTAGGCGCTGAGCAGGAGCATCGGCAGGGTCGCGCCGTGGGCCTGGGCCAGGCTGCGCAATTTGCCGGTCAGCTCGGCGTCCACTTCGCGTTCGATCAGCTCGGCGCTCTGGCCTTTTTCACCCGTCGTAAAAGGCAGCTCCAGCGGCGAGTGCTGGTTGCCCAGGCGCTCGCTCCACCAGTCCAGCAGGCGCGCGCCCTCACCCGCTTCCAGCTTGTTCTGCTGGGCGGCGGCGAGGTCGAGGTACTGGCGCGGTAGTGCCGGCAGCACGGGCTCGCGCTGTTCGACGATGGCGCGGTAGCACTCGGCAAACTCGTCCAGCAGCAGGTTCAGCGACCAGCCGTCGGCAATGATGTGATGCACGCAGAGCAGCAGCGCCTGGCGGCCACCGCCGAGGTTCTGCAGGCGCAGGCGCAGCAGCGGGCCGCTGGCCAGATCGAAGGGCTGCGCGGCGAAGGCAGTGGCGTCCTCGCGGGCGGCGATGTCGCGGCGGGCGTTGCCCAGGGAGCTGAAGTCGCTCTCGGCCAGCTCCACTTGCGCAGCGTCGGACAGGCTCAGCGACACCTCGCCATCGGGCTGTTCGATGAAGCGGCTGCGCAGGGTTTCATGGCGGCCCAGCAGCACGGCGAAGGCTTGCTCCACGGCCGGGCGGCGCAGTTCACCGCGCAGGTTCATGCGCCCGGCGATGTGGTAGACGGCGCTTTCCGGCTCCAGCTTCCAGAGGAACCACAGGCGGCGCTGGGCCGGCGACAGCGGCAGCAGGCCGTCACGCGGGACCTGCGGCACGCTTTCAACTTCAGCAGTCGGCAGGGCTGCCAGGGCGGCGGCGAAGGCGCCGAGCTCCGGCGCTTCGAACAGCAGGCGCAATTCCACGGCGCGGCCGAGGCGCTCGCGCAGGCGCGCCATCAGCTGGGTGGCCTTGATCGAGTTGCCGCCCAGG
Organism: Pseudomonas sp. PDM17; assembly: GCF_014851985.1. Lineage (NCBI taxonomy): Bacteria > Pseudomonadati > Pseudomonadota > Gammaproteobacteria > Pseudomonadales > Pseudomonadaceae > Pseudomonas > Pseudomonas sp. PDM17. The sequence goes on from NZ_JACVAT010000008.1 coordinate 30,149, forward strand.
GCGAAGAAGTTGTCGTCGCGGCGGATCGCCGGCAGCTCCAGCACTTCGCTCCACAGCGCGGCGATGGCTTGCTCTTCAGCAGACAGTGGTGCGACCGGCTTGGCGCTGGCGCCATCGCTGATCGGCTCGCCAGCGCGCTGGATAGCGTAGGCCTGCAGGCTGCCGTCGAGCAGCTGGGTGCGGCAGGCCGAGCGTTGCAACTTGCCGCTGGAGGTCTTGGGCAAGGCACCCGGTTCCAGCAGCGCCACCACCAGCGGCGCTTCCTGGAAGGTTTCCGCCACGGCGGCGGAGATGGCTTTCGCCAGCGCCTCGGCGGAGATCAGCTTGCGCACGCTGCGCCCGACTTCGGCGGCGATGCCGATGCCCTCGCGGCCCTGATGCTCGATGGCGAAGGCAGAGACGCGGCCCTTGCGCACCAGGTCCACCTCTTCCTCGACGCAGCGTTCCAGGTCCTGCGGGTAGAGGTTCTGGCCACGGACGATGAGCATGTCCTTGAGGCGACCGGTGACGAAGAGTTCGTCGTTGTGCAGGAAGCCCAGGTCGCCGGTGCGCAGCCAGGTGCGGCCGTCCTTTTCGACGAAGGTGCGCGCGCTGGCTTCCGGGTTGCGCCAGTAGCCAAGGGCAACGCTGGGGCCGCTGCTCCAGATTTCGCCGACGCGGTCAGGGCCGAGGCATTCACCACTCACCGGGTCGACCAGCTGGATTTCATGGTCGGGCTGGGCCCGGCCGCAATTGATCAGCGAGGTGCCGCGCCCCGGGCGGGCGATGTTCTCGCCCAGGGCATCGAGGTTCACTTCCAGCTGGCCGATACCGTCGCCGCGTACGCCGCCGGTGACGAACAGGGTCGCTTCGGCGAGGCCGTAGCAGGCGTAGAAGGATGAGGCGTCGAACTGCGCCGGGGCGAACCAGGCGGCAAAGCGCTCCAGGGTATCCGGGCGGATCGGCTCGGAGCCGGAGAAGGCCACGCGCCATGTGCTCAGGTCGAGACCTTCCATGGCCGCCTCGTTGACGCGCTCGCAGCACAGGCGGTAGGCGAAGTCCGGCCCGCCGCTGACGGTGCCGCCGAAGCGGGCGATGGCTTCCAGCCAACGGCGCGGGCGCTCGAGGAAGTAGCGCGGCGACATCAGTACGCATTCGATACCACTGTAGATCGGTTGCAGCAGGCCGCCGATCAGGCCCATGTCGTGGAACAGCGGCAGCCAGCTGACGATCACGTCGTCGTCACCGATGCCGAAGCCGTGGCGGATCAGGCGCTCGTTGGCCACCAGGTTGCCGTGGCTGACCTGCACGCCCTTGGGCGTCGAGGTGGAGCCGGAGGTGTATTGCAGGAAGGCGATGTCGTCGTCGGCCAGTTCGGGCATCTGCCACTCGACGGCCAGCGCCGGGTCGGCCTGGTCCACCGCCAGCAGCAGCGGGCTGTCGCCGTTCTCGCGCTCGCAGGCCGGGCGCAGGGCGTCGATCAGCGTGGAGTCGGTGAGCACCAGGCTCGGTTCGGCGTCATCGAGGATCGAACGCAGGCGCGCCAGGTGCTGCGGGCGCACGGACTCCGGCGGATAGGCCGGCACGGCGATGATTCCCGAATAGAGGCAGGCGAAGAACGCGGTGACGTACTCCGGGCCGCTGGGCAGCAACAATACGGCGCGGTCGCCGTGCTGGCCGTGGCGCAGCATCCAGGCGGCCATGGCGCGGGCGCGCTCGTCCAGCTCGCGGAAGCTGATGGGCTGTTCGACATTCTCGGCGATGAATCGCAGGGCAGTCTTGCGCGGCATTTCGCAGGCGCGTTGCAGCAGGGCCTCGACCAGGTTTCCTGCGGCTTCGTAACGGTCGTTCATGACATCACCTGTTCTGTCGGCGGGCGCATGGGCCCGCCGGAGGGAAATTCGTGGGGTGTACCGGGGGATGGCCGTCGCAGGCGCTTCCCGGGTACTCCGAACTGTTCCCTCTCCCTTCAGGGAGAGGGAGCTATCCGCGCCGGCGTCAGGCGTCAGCGCCATGCCCTTGCGCCATCGCCACCACCACCTTGCGCGGGCCGCTGAACGACGAACGCGCGTGGGCAGCGAGCATGTTGTCGAGCATCAGGACGTCGCCGCTGGTCCAGGGGAAACTCACCTTGGCCTCCTCCAGCACGCCGCGGATTTCGTCGAGCACCGAGGGCTCGATGGGGCTGCCGTCGCCGTAGTAGACGTTGCGCGGCAGGTCTTCCTCGTCGACGATTTCCAGCAGGCTTTCGCGCACTTCCGGCGGAAGATTCGAGACGTGGAACAGGTGCGCCTGGTTGAACCAGACCCAATCTCGGGTGACCGGATGCTGCGCCACTGCCTGGCAGACCTGGCGGGTACGCAGCTCGCCGTCTTCTTTCCACTCCCAGCCGATCTTGTGGGCCTTGCAGTAGGCCTCGACCACGGCCGGGTCGGCGCTGTTGAACACCTGCTCCCAGGCCACGTCCAGGCCGTTGCCAAAGTTGCGGGTGTACATCAGCCCGCGCTCGGTGAAGCGGCGGCGGATGCCTTCATCGACCCGACGGTAGATCTCGCGACTGTCAGCGATCGGTGTCTCGCCGCCGCTTTGTGCGGCCTGAACGCAGTAGAACCAGATCTTCATCGGCCACTCGCGGGTATAGGCCTGCTCGTTATGCAGCGGGATGTGCTGGTGCGGCGGGTATTCGGTAGAGGTGTACACACCGCTGGTGACGTTGCTGCGCGGGGTGGAGCCGAACTCGTAGTTGAGCAGCGGGTGGCCGAAGCCGGCGGCGAACTCACGGAAGCGCTCCGGCGCGCCGACCTGGAAGCCACGGAAGAGAATGCCGGCGCACACCGGCAGGCGTTCATCCACCAGCGGGCGCAGTTCGGCCAGTGCGTCGAGCAGGTCGATGCCGTCGCCGCGGGCCTGTACCAGCAGCGGCAGACCACCGCGCGCTTCGGCCAGGGGAGCAATGTCGAACAGAGTGGAGGTGGGCATCTGGGTCTCCGCTTGAATCGATCAGGCCAGCGCTGCGCTGGTCGACTGGCCGGGCTGGCGCAGGTGGCCGAGCAGCAGCTCGAGCAGGCGCGCCTCGCCGGCATTGAGGAAGAAGTGGCCGCCGTCGAGCATCTCCAGGGAGAAGCCGGCGCTGGTCTCGTCCTGCCACGCGGACAGGGACTCCACCGAAAGCCGGTCGGCCTTGCCGCCGAACACATGGATCGCGCAGGCCAGCGGCGCGCGGCGGCGGTAGTCGTAGAGGCCGCAGAGCAGGAAGTCGGCGCGCATCACCGGCAGGGTCAGGCGCAGCATTTCCTCGTCGGCGAACACCGCTTCGGGCGTTCCGCCCAGGCGGCGCATGCGGTCGATCAACTGGGCATCGCTCTGCTCCTGCGCCAACTCGCGATGGCTGTCGCGGCGCGCCGGCGCGGAGGCCGCCGAGGCAAACAGCGCCTGCGGCATCGGCAGGCCGCGCTCACGCAGCGCATGGGCTAGTTCGAAGGCCAGCAGGCCACCGAGGCTGTGGCCGAAGATGGCGTAGGGCTGGTCCAGGCGCGCAGCGATTTCATCGGCCAACTGGCTGGCCAGGGCGCGCAGGTCGGTCTGCAGCCTTTCGGCGAAGCGTCGGCCACGGCCGGGCAGCTCCACCGGGCAGACTTCGATCCAGCTCGGCAGCTGGCGCTTCCAGCGTGCATAGACCATGGCGCTGGCGCCGGAGTACGGCAGGCAGAACAGACGCAGCATGGGTTACTGCCCCTCGGCCATCTTCTGCCGCAGGCTGAGCGGGCGCATGTCGGTCCAGTTGGCTTCGACGAAGGCCAGGCACTCGGCCTTGCTCCCCTGCTTGCCGGCTTCGCGCCAGCCGGCCGGGACTTCCTTGTACTGCGGCCACAGCGAGTACTGCTCTTCGCCGTTGACCAGCACCTTGTAAACCGCATCTTCGCGATCGAACGCCATCGCCCTTCTCCTTCCGCTGTATGGGATGCCGGCCACCGGCCATTACCGATGTTTTCCAGCTCTGCCATGAAGACGAGGGAGACGATGAAATAGTTAGTGTTCTCGGATGCGATTAATTCTCATAAGATATGCGCCGGCGAAATTTCCTGGCTTGCCCTTCACCAGAGTGCTGAGAGATCTGACGAATGGATGCGAATGAAAAATCTTCACACTTGTGTGGGAACCCTGTCGCAGAGCGATAGTCGGAGTCTCTCGAATAAATTGATAATAATTATCATTTGATCTAGATTGGCCGCCTCAACCCATGTGGACGTCCCCGCCTCCGCCGCCGCATAGGAAACCCTTGCATGTCCAAGCCAATGCCCGCCGAGTCGCGCCCCGCTCTCCACGAGCTGTTCGCTACCCACCGGCAGACCTTCATCAATGCGGCCGCACGCATCCTCGGCTGCCGCAGCCATGCCGAAGACGTGGTCCATGATGCGTACATCAAGCTCAATGCGAGCGACCTCACTCCCGGCATCCAGTCGCAGAGCGGCTATCTGATGCGCGTGGTGCGCAACCTGGCCATCGACCTCTATCGCCGCCAGGCGCTGGAGAAGCGCTACTCGGGTAGCGAGGAAGAAGGCATGCACATCGCGACGCCGTCCGCGTCACCGGAGATCGAGCACGAGGACCGGCAGACCCTGGAGGCCATCTCCAGCGCCCTGCAGACGCTGCCCGAGCGCACGCGCTACGCCTTCGAGATGTATCGCCTGCACGGCCGCACGCAGAAGGAAATCGCCGAGGAACTGGGCGTCTCCCCGACCCTGGTGAACTTCATGGTGCGCGATGCGCTGATCCATTGCCGCAAGACCCTGAAGGGCCTGGAGGACGGCAAGCCGTAAGCCTCAGCCTTCCGCCAGGGCGCGGAAGGTCGAGCGATACTGCTCCGGCGTGGTGCCCGACAGCCGCCGGAACATCGCGATGAACGCCGAAGGGCTGCTGTAGCCCAGGTTGAAGGCGATCTGCTGTACCCCTTCCCCCGATGCCAGTGCCTCGATGGTGGCGAGAAACCGCAGGCGCTGACGCCATTCGCCGAACGACATCCCCAACTCCCGCTGACAGGCCCGCGCCAGGGTGCGCTCGGTGCTGTGCACGCGCTCGGCCCATTGCGCGAGGGTGCGGTTGTCGCCGGGCTCGGCCTGCAGCGCGGCCAGCACTTCGCCGAGCGCACCGCCACTGGCGTATGGCAGGTAGTCGTCGTGGGGCTGCGCGGCCTGCAGCTGGTCGATCACCACTTCGGCCAGGCGCTGATCGGCGGCGCTCTGCGGGATGTTCACCTGGCGTGCGGCGAAGTCGGAGAGGATCGCCTTGAGGATGTCGCTGATGGCCAGGGTGCAGGGCCCCTGCGGTAGCTTGCGCGCCAGTTCGGCGGACACGTAGAGCGAGCGGTAGGTAATGGCCTGGCGGTTGTAACAGCTGTGTTCGAGTCCCGGCGGTACCCACACGGCGTATTGCGGCGGCGAGAGGAAGCGCTGGCCGTCCACTTCCAGCTCCATCACCCCGTGGGACGCGTAGTTGAGCTGGCCCCAGGCGTGACGATGGCTGGGGGAATGGGTTCCAGCGTCGAACTCGTCGTAGCGGAAGTACAGATCGGCGGGCAGCTGGTCGATGTCGGGAAGCGGGAGCGGCAGTACGCGGGTCATGTCCGAATGCCGGGGTGGATTGTCCGGTTTTCATTATACGTCTGGTTTCGGACGAGGCGAGAATGGGTGCCATCTATGGAGCCCCTCTCCCCAGCCCTCTCCCTGAAGGGAGAGGGAGCCGTTTGGCGCTCAGCGCAATAGCGGAGTCAGCCGGCTAACACTGGACTTTCCGGCAACTCTAGACAGTCCCCTCTCCCTTCAGGGAGAGGGTTAGGGAGAGGGAAACAGCCCCACTCCGAAGCCAAACCTGAGACCTGCAAGAATCCCATGAACTACCTGTTCCCCCTGCTGGCCGTGGTCATCTGGTCCGGCAATACCGTCGTCAACAAGCTCGCCGTGGGGCAGATCGCCCCGGCGGAGATCGGCTTCTACCGCTGGGTGCTGGCCGGCGCTCTGCTGACGCCCTTCCTGCTGCGTGCCACCCTCGCCCACTGGCCGGTGATCCGCGCCAACCTGGGCAAGCTCGTCACCCTAGGCCTGCTCGGCATGGCCGTCTACCAGTGCCTGGCCTACTACGCCGCCGCGCTCACCTCGGCGACCAACATGGGTATCATCCTCTCGCTGATGCCGCTGATGTCCCTCGCACTGGCATCAGTACTGCTGCGCCACAAGTTGAGCCTCGCCGCGCTGCTGGGCGCGCTGGTCTCACTGGGCGGCGTGCTGCTGGTGATCACCCAGGGCAACCCGCAGCAACTGATCAGCCACGGCGTGAACCTGGGTGACGGCATGATGATCGTCGCCACCCTCGCCTACGGCGTGTATGGCGTGCTGCTGAAGAAGTGGAACCTGCCCCTGCCGCCGCTGCTGATGCTGTACCTGCAGGTGCTGGTGGCGATCGTCGCGCTGGCGCCGCTGTACCTGGCCTCGCCGCACCATGGCCTGAACGCCGGCAACCTGCCGCTGGTGCTGTATGCGGGCCTGCTGGCCTCCATCGTCGGCGCGCTGGCGTGGATGCAGGGCGTGCAGCGCATGGGGCCGAGCCGCATGTCGCTGTTCTTCAACCTGCTGCCGGTGCTGACCGCCGCCATCGCCGCCGTGGTGCTGGGCGAACAGCTGACCAGCTACCACCTGGTGGGCGGTGCGCTGACCCTCGCCGGCGTGCTGCTGGCCGAACTGTGGCGACCGCGGGAAAAGCCCGCCGCTGCTGTCAGCGCCCGTTGACCCGGGTGCTCTTGCAGGGCGCATAACGCGCCAGCGTTATCCGCCGTGAGTGGGCCGGCGGATAACCTGTTCCAGGTTACGCGCCCTACGCTCAACCGGCGTGGAACTCGGCCATCAGGGTCGAAACCAACTCCGCCGCCGACATCTCCCGCGACAGCGGTGCACCCTGCCCCGCCCATTGCACGGCGAAATCGCTGTTGCCCTTGGCGGTCGCCGCGGCGGTCAGCGCCTTGGCGGCGTCATAGGTGATCGGATAGTCCGGCAGCGCTGGCGCATCCGCACTGCCCAGGTCGGTGAACAGCCGGTTGACCATGCCCCGCGCGGCACGGCCGGAAATCGCCGCCGTCACCTCGGTACGCTCCCCACGCTCGCCGCGCAGCGCTGCCTTGAATGCAGCGTTGGCCGAGGATTCGTCGGCAGAGATGAAGGCGGTACCCATCTGCACCGCCTGCGCGCCCAGCTCGAACACTGCGCGCATGCCCTGCCCGTCCATGATCCCGCCCGCCGCGATCACCGGTAGGCCGGTGCCCTTCGCCAGCGTACGGACCAGTGCAAAGGTGCCAATGCGCGCGTCCTTCTCCGGCTCGAACACGCCCCGGTGGCCGCCGGCCTCATAGCCTTGCGCAACGATGGCGTCGATGCCCGCCGCCTCGATGGCACGACCTTCATCCAGACAGGTGGCGGTAGCCAGCAGGCGGATGCCGGCGGTTTTCAGGCGGTCGATCCAGTCCTGCGGCGGCAGGCCAAAGTGGAAACTGACCACGGCCGGGCGCGCCTCGATGAGGAATTCCAGCATCTCGGGGTCGGCCAGGAAGCTGCGGTAGATCTCGGTGATCTGCGCCGGCGGCTGCGCATCGAACTCGGCGAACAGCGGGCGCAGGTGTTCCAGCCACGCGGCCTCGCGGGCCGGGTCCGCCACGGCCGGGCGGTGGCAGAACAGATTGAGGTTGAGCGGCTTGTCGGTCAGCGCGCGGGTCTGCTCCAGCAGGGCACGGGCCTGCTTGGCATTGCTCGCGCCCAGGCCGATGGAGCCCAGCCCGCCGGCATTGGACACCGCCGCCGCCAGCGCTGGGGTGGACACGCCGACCATGGGCGCCTGGATGATGGGGTGCTGGATGCCGAGCAGTTCGGTGATGGGCATGACGGGGTCCTCGTGGTCGGCAGGGCCGACTGGCTGATTGGCACTTGACCAACAATCTCACAAAGAGAATATTAACGGCAACTTGTTCTCTACTGAAGATCAATCATGGATCTCTCCAGCCTGGAAATCTTCCGCTGCGTGGCCGAGGAACAGAGCGTCACCCGCGCCGCCGCCCGCCTGCAACGCGTGCAATCGAACGTCACCACGCGCATCCGCCAGCTCGAGGAAGACCTCGGCGCGGCGCTGTTCCTGCGCGACGGCAAGCGCATGACACTGACCGACCAGGGCCGCGAATTCCTTCGCTACGCCGAGCAATTGCTGGCCCTGGCCAGCGAGGCGCGACAGTCGCTGCACCCTCACAGCGCCACCGGCAGCCTGCGTCTGGGCAGCATGGAGGCCTCCGCCGCCAGCCGCCTGCCCGAGCCGCTGGCGCGCTTCCACCGCGCCTACCCCGAGGTGGAACTGCACATGACCACCGGCCACAGCCAGAAGCTGCTCGGCGAAGTGCTGAACCGCCAGCTGGATTGCGCCCTGATCGCCCACCCGGACATCCTTCGCGCCGAGCCGGGCTTCGAAGCGAAGCTGGAGCGCGGCCTGCGCGCCGAGCCGGTATTCCGCGAAGAACTGCTGCTGGTGCTGCCGGGCAACCATCCGCCGGTACACCGGCCAGAGGATGTGCAGATTCGCACCCTGGTCGGTTTCACCCGTGGCTGCACCTACCGTCAACTGGCGGAAGGCTGGCTGAAAGGCACGCCGTTGGCGGTGCAGGAGGTGGGCTCCTACCACGGCATCCTCGCCTGCGTGAACGCCGGCTCCTGCATCGGCGTGCTGCCGCGCTCGGTGCTGGAGCTGCAACGGGAAACGCCGGACCTGCAGGTGGTGCCGCTGATGGAAGTGGACACCCTGCTGATCTGGCGCGATGGCTACGCCACCGGCGCCTTCCAGCGCTGGCGGGAAACCCTGGAGGCACGCCCATGAGCCGCGCTCGCCGCCTACCCGCCGCGTTATCGGCGGCACTGATCCTGGCCGTCGGCATGGGCTTCGGTCGCTTCGCCTTCACCGGGCTGTACCCGTTGATGGTGCGCGACGGCGTGCTCAGCGTCACCGGCGGCTCCCTGGCTGCCTCGGCCAACTACGCCGGCTACCTGCTCGGCGCGCTGCTGCTGGCACGCAGCCAAGAAAGGCATGCCGCGCGCATCTGCGTGATCGCGCTGGTCGGCACCTTGGCTACCCTCGTCGCCATGGCAGTTCCGGCACCGGCCTGGTTCGCCATCGGCGTGCGCCTGCTGGCCGGCGTGCTCAGCGCCATGGCGCTGGTCAGCGCCGCGCAGTGGCTGTTGCAGAGCATGGGCGAAAGCCATGGCGCACCGATGATGTTCGCTGGCGTGGGGATCGGCATCCTGGTCTCGGCGGAGCTGATCGCCGCTGGCAACGCCTTCGGCCTGGGCAGCGCGGCGATCTGGTGCGTGCTGGCGCTGGCCGGACTGGTACTGTCGCTGCTGGCCGCGCCTGCGCTCGGCCGGGAAGCGCCGGCCGGGCCGCATCAGGCAGTGAACGGAGCGGGGCCGGCTCCGGAGTTGTCCGCGCCGATCATCCTGCTGGTCTACGGGCTGGCCGGCTTCGGCTACATCATCACCGCCACCTACCTGCCGCTGCTGATGAAGAGTGGCCTGGGCGCCATCGACGCTTTGCAGGTCTGGGCCGCGTTCGGCCTCGGTGCTGCGCCATCGTGCTTTCTCTGGCATCGCCTGCACCTGAAGCTGGGCGGCCGGCGCGCATTGGCGCTCAACCTGCTGGTGCAGGCGGTAGGCGTGATGTTGCCGGCGCTGGGCGACTCCGCCGTCCTTTACCTGGGCAGCGCGGTGCTGGTGGGCGGCAGCTTCATGGGCACCGTGACCATCGCCATGCCGGCGGCCCGAGCTGTGGCCTCGCAAGTGCGCTTCAACATGCTCGCGGCGATGACGGCGCTGTATGGCGTCGGGCAGATCGTCGGGCCGCTGGCGGCCAGCGCCCTGCGTGGGCTGACCGGGAGCTTCATCCCGGCATTGGGAGCGGCAGCCAGTGCGTTGCTGGTTGGGGCGCTGTGCTGTCTCCCCCTGCGTCACGCCGAGGTGGAGCCCACGCAGGGCGCATAACCTGGAACAGGTTATCCGCCAGCTGCCGCGCGGCGGATAACGCTGGCGCGTTATGCGCCCTACAAGGTGCAACTCACGCAGGCGGCTGCTGGCGGAAGGACACGCCCAGGCGGTTCCACACGTTGATCGCGCCGATGGCCACGGTGAGGTCCACCAGCTCCCGTTCGCTGAACTGCTCGCGGGCGAGCTGGAAGACCTCCAGCGGCACCTTGGATTCGGACAGCAGCGTCACCGACTCGCACCAGGCCAGCGCCGCCCGCTCACGCTCGGTGAAGAACGGCGACTCACGCCAGACGCTGACGGCGAACAGGCGTCGCTCGGTCTCGCCGTTGCGGCGCGCTTCCATGGCATGCATGTCGGCGCAGAATGCGCAGTTGTTCACCTGCGATACCCGCAGGCGCACCAGCTCCAGCAGCGGCTTCTCCAGCGACAGCTCGAAGATCGCGGCTTCCAGCGCCAGCACCGCCTTCAGCGCTTCCGGCGAGGCGGTGTAGTAATCCAGGCGTGGCTCCATGACGGCACTCCAGAAGTTGACCGTGCCATTGTGCGCCGAGGCGTGCCGGCCACAAGTGACCAATCCGCGGAATTTCGACCGCGCAACTTCACCGCGCCCCGCGCCGGCGCTACGCTTGCGCCACTGCCCAGAAGCTGCGGAGTTCGCCCTTGGAGCTGCACCTGATCATCCACGGCCAGAAGGATCTCGCCGGGCAACTCTATCGTCAGCTGCGCGAAGCCATCGACTCCGGCCGCCTCGCCGCCGGCACCCGCCTGCCGCCCAGCCGGCTGTTGGCCGAACAGTTGGGCATCTCGCGCAAGACCATCTCCGACACCTACGCCCAGCTCACCTACGAAGGCGTGCTGGTGGGCAAAATCGGTAGCGGCACCTTCGTCAACACCCATCTGCCGCGCCACGCCCGGCGCCAGGACGGCGTGCGCTTCGCCAGCCAGGACAACATCGAGCGCTGGGCCGATCTCGACACGCGCCTGCGCCACCCCGGCGCGGGCACGGCGAAGGCCGACTTCATCGGCGGCGCCACCACCCAGCTGCAGTTTCCCCAGGAGGAATGGCGGCGCTGCGTGAACCATGCCTTGCGCCAGATGACCGGCCTGCGCGGGCACTACAGCTCGCCCGAAGGCATCGCCCCGTTGCGCGACGGCATCGCCCGGCACATCTCCTATGCCCGTGGAGTGAACTGCCAGCTGGACGACGTGATGGTCTGCAATGGCGCGCAGCAGGCACTGGACCTGCTCGCCCGCGTCATGCTCCGCCCCGGTGATAAGGTCGCCATGGAAGACCCCGGCTACACCCCGGCGCGGCTGATCTTCCAGACCCTCGGCGCCGAGGTGGCCAGCGTGCAGGTGGACGCCGAGGGCATCCGCGTCGACCTGATCCCCGACGGTACGCGGATGATCTACACCACGCCCTCGCACCAGTTCCCGCTGGGCATGCCGATGAGCCCGGCACGCCGCGAGGCCTTGCTCGCGCGGGCGCTGGAACTGGGCGCGCTGGTGATCGAGGACGACTACGACAGCGAGTTCCGCTACGAAGGCCGGCCCACCGACGCGCTGCAAAGCCTCGATCGCCACGGCGTGGTGGCCTATATCGGTACCTTCTCCAAGGTGCTGCTGCCGGAGTTGCGCCTGGGCTACCTGATCCCGCCGTCCAGCCTGTTCACGGCGCTGGTGCGGGCACGGCAGATTTCCGACTGGCACAGCTCGACGCTGCCGCAGTGGGCGCTGGCCAAGTTCATCAGCGAGGGCTACCTGCTCAAGCACATCCGCCGCTGCCACGGCATCTACGCCGGACGCCGCGAGCGCATCCTGACGCGGCTGGCGGGCGACCTGTCGCCCTGGCTGGAAGCAGTGCCCTCGGTGGCCGGCTTCCACCTCACCGCCTTGCTGCGCCAGCCGGTCAACGTGGCACTGCTCTGCGAACTGGCGCGCAAGGTCGAGGTCGGCCTCTACGGGCTGGCGCCCTTCCACCATCAAGCGCCGGTGCGCGAAGGCCTGCTGCTGGGCTTCGGCGCCATCGACACGCTGGACATCGACCCGGCGCTGGACAAGGTGCGCGACCTGTTGCAGCAGTTGGCCTGAGCCTCATTCCCCCTGTAGGAGCGCGCTGCGCTCCCCGTCGACTCCGACGAACAGACAGCGATACCCATCGATTCCATGCCAGGGGCAGCGACGGCCGATCAGCAATAGCCATCCGAGAACGATTGGCCCGGCGGTTTTCCCTGGAATTGGCAGTTCAGCCGGGGGCGGCGCGGCCGTAACCTCCCAGCATCGGTTTTGAAAGCCGGTTCCGGCCTTTACCGGCCCCCGGCGTCAGCGCCCAATGGCCACCCAGCACGAAGGAGCCTCGCCATGTCCCCGTCCGCCATTGCCATCGTTCGCGTCCAGGCATTCCCCGGCCAGGCTGCCGCGCTGAGCGAGCATCTCACTCAATTGGTCACCCAGGTCCGCCAGCAACCCGGCTGTCAGGGCAGCGAGTTGCAGGAGCTGGCCGCCGATCGCTGGCAGGTGCTCACCCGCTGGGCCAGCCAGGCCGAGCTGGAGGCGCACCTGGCCGGCCCGAGAGCGCAGCAGTGGCTCGGCCAGCTCGGCTGTGGCGACCTGGCGCTGGGGCTGGAGTTCGAAAGCCGCAGCGCCGACTGACTCAGAACGCCGTGCGCACCAGCCCGCCATCCACCCGCAGCGCCGCGCCGTTGGTGGCCGAGGAAAGCTCCGAGCAGACATAGATCACCAGGTTGGCGATCTCCTCGGGACGAGCGAAGCGCTGCAGCAGCGAGCCCGGCCGCGCGGTGCGGAAGAACTCGGCCTCGAATTGCTCGAACGGCTGGCCGCCGGAGAGCTTGTCGACGAAATCACCTACGCCCTCGGAGGCGGTCGGCCCCGGCAGCACGGCGTTCACCGTCACCCCTGTGCCCGCGCAATACTCCGCCAGTCCGCGGGACAGGCCGAGCTGGGCGGTCTTGGTGACGCCGTAATGAATCATCTCCAGGGGAATCTGGATGCCGCTCTCGCTACTGATGAACACCACCCGCCCCCAGTTCTTCTGCTTCATGCCCGGCAGGTAGGCACGGGACAGGCGCACACCGGACAGCAGGTTGACGTCGAGGAAGCGCAGCCACTCCTCGTCGGCAATTTCCTCGAAGGGCTTGGGATCGAAAATACCCAGGTTGTTCACCAGCACATCCACCGCCGGGTAGCGCTTCACCAGCGCGGCAATCTGCTGCGGGTCAGAGAGGTCACCGGCGAAACCCTCGACCTTCGCATCGGCCTGCCCGTCGCGGATGCGTGCCAACGCATCATCAACCGACGCCTGGCTGCGACCATTGAGGATTACCCGCGCCCCTTCGCGGGCCAGGCCCTGGGCGATGGCGAAACCGATGCCCTTGGTCGAACCGCTGACCAGGGCGAGCTTGTCGGACAGATGCAGGTTCATGGCGAGTCTCCAGTAGACGGAACACGAGGACGCCGGCGCGGGCCGGAGTGGGAATGGACGACTCAGCATAGGCGGCGCTTTCTCACCGGTGCCAGCCAGCCCGTCAGACGCTGGAAGACCCCGACTGGCTCCTCGGACAGCTTCCTGCACCGTCATCCGCTCTACGTCAGGCGTCTGCCGCGGAGCCGCGGTTCCCAAGGCCTGCAGCCGACGTCTTTGTAGGAAGGCTGTTACATTTCTGAGACAAAAAGCGCTTCTATTTGTCGCTTATGTATCTGTTCTGCTGGCGAAAATTCCAATCGCGACTAGCGTCAATTCCGTAAGCAGATATGCGTAGGACTGCTTTTCTCTGGGGATTTACCAGCCGGAATTAGGGAAATGCAGGCCAAATATCGCTCGAAGCTCTTCCAGCCAGTTGCCCACGCCCTGGCGCTGGAACAACGCATCCTGTTCGACGGCGCAGCCGCTGCGGCCGTCGATCAACAGCATCACGACAGCACCGCCGCCGAGACGAAGGACACGGCCAAGCCGGCCACTGCCGTCGAGGCTCGCGCCCAGGCAGCCGCCCCCGCACAGGCGGCGCCGCGCAACCTGGTGGTGATCGATGCCCGCCTGGAAAACCGCGACCAGCTCGCCGCCAACCTGCCGGTGGGCACCACCGCACTGGTGGTGGACGCGGGCCAGGACGCCATCGCGGCCATCAGCAACGCGCTGACGCAACTGGGCAAGGTCGACTCGATCCAGATCTTCTCCCACGGCGCCACCGGCCAGTTCACCCTGGGCAACCAGACCTTCACCAGCCAGAGCGTCGACCAGCTCGGCGATCGCCTGAGCGCCTGGCGCGGCGAGCTCAATACCGGTGCGGACATCCAGCTCTACGGCTGCGACGTCGGCGCAGGCAGCGCCGGTCAGGCGCTGGTCAACGAACTGGCACGCTGGACCGGCGCGGACGTCGGCGCCTCCAGCAATGCCACCGGCTCCACCAGCGCCGGTGGCGACTGGAACCTGGAAGTGCGCACGGGCGACGTGGACAAGTCCATCGCCCTGAGCGCCGACACCCTTGTGAGCTTCCAGGGCCTGCTGGCCGACGCCAGCCCCACCGTGGCCATGGGCAGCGGCGGCGCGGCGGTGCGCCTGGGCGATACCTTCACCTTCGACGTCAACTTCAGCAACCCATCCACCCAGGTCGGCTTCGCGCCCTACATCGACCTGTTCATGCCGGCCACCGGCCGCGACGGCAATGACGGCGCCACTTTCGTTTCCGCCACCTACCTGGGCCAGGCGGTGACCAGCTATGTGATCACCTTCGACGCCAACGGCAATGCCACCCACCCGCTGGCCAAGGACGCCAACGGCAATGCCCTGGTGATCAACGCTGCCAGCGTCGGCATGAAGGCCGGCGACCAGATGGTGGTGCTGCAGCTGCCCTACGCCAGCGTCACCAGCGGCCAGCCGGCCATCGGCATCCAGGTCACCGCGCAGCTGAGCAACCTGGCCGACACCAGCTATTCCGACGGGGCGCCCAATCTCACCATCAATGCCCGCGGTGGCTTCGAGTACGGCAACGATTCACTGAACAACCCGGCGCAGGACCCAACCCTGGTGGAAGCGGCGCTGCACAGTTTCGTGGTCACCCCGACGCTGCTGTCGGTGACCCAGACGGTGAACATGCCCGAGGGCGAGACGGTCACCGGGCCGAACTTCACCCGCACCGAAACGGTGACAGTGACCCCGGCCCCCGGCCAGACCCTGACCAACGTGACGGTTACCCAGACGGTGCCCGACCAGGTTCACGTCAGCTCCATCACCCCTGGCGCCGGCGGCACCCTGACCTCGATCACCCTGCACGACGGCACTGTACTGACCAACCCGACGCTGATCGCCGCGGCACTCAACAACCCCAATGCCTTCGTCGCCAGCTACACCATTCACTACGACACCCTGAGCGCGGCCAGCACCACCACGGTCGGCTTCTACGTACCGGAGATCGACGCGGCCGGGCGGCCGGTGCTCGACCCTGCCACGGGCAACCCGCGCACCATCACCTTCGGCACCGCCACGGTGAATGGCGACTGGAACCCGCTGGACCCGCGCGACCGCCCCACCGACCCGGACGGTTATCCCTTCACCGTGACCGGCGACGGCGCAGGTATCACCTTCGTCGCCAAATCGATCACCCTGCTCAAAACGGTGAACCTGCAGACCGACGTCGGCACCCCCGGCATTACCCCCGGCGACACCCTGCGCTACACCATGGATGTGGCCATCTCCGACTTCTATGCCTTCGGCAAGAACATCCTCGGCCAGGGCACCTTCACCGTCACCGACCAGCTCAGCGACGGCCAGACCTTCTCCGCCGCCAATGCGCCGAGCATCGTCATCCAGCAACACGGCGCGTCGCAGGTCATCCCGGTGATCTACACCGCCACGGTGAACGCCGACGGCAGCACCACGCTGGTCTTCGACATCGGCGCGTCCATCGCTGCCGCCGTCCAGGGGCCCGGCCTCTATGCGCTGTTCGGCGACCTCTGGGATGACGATGTGCAGGAAGGTGCCACGCGGATGTCCATCGTCTACGACGCGACCATCGACACCACCTATACCTCCGACCACCCGCCCCATGACCAGCTCAACGAGGGCGACAGCGTCAGCAACAACGCAACGGTGGATGCCACTGTGCTGCGCGACTCGCTGAACATCGGCGGCGAGCAGACTGACGGCTCCGGCACCACCAGCACCATCGACACCTCCAACATCGATATCACCCTGACCCAGGTGAACGGCGGCAACCCGCCTGCCAACGGCGAGCTGCGTCCCGGCGACGTGGTCACCTTCACCATTACCTACGACCTGCTGGTGGCGGACTACGAGAACTTCAAGCTCACCGCCTACCTGCCGCTGCCGCTGCTCAACGCGGCGGGCATTAACTGGAGCATCGGCAACGGTGTCGGCCAGTGGAGCTTCGGCGCCGGCAACAGCATCCTCGACGTGCCCGACAGCGTCACCACCGGGGCCGGCAACTCGATCATCTTCGACTTCGGCAACTATGTTTCCGGCGGCCTCAACGGCGGCACCGTGCAGGTGCGCTTCACCATGGTGGTCGGCGACCAGCCCTACGCCGACCAGCGCGAACTCGACGTGCTGGCACAGTCCAGCCAGACCACCACCATCGACAAGACGCCGCTGATTTCCTCGGATGTCGCGGTCATCGAATCGGTCGCCGAACCGGTGCTGGACATCAAGCACGGCGTGGTTTCCACCACCAACGGCACGGTCACCGGCACCACCGGCACCTGGGCCCAGCCGGGCACCACCGGCACGCCCTTCAGCGGCAGCGTGACCAGCCTGGCGGCAGTGGATGGCAACGTCAGCGGCATCGACGGCGCCGACACCCTGCGCCTGGCCACGGCGATCAAGAACAGCGGCGGCGGCAACGCCTTCGACGTGTCCACCAGCATCACCCTTCCGGCAGGCCTGGCCTTCGTCGGCGGCAGCCTGTCCACCGCCAACCTGCAGATCCATCGCGGCGACGGCAGCCTGCTGGTGCAGGGCGTCGACTACAGCATCAGCGGCAACAGCATCACCTTCCTCGACCCCAACAACCAGGGCACCCTGCTCGCCGGCCGCGCCGGCACGGCCAACGACCTCTCCGGCGCCAACGTCGTGGTGATCACCTACGACGTCACGGTGAGCAACGCCATCCTCGCCTCCAGCACCCTGCAAAGCAGCGCGGCGCTGACCCACTACGCCAGCGTTGAGGGCGGGCAGGACTTCACTCCGGTGGACATCGTCGAAGTCGCCAACCAGCAGGTGGCCGCGCCGACCATCACCAAGACCTACCAGAACGGCAGCCTCACCGACGACGACTCCAGCGCCGGCCACACCAGCGGCAGCAACCTGGTGATCGGCGAGAAGATGACCTACGACATCGTCGTCACCCTGCCCGAAGGCAGCACCGCCAACCTGCGTCTTTCCGACCTGATTCCGCCGGGCCTGCGCCTGGACCTCACGGCCTTCGGCGGGGCGGGCTACCAGATCATCTACAACGCCGCGAACAACGGCATCGATCCGTTCAGCGGCGCGCTCACCCAGGCCTTCGCCGGCTCTGTCAACGTCCTCACCTTCAGCGGCGACGGCAGCGATGGCGGCGACCTGAACCTGCTGTTCAGTGCCGCCGGCTCCACGGCGGACAACAACATCGGTAACAACGCCTTCGTCATCCGCCTGGTGCTGGTGGCGAGCAACGTGCAGGGCAACCAGCAGGGCGTCACCCTGAACAACGGCGCGCAGCTGACCTACAGCGACCCCGACGGCGATACCCCCAACGGCGCCACGGCGGTGGACCGCACCGTCGCCAGCCCGCAGCAACCTTCGGTGACCATCGTCGAGCCGACCCTGACGGTGAGCCAGCAGGTCACGGCCACCCCCACCTACGGCGGCTTCGACGAAGGCGACACGGTCACCTACACCATTACCATCAGCAACACTTCCGGCACCAATGCCTTCGATCTCAGCCTGCTGAACATACTGCCCACGCAGATGGACAACATCGTGATCACCGGCAAGGTCTACAACGGCGCCACCAACAACGGCGGCGTGGACTTCATCATCCAGAACGGCCAACTGGTCACCGCCAGCGGCGCCAACATCGATATCGCCAATGGCGGCAGCATCATCATTTCCCTCTCGGGCGTGGTGAACGACACGGCAGCCGGCCAGGCAGTCATCACGAACAACGTCGTGGTGCGCTGGACCAGCCTGGATGGCCTGAGCAACGCCACCGACACCGGCGCGGGCGAGCGCGGCGGCGACGACGGACTGCTCAATTCCGGGGTGCTCAACGACTACCGGCAGATCAACACACTGCTGATTCCCGTCACCAATGGCATCCAGGTCTCCCGTGTCGGCGGCCTCGACGCCACGCCGCCGGCGACCAACTCCTCCGGCGCTACCGATACCGCCGGCCTGGAAGAAACCGTGGTGGTCGGCGAGATCGTCCGCTACCGCGTGGCGATCGTGGTGCCCACCGGCGTAAACCCCAATTACCAGATCCGCATCGAGTTGGCTCCCGGGCTGGAGTTCATCCCCGCCGACCTCAACAACATCCTTATCGCCCTGGGTTCCAGCGCCATTGGCGGCCTCACTACCGACGCCACCGACCTGATCAGCGGCGGCACCCTTGGCATGGTCGGCAACCAGAACAGTGACGTATCGCTGCCGATCCATCCCGACCTGTCCGGCGACAAGCCCACCGGCATCTTCAACATCAACAGCGGGCGCCTGCAGATTTCCCCTGATGGTCGGACCATCACCTTCAACCTGGGCAACCTGACCAACAACGAGATCAACGACGGCGATATCGAAGGGGTGATCCTGGAGTTCAACGTGCGCGTCGCCAACATCGCCTCAAACATTAGCGGTGCGCAGCTGAGCATGAATGTGTTCGAACACGTCGGCACCGGCGGCGGGGTCGACCGCGGCCACAGCGCCACGATCTTCGAGCACGTGGTGGAACCCAGCTTCACCGGCATGGACAAGTCGGTCATCGACATCGCCACCGGCAGCGTCGCCGGCACGACCCAGGCGACGGTCTCGGTCAGCTTCACCCAGAACGGCGAAGTACCGGCCTACAACATCGTGCTGCGTGACCAGTTCCCCAACGGCAGCGACTACGCGATCCAGAGCATCGTCATCAACGGCACCAGCTACACCACCGGCAACCTGCCGGCAGGCGTCACCGCCAGCGTGGTGGGCGGCCAGGTGGTGCTCAACTTCGACCAGCTGAACGTCAACGACAAGGTACAGGTGATCTACAGCGTCACCCTGCCCAACACCATCGTTCCCGACGACGTCACCAGCTCTGCGGTCCTGACCTGGACCAGCCTGCCCACCAGCTTCGAGAACGCCGGCTGGGGCGGCTCGCTGCCACTGACCGCCGGCGGCGCCGATGGCGAGCGCACCGGCCAGGACGGCGTCAGCGGGCTGAACAATTACATCCTCAGCGATGGCGCCGGCATGGGCGTGGTGCAAGGCACCCTGTGGGATGACACCAAGTCCGCCACCAACAGCATCACGCCCGACGGCCCTGGCCTGGGCGGCATCGACGTGACCCTGACCTGGGCCGGCGACGACGGCGTGTTCGGCAACGCCGACGACCGCACCTTCAGCACGGTGACCGCCGCCGACGGCACCTACCAGTTCGCCATCCTGCCCTCGGGGAATTACCTGGTGGCGGTGGCGCAGAACTTCGCCCAGGCGAGCAACAACCGCTTCCACGTGCGCGTCGACTCCGACAGCGGGACCTCCACCGTCGGCCTGGGCAACATCAACCTGAACCTGGCCGAAGGCGCCATCGGCATCGCCGATGCCGGCTACGTGCATATCAACGAAGCGCCGATCAACACCGTCGCCGACCAGCATGGCCAGGAAGATACCGTGCTGCACATCGTCGGCCTCGCCACCAGCGACGTGGACGTCAACGCCGGCAATACCGCCGGCGTCATGACCGTCACCCTCAGCGTGGTGCACGGCGTGCTCTGGCAGAGCGCAACGACGCCCGGCGCTAACGATACCCCCCCGACCGGCGCCGGCCGCACCCTGGTGCTCACCGGCACCCTGCAGCAGATCAACGTGTTGCTCAGCCAGATTTATTACAAGGGCGATCAGGACTTCAACACCGCCCGCAATGCCGAAACCCTCACTATGGTCACCAACGATCAGGGTAACTTCGGTGACGCGGACGGCGACGGCATCCCCGGCGAAAACCCCGACGACGCCCTGAAAGACACCGACACCCTGAACATCGTCATCGACCCGGTGAACGATGCGCCCATCGCCCGTCCCGACATTGCGATCGCCATCGAAGCCGGCGGTTCGAACAACGCCACGGTCGGCGTCGACCCCACGGGCAACGTGCTGGATAACGACACCGACGTGGACATCGCCACCAACGGCGACATCCTCAAGGTCACCCGCCTGGAGAACTCCACCGGCGGCTTCGTGGTAGTGCCCGCTGCTGGCGTCGTCAGCCTCGCCGGCCGCTACGGCACGCTCTACATCACCGCGACCGGTGGCTTCCAGTACGTGGTCGACAACAGCAATGCCGAAGTCCAGGCGCTGCGCACCGCGGGCGACGTGCTGCGCGAGTCGTTCGGCTACTTCATCACCGACACCGGCGGCCTTTCCAGCTCCACCTCCCTGACCATCGACATCCACGGCGCCAACGACACACCGGTGGCGCAAAACGACACCGGTGCCGCCATCGAAGCCGGCGGCACCAATAACGGCACCGCCGGCAGCGATGCCACCGGCAACGTGCTGACCAACGACAGCGATGTGGACGCCACGGTCTATGGCGAGACCAAGGCCGTCAGCCTGGTGCGCTTCGACGGCACCGGCGGTGGCGCTATCCTGCCGGTCGCCCCCGGCTCACCGACCACCGTTGCGGGCCTCTACGGCAGCCTGACGATCAACTCCGACGGCACCTATCGCTACGTGGTGGACAACAACAATCCCGTGGTCCAGGCGCGGTCCCCCAGCGACCCTCTCCTCTCCGAGCAGTTCACCTACCAGGTCACCGACAAGGGCGGCCTGAGCGCCATCGCCACCCTCACCATCACCATCCAGGGCGCCAACGACGCGCCGGTGGCAGTGGACGACCACGGCAGCGCCACGGCCGGCGCCAGCGACGGCAGCCCGGCACCGGTCAACGCCAGCGGCAACGTGATCACCGGTAACGCCGGGGTGGGCACTGACACTGACGTCGACAACGTCGACCGACCCAACGCCGACAAGCTCAAGGTCGACGGCGTGCGCTCCGGCCTGGAAAGCGCCGGCGGCACCCTGACCGGTGTCGTCAACGGCATCACCACCAACATCGCCGGCACGGTCGCCCGGCTGGCCAACGGCAGCATCATCAGCGGCAACTTCGGCCAGCTCAGCCTGAACGACGACGGCACCTACACCTTCGTGGTCAACAGTGCCGATCCGGCCATCCAGGCACTCACGGCGAACCAGAGCCTGGACGTCATCTTCACCTACCGCATCCACGACACCGGCGGGTTGACCGACCAGGCGCAGCTGGTGATCACCGTACGCGGGGTGAATGACCCGCCCGTCGTGCAACCCGTCGTGATCCACGCCACCGAGGCCGGCGGCCTGCTCAACAACGTCGCAGGCCTCGACCCGATCGGCAGTATCCGGGGCTCCTATGTCGATCCCGACGGCGATGTCCTGACCATCACCGCCGTGGTCAACCCCAACGGCGTCAGCGGCAACGTGGGGGCGGACCTGGCGGGCAACTACGGCGTACTGCTGCTCAACGCCGACGGCAGCTACCGTTTCGTGGTCAACAACCTCGACCCGGCGGTGCAGTCGCTGCGTACCTACAACGACACACTCAGCGAGGTCTTCACCTACAGCGTCAGCGACGGGAACGGCAAGACCGTCACCCGCACCTTCACTGTTATCATTCACGGGCAGAACGATACCCCCATCGCTGCCGACGACACGGGGGCCGCCATCGAAGCCGGCGGCACGCTGAACACCACGCCCGGCGCGCCCGCCACCGGCAACGTGCTGCCCAACGATCTGGATGTGGACGGCGCGGCTTACGGAGAAACCCATGTAGTCGACGCTGTGCGCACTGGCACCAAAGGCGCCGGCGGCACGCTGATCGACCTGACCGCCAGCGGCGGCGTGATCGCTGGGACCTACGGCACTCTGACCCTCAACGCCAACGGCACCTATACCTACACCGTCAACGACAGCCTGGCCGCCGTGCAGGCGCTGAAGAACGGCGACTCGCTGACCGAAGCCTTCACCTACCGCATGCATGACACCGCTGGCGCCACTTCCATCGCCCAGCTGACCATCACCATCGAAGGCCGCTACGACGCCCCGGTGGCCAACGACGACATCAACTACGCCGTAGCCAACCTCGATGGCAGCGGCGGGCGCAACCCCACCGGCAACGTGATCACCGGTCTGACCGGGATCTTCGCCGGTATCGGTGCCGACACCGATGTCGATGCCGGCGATCACATGCGCGTCACCACCATCGCGGTCGGCCCGGAGGGTGCGCAGGTGAGCACCGTGGCGGTGACACCCGGCAGCCCGCAGACCATCGTCGGCGCGTTCGGCACCCTGGTGATCAATGCCGACGGCAGCTACCAGTACTTCGTCGACAACACCAACGCGGACATCATCGCCCTCGGCCCGCTGGCGTTCGCTCTGGAATCCTTCACCTACCAGGTCACCGACGATGGCGGCCTCAGCGACCAGGCCACACTGATCATCCTGGTCCGTGGCCAGAACCAGCCACCGGACACCGCGCCGGACTTCGGCACGGCGGTCGAAGACGGCGGCCTGCACAACAACGTGCCAGGCAGCAATCCATCGGGCAACGTGCTGGACAACGACACCGACCCGGACACCATTACAACCATCCCGCAGGATGTGATGCACGTCGTCTCGTACTGGGCCGGCGACCGCCCCGTTCCGCCCGACGCCAGCGTTCCCGGCCAGAGCCTGCGCGGCCTGTACGGCACCCTGACGCTCAACGACGACGGCAGCTGGAGCTACGAGCTGGACAACTCCCTGCCGGAGGTCGAAGCCTTGCGCGCCAGCGGCCAGACCCTGCAGGACAAGTTCACCTACCTGGGCGCGGACATCTGGGGCGGCGCCACCCCAGGCCTGCTGACCATCACCATCGACGGGCGCAACGACACGCCGATTGCCAGCGACGACAACGCGCTGGCTGTGGAGGCCGGCGGCGTCAACAACGGCACCCCCGGTGTCGACCCGCGCGGCAACGTGCTCGACAACGACACCGACGTCGACGGTGTGCAGTACGGCGAAACCAAGTCGGTCGTGGACTTCACCAACCAGAACGGCAACACGGTCAATGCCGGAAACGTGCTGCAAGGTCTCTACGGCAAGCTGGTCATCAATGCCGACGGCAGCTACGAGTACCGCGTCGACAACGACAACCCCGCCGTGCAGGCCATGCGCAGCGCCAACGAGAAGCTGCAGGAAGTCTTCACCTACCGCATGCGCGACACCGCCGGCGCTACCTCCGACGCGCGCCTGACCGTGGTCATCCAGGGCGCCAATGACAACCCGGTGGCGCGCGACGACAGCAACAGCGCCACCGACCAGACGCCGGCACCGCAGGCCAGCGGCAACGTGCTGCCCAACGACAGCGACGTGGATGGCGGCGACTCGCTGACCGTCACCGGCATCCGCACCGGCCAGGAAACCGGCAACGGCACTGCCGGTGTGATCGGCCAGCCGATTGCCGGGCGCTACGGCACGCTCGTTCTCAACGCCGACGGCAGCTACACCTACACCATCGACCTGACCAACCGCGAAGTGCTGGCGGCGGCCGGACTCGGGCAGGTGCTCAAGGACTACTTCACCTACACCATCAGCGACCTGGCCGGCGCCACCGACGATGCCGTGCTGACCATCACCCTGGACATCGCCACGCCGTACATCCCGCCGGGCCCGCATTTCGACCGCTTCGGCGACGACGGCTACCCGCGTGACCGCCTCCCGGACGTAGACCCGGCGATCTTCGTGCAGCCGGTGGTCGAGCGTATCGACGATCGCCTGTCGCTCTCCAACTGGGGCGCCGATGGCAGCCACATCGACATCTTCGCCACGCCGGAAATCGAGAGCCCGTCGCTGGGCTCACAGCTGGGCCAGGTCAAGGGCCAGTTCGTCGCCCGCGCCGTGGCCGAAAGCCGCCGCGCGGCAACGCTGGACAAGAATTGGGTGGACGGCCGCCACGGCGTCATCAGCCTCAGCGCCGACGGGCTGTTGCCCGACCCGTCGCTGTGGGCGCCCTTCCCCGCCGACATGGTCGGCAAGGCTGACAAGGCGCAGAACACCCAGGGCTTCCGCGCGCAGCTGCGCGAGGCCGCCCAGCGCCGGAGTGGCCAATGAGGAACCCGCGACTCTTTAGGATCGATCAAGGACAGACTATGCCTGCCTACGCACTGAAATGCCTGAGCGCCACCATCACCGTCAGCCTCTTCCTCAGCGCCTGCTCGGCGTTCGAGCCCAAGCCCTACACCGAGGAGGAAATGCGCCAGCGGGTGATCGACGACCAGGCGCGGATGTACAAGGAGCAGGAGCCGGTCAGCGGGCCGATCACCTTCTACGAAGCCTCAGCGCGCGCCCTGAAATACAACCTCGACTACCGCCTGAAACTGCTGGAAAGCGCGCTCGCCTCCGACCTGCGTGACGTCACCAGCCACGAGATGCTGCCGCGGGTGGTCGCCTCCGCCGGCTACGCCGGGCGCAACAACGATTCGGGCGGCACCTCCATCGGCATCGAGGACCGCCAGGTCAGCCTGCGTCCGTCCACCTCGGAAGAGCGCTACCGCCAGCTCTACAGTCTCGGGCTGTCCTGGAGCCTGCTGGACTTCGGCGTCGCCTACTACCGCACCCAGCAGAAGAACGACCAGATGCTGATGGCCGAAGAGCGCCGCGAGAAGGTCGCGCAGAACGTCCTGCAGGACGTGCGCAACGCCTACTGGCGCGCGCTGGGCGCCCAGCGCCTGCTGCCGGAAGTGGACGGCCTGCTGATGCGCACCCACCGTGCCCTGACCTCCGCCCGCGAGGCCGAGGGCAAGGGCCTGCTGCCACGCCAGGACATCCTCGCCTACCAGCGCGCCCTGCTCGACTCGGTGTACATGCTCACCGTGCGCCGCCAGGACCTGGAATTCGCCCGCGCCGAACTGGCAGCGCTGATGTCGCTGCCGCCGAACACCAAAATGGTCCTGGCCGACCTCGGCGAACAGCCGCTGCCGCTGGTGACCAACAACGTCGAACAACTCGAACGCCTGTCGCTGGAACGCCGCCCGGAAATCATGGAGGAGTGGTACCGGAAGCGCGTCGACATGAACGACCTGAAGATCGCCAAGGCCCAGCTGTGGCCCAACGTGAGCTTCAACTACGGCTACGAGTACGACTCCAACAAGTACCTGTACAACAACGACTGGAACCAGACCGGCATCAATGTCTCGATGAACCTGCTGCGCCTGGCGCAGTACCCGGACATCAAGGCCGCCGAGGCCAGCCAGGAAAAGACCGACGACATGCGCCGCACCGCGCTGTCCATGGCCATCCTCACCCAGGTCCGCGTCGGCCTGCTGCGCTACCAGCTGGCCAGGCAGGAAGTGGAGTTCGCCGACGAGAGCCTGCGCGTCGATCAGAGCCTGCTCAGCTACGCCCAGTCCGCCCGTGGCGCCGCCCTGGGCAGCGAACTGGAGCTGATCCGCGCCGAGGGGCGCTTCCTGCTCTCGCGCTACCAGCGCGAAGCCGCCTACTCCGACGCCCAGGCCGCCTGGGGCCGGCTGTACAACTCGGTGGGCTTCGAGGTGATGCCCAGGGAAATCGAGAACCACGACGTGAAGACCCTGGCGCGGGAAATCCAGCGCACGCTGGAGCAGCAAACCAGCACCAACCTGCTCGCCAGCAGCGGCGCCACGACCATGAAATCAACCGTTCAACCGACCGCTGGGCAAGCATCCGCAGGGCAGAAGGAAATCGCCAATGCCGCGCAGTAAGCCGTACCTGCTCCTCCCGTTGTGCCTGATGTTGCTCCAGCCGGCGCTGGCCGATGACGCCCCCAGCGGCCTGCCGCCACTGCCCGACAACCAGGACCCCGGCGCTATCCGCGTGCTGCTGGTGTCCAACCTGGAAACCACCCTCTCCGCGCAGATGAACGGCACCCTCGGTGCGCTCAAGGCAAGCCTGGGCGACAAGGTCGCCAAGGATGCCGAGCTGGCCCAGCTCAACTGCGTGGAGGTCAACGCCCGCGCCAAGGTTGCTGCCGCCGAACTGAACATGGCCCGCTCCAATCTTGCCGCCAAGCAGAACCTGCGCAAGCTCGATGCCGTGGGCGACCTCGAAGTCGCCATGGCCAACACCGAGGTGCAGAAGGCCGACGGCGCCCTCACCCTGGCCCGCGCCCAGGCCGGCTACTGCCTGGTCGACGCGCCCTTCTCCGGGCGCATCGCCAAGGTCTACGTCAAACCCTACCAGACGGTGACGGCCGGCACGCCGCTGTTCGATCTGGTCAGCGATGGCGCACTGAAGGTCCGCCTCAATGTGCCCTCGTCCATGCTGCCCAGCCTGCGTCCGGACATGCCGCTGGAAGTGGACATCCACGAAACCGGCAAGCACTACCCGGCCAAGGTCAGCGTGATCAACGCGCGGGTCGACGCCGTGGCGCAGACCGTGGAGCTGGAAGCGAAGCTCGACGCCAGCTACCCCGAACTGATCGCCGGCATGAGCGGGGTCGCGCGCTTCCCCGAAAGCCATGAGTGAGCTGCTGCCGCCACCCCAGCTGCTGCTGAGCCTGGCCAATGTGCGCGACAAGGCGCTGACGGCCGACTCCCTCGGCGCCCTGGCCTTCAGCATCGCCAACGACCTGTTCCCGCTGCTGCGCTTCCACCAGGCGCTGGTGTTCGCCTGCCATGAATCGCGCAACGAACTGCTGGCAGTCTCCGGCCTGGCCAAGCCCACGGAAGACTCGCCTTATCTGGTCTGGCTGGAGCGCGCCAGCCGTTGGGTCGCCGCGCAGCTGCCCGACGCCACGCAGACCTGGCTGGCCCGCGACGCCCTCGAACCGCCCGCCGATATCGCCGAAGGCTGGAGCGAATGGTGGCCCGCCGGGCTCTGGTGCGTGCCGCTGCACGACCGTGCCGGCAAGCGTCTGGGGCTGGTGCTGTTCCTGCTCGACGAGCCGCCAGCGCGCAACCTGCAACCGCTGCTGCAAGGCATCTGGCAGACTTGGGCGCACGCCTGGGCATCGTTCGGGCCGCGCACCCGCCTGCGCTTCTGGCGGCCGAGCAAGCGCCAGGTGCTGGTCGGGGTGATCGCCCTGGCCGCTCTGCTGCTGATCCCGGTGCGGCAGACCGCCCTGGCGCCGGCGGAAATCGTCTCGCGCAACGCCCAAGTGATCAGTTCGCCGATCGACGGCGTGATAGTCCGGATGCTGGTGCGGCCGAACCAGAGCGTCGAGGTCGGCACGCCGCTCTTCGAGCTGGACGAAACCACCCTGCGCAGCCGCGCCGACGTGCTGGCCAAGGAAGTTGCCGTGGCCGACGCCGAACTCATGGCCGCCAGCCAGCGCGCCTTCGACAACCCGCAGAGCAAGAGCGAACTCTCGGTGCTCGACGGCCGCTCCCGCCAGCGCCGCGCCGAACTGGCCGCCGTGCAGGCGCAACTGGCGCGCACCCGCGTACTCGCGCCGCGCGCCGGCGTGGCCGTGTACAGCGACCCCAACGACTGGCTGGGCAAGCCGGTGGTGACCGGCGAACGCATCCTGCAGATCGCCGACCCGAAGGCACCAGGCATGCGCATCCAGCTGCCGGTGGCCGATGCCATCGCGCTGGAGCCGGGGGCACCCGTGGCGCTGTTCCTCACCGCCTACCCGCTCGACCCGCTGCACGGGGAAATCCTCGACACCAGCTACCAGGCCAAGCCCAGCGATGAAGGCGTGGCCTCCTACCGCCTGCTGGCCAGCGTGCAGGACGCCCCGCCCCATGCGCGCCTGGGCCTGCACGGCACTGCCAAGCTCTACGGCGAACGCGTGGTGCTCGGCTACTACCTGCTGCGCCGCCCGCTGGCGTCCCTGCGCGCCTGGACCGGCTGGTAGCGACGATGGACATTGCTGCCGAAGACCTGCCCACCCCGCCGCTGCGCGACGACCTGCGCCTGGACGAAGCCGCGCCCGGCCCGGACGGAGAGCCGGTGTGGGTGATCCAGGACAGCGTGCTCAACCGCTTCTACCGCATCGGCTGGCTGGAGTTCGAATGCCTGCTGCGCTGGGAACAGACGCCCCGGCAGATCAGCGAGCAGATCGCCGAGCAGACCGCGCTCAAGCCCGACGCCGAGCAAGTGCTGGGCTTCCGCCAGTTCCTCGAACACCACCAGCTGCTTCGTCCCGGCCCCGAGGCACTGGCGCGACTGGCCGCGCGCAGCGAAGGCAAGCAATGGACCACCTGGAACTGGTGGCTGCACCACTACCTGTTTTTCCGTATCCCGCTACTGCGCCCGCAGCGCTTCCTGCGCGCCATCGCCGGCAGCCTCGACTGGCTGTTCAACCGCTACGTGGCGATGCTGGTGCTGTTGCTCAGCCTAGCCGGCATCGTGCTGGTGGCGCACCAGTGGGACACCTTCACCCACGACGTGGTGGAGTCATTCTCCTTCGAGGGCCTGCTCAGCTTCGCCGCCGCGCTGGTGGTGGCGAAGACGCTGCACGAGCTGGGGCACGCGCTGGTGGCCACGCGACTGGGGCTGAAGGTCGCGCACATGGGCATCGCCTTCGTGGTGATGTGGCCGATGCTCTACACCGACACCGGCGAGAGCTGGAAGCTGCGCAGCAACCGCCAGCGCCTGGCGATTGCCAGCGCCGGGATCATCACTGAACTGGGCCTGGCCGGGTTGTCGACGCTGGGCTGGGCACTGGCCGACCCCGGCCCCTTCCGCAACGGGTTGCTGTACCTGGCGACCACCAGCTGGGCGCTGTCGCTGGCCCTGAACGCCAGCCCCTTCATGCGCTTCGACGGCTACTTCATCTTCTCCGACCTGCTGGACTTCCCCAACCTGCACGAACGCGCCGGCGCCCTGGCGCGCACCACGCTGCGGCGCAACCTGCTGGGGCTGGATGAGCCCTGGCCGGAGCATTTCCCCACCGGCAAGCGCCGCCTGCTGGTGGCTTTCGCCTTCGGTACCTGGGTCTACCGCCTGCTGCTGTTCCTCGGCATCGCCGTGGCGGTCTACTACTTCTTCTTCAAACTGCTGGGGATCTTCCTGTTCGCCGTGGAAATCAGCTGGTTCATCGTTCAGCCTGTGTGGCGCGAACTCAAGGTCTGGTGGCAGCGCCGTGCGGAAGTGAAGCCGCGGCGCAAGCTGGTGTTCCTCGCGCTGCTCGGCGCCATCGTCCTGCTGCTCGCCATTCCCTGGCGCACCCAAGTGCATGCCATGGGCGTGGCGCGTGCGGCGCAGCAGTTGCACGTCTACGCGCCCTTCCCTGCGCTGCTGCGCGACCTGCGCCCGGGTGGCGAAGTCGGCAAGGGGGAAACCCTGGCGGTGATGGAGGAGCCCGACATTGCCGCCAAGGTAGCTGGCAGCGAGGCGAGCATCCGCGGTTTCCAGGGGCGGCTGGCGGGGATGCTGGCCGACCCGTCCGGTCTCTCCGAGGAAGCCGTCACCCGCCAGCGCCTGGGCGTGGAGTACCAGCAGGCCCGCGCCGCCCGCAACGAAATGGCCCGTCTCAACCTGCAGGCGCCCTTCAGCGGACGCTGGATGGACGTCAACCCGGACTGGAAGCCCGGCCAGTGGATCAACACCCGCGAGCCCATCGGCGTACTGGTGGACCCGCAGCACTGGCTGGTGGACGCCTACGTCAAACAGGACGAAGTGCAACGCCTCACCGACGGCGGCCATGTGCGTTTCTACCCCGAAGGCGTGCCGCGCCCCATCGAGGGCCAGGTGGTGCTGATCGGCACCACGCGCATCAGCCAGCTGGAACATCCGATGCTCGCCTCGCGCTACGGCGGCCCGCTGAACGTCAATCCGCAGGGCGAGGCACTGGTGCCCAACCCGGCACTGTTCCATGTGCTGGTAAGGCTCGACGAGCCGCCACCGGGCCTTCACGAAACCCGTGGCCACCTGCAGATCGAGGGGACGCGGCGCAGCTGGCTGGGCGAGGGTTTCACCCGGTTGCTGGCGGTGGCATTGCGCGAGAGCGGGTTCTAGCGCCGGAGCTTTCCTGCCGGAGCGCGCCATGCGCGCGATTGCGGCATGGCCCGGCCCTGCAGATTGATGTTCCGTGCTCTTGGCCCCGCGCCGGGCTCACTCCTTCGCCATGCCGAAACAATGCCGCGCCTGCGGGAACTGGCGCTCACGCACCTCGCTGGCAAAGCGTTCGGCCGCCGCGCCGATCAGTTCGTCCACCCGCACGTACTGCTGCGCGAAGCGCGGAATCTGCTCGCCGGACAGCCCGAGCATGTCCTCGGTCACCAGCACCTGCCCTGCGCAGGCAGGTGAAGCGCCGATGCCGATCACCGGGATCTCCAGCCGCTCGCAGACCTGTCGCGCCACTGGCTCCAGCACGCCTTCGAGCACCACGCTGAAGGCCCCGGCGGCAGCGATGGCATCCGCGTCGCGCAACACCCGCGCAACGCCGGTTTCCTCCTTGCCCTGCACCTTGAAACCACCGAGGGCGTTGACCTTCTGCGGCATCAGGCCGATATGCGCCATCACTGGAATACCGCGCTCGACCAGGAAGGCTATGGTCTCGGCCATCTCCGCGCCCCCTTCCAGCTTCACCGCCTGCGCGCCACTCTCGGCAAGCACCCGCGCGGCGGCGATAAACGCCTGCTGCGGCGAGGCCTGGTAGCTGGCGAAGGGCATGTCCACCACCACGCAGGCCCGTTGCGAGCCCCGGACTACGGCGGCGCCGTGGACAATCATCATGTCGAGGCTGACGGCCAGCGTGTGCGGCATGCCGTAGAGCACCATGCCCAGCGAGTCCCCTACCAGCAGCACATCGACGTGCGGGTCGAGCAGCCGCGCCATGGGCGCCGAGTAGGCGGTCAGCACGACCAGACTGCCGGGCTCGCGGCGTTGGCGGATGTCCAGGATCGACAGGCGTTGTTGCAGGCGATGGCTGCTCATGGTGCTCTCCACGGATGGCTGATATTGGCCGGGGAAGACGCTACCATCGGCCCTCCATGACCCACTTCCGACAGTGAGACAAGCTATGCCGCCAGCGGGACAGGATGCTTTGGCACTTCCCGGCTTCACGTCGCTGCCCCGCCCCGTGTGGCTGCGCGCCTTCGACATGCCCGCCGGCCACGAGGTGGAGCCCCATTCTCACCCCTGGGGGCAACTGATGTACGCCGCCAGCGGCGTGCTTGAGGCGGCGACCGAGCAGTACGCCTGCGTGATTCCACCACGCCGGGCGATGTGGCTGCCGGCGGGCGTTCGCCACAGCGCGCGGGCGCGCACGCTGGTGGTCCACCGCAGCTTCTACCTGGCCCCGGAACTGGCCGTCGGCCTGGGCCCGTGCCGCGTGCTGGAAATCTCGCCGCTGCTGGACAACCTCATCCAGCGCGCCAGCGAATTCTCCCACGACTACCCCGACGAGGGCCCGGAAGCGCGCCTCATGCAGGTACTGGTGGACGAGCTGCACAGCGCGCCAGACTCCGGCCTGGCCCTGCCGCTGCCGCGTGATGCCCGCCTGCGGCGCGTCACCGATCACTTGCAGGAGCACCCCGGCGAGCGCCTGGGCATCGAGGACTGGGCGCAGCGCGTCGGCGCTTCAAGGCGCACGCTGGCGCGGCTGTTCCGTGACGAGACCGGGCTGTCGTTCCGCGAATGGCGCGAGCGGGTGCGCCTGCTGGCGGCCCTGCCGAGGCTGGAACGCGGCGAGTCGGTGACACTCATTGCCGGCGAGTTGGGCTACGAGTCCACCTCGGCGTTCATCGAGCTGTTCCAGCGCCAGCTCCACACCTCGCCTGGAGCTTTGGCGCGGCAAATGCGGGCAGGAAGGTAATCGCCCGTCAGAGCGTCCCTGGGACGGGCCAGCGCAGCACCAAGCAGAACGGGCGACGAACATGAGAGTTACTTATGTTCATCACAAGAACAATGAGTTTGTCTCATGAAGGCTGCGCCGGGAGAATTTCCCCATCGTTGATTCAATGGAGAGATTCACATGGCGCTGGCACACAACCTCGGCTTTCCCCGCATCGGCCGCGACCGCGAGCTGAAGAAAGCCCAGGAAGCCTTCTGGAAGGGCGAGCTGGACGAAGCCGGCCTGCGCGCCATTGGCCGCGAGCTGCGTGCCGCCCACTGGCAGGTGCAGAAGAACGCCGGCATCGAGCTGCTGCCGGTGGGCGACTTCGCCTGGTACGACCAGGTGCTGACCCACTCGCTGACCTTCGGCGTGATCCCCGAGCGCTTCCGCGCCCATGGCGAAGCCAAGCCCACCCTGCAGACCCTGTTCGCCATGGCGCGAGGCGTCAGTACGGGATGCTGCGGCGCGCATGCCCAAGAGATGACCAAGTGGTTCGACACCAACTACCACTACCTCGTCCCCGAGTTCAGCGCTGACCAGCAGTTCGAACTGAGCTGGGAGCAGCTGTTCGAGGAAGTGGAGGAAGCCCACGCTCTCGGCCATCAGGTGAAACCGGTGGTAATCGGCCCACTGACCTACCTCTGGCTGGGCAAGACCAAAGGGGCCGACTTCGACAAGCTCGACCTCGTGGAGCGCCTGCTGCCGCTCTACGGCCAGATTTTCCGCCGCCTTGCCGCGCAAGGCGTGGAGTGGGTGCAAATCGACGAACCGATCCTCGCCCTCGACCTGCCGCAGGACTGGAAGAATGCCTTCGAACGCACCTACAACCTGCTGCAGAGCGAGCCGCTGAAGAAGCTGGTGGCCACCTACTTCGGCGGCCTGGACGACAACCTGGGCCTGGCCGCCGGCCTGCCCGTGGACGGCCTGCACCTCGACCTGGTGCGCGCACCAGAGCAGTTCCCGACCATCCTCGACCGCCTGCCGGCCTACAAGATTCTTTCCCTCGGCGTGGTCAACGGCCGCAACGTCTGGCGCTGCGACCTGGAGAAGAGCCTGGAAGTGCTGCGCCACGCCCATGAGCGGGTGGGAGATCGCCTGTGGGTTGCGCCGTCCTGCTCGCTGCTGCACAGCCCGGTGGACCTGGAGCGCGAGGACCAACTGGATGCCGAGCTGAAGAGCTGGCTGGCCTTTGCCGTGCAGAAGTGCGCCGAAGTCGCCCTGCTCGCCCGTGCCGTCAATCAACCCGAGGCGCCGGAAGTCATCGCCGCGCTGGAGCAGAGCCGCACCGTGCAGGCCAGCCGCGCCGCCTCGCCACGCATCCACAAACCGGAGGTGAAGGCCCGCCTCGCGGCGGTGAAAGCCGCCGACTGCCAGCGCCAGTCGCCCTTTGCCCAGCGCATCGTCAAGCAACGCGCCGGCCTGAACCTGCCGGATTTCCCCACCACCACCATCGGCTCCTTCCCGCAGACCTCGGCTATACGCCTGGCGCGCCAGGCCTTCAGGCAGGGCAAGCTCAGCATCGCCGACTACACCCAGGCCATGCACAGCGAAATCCGCCATGCCGTGGTGATCCAGGAAAACCTCGGGCTCGACGTACTGGTGCACGGCGAGGCCGAGCGCAACGACATGGTCGAGTACTTCGCCGAGCAGCTCGACGGCTACCTCTTCACCCGCTTCGGCTGGGTGCAGAGCTACGGCTCGCGCTGCGTGAAACCGGCGGTGATCTTCGGCGACCTGAGCCGCCCGAAAGCCATGACCGTGGCCTGGATCCGCTACGCGCAGAGCCTTACCAGCAAGGTGATGAAAGGCATGCTGACCGGCCCGGTGACCATGCTGATGTGGTCCTTCCCGCGCGAGGACGTCTCCCGCGAAACCCAGGCGCGCCAGCTGGCCCTGGCGATCCGCGACGAGGTCGTCGACCTGGAGCGCGCCGGTATCAGGATCGTGCAGATCGACGAAGCCGCCTTCCGCGAGGGCCTGCCACTGCGCCGCAGCGACTGGGGCCGCTACCTCGACTGGGCCACCGAAGCCTTCCGCCTGTGCGCCTCCGGCGTGCGCGACGAAACCCAGATCCACACCCACATGTGCTACAGCGAGTTCAACGACGTGATCGAATCCATCGCCGCCATGGACGCCGACGTGATCACCATCGAAACCTCGCGCTCGGACATGGAGCTTCTGGAAGCCTTCGAGAAGTTCGAGTACCCCAACGAAATCGGTCCGGGCGTCTACGACATCCATTCGCCACGTGTGCCGGGCAAGGACGAGATGGTCAAGCTGCTGCGCAAGGCCGCGCAACGGATTCCCGCCGAGCGCCTGTGGGTCAACCCCGACTGCGGCCTGAAGACCCGTGCCTGGCCGGAAACGGAAGCGGCGCTGGTGAACATGGTCGCGGCCGCCCGCGAGCTGCGCAAGGATGTGGCGCTGCTGGGCTGAGCCGACCTGGCGCTCCACCCATCCTGCCTGACCCGCCCTACGGTGACGCCGCGCCAGCCCCGTAGGGCGCAAACGCCCCAGGCGTTATCCGCCCTACGCTTCTGCTACCGCGGCGATCCGGCAGATGAGCGTGGCGCCGGACAGGCGTAATCTGGTGCCCCTCCGGACGAAGGCACGCAGGACCAGACATGAAGCAGCTGCTCATCATCGGCATCGGCGCGGGCGACCCTGAATACCTCACGGTGCAGGCGATCAACGCGATGAACCGCGCGGACGTGTTCTTCCTCATGGACAAGGGCGCGGCCAAGGACAAGCTGATCCAGCTGCGCCGCGACATCCTCCAGCGCTACGTCTCCCGCAGCGATTACCGCATCGTCGCAGCCGAGAGCCCCGAACGCGTGCGCGAAGGCGACTACACCGGACAGGTACGCGACCTCAACCAGGCCAGGCAGCAGGTGTTCGAGCGGCTGATCGAAGACGACCTGCAGGACGGCCAGTGCGGCGCCTTCCTCGTCTGGGGCGACCCGTCGCTCTACGACAGCACGCTGCGCATCCTCGATGCGATCCTGCGCGGGGGCCGGGTGAGCTTCGACTACCAGGTCATCCCCGGCATCACCAGCGTGCAGGCGTTGGCCGCGCGCCACCGGGTGCCACTGAATGCCATCGGCCAGTCGGTACAGATCACCACCGGCCGCCGTCTGGCCGAGGGATTTCCGGCCAACGCCGAGAGCGTCGTGGTGATGCTCGACGCAGAAGACACCTACCGCCAGCTGGACGACCCGGAACTGGAAATCTACTGGGGCGCCTACGTCGGCACGCCAGACGAGATTCTTCGTAGCGGGCGGCTCGTCGAGGTCGGCGGCGATATCCAGCGCACCCGCCAGGCGGCCCGCGAGGCCAACGGCTGGATCATGGACACCTACCTGCTGCGGCGCGCGCCGAAGGACGCCTGAGCCCACACGCAGGGCGCATGACGGACACGGGGTGATCCGCCGAAATGGCGGATAACCCGTGCCGGATTAAGCGCCCTACCGTTCTGAGCAGGCTCGACAAAAGCGGCTAGAGTGATTTCGTTGTGTCGACAACGCCCGCCGGAGCGCACCGCTCATGCCCAACGTCAGCCTCGCCCGCTTCATCGAACACGCCACCCAGCTCAGCCGGCAGGAATCCGAACCCTGCCAGTGCGTCGCCTCCCTGGCGCCCTTCATGATGGAGCTGCTGGCCCATGCCGGCGACTTCCTCGAAGCGCACCACTACCAGAGCGACCCGTTCCACTACGCGCGCAACCTGGTCTACCAGGCGCCGGACGACAACCTCTCGCTCTACGCCCTGGTCTGGTCGCCGGGCCAGTGGACGCCGGTGCACGACCACGGCAGCTGGGGCGTGGTGGGCATAGTCGAGGGCGTGCTGGAGGAGCGCAGCTACGTCTGCCTGTCCGCCGACCGTAACCGCGACGAGGGCATCGAACTGGTCAAGGGCGGCATGATCCTGCTGCCGCCCGGCGCGGTCACCAGCTTCGTCCCCAACCCCGACCACATCCACGTCACCGGCGTTCCCGCCGACCGTCCGCGCGCGGTCAGCCTGCACCTTTACGGGCGGATGATGAACAACTACCACATCTATGACGTCGAGGCCGGCACGCGGCATTTCGTCGAGGTCGAGCACAACGGCTGAAACACCCGCCGAACACGCCTGCCGGATCACCCCGGAGGCTTGCCCGGCGCGATCTATACTCACACCGGCGCGCGGGCAGGAAGTCCCGCAGCGCTTGCCCTGTGGCGGAGGATGGTCAATGAATGCACCTGGTCCCGTTGTTCGTCCGACGATCCTGATCGTCGACGATGCTCCCGAGAACCTCACGCTCCTCTCGGAACTGCTCAAGCTGCTGTACCGCGTCAAGGCAGCGCGAACCGGCGAGAAGGCACTGCAGATCGCAAAGTCCGACGATCCGCCGGATCTCATCCTGCTGGACGTGATGATGCCAGGCATGAACGGTTTCGAAGTCTGCCGGCGCCTGCGC
Source organism: Pseudomonas sp. PDM17 (assembly GCF_014851985.1). NCBI lineage: Bacteria > Pseudomonadati > Pseudomonadota > Gammaproteobacteria > Pseudomonadales > Pseudomonadaceae > Pseudomonas > Pseudomonas sp. PDM17. Next base: position 66,685 of record NZ_JACVAT010000008.1, read on the forward strand.
GAAGACCCCCGCACGCAGCGCATCCCGGTGATCTTCATCACCGCCCAGGTCGCCGCCGACGAGGAAATCCGCGGCCTGGAGCTGGGCGCGGTGGACTACCTGACCAAGCCGATCAATCCGCCCACCGTGCTGATGCGCGTGGACAACCAGTTGCGCATCAAGGCCGCCGCTGACTTCCTGCGTGACCAGAACGAATTCCTCGAACAGGAAGTGCAACGACGCACCCGCGAGCTGGCGGCCATTCAGGACGTCACCATCATCGCCATGGCATCCCTGGCGGAGACCCGCGACAACGAGACCGGCAACCACATCCGTCGTACCCAGCACTACGTCAGCGCGCTGGCCGAACACCTGCAGCAGCACCCACGCTTCGCCGCCGAGCTGAATGAGGAAACCCGCCAGCTGCTGTTCAAATCGGCGCCGCTGCACGATATCGGCAAGGTCGGCATCCCCGACCATATCCTGCTCAAGCCCGGCAAGCTCACTGCCGAGGAGTTCGAGCTGATGAAGACCCACACGACCCTGGGGCTCGAAGCCCTGGAGAAGGCCGAAGAGCGCCTGGGCATGGACGTGCCCTTCCTGCGCCTGGCCAAGCAGATCGCTTACGGCCACCACGAGAAATGGGACGGTAGCGGCTACCCGCAGGGCCTGGCCGGCGATGCGATCCCGCTGTCGGCGCGGCTGATGGCGGTGGCCGATGTCTACGACGCGCTGATCAGCAAGCGCATCTACAAATCGCCGATGACCCACGCCAGCGCCGTGGACTTCATCCGAAGCCAGCGCGGCCAGCACTTCGATCCGGATATCACCGATGCCTTCCTCGCCCTGCAGGACAGCTTCCGCGGTATCGCCGAGCGCTTCAACGACGGCGCGCAGGCTGCCCCCATTCCGGCACCGGCCAGGGTCTGATTCGCAGCGCATACGGCAAACCTGCCTGGAGGCGGCCCCATGTTGACTCCGCTCGGCTTTCTTCAGCGCCTGAGGCTGCGCACCCGGCTGGCGCTCGGGTTCGGCGGCATCCTGCTGCTCGCCCTGTTCCTCGGTCTCTACGGCCTGCACGTGCAGCGTCAGCAGATCGAACAGATCAACGTGATCTACGAGAAAGAGATGCTCGGCCTCTCGCACATCGAGGCAGCCCGCGTCGCCCTGGCGGGCATGGGGCGCAGCATCCGCCAGTTCGTCCTGGCCGCCGACGAGAACGGCCGAGCGCAGGCGGTCAAGCAGTTCAACGAGGTTCGCAGCAACCTGCGCGAGGAAATCGAACTGGCGCGGCCGCTCATCTACCGGACCTCCGCCCAGCAGGGGCTGGTGCGATTCGAGGCCGCCTACGAGGAGTATCAGGACCAGATCAAGCACGTCCTGGAGCTCAACGACCAGCCTATCCGCCACGGACAAGCCACTGACCTGGGCGCCATCGCCCTGCTCTCCTCCACCGCACTGCAACGGCCGGGCGAGGTGGCCAACCAGGCGCTGGCCGAGGTGGCTCAGGTCAAGCGCCAGGGCGCCGATCTGGAAGTGAACCTGGCCACGGAGCGCTTTTACCGCAGTGTCCAGCTGACCATCTGGCTTCTGGTGCTGGGCCTGGGCGGCGGCGTGCTGTTCGGCATCCTGATCAGCCAGTCGATTCGCCGGCCGGCCGATCAGCTGCGGTTCTCGGTGGATGCCCTGAGCAAGGGCGAGCTGGATGTACAGGTGCCGTTCCAGGATTATCCCAACGAAGTCGGCGAAATGGCGCGGGCGATCACCGCCCTGCAGTCCGAAGCGCAACAGATGGCCGATCAGCGCTGGGTGAAGACTCAGGTGGCGACGCTCAGCGGGCAGATGCAGTCGGTCGCCGGCTCCAGCGAGCTGGGCGATCGCACCCTGGCCGCCCTCGCGCCGCTGCTTGCGCTGCGCCGCGCCTCGCTGCACATCCACGCGCAGGACAGCGAGGAGCTGGTCCTGCTGGGCAGCTACGCAGCGCCGCCGGATCTGCCCCGGCGCCTGCCCCTGGGCCAGGGCCTGATCGGCCAGTGCGCCAAGCAGCGCGCGCCGATCCACCTGCACCAGCCTGACCGTCAGCAGGAGGGCGAGTACGCGCCGCCGCTTTTCCTCGACATACTGCCGCTGATCCATGGCGAGCGCCTGGTCGGCGTATTGGCACTGGAAAGCCTGCAAGTGCGGGAGGCGAGCCAGAGGTCGCTGCTGGACGAGTTCGCGCCGTTGCTGGCGATGAACCTGGAAATCCTCGAGCGCAACTCGCGCACTGAGCAATTGCTCAAGGAGACCCTGAGCCAGGCGGAACTGATGGAGCAGCAGGCCGCTGCCCTGCAGGAAAGCGAGAAGCGCCTGCAGTACATCCTCGACTGCAGCCCGGTCAGCGTGGCCATCGCCACCCGCGACCGCCTGCACCTGGTGAACCCGGCATTCAGCGAGAACTTCGGCCTGAAAGTCGGCGACGCAGCGGCTGGCCTGTATGTCGAGATGGCGGAGCGCGAGTCGGTCTGGAACGACATGCTGGCCGGCGAACAGATGATCGAGCGCGAAGTCCGCATGTACGACAGCCAGGGTGGCGAGCGCGACATCCTCGCGACCTACCTGCCGGTCCTTCACCATGGCGAGCCCGCCGTGCTCGCCTGGCTGTACGACATCACCGCACGCAAGCTGGTCGAGCAGCAGACACATCGCGCCAAGGAGCTGGCCGAGGAAGCGACGCGGGCCAAGAGCGAGTTCCTCGCCAACATGAGCCATGAAATCCGCACGCCGATGAATGTGATCATCGGCATGAGCAGCCTCGCCCTGAAAAGCGGGCTCGACACTCGCCAGTACAATTACGTGCAGAAGGTCCACCGCTCCGCCGAGGGCCTGCTCGGCATCATCAACGACATCCTCGACTTCTCGAAGATCGAAGCCGGGATGATGAGCGTGGAGCACGTCGAATTCCGTCTGGAGGACGTGCTGGAGCAGTTCTCCGCGCTGGTCGGCTTCAAGGCCGAGGAAAAATCCCTCGAACTGCTGTTCCAGCTCGACCAGCGACTGCCCACCTCGCTGGTGGGCGACCCACTGCGTCTGGGGCAGATCCTGCTGAACCTGGGCAACAACGCGGTGAAGTTCACCGAGCTCGGGGAGATCGTCCTGGGCATCGAGCCGGCAGTGATCGGCAGCGACGTCACCGAGCTGCACTTCTGGCTGCGCGACACCGGCATCGGCATGACCGCCGAGCAATGCGCGCGCATGTTCCAGTCGTTCATCCAGGCCGACACCTCCACCTCCCGCCGCTATGGCGGCACCGGGCTGGGGCTGTCGATCTCCAAGAGTCTGGTGGAGCTGATGGGCGGGCGCATCTGGGTGGAGAGCGAGCCGGGCAAGGGCTCGGTGTTCCACTTCCATGCCCACTTCGGCATCCCCGAAACTGCCGCGCCCCGGCGCATGCTGCGGGCGGACGAACTGCTCGGCGTGCGCGCCCTGGTGGTCGACGACAACGCCTCGGCGCGGGAGATTCTCTCGGGCATGGCTCTCAGCTACGGGCTGGAAGTGGACGTCGCGCGCAACGGCAGCGAAGCACTGGAATGGATCAGCGAAGCCGAACAGCGGCAGTTGCCGTATCAACTGGTGCTGGTGGACTGGCAGATGCCGGGCATGGATGGCATCGAAGTGGTCGCACGCCTGCACGAGGGCCACTGCGAGAGCGTCCCGGCAGTGATCATGGTCACCGCCTTCGGCCGCGAAGAAGCGCTGGACGCCGCGCAGCAACGCGGCGTAGAGCTGGGCACGGTGCTGACCAAGCCAGTGACGCCCTCTACCCTGCTGGAGTCGATCAACATCGCCCTGGGCAAGGAGAGCGTCGTCGAGCCACGCAGCCGTGAGCGCCAGAGCGCCACGGACGAGGCGTTGGCCCGTGTCGCCGGCAGCCGGGTATTGCTGGTGGAAGACAATGAGCTGAACCAGGAGCTGGCGATGGAGTTGCTGGGCGACGCCGGCATTGAGATCGTGCTGGCCTGCAACGGCCAGGAAGCGCTGGACCGGCTGGCCACCGACACGCGCTTCGACTGCGTGCTGATGGACTGCCAGATGCCGGTGCTCGATGGATACGCGGCCACCCAGGCGCTGCGCCAGCGCCCGGAACTGGCGCAACTGCCAATCATTGCCATGACCGCCAACAACATGGCCGGTGATCGTGAACTGGCGTTGGCCGCGGGAATGAACGACCACATTGCCAAGCCCATCGACCCGCCCGCGATGTTCCTCACCCTGTCGCGCTGGATCGCTCCCCGGCAGCGGCAAACCAGCGGCGCAGCGGCGCCTGCACCGGTGGAGAGGCAGATTGGCGACCTCGACCTGCCAGGCATCGATACCCATGCCGGACTGGCGACCTGCGCCGGCAAGACCGCGCTCTACGAACGGCTGCTACAACGTTTTGGTACCAGCTACCGGGATTTCATTGGCGAGTTTCGCGCCCTCGACTCGGCAGCCGATCCGACCGCCCGCCGCCGGACCGCTCATACCCTGCGCGGCGCGGCAGCCAACATAGGCGCCCTGGAACTGGCCAGGGCCGCCACGGCGCTGGAGGAGGCCTGCCAGGCCAGCGCATCCGAGGAAGCGATCTCGCGCCTGCTGTTCGAGCTGCAAGCACAGCTGGAAAGAGTGCTGGCCGGCCTGGCGACGCGTACCGCTCCGCCGCTCGAACAGCCGGCGGCGCCGGGGCTGTCCCCAGCGCAGATCAGCAGCCTGCTCCGGCAATTGCACGCCCTGCTCGAAGACAGCGACACCGGCGCCGGCGAGCTGGTCGGCCGGCTGGGCAGCGCTTTCGCTGACCCGCTACGGGCCGGGCTGCTGCGGGAAATAACCGAAGCCGTCGAGGGCTTCGACTACGAGCGCGCCCTGGCGCAACTGCAACGGCTGCTGGACGCGACACCCGAGCCCCTGCAGCCGCAAGCCTGAGCGTGCGGCCTCAGAGCGTCCTGATCGAGGTGCTGATCGCCCGTGCGCACTCGATGGCCGCCGGCGCCAGGCGGCGCTCGGCGTCCTCGCGGGTCCAGCGACTGGTGGGCGCCACCACGTGCACCGAAGCCACCGGGCGGCCCTGGCTGTTGCGCACCGGCGCGGCGACCGCCATGTCGCCCAGGAACAGCTCCTCGCTGTTGATCGCATAGCCCTTGCGGCGGATCTCGGCGATTTCCGCGAGGATTTCCTCCAGCGAGGTGCGGGTGTATTGGGTATGGCTGGACAGGTCGCTGCCCTGCAGCAGTTCCAGCACCTCGTCATCACTCAGCGCACTGAGGAAAGCGCGGCCCGAGGCGGTGCAGTACATGGGGATCCGGCTGCCGATGGGCAGGTGGATCGGGATGAACTTCGGCCCCACGAAGCGCGCGACGTAAAGCATGTCGGTGCGCACCGGCTCGGTGAGGTTGGTGGTCTCGCCGGTGGTCTGCGCCAGCTCCGCGAGGAAGGGATTGGCGACGTCCACCAGGGTGTCGGCGGCGAGGTAGTTGTAGCCGATCTCCATCACCTGCGGCGTCAGCTGGAAGCGCTTGGTCTGCGGGTGCTTGCTGACGTATCCCAGTGCTTCGAGCGTGTGGATCATCCGCTGCGCCGAGCTCTTGGTGATGTCGGCGGCCTCGGCTACCTCCGCCAGGTTCATGGTGCGGTTGCGCGCGTTGAAGCCGCGCAGCACGGCCAGGCCCTTCTCCAGCGACTGGTTGAACAGGCTGTTTTCGTTGTCGCTCATATCTCTTCCTTGGGAAGGATCACGCCTTTTTCAGGCTATTAATATCGATATGCGATATTTATAAATCTCTTTACGATTCTTGTAAATCATTTATATTGCAGCCAACGCCTCCTGCCGATACTCGAGGCCATCCATAACGCATAAAGACAACAAACCGCGTCAAATGGGAGTTCACCAATGCATCCTCGCCTCCGCGTGTTTTCCTGCGCCCTCGCGCTCGTCGCCAGCTGCGCTGCATCCTTCGCCGCCCAGGCCGAACCTCTGAAAGTCGGGGCTACTGCCACCGGCGTGCCTTTCACCTTCCTCGACGTCAAGACCAACAGCATCCAGGGCATGATGGTCGACTCGGCCCAGGCCGTGGCCAAGGCCGGCGGCTTCGACGTGGAAATCGCCCAGACCACCTTCGCCGCGCTGATTCCCTCGCTCACCGCGAAGAAGATCGACCTGATCTCCGCCGCCATGCTGCGCACGCCCGAGCGGGAGAAAGTGGTGCAGTACTCCGATCCGGTGTTCGAGTACGGCGAAGGCCTGGTGGTGCGCGCTGACGACGACAAGGCCTACACCAGCATGGATGACTTCAAGGGCGAAGTGGTCGGCGCGCAGGTCGGCACCATCTTCATCGACAAGCTCAACCAGCGCGGCATCTTCAAGGAAGTGCGCGGCTACGACTCCCTCGCCGACCTCACCCGCGACCTGGCACTGGGCCGGATCAAGGCCGGCTTCGGCGACCACCCGATCCTCGCCTACCAGATGGCCAAGGGCAGCCTGAAGAAGGTCCGCCTGGTGGACAGCTACCAGCCGCAGATCAAGGGCGAAGTCTGCCTGATCCTGCGCCAGGGCGACCCGCAGCTGCTCGCCCAGGTCAACCGGGGCATCGCCAGCATCAAGGCCGACGGCACCCTCGCCGCCATCATCGGCAAGTGGCACCTGGACTGACGTCCGCCTTTCTTCACGCCGCACCCAAGACTGACCCGCACCTTTCGCCGGAGCCCCGCGCCCGGTGAAGGGTGACGGCCGCCCTCAGCTTCCCGCTCACGGACATCCCTATGTTTCTCCAGAATGCCCTGGACTTCCTGCCCATTCTATTGAGTGGCGCGGTGGTCACCGTGCAGGTCACGATTGCGTCGTTCCTGCTCAGCTCGCTCATCGGCCTGGCCTTCGCCCTGATGATGGTGTCGAAAATCCGCGCCGTGGCGCTGTTCGGCATCTCCGTGGTCAACGTGATCCGCGGCCTGCCGATCATCGTGCAGCTGTTCTACATCTACTTCGTGCTGCCGGACTTCGGCGTGCAGCTTTCCGCCATGCAGGCCGGCATCATCGGCCTGGGCATCGCCTACTCGGCGTACCAGGCGGAGAACTTCCGCGCCGGCATCCAGGCCATCCAGCAGGGGCAAATCGAAGCCGCCGAGTCCCTCGGTATGCGCGGCCCGATGATCATGCGCCGGGTGGTGCTGCCGCAGGCCTTCCGCATCGCCCTGCCGCCCTACGGCAACACCCTGGTGATGATGCTCAAGGACTCCTCGCTGGTGTCCACCATCACGGTGGCCGAGATGACCCGCGCCGGCCAGCTGATCGCCTCCTCGACCTTCGAGAACATGACCGTCTACACCCTGGTCGCCCTGCTCTACCTGGCCCTCAGCCTGCCGCTGTCGTTCGCCCTGCGCCGCCTCGAAGCGCGCATCGCCACGAGGAAGAAAGCATGATCCGCATCCAGTCGCTGCACAAAAGCTACGGCAGCACCCGCGTTCTCGAAGGCATCGACCTGTCGGTGGAAAGCGGCCAGGTGGTGTGCCTGATCGGTCCGTCCGGCTCGGGCAAATCCACCCTGCTGCGCTGCATCAACGGCCTGGAAACCTACGAGGGTGGCGACATCCTGGTCGGCCAGGAACGTGTCGACCGCCACGCCCACTCCATCCACGAAATCCGCACCCAGGTGGCGATGGTGTTCCAGCGCTTCAACCTGTTCCCTCACCGCACCGCGCTGCAGAACGTCATGGAAGGCCCGGTGTACGTGAAGAAGGAGCGCCCGGACGCTGCCCGTGAGCACGCCCGCGCCCTGCTGGAAAAAGTCGGCCTGAGCCACCGCATGGACGCCTACCCGGACGAACTCTCTGGCGGCCAGCAGCAACGCGTCGCCATTGCCCGCGCCCTGGCCATGCGGCCCAAGGCGATTCTCTTCGACGAGCCGACCTCGGCGCTGGACCCGGAGCTGGTGGGCGAAGTGCTGGCGGTGATGCGCAAGCTCGCCGACGAAGGCATGACCATGGTGGTGGTGACCCACGAGATGGGCTTCGCCCGCGAAGTGGCGGACAAGGTGTGCTTCCTCTATGGCGGGCGCATCGTCGAGGAAGGCGCCGCCAAGGATGTGCTCGGCGCGCCGAGCCAGCCGCGTACCCAGGAATTCCTCCGCCGCCTGCTCAACACCGACGGGGGCCAGGCATGAACGCCCAGCCCCTGGCACTGCCGCCCTCGCTCTGGGCAGCCACCGCGAACGCCGGCCCGGCCACACCGGCGCTGGCTGAAGACAAGCAGGTCGACGTCGCCATCGTCGGCGCCGGCTATACCGGGCTGGTCACCGCCCTGCACCTGGCCCGCAACGGCGTGCGCGTCTGCGTGCTGGATGCTGGCGAGCCGGGCTGGGGCGCTTCCGGGCGCAACGGCGGGCAGGTGATCCCCGGACTCAAACATGACCCCGACGACCTGCGGCGCATGTTCGGCGGCGAGAAGGCCGAACGCCTGATCGACGTTGCCGGCGGCGCTGCCGATGAAGTCTTCGAGCTGATCCGCCGCTACGACATCGACTGCGAAGCCACCCGCAAGGGCTGGATCCAGCCCGCCGCCTCGCCGGCCGCCCTGCGCGCCATCGAGAAGCGCGCCGGGCAGTGGCGCCAGCGCGGCGTAGCGGTGGAGATGCTCGACAAGAGCAGCGTCGCCCAACGCATCGGTAGCAACGACTACCTCGGCGCCTGGGTCGACCCGCGCGCCGGCAGCGTCCAGCCGCTGAGCTACGTGCGTGGCCTGGCCCGTGCTGCGTTGAGTGAAGGTGCCGCGATCCACGGCCACACCCGCGTGAGCAACCTGCGTCACCACGGCAGCGGCTGGCAGCTCAGCACCGATAGCGGGCACAGCGTGACCGCCGAACGGGTGATCCTCGCCACCAACGGCTACACGGACGACCTCTGGCCGAAACTGCGGCAGACGGTGATCGCCGCCAACAGCTTCATCGTCGCGACCAAACCCTTGCCGGATAACCTGCGGCGCAGCGTGCTGCCCAATGGCGAAGTCTGCTCGGATGCGCGCCGGCTGCTGCTGTACTTCAAGCAGGACGCTCGCGGCCGGCTGTTGCTGGGAGGTCGCGGTCCGTTCGCCGAGCCGCGCTCGCCCGGCGACTGGCTGCACCTGAAGCGCTCGCTGCTGGGCCTGTTCCCGCAGTTGGCCGAGGTGGAGTTCGAATACCAGTGGAGCGGTCGCGTGGCGCTCACCCCGGACTTCATGCCACGGCTGCATGAGCCGGCGCCGAACCTGAGCATCCTGCTGGGCTACAACGGTCGCGGCATCGCCATGGCCTCGACCCTGGGTCGTCACCTGGCGGAGCGCCTGCTGGACCGCGAGAAGGACTTCCCCTTCCCCGTCACCCCGGTGCGGCCGATTCCCTTCCATGGGTTGCAGCGCCTGTACCTGGGCGTGGGCATCGCCTGGTACCGGCTGCTCGACGCCGTTCTCTGAGGGCTCCCGGCCTGACGCCTTGTCAGGCCGGACCGCCTTCCTGCAGCGCCGCCAGGTAAGCACGCGGCGGCTGCCCGGTGTGCTCGCGGAAGCAGCGGTAGAACACCGACAGCGAATTGAAGCCCACCGCGAACGCCAGTTCGTCGATGCGCGCCGCCGGCTCCTCGCGCAGGCGCTCCAGCAGATGGCCGATGCGCGCCTGGTTCAGGTAGCGGTAGAAGCTCTGCCCGAGCACCTGGTTGAGCAGGTAGGAAATCTGGTTGCGCGTGTAGCCGGTGGCCCGTGCCAGGCGCTCCAGGTCCATCTCCGGGTCGAGATAGGGATGGGCGCTGCCGAAGTAGGATTCGATATCCAGCAGCATCTTCCCCACCTGGGCCGAGTTCAGGCCCAGGCGACGCTGGTCCTTGACGCCCTCCTCGCGCTGCTCGCGCACCGGCGTGGCGTACTCGTGGACGCGCCAGATCAGACCGTCGCGCACGGTGATCGCCTCGCTGGCACGGAACGAGGCCAGCCGGCTGCTGCGCCGCAACGTCAGGCGCGAGCGGTACTGGATGAACGCCGTATCGCCATCGGCGCGAATCTGATCGATGTGTTCGATGTGATGCTGCGGGCTGCGCGGCATGGCCGTGCGGATATAGCCGGGCAGCTCGCTGGCGGGGATTTCCAGGTCGTTGTAGAAATCGCAGTACTGCACCTGCGGGTGGAACATCGCCAGCACGCCTTCGACGTCGCGGTTCATCCAGCACTGGTGGTAGCGCGTGACCGCTTCGCGGGTGCGCTCGGTTTCGTCATTCATGGTTTTCCCTCCGCCTGGGGCCGCAGCGTAGGGCGCGGGCAGCGCGCTGCACAGTGCCGCGGGTCCGCAGCAGCATCGCCGATTCCGCCCGTGCACGGAAGAACGACGCAAAGCCGCGCCGCGCCTAGTTTTCGGCCAGGGCCGAGAACAACAGAACAAGGCCCGTTTCCCACCTGCCGATCGCATTGGCGCCGCGCAAGCCGGCGTCCTCCAGGAGTGAAGATGAACAAGCGTGCTTTGGGTTGTCTGGCCGGCCTGCTGGCCGGTGCCGCGTTGCCGGCGCTGGCGGCGCCACAAGAGGTGCATTTCGCCAACTGGGCCGACTACATCGGGCCGACCGTGCTGCAGGACTTCCAGAAGGAAACCGGAATCAGGGTGGTGCTCGACGCCTTCGAGTCCGACGAAGTGCTGGAGGCCAAGCTGCTCACCGGGCATTCGGGCTTCGATGTGGTGGTGCCCTCGGCGGACTTCCTCGCCCGCCAGCTCAAGGCCGGCGTCTACCGCCCGCTGGATGACGCACTGCTGCCCAACCGCAAGAACCTCGACCCCGACCTGCTGGCCCGCGTGGCCCAGTCGGACCCGGGCAACCGCTTCGCCGTGCCCTACCTCTGGGGCACCGTCGGCATCGGCTACAACCCGGCGAAAATCAAGGCCGCGCTGGGCGCCGACGCACCGCTGGATTCCTGGGATCTGGTGTTCAAGCCGGAGAACCTCGCCAAGCTCAAGGGCTGTGGGGTGGCCTTCCTCGACTCGCCGGCGAAGATCCTGCCGCTGGCCCTGCACTACCTGGGCAAGGACCCCAACAGCAACAATCCCGCGGACTACGAGGCCGGCACCAAGCTGCTGGAAAGCCTCAAGCCCTCGGTGACCTACTTCAGCTCGACCAAGTACATCGCCGACCTCGCCAACGGCAACGTCTGCGTGGCCATCGGCTTCTCCGGCGACGTGCTGCAGGCGCAGAAAAGCGCGCAGGAAGCCGGCGGCGCGGTGGACGTGCAGTACAGCGTGCCGAAGGAAGGCACCAACATCTGGTTCGACAACCTGGCGATCCCCAAAGACGCCCGCAACCCCGAAGGCGCTCACGCGTTCATCAACTACCTGATGCGCCCGGATGTGATCGCCAGGACCAGCGACTACCTGCACTACGCCAACGCCAACGTGCCAGCCAAGTCGCTGATGGACCAGAAGGTCCGCGAGAACCCGGCCGTCTACCCCAACGCCGAGCTGGTCAAGGGCATGTACGTCAGCCTGCCGCCGAGCCCGTCGATCCTGCGCCTGATCACCCGCGACTGGAGCCGGATCAAGTCCGGGGTCTGATCTGGCAGCCCTTCCGTTCACACCAGCAGCCCCGGTCGCCACAGCGCCCGGGGCTGTCTGCACGGGAAGCGGGAGGTTTTCAACGACGATTCCCAAGCCTTGCGGAAAGTGGATAGAACGTACACCTGCCTCCAGCCGACACTAGCCTCGCCTGGCAGCACGATGCTGCGTGCGCATCCATTACAAAATCAAAACCGAGGCTTGTATGACCACCCCCGCCGAGCAACTGGAGCAACGGCTGAAGCAACAGAAAATCACCGAAGTCGAATGCGTGGTGAGTGACCTCACCGGCATCGCCCGCGGCAAGATTTCCCCCACCAACAAGTTCCTCGGCGAAGGGGGCATGCGACTCCCCGAAAGTGTCCTGCTGCAGACCGTCACCGGCGATTTCGTCGACGACGACATCTACTACGACCTGCTCGACGAAGCGGACATCGACATGGTCTGCAAGCCCGACCCGGACGCCATCTACCTGGTGCCCTGGGCGCTGGAGCCGACCGCGATGGTCATCCACGACACCTTCGACAAGGTCGGCAATCCCATCGAGCTGTCCCCGCGCAACGTCCTCAAGCGCGTGCTCAAACTCTATGCCGACAAGGGCTGGAGCCCGGTCGTGGCGCCGGAGATGGAGTTCTACCTGACCAAGCGCAGTAGCGACCCGGACTTCCCGCTGGAAGCCCCCGTGGGCCGTTCGGGCCGCCCGGAAAGCGGCCGCCAGAGCTTCTCCATCGATGCCGCCAACGAATTCGACCCGCTGTTCGAAGACGTCTACGACTGGTGCGAACTGCAAGGCCTGGACCTGGACACGCTGATCCACGAAGACGGCCCGGCGCAGATGGAAATCAACTTCCGTCACGGCGACGCGCTGAGCCTCGCCGACCAGATCATCGTGTTCAAGCGCACCATGCGCGAAGCCGCGCTCAAGCATGACGTCAGCGCCACCTTCATGGCCAAGCCGATCACCGACGAGCCCGGCAGCGCCATGCACATCCACCAGAGCGTGCTGGACATCGCCACCGGCAAGAACATCTTCGCCGCCGAAGACGGCTCCATGAGCCAGCTGTTCCTCCACTACATCGGCGGTCTGCAGAAGTACATCCCGAAAGTGCTGCCGATGTTCGCGCCCAACGTGAACTCCTTCCGCCGCTTCCTGCCGGACACCTCCGCGCCGGTGAACGTCGAATGGGGCGAAGAGAACCGCACCGTGGGCCTGCGTGTCCCCGCCGCGCCGCCGATCGCCATGCGCGTGGAAAACCGCCTGCCGGGCGCCGACGCCAACCCGTACCTGGCGCTGGCCGCCAGCCTGCTCTGTGGCTACCTGGGCATGATCGAGCAGATCAACCCCAGCGCCGCCGTCCAGGGCCGCGCCTACGAGCGCCGCAACCTGCGCCTGCCGATCACCATCGAGGACGCGCTGCAGCAGATGGAAGACTGCGACGTACTCAAGGAATTCCTCGGCGAGAAGTTCGTACAGGGCTACGTCGCGGTGAAGCGCACCGAGCACGAGAACTTCAAGCGGGTGATCAGCTCGTGGGAACGTGAGTTCCTGCTGCTGAGCGTCTGATCCTCATCCCTGACTTCACAACAACAATTCGGGAGTCCCCATGAGACTGCTGCGCACCCTTGCGCCCTTCGCCCTGGCAGCCCTTGCCTCGGCCGCACATGCTGCACCGACGGTCAGCATCTACAACTGGACCGACTACATCGCTCCGGACACCCTCGCCGGCTTCCAGAAGACCACCGGGATCAAACCGGTCTACGACGTCTTCGACTCCAACGAGACCCTGGAAGGCAAGCTGCTGGCGGGCCGTTCCGGCTACGACGTGGTGGTGCCGTCGAACCACTTCCTGACCCGTCAGGTGCAGGCTGGCGTGTTCCTCGAACTTGACCGCAGCCAATTGCCGAACTGGAAGCACCTGGACCCGGTACTGCTCAAGCTGCTGGAACAGAACGACCCGGGCAACAAGCACTCGGTGCCCTACCTGTGGGGCACCAACGGCATCGGCTACAACGTGGCCAAGGTCAAGCAGGTGCTGGGCGTCGACAAGATCGATTCCTGGTCGGTGCTGTTCGAGCCGGAGAACATCAAGAAGCTCCAGGCGTGCGGCGTGGCGTTCATGGACTCGCCCGACGAGATGATCCCCTCGGTGCTCAACTACCTGGGCCTGGACCCCAACAGCACCAACCCGGCGGACTATCCCAAGGCCGAGGCGAAGCTGGTGGCGGTACGTCCGTACGTCACCTACTTCCACTCGTCCAAGTACATCTCGGACCTGGCCAACGGCAACATCTGTGTGGCCTTCGGCTACTCCGGCGACGTGTTCCAGGCCGCTGCCCGCGCCAAGGAAGCCAAGAACGGCATCGAGATCGCCTACAGCATTCCCAAGGAAGGCGCGAACCTGTGGTTCGACCTGATGGCGATCCCCTCGGATGCCGGCCATCCGGAGCAGGCCCTGGCGTTCATCAACTACGTCCTCGATCCGAAGGTGATCGCCGGCATCAGCGAGTACGTCGGCTACCCCAGCGCCAACGCTGACGCCAAGACCCTGCTGCCCGAGGAAATGCAGAACAACCCCGAGGTTTACCCGAGCCAGGCCGTGCTCGACAAGCTGTACATCGCCAAGGCGCCGCCGCCCAAGATCATGCGCCTGATGACCCGCAGCTGGAGCAAGATCAAGTTCAACCAATGAAACGAGAAAGCGCCATGAAGCACACCGAGGAGCACGCCGCGTCCTATTACGCCGCGACCGCCCGCGACCGGCAGCAGTACCCTACCCTGACCGGGGATGTGCGGGCGGACGTCTGCGTGATCGGCGGTGGCTTCACCGGCGTGAACGCAGCCCTGGAGCTGGCCCGGCGCGGCCACTCCGTGGTGCTGCTGGAGGCCCGGCGTATCGGCTGGGGCGCCAGCGGGCGCAATGGCGGGCAGCTGATCCGTGGCATCGGCCACGACGTCAGCGGCTTCGCCAGGTACGTCGGCGAGGAAGGCGTGCGCTACCTCGAGCAGGCGGGTGTCGATTCGGTGGCCCTGGTCGCCGAACGCATCCGTGAGCTGGATATCGAGTGCGACCTGCGCTGGGGCTTCTGCGAGCTGGCCAACACCCCGGCGCAATACGCCGCGATGGTCCGCGAGCAGGACTCCCTGAGCACTTCGGACTACCCCCACGAGACCCGGCTGGTACCACCGGAGCGCATGCGCGAAGTGGTCGCCAGCAACTGCTACGCGGGTGGGCACATCGACATGGGCTCGGGCCACCTGCACCCACTCGACCTGGTGAAGGGAGAGGCCCGCGCGGCCAAGGCCTTCGGCGCGCAGATCTTCGAACAGAGCCCGGTGCTGCGCATCGAGCACGGAGCCACGGCTGTGGTGCATTGCGCCCAGGGCCGAGTGCTGGCGAACACCCTGGTGCTCGGCTGCAACGCGCACCTGGAAGAGCTGGAACCCAAGCTCACCGGCAAAGTGCTGCCCGCCGGCAGCTACGTGGTGGCCACTGAGCCGCTGTCGGAGGAAGTCGCGGCGCAGCTGATCCCGCAGAACATGGCGCTATGTGACCAGAAGGTGGGACTGGACTACTACCGCCTGACGGCCGACCGTCGCCTGCTGTTCGGCGGCGCCTGCCATTACTCGGGACGCGACCCGGCAGACATCGGCGCCTACATGCGGCCGAAGGTGCTCAAGGTGTTCCCGCAGCTGGAGCAGGTGAAGCTCGACTACCAGTGGGGCGGCATGATCGGCATCACCGCCAATCGTTTCCCGCAGGTCGGCCGGCTCAAGAGCCATCCGAACGTGTACTTCGCCCAGGGCTATTCCGGCCACGGGCTGAACGTCACGCACTGGTCGGCCAAGCTGCTCGCCGAAGCCATCCACCAGGGTGAGAGCAAGGGGCTGGACCTGTTCAGCGCCGTGCCGCACCTGACCTTCCCCGGCGGCAAGCTGTTGCGCTCACCGCTGCTGGCGCTGGGCATGGCGTGGTATCGGGTGCGCGAGCTGATCGGCTGAAGACGATGCTCTTGCAGGATGACTGGGGCGCAGCGTACCCATCCTAAGGCTCCACGCCAATTGCACCTCTGCAGCCCCGCAGGGCGCATAACCCGGACCGGGTTATCCGCCCTGCGGGGCTACACGGAAGCTCCGAGTTCCATTGCAGGAGCAGGCCATGGCCGCGATCCGCGGACAACGTCCGCGCCTATGACGACCTTCGATACTAGGCCCGGCCGCCCTGCTTCGCCGTGGTCTTCGGATACTCGCCGAACAGCGCGAAATACGACTGGGAAAATCTCCCCAGGTGCCAGAACGACCACTTCATCGCCACCTCGGCCACGGTCATGCCGGACTCGGCGGCAGCCAGCAGGTCACGTCGCGCCGCGTTCAGGCGTCGGTTGCGCAACCAGACGATGGGCGGGATGCCGGCATAATGCAGGAACGACTGCTGCAGCGTGCGCGGCGAAACACCCACCTTTGCAGCTAGATCAGCCATGCCGAACTGCTCGTCGGGGCAGTCGCTCACCACCTCCTTGACCCGCTGCACCACGCGCTTGGCCTGGACGATGGAGCGCGCCCGGCGTTCGCCATCCAGCGGCGCTTCGCACAGCAGCGAGAAACAGTGGGAGACGATGCTCTGCGCCACGCCCGGCGCATCCATCGGGTCGCCGCCGGCCGTGGCGCCGGTCAGCAGGTTGCTCAGCGAAGTCGCCACCGACTGGCAGTGGCCCGAGCGCAACGGCGTCAGTACCAGGTCGGCGAAAGCATCGGCCGGCTGGCCCCAGTTCGCCGATTCCTTGATCACTACCGCCACCTCGCGGTAGTTCTCCGGCGTGACCCAGGCGTTGCGGGTCTCCCCGTCGAGCAGGTAGAGCGCGTTGTCGGACATGTCGAAGCTGAACACCAGGGCGCCGGGCGGGGCGTGGAACTCCTGCTCGACGCGCAGGTTCATCTGCTCTTCAAAGAGCTCGATCCCCTCGACTTCGGCGTGCAGGATGCGCCCGGCGAATCGCCCGGCGGACATCTGCGTGTACTGCTGTTCCCAACCAGGAATGGCTATGCGCTGCTGATCTACTTCTTGTGCTTCGACAACCCGGATCGCCATACCCAGCCCTGCTGGTTTTTTCAGATGCGAAAGGCTACCAACCGGGGCGAGCCTCATGCAAGTCAAACGCAGCTGCCATCGGCTCTGGCGCCGCTTACGGCAACTCCGTTCGTCGCCTATAGTGAGCCCCATCCGCCCGTTTCCCGAGTGAAGGATCACCCGCCATGCACCCGCTCATCCTGCCCATGGCCACCCACGTGGCGTGGGCCGCACTCCTCTACGCGCTGCTGACCGTTGCCCGCGCTCCGAAGATCTGGGGTATTGGCCAACGCGCGGACGGCAGTAATCCCTGGGCCGATGTCGAACCGCGCATCAGCGCCAACCTGTCCAACCAGTTCGAATGGCCGCTGTTCTTCTACGCCGCCTGCCTGCTGCTGATCCAGCAGCGGCTAGACCTGGCCGCAGCGACCTGGCTCGCCTGGCTGTTCATCGCCGGCCGCGTGGCGCACAGCGGCGTGCAGATACTCACCCGCAACATCCGGCTGCGCGGGCTGGTGTTCACCGTCAACTTTCTCGCCGTGCTCGGCTTGTGGGTGGTGGTCGTTCTGTCGCCCTCGGGCAGGCCCGCTGCCTGAGCGGCGGCTAGAGCAAGGGACTGCGCCGGCGTGTGGTGGCGATCAGCTCGGTGGCCCGCGCACGCAACTGGCCGCAGCCGCCATCGACATCCTGCCCGGCGCTGTTGCGCACCTTGGTCAGCACGCCACGGCTGTGCAGGTAGCGGACGATCTCGACGATGCGCTCAGCGTCCGGGCGCTGGTACTGGTCGCCTTCCAGCGCATTGAAGGGGATCAGGTTGAGCACGCCGAACTTGCCCTTGAGCAGCCGCAGGATGCCGTCGAGCTCTTCCTGGCTGTCGTTGACGCCCTTGAGCAGCGTCCACTGGTACTGGATCGGATAGTTCGTGGCGCGCGCGTAGGCCTCGCCCTGCTCCACCAGCTCCTCGGGCGTCAGCTTCGGCGCACGCGGCAGCAGATGCTCGCGCAGCACGGCATTGCTGGTGTGCAGTGATAGTGCCAGGGCCGGCTTGATCCGCTGCTGCGGCAGGCGCTCGAAGACGCGCGGGTCGCCGACGGTGGAGAACACCAGGTTCTTGTGGCCGATGCCACCGTCGGTGCCGAGACGGTCGATGGCTTCGAGCACATTGTCGAGGTTGTGCGCCGGCTCTCCCATGCCCATGAATACCACCTTCTTCACCGACCGAACGCGCCGCGCCAGGACCAGCTGGGCGACGATCTCGGTGGTGGAAAGCTGGCGCAGCAGGCCGCTCTTGCCGGTCATGCAGAAGCGGCAGCCTACGGCGCAGCCGACCTGGGTGGACACGCACACGCCGCCGCGCGGCAATAACACGCTCTCCACCATCTGCCCATCGGCCAGGCGCACCAGCAGGCGCTCGGAGTTGTCACCACCGGGATGGCGCGAGTGGAGGGTCGCCAGGGCGTCCAGTTCGGCGGCGACCTGCGCCACACCGTTGCGCACGCTCAGCGGCAGGAAGTCCTCGGTGGCCTGCCGCTTGGTGCCGGCGTCCAGCGGCCGGCCCTGCAGCCAGGCACGCAGCATCCGCGCACGGTGCAGGGGCAGCGCGCCAAGGTCGGCGAGGCGTTGGTCGAGGTCGTGGATTCGCATGGGGCGCGAATCCTACCACCGCCATGCTCAGCGGCGTAGCGCTACCGGTCTGGCTGGAGACCTGGCCGCGGCGATGCTAGGGTCAGCCCATTGCACTGCCCAGGAAGTCGTCATGCACCGGACCGCCCCGCTCGTACTCAGCCTCACCTCCCTGCTCATCGCCAGTCTCGCTCAGGCTGCCCCACCGGACTTCGATGCCAAGGTGAACAAGCTCGCCCAGCAGGTCATGCGCGAGCAGAACATCGCCGGCCTCGCCATCGGCATCACCGATCACGGCGAGCAGCGCTTCTACAACTTCGGCGTGGCGTCGAAGGAGAACAAGCAACCGGTGAGCAGCGACACGCTGTTCGAGATCGGTTCCGTGAGCAAGACCTTCACTGCCACCCTCGCCGGTTTCGCCCAGGCCGCGGGCAAGCTCAAGCTGCAGGACAGCCCGACACGCTACCTGAAGGAACTGCGCGGCAGTGCGCTGGACAAGGTGACGCTGATCCAGCTCGCCACCCACACTGCCGGCGGCTTCCCGCTGCAACTGCCCGACGAGGTGAAGACGCCCCAGCAGCTCACCGACTACTACAGGAACTGGCAGCCGCAGTACCCCGCCGGCACCCAGCGCAGCTACGCCAACCCCAGCATCGCCCTGCTCGGCATCGTCACCGCGCGGTCGCTCGACGTGCCATTCAAGACCGCGATGCAGCGCAACGTCTTCGCGCCGCTGGGCCTGAGCAATACCCATATCGACGTGCCAGTGACCCGCCAGGCCATCTACGCCCAGGGCTACGACAAGGATGATGCTCCGGTGCGGGTGAACCCTGACCAGATCGCCGACGAGGCCTACGGAGTGAAGTCCAGCAGCCGCGACCTGCTGCGCTTCGTCCAGGTGCAGCTGGGCGAGGTGAAGCTCGGCGACAAGTTGCGGGCGGCGGTGGATGCCACTCGTACCGGCTACTACCAGGTCGGCCCGATGACCCAAGACCTGATCTGGGAGCAGTACGCCTACCCGCCCAAGCTCGCCGAACTGCAGCAGTACAACGGCAGCAGCATGGTGCTGCAAAGCCAGCCGGTAACGGCGCTGCGCAAACCGTTGCCGCCGCAGCAGGACGTCTGGGTAAACAAGACCGGCGCCACCGGTGGATTCGGTGCCTACGTGGCTTTCGTCCCGTCGAAGCAGCGCGGCATCGTCATCCTCGCCAACCGCAACTACCCCAACGAGGTGCGGGTGAAGCTGGCCTGGGACATTCTCTCGAAACTCAACTGACCCAGGGCAATACCAGCGCCCGTGCAGGACCGGCGGGGGCTCCCATCGATAACGGTGATGTTCTGAATCAAAATGCCGGTAATGCTCCCTGGCGGCTGAACCTGTAGCGTGCTTCCCTGACGCATTCCGCCACTGAGGATCAGTGCCTTGCCCCGCCTCCCACTGCACCGCGCGCCCATCGACGACTACAGCCACTCGCCGCATTACATCGCCGGGAGATTCCGCAACCTCAAGGCACGCCCGGCCGACATGCCCGAACCGAGCGCCAAGGTGCTCTGGGATGTGCTGTTCAACAAACCGAAGAACACCGTGCCGCGCGCCCCGGTGCCGGTGCGCGCGCTGAGCCGTGAAGAGCTGGAGCAGGCGCCCGACCGCAGCCTGTACCGCCTCGGCCACTCCACCCTGCTGCTCAAGCTGCGCGGCGGCTGGTGGCTGACCGACCCGGTGTTCTCCGAACGCGCCTCGCCGTTCAGCTTTGCCGGGCCCAAACGCTTCCACGCGCCGCCGATTGCCCTGCAGGACCTGCCGCCGATCCGCGGCGTGATCCTCTCCCACGATCACTACGACCACCTCGACCGCGCGACCATCGCCGTGCTGGCCGAGCGCGCAGAAGTCTTCCTCACCCCGCTGGGCGTGGGCGATCGCCTGCTGGACTGGGGCGTGCCGGCGGAAAGGATCCGCCAGCTGGACTGGTGGCAGAGCACCACGGTGGACGGCCTGTGCCTGACCGCCACCCCGGCGCAGCATTTCTCCGGCCGTGGCGTGCGCGACGGCAACCGCACCCTGTGGTGCTCCTGGGTGATCGAGGACGACAGCCTGCGCGTCTTCTTCAGCGGCGATACCGGCTACTTCGACGGCTTCGCCGAGATCGGCCGGCGCTTCGGCCACTTCGACCTGACGCTGATGGAAACCGGCGCCTACAACGAACACTGGCCCTACGTGCACATGCACCCGCAGCAGACCGTGCAGGCGCATCAGGACCTCAACGGCCGCTGGCTGCTGCCGATCCACAACGGCACCTTCGACCTGGCCATGCACGCCTGGTACGAGCCCTTCGAGCGCGTGCTGGAAATCGCTGGCGAGCGCGGGCTCACCGTCACCACGCCGATGATGGGCGAGCGCATCGACCTCGTGGCACCCCATCAGGGTGAGCGCTGGTGGCGTGGCGTGGTGGCCGAAGAAGCCCGCGCACCGGCGCCGCGTTGCGGCTGCCGCATCGCCCGCGAGAGCTGAGAGCTGCGAGCTGCGAGCCCTTGTAGGATGGCGTGGAGCGTAGCGATACCCATCCTACGAAGAGCCCAGGAGCGCGCGTGGACTATCAATCGCTGGCCAACTCGAACAGCTGCCAGCGCACCGAGCTGACGCCCTTCTCCAGGCTGATGCGGCTGACCATCCGTTCCAGCTGGCCGGTGGCGCCGTGGCCACCGAGCAGCTCGGCGCGCACTTCCAGTTTCGCCGGATTGGTCTGGTCCTCGCTGTGCAGCGACTGCAGGCGCAGCTCGCTGCTGTCCAGGCTGTGCAGCATCAGGCTGCGCACCTGGATCTCGTCTTCGGCACGGCAGATGATGGCGACGCCATAACGCTGCTCCGCCTCGCTGGCCGGCAGCACGTCCTGGTGGTTGATGCGCTGGGCGATGTCACGCAGCAGGATGTTGGCGCAAAGCACCACCACGCTGCCCAGCGCAGCTTCCAGCAACAGGCCCATGCTGCACAGCACGCCGATGGCAGCGGTGCACCAGAGCGTGGCGGCAGTGTTCAGGCCACGCACGTTGAGGCCATCGCGCATGATCACGCCACCACCAAGGAAGCCGATTCCGGACACCACGTACGCAGCGATACGCGGCGCATCGGCGGATAGCCCCGGCATGGCCTGGGTCATCAGCACGAACAGGCAGGCACCGGTGCTGACCAGCGCGTTGGTGCGCAGGCCGGTGAGGCGCTGGCGCAGTTGGCGTTCGGCGCCGATCAGGGCGCCCAGAATGAGTGCCGCTGCGACCCGCAGCAGGAAGATTTTCCAATCCATGTTCCACCTCGTTTGCGGCGCAGGGCCGCTCCATGCGCCGGGCGATGCCGGCGCGCATTCGGGTGATGGATTGCGAGGGAGCGAAGGGCCGGACCGGCCCCGCAGGGGAATGGTGCGACGTCATCCCGTGGCGGGATGCGTAGCGCCACTGTCCGCAACGCAGCGAGACAGTGGCAGGGTTCTGCCGGACGGCTCGCTGTTCAGGCCTGTCGCAATCGACCAGGGCAAGTGTCCAAGGCAGGACTCCTCTGTGGATTCAAAAAAAGCGGCCGGCCCCGGTGTGAGCACTGCCCGGGACAGCTACCGGCCGCGAGTCGCCATCATCGCCGAGCTGCCTTAAGGTTTCCTTAGCGGCCCTCACGAAGCACCTTCACGCCAGCGCGCCGGGGTGGTGCCGACCTGCGTCTTGAACAGGCGGACGAAGAAACTGACGTTCTCGTAGCCGACCTCGGCGGCGATTTCGCGCACCGACAGCTGGGTCGCCAGCAGCAACTTCTTCGCCTTGTCGATGCGCACCTGCTGCAGATAGAGATTCGGTGGCAGCTTCGTCGCTTCGCTGAAACGGCGCTTGAAGGTGCGCTCGCTGACCCCGGCCTGGCGCGCCATCCGCTCGATGGTCAGCGGTTCGGCGTGGTGGCTTTCGATCCAGTCCTGTACCCGCAGCACAGCATCGTCGCAATGGTTGCGATGGCCCGGCAGGATCGGTCCGAGGCGGTGTGGATCGGCGACCAGCAGATGGGTGGCGCAGAGCTGGGCGAAGCGGTCACCGCAATCGCGGGCGAGAATATCCAGCAACGCATCGAAGCAACCATTGAGCGAACCGGTGCTGTAGAGCCCACCCTCCTGCAAGAAGGATTCGCGCGCCACGAAGCGGCACGCCGGATAGCGCTTGCCCAGTTGCCGGACAAAGGCCCAATGCGTGGCGAGCAGGCCGCCATCGAGACGCCCGCTGGCTGCCAGCCAGGCAGCGCCCGTGGTCAACGCCAGCACCCGCGCGCCAGCGTCGATGCGCTGGCCCAGCCACGCCAGCACCCGCACATCTGCCTCGAAGCCGGCCAGACGCGGCCCTTCGATGGCCGGCAGGACGATCAGCGAGGCGGCCTCGACATCCTCAAGCGCAGCCTCCGCCGTAATGACGTGACCACCTGCCGCGCACACCGGCGCGCCATCAACAGAGACCACGCGCACCGAGAAGGACGGCTCCACGCCCAGGTGCTGCTCCAGCAAAGCTGCAATGCGGAAAAAGTCCGCCGCCGAAAACAACCCCATCGCCCAACAGCCGTCATAGGCCAGAATCGCCACCTGTTTCAAATACCCTCCTGGCCCGATCGGACTATGAACACGCCCGTCTGAACATCGCCTCGGGCACCTGGCGGGAATACTATGACCGAACCCACAGCGAGTCAGTACAGGAGAGTCTCATGTCGTTGCCCGTCATCACCCGGGAGCACTGGATCAGCAGCGAGAAGGGCCAGCTGTTCGCTCAGGACTGGACGCCCGCCGAAACCGACGGTGAGCCGATCCTGCTGCTGCACGACTCGCTGGGCTGCGTGACGTTGTGGCGCGATTTCCCGGAGCAGCTCGCGCGCAGCACCGGTCGCCAGGTGATCGCCTACGACCGCCTCGGGTTCGGCCGCTCCGAGCGCTATCCCGGCGGCCTGCCGCTGGACTTCATCGACGACGAGGCGCGCAGTTTCTTCCCCCTGCTGCAACAGCACTTCGGCTTCGAACGTTGCGTGGTGTTTGGCCACAGCGTCGGTGGCGCCATGGCGGTGGCCTGTGTGGCACAGCATCCGCAGTCGTGCGCGGCGCTGATCACCGAGTCAGCCCAGGCTTTCGTCGAGCACCAGACCCGCGACGGCATCCGCGCCGCCGAGGTGGAGTTCGCCCGCGAAGGGCAACTGGAGCGCCTGCAGAAGTACCACGGCGACAAAGCCTTCTGGGTCCTGCGCGCCTGGGTCGATACCTGGCTGTCCGACGATTTCAGCGACTGGAACCTGGATGCGGAACTGGCGCAGGTGAGGTGCCCGATCCTCAGCCTGCATGGTGAGCAGGACGAGTACGGCTCGGCCGCGCACCCGGAGCGTTTCACCTCGGTCCCCGGCGTACCGACGATGCTCAGGCTGCTGCCCGATTGCGGCCACGTTCCGCACCGCGAGCAACAGCCGGCGGTACTGCAGGCGGTAGACGAATTCCTTCAGCGTTATGTGCCCTAGGCCCCGCCACTCGTGGGCTACGGCGGCTACCGTCTGGCTGGAAAGTTGAATCTAATTCCGCGCAGCCCAGTCACAACGACCAGGCGCAGTCGCCTCGCCACTTCGAGACGTAGGGAGGCGGCCTGAAGGGCGTCGTTGCGCGACTGCTTCGCAGGATTCGCACAACGACCTGACTGATTTCGCTGCGCAGGTAGGTTCGAGCATGTGCCGCCTTCTTCCATTGTTGCTGCTCACTCTGTGGGCGCCGTCTTCCTTCGCCACCTCCATCGGCACCTCCACCGACGAGAAAGCCCAGGCCGCGGTGAACAAGGCCGAAGTGCTGGAACAGCAGGTCGCCCACCCGGCGACGGCAGTAACCAGCCCGGCGCCCATCAGCAAATCCGAGGTCAAGGCGCTGGACCCGGCCGGCAAGGCGCCGCTGGACGACGCCATCACCTGCCTGTCGCGGACCATCTACTGGGAAGCCAAGGGCGGCGGCAAGGCGGACATGGAGGCAGTGGCCAATGTGGTGCTCAACCGCATGGGCCATGGGGGCTTCCCCGACACCGTGTGCGGCGTGGTCAAGCAGGGGCAGGCGCAGAAGCACTGCCAGTTCTCCTGGTGGTGCGACGGCCGATCCGACCAGGTGGAAGAGAAGAACCGCTACGACATCGCCAAGGAAATTGCCCGCCGGGCCCTGAACCAGCAGCTCAGCGACCGTACGCGCGGCGCCATGTACTTCCACGACCGTCACGCCTCGCCTGGCTGGGCGAAGGAATACATCCGCACGGCAGAGACCGACGAGTTCATCTTCTACAAGCCGCGCGGCGGTGATGCGCGCTAGGGTGCTTCAGGTCAGCTGACGACGCTGGAACCGTCGCGCTGGCCGTCCATCCAGCGCACCAGGGCCTCGCCGAACTCCGGTGGAGCCTTGCGCCCGACGCGGCGCGCGAGGTCGAGCACGGTGTGCTGGGCGAGGGCTTCTTCCATGCGTTTCTGCGCGGTGAGCATGACCGCGTGGATCGAGCAGGTGCCGCAGGTCGCCCATTCCGGGGGCGAGCCTTCGAACACGGCGCAGCGCCCACGGATGTCGCGGCACTCGAAGATCTGCTTGTCGCCGTCGATGGCCTTGACGATATCCAGTACGGTGATTTCGTCTGCCGGCCGCGCCAGGCGGAAGCCGCCGCGCACGCCTTCGGTGGCCGCCACCAGACCGGCCTTGGCCAGCTTGGTGAAGACCTTGGCAAGCAGCTCCTGGGGCACGCCCTGCAGTTCCGCCAGCGCACGCACGCTGGAGTCGCGGCTGTCGCCCTTCTCGTCTGTCAAATAGAGCAGGCAATGAATGCCGTACTCCACGCCTGCACTGTACAAAGCCATCACAAACTCCGACTAAATCAGTCGCACTATTCTCAAGCCCTGCCGGGCATCCGGCAAGCACTTAAGCATGCAACCTGACGAGCTGTCATCTGCGGCACGCGGGCTATCGGCTCCTTGTCCTGTTCGCCAAATAAACAGAAGCAACGCCTTTTTCCCGCCCCAACCGTGACGAACGGTCGGAGTTTGCAGCAGAAATCGGTTGCGTCGCTTAACTACGACAAATATAGTCGTAGTTATCCGAGGCGAGCCGGGAAGCGAACCGCTCCGATATCAGGCACTCGGGAACCCAACAACCTGGATTCATCCTTCTCGTCGGAGAGCACCATGAAACAACGCATCCTGATCGTCGGCACCGGTTTCGCGGGCATGTGGAGCGCCCTGAGCGCCACCCGTCTGCTCGACCTGCACCAGCGCGGCGACGTCGAAGTCGCGGTCCTCGCGCCCCAGGCCGAACTGCGCATCCGTCCGCGCTTCTATGAGCCGAACGTGCACCAGATGGCCGCGCCGCTGGGCGACCTGTTCGGCGCCGTGGGCGTGACCTTCATCCAGGGCAGCGCCGAGCAGATCGATGTCGACGGCCGCCAGCTGGATTACCGCAACGCCAGCGGCGAAATCGCCACCCTGGGCTTCGACCGCCTGATCCTCGCCAGCGGCAGCAAGGTGGCCCGCCCCGCCCTGCCGGGCATCGAGCACGCCTTCGACGTGGACGAGATCGACCAGGCCGTGCGCCTCGAAACGCACCTCCGCGCGCTGCACCAGCTGCCGGAGTCCGAAGCGCGCAACACCGTAGTCGTCGCCGGCGGCGGCTTCACCGGTATCGAAACCGCCACCGAAATGCCGGCGCGCCTGCGTGAAGTGCTCGGCGCGGACGCCAAGGTACGGGTGATCGTGGTCGACCGTGGCACCGAGATCGGCGGCGCACTGGGCGTCACCTCGCAGTCCGTGGTGGCCGAGGCTTCCGCCGAGCTGGGCGTGGAGTGGCGCCTGAAGGCTTCGGTGGAATCCATCGACGAGAACGGCGTGACCCTCTCCAGCGGCGAGCGCATCGAGGCGAAGACCGTGATCTGGACCGCCGGCGTTCGCGCCAGCTCGCTGACCGAGCAGGTTTCCGGCGAGCGTGACCGGCAGGGCCGCCTGCACGTGGACCGCAACCTTCAGGTGATCGGCCAGGACGCGGTATTCGCCACTGGCGATACGGCCTACGCTGCCACCGACGATGTCGGCAACTATGCGCTGATGACCTGCCAGCACGCCATTGCCCTGGGCCGCTCGGCCGGCAACAACGCCGCCGCCGACCTGCTGGGCGTAGCCCCCATCCCCTACAGCCAGCCCAAGTACGTAACCTGCCTGGACCTGGGAGCCTGGGGCGCGCTGTTCACCGAGGGCTGGGACCGCCAGGTGCGTTTCCAGCGCGAGGAAGGCAAGAAGATCAAGACCGAGATCAACACCGTGTGGATCTACCCGCCGGCCGCCGATCGCGCCACTGCACTGGCAGCGGCCGACCCGATGATCCCTGTCGTAGCCTGATGCGTTGAACAGAGCCCCGGTCGGCGCGAGCCTTCCGGGGCTTTTTCTTTGGCACTTTCTGGCGGTACCCGCTGGCACCATACCTGCCGGTAACTCTGCGTAGGATGGGTGGAGCGTAGCGATACCCATCGTCAGGGTTGCCCGTCATGCCAGCAGCATGGGTATCGCTGCGCTCCACGCCATCCTACTTGTGCCTTCCTGATGCCTTGCGACGAACGCTGCGCCGCTGCCGGCGCTCCTATTGGCTGGGCCGGGTGCGTGGCGCACAGAGGGACTCGACCATCCGCGCCAGCGTCCCGATCACCTCCTCGCGCCCCAGCAGCGGCTGCGCCTCGCTCAGGTAGCGCGCGGTGGTGTACTGCACGGAGTTGATAATCACGAACAGCACGGCCGGCAGGTTGTCGATGCGGTAGTCGTCGAAGTGGCGCATCAGGTACTGCCGGCACACCTCCATCATCTGCTGCTCCAGGGTCTGGAACACCGGCGCGGAATTGAGCCGGTGCCAGTGCCGCAGCAGCTCGCGCTGCGCCGCATCGCCCTCGACCTGCTCGAAGATGCCCTCCAGCACAGCGCGGGTGACGCTGCCGATGTCTGCACCCAATAACGGCGTGACGCGCTCGTGCACCACCTTCATCAAGGTCCCGGCGCGCTGCATCAGCAGGGCCTCGACGATCATCTCCTTGTTGGCGAAGTACTGGTAAAGCGAGCCGACGCTTACCCCGGCGCGACGTGCCACGTGGTTGGTGGTCAGGCCGTCGAGGCCGCGCTCGCCGATTTCCAGCGCCGCCGCCTCGACCAGCACCGCCACCATGTCACTGGCGCGCTGCTGCGTGGGTTGCTTCCTCATGCCTCTCTCCTGGTGCGAGCCGGATGCGAGTTGAATGCGAGCAAATACTCGCAATAGCGTAATTCGAGGAATCCGCCCGGCCACCCAACCAAGGTATGAATCGATGAGCGCAACCGCCCTGCCCACCCGCCACGGCGCCGACCTGCAGCGCGCCCGCCGCACTGCCGCGCCGGTACGGCGCTTCCTCAAGGGTCCGAGTGAACCGGATGCCGCGACCTGGCAGGCCATCGGTGAGTCCCTCACGGTGGGCGATGCACCCATGGATACACTGGTGGAGTGGATGTTCGACGTCGGCCTTGGCAGTGGCATGCGCCTTTACGAGCAGGCGCTGAACCAGGGTATCGCCGCTATCCCCGGCGCACCCGAGCCGCTGAAGACCTTCTTCGCCCAGGTCAACGCGCTGCCCGCCTGGGTCGACCTGCAACGCCTCGATGAAGGTGCAGGTGCCTGTGGTCTGTCGGGGCTCACCGGCATGCGCGTACTCCGCGACCTGGGCCTGCTGGCCGGCTACCAGGCTTCCGGAATCAACCGCACCCTCGTGCTCACCGGCGCGCTGGAGAAAGGGCCGCAGCGGCGCATCGCCGAAACCACCAAATGGTGGATCGACTGCACCCGTCCCGGCGGCATGGCGCAGGGCGCGGCGGGTTATCGCAGCACGCTGCACGTGCGGCTGGTGCACGCCCTGGTGCGCCGGCGGGTTTCACGGCTGGAAGCCTGGGACTTCGCCCACTACGGCCTGCCGGTCAATCAGGGCGACATGCACGCGACCTACCTGGCCTTCTCGGCGATCTTCCTGATCGGTCAGCGCATGCTGGGGGTGGCCCTGAGCCGGAGCGACCGCGAAGCGATCATCCACCTCTGGCGCTACATCGCCTGGCTGATGGGCGTCGAGGAGCGCTGGCTGTGCGCCAGCGAGAACGATGCGATCCGCGCGCTCTACCACAACCTGCTGTCCCAGGCGCCGCCAGACGACAGCAGCCGTATTCTCGGCTCGGCGCTGGTGGATGAACCGCTGCAGCGCCACTACGCCAACTTCGCCTGGCTGCGCGGGCGGCTGAACCGGGCCATCCACCTGAGCATCGCCGGCACCTTCATCGACGCCCAAGGCCGGCGCGCCCTCGGCCTGCCCGGCGGCAGCCTGCCGTGGTACCCGCTGCTGAGCGCGCCGCCACGTTTGCTCTTCCACTGCCTGCTGCGCGCACTGCCCGGTGGCCGCGGCTGGCTGGTGCGCCACGGGCTGCAAAGCCAGGAGGATTATCTGCGCACCCTGTTCGGCGGGGCGGATCCCCGGCTGATCTCGCCCACGCACCTGGCAGTGGAGGACGTCCGCCACTGAATCTGGCCATGTGAAAAAAACGGCACTCGAAGCGCCAATGCGCGATCCATACACGCAAGAACCTTCGAGGAGCCGCCATGGGTACACCGTCGGAACTGCCTGAGCTACCGCCCGACCTGCACTACGTCGACGACAGCCTGCCGGGTATCAGCCGGCGCCGGCTGCGCGGGCGCTTCGCCTATTTCGACCCGGGTGGCGAACGCATCCGCGTGGAGGCGGAAATCCAGCGCATCGACCAGCTCGCCATTCCGCCTGCATATATCGATGTGTGGATCTGCATCGACCCGCTTGGCCACCTGCAGGCCACCGGGCGCGACGTGCGCGGGCGCAAGCAATATCGCTACCACCCGCGCTGGACCGAGGTGCGAGACAGCGCCAAGTACGAACGCCTGCTGCGCTTCGGCGAGTGCCTGCCAGCCCTGCGCCGGCGCATCGAGCAAGATCTGGCGCAGCCGGGCCTGGGCGCGGAGAAGGTCATGGCGACCGTGGTCGCGCTGCTCGATCGCACACTGATCCGCATCGGCAACCAGCGCTACCGCAAGGAGAACCGCTCCTTCGGCCTCACGACCCTGAACAACCGCCATGTCGACGTGCAGGGCACCCGCATCCACTTCGCCTTTCGCGGCAAGAGCGGCGTCAAGCACAGCGTGGACATCGAGCACCCGCGCCTGGCGTGCATCCTCCGGCGCTGCCTGGAGCTGCCCGGCCAGCAACTGTTCCAGTACCTGGACGAAGAGCGGCAGCGGCATATGATCGACTCCCGCGACATCAACGCCTACCTGCGTGAGCACGCTGGCGAAGGGTTCACCGCCAAGGACTACCGAACCTGGGCGGGCACCGCCCTGGCCCTGGAGTACTGCCGCAAGACCCGCTGGGAGGACGAGAAAAGCGCCAACCGCCAGCTCAAGGAGATCATCCAGCGGGTCGCCGACGAGTTGGGCAATACCCCGGCAATCTGCCGCAAATGCTACGTGCATCCGCTGGTGGTCGAAGCCTTCCTCGCTGGCGAACTGGCCGGCCTGCGCAAGCAGCGCAAGCGGCAGAACCTGAGCGCCGAAGAGGCCACCCTCCTGGCATTTCTCTCGCGCACGCCGTCCTGAGCGTTCGCCAGAAGGAAGCGCACGAGGGCAATGACAGCAAGATTGTTCAAGCCAGCACAATCGTATCTCTGCCACGCTGAAAGCACTTACCTGCCTGCAAGAAACGTTCATGTCCCAAGATCAGCTTCCCTCACGCGCCTTCCTCAGGGGCACCATCGACATCATGCCGCTGTCGCTCGCGGTCCTGCCCTGGGGCCTGCTGGCCGGCTCCCTGGCCATCGACGCCGGCCTCTCGCCACTGCACGGCCAGGGCCTGTCGGCCATCGTTTTCGCCGGCGCCGCGCAACTGGTGGCCATCGGCATGCTCAAGGGCGGCGCCGGATTCTTCTCGATCATGATCACCACCCTGCTGCTGACCTCGCAGCACCTGCTCTACGGGATGACCATGCGCCCGGTGATTGCCCCGCTGCCGGGGCGCTGGCGCGCCGGGCTGGGCTTCCTGCTCACCGACGAGCTGTTCGCCCTCACCAGCGGCCATGACCGCGAAACCTTCAACCGCTGGTACGCCCTGGGCGTGGGCCTGACGTTCTACATCGCCTGGAACCTCTTCACCCTCGCCGGCGTGCTGGTGGGCACCAGCATTCCCGGCCTCGAGCACCTGGGGCTGGACTTCTCCATTGCCGCCACCTTCGTTGCCCTGATCGTGCCGGTGGTGAAGAACATCCCGACCGTGGTCTGTGTCGCCGTCTCGCTGTTCTGCTCGGTGCTGCTCAGCTACTGGCAGGTCGGTTCCGCGCTGGTACTTTCCGGCCTGGCGGGGATGTTCGCCGGCTTCCTCTGCCAGAAATTCTCGGGGGTGCGCGCATGATGGCCTGGGCAGTGATCTTCGGCATGGGCCTGATCGTGTTCTTCAACCGCTACGTGTTCCTTGAGCCGCGCCTGCCGATCCGCCTGAGCAGCAACGTGAGGCAGTTCCTCGGCTTCGCCGTGCCGGGGATGCTCACGGCGATCTGCGGACCGATCGTGTTCCTTCCCGAACACCAGTTGAACCTGCGCGTGGACAACCCCTACCTGCTCGGCGCCATCGTCGCCGTGGCCCTGGTGCTGTGGACACGCAACGTACTGCTGAGCGTGCTCCTCAGCATGGGGGCGTTCTACCTGCTGCGCTGGTGGCTGTGACCGGCGCCGGGCTTCAGCCCGCCTCGCCCCGCCCGTAGTACGCCAGCACCAATCGCACCAGCGCTTCCTCGATGCCCTCGCGCCGCCCCGGCGCCAGGGCAGCGGGATCCTCCAGCAGGGCGCGCAGCACGCCACCGACAGCGTGGGCGAGCACGAACACCTCGGGCTCGTCGAGCTTGCGCAGCTGCTGGTCATGGCCGATCAGGCCATGGGTCACCAGGTGGGTCATGATGCTGCCGCGCAGCGCCGGCAGCGGGCTGCCACCGCCGCGGGTCATCAGGTAGTGCATCAGCGCCTTGTGCGCGCCGGTGCGCCCGCCGTAGGCGCTGACGGCCGCGTGGATCACCGCGCGGATGCGCTCGCCGGGCGTTTCCGGCGGGCGAGCGGACAGCGCGCCCATGATCCCGGTGGCCAGCGCCGCCAGTTCGCGTCGGGCCAATTCGTCGAGGATGCGTTCCTTGTTGGGGAAGTACTGGTAGAGCGAACCGACGCTCACCCCGGCCAGTTCGGCCACGTGGTTGGTGGTGAACCCCTCCAGGCCATGACGCTCGAGGATGCGCCGGGACGCCTCCAATATGAGTTCGACCTTCTCCAGTGCCCGCGCCTGCCTCGGCAAGCGACGGCTATCTGACTGATTTTCCGCAGTTTTTCGTGTCACCTGGGGCCACCGGGAAAGCGAGTACAGCAAGCGCCGCATCCTTCCTATCATGGCAGCCACAACGAAGCCGGCAAGGCGAGCGGATGAACCGCAGCGGCCGGCCCGGGAGATCCCGCCATGAGCCACAAGAGCCACACCGCGCAACTGGACGACGACATCTGCGTGCACATCTTCGCCGCGTCCGGCGCCATGGTCGGCGTGTGCCTGACGGTAGTCGGCATCCTGCGCATCATCGTCGGCCAGCACCGGGTCGACATGATCGGCCAGGACATGCTCGCGCTGAACACGGTGATCTACCTGGCCACCACCCTCGCAGCCTATTTCGGCCTGCGCACCCGCAAGCTGCAGCGCAACCATCGCCTGGAGCGCCTCGCCGACACCCTGTTCCTGGTCGGCTTGAGCATCACTACCCTGACGACCGCCTTCATCGCCTGTGCAATGTCCTGCTGTTGAGCCCGCGATTGAATTTCCCTACCGGTATGTAGAAATATATACGGCGATAAGGTTGTCGCTCAGAGAGAAGAAGAATGAATACCGCCGTGTACGCCAAGGAAGCCGTCGGCGCGAATTACGCGCTGGAATCGATGCAATACGCCCAGGCTCGCACCTGGGAAGCCGTGGACGCCATCGCCGCCGCGATCGTCCCCGGCATGACCGAACTGGAGGCCGTCGCCATCGGCAAGCAGGTGCTCGCCGACCTGGGCATGGAGCGCATCTGGCACCCGCTGCTGATCCGCTTCGGCGCCAATACCCTGAAGACCTTCAAGCAGCGCTCCGAGGGCAACCCGGTGCTGGGTGAGAACGACATCTTCTTCATCGACATGGGCGTGGTCTGGCGCGGCCATGAAGGCGACGCCGGCGCCACCTTCGTGACCGGCGACGATCCGCAGATGACAGCCTGCGCGGCGGCGGCGAAGACGCTGTTCAAGCGCGTCGAGGCGCGCTGGCGCGAGACCGGCTGCAGCGGCGTCGAGCTCTACGACTTCGCCCACCAGCAGGCCGAGACCATGGGCTGGAAGCTCAACCTGGACATCAAGGGTCACCGCGTCAGCGACTTCCCCCACGCCATCTACCGCGCCGGCGACCTGGGCGACTACGCCGAGCATCCCCACGGTGGCCTGTGGATCCTGGAAATCCAGATCGCCCACCCGAGCAAGGCCTACGGCGCCTTCTACGAAGACCTGCTGGCCTGACCCGGAGCCCCTGCGATGACTGAAAACGTACTGCTGTTCTCCTACGGCACCCTGCAGGACAAGGCCGTGCAACTGGCCAGCTTCGGCCGCGAGCTGCAAGGCCGCGGCGACGCGCTGGTGGCCTTCCGCACTGACTGGGTGGAGATCACCGACCCGGCCGTGCTCGCCACCAGCGGCAAGACCCACCACCCCATCGTCCAGTACAGCGGCGAGGAGGCCGACCGCGTGCCCGGCACCGTCTTCGAGATCACCCCGCAGGAACTGCTGGCAGCGGACGCCTACGAGGTATCCGACTACCAGCGGATCAATGTCCGGCTGCAGTCGGGCCTGCAGGCGTGGGTCTACGTGAAGGCCTGACAACAGGCCCGACTCGTTAGGCGCCTTGCATGGATTCATTAGCAGGGCTTCAGGGTTGGCTATTTCGCGATCAGCGACAGGTTGACCGCATTCTCCCACCAAGCCAGCTATTCCGCTGGCTGCAAGGCAGCTCCCGACTCGACGAGGGCTGGCCTGAATCAACTGGCCTGCGCGATTCGATCATTCCCAGCAGTTTTCCTCATGGGTTCGTGCGGTGACCGGTCAGTAGACTGTGGCCACTCGCGAGCAACACCTACCTGAAGTCCACTACCCGAGAACTCCTTCATGAAACTGCTCACTGCCAGTGTCCTGTCCCTCGCTGCCCTGCTCGCCAGCCAGGCTTCCATGGCCGAAGAATCCGCCCTGATGACCAACCGCCTGACCAAGTCCAACTATCAGGCCATGCAGGCCACTCGCGCCAAGACCGACGCCGAGCAGCAGACCGCACAGAACGCCCAGCCGGAAGCCGAGAAGAAGGCCGGGCAAGACAAGCACTGCTGATACTGCTGTACGCCGGGAGCGCGCCGTCGCTCCCGGTTCCCGCCTTTCCCGCTCCTTACCTGCCCTCCGCCCAGCCTGATCGCTGGTACGCCCGCTCCTGCACGGGCAATCCCCTGCCTGCCCTGGCATCATTCCGGCAACCACCCCACAAACATCAGCCTCAATTGATGTCAGCCCAATCAAATATGAATTTTTCCTGAT
This sequence comes from Pseudomonas sp. PDM17, assembly GCF_014851985.1. Taxonomy (NCBI): domain Bacteria; kingdom Pseudomonadati; phylum Pseudomonadota; class Gammaproteobacteria; order Pseudomonadales; family Pseudomonadaceae; genus Pseudomonas; species Pseudomonas sp. PDM17. The sequence goes on from NZ_JACVAT010000008.1 coordinate 100,630, forward strand.
GCGGCAGCACCCTACTCTGGCTCTGCGCTGCACTGACAGCGCCAGCTACTCAGCCGTCCCTAGAGACGCGGGTTCTCGATAACAACTCCAACTGCCCCGAGGATCTCCCATGCGCCTTCGCCCACTCATGCCTGGCCGTGAATCCCCCTTTTCCCTGAACACCGGAGGCCGGCATGTTTGACCTTCGCAGCTCCACCGTCGCCAGTGGCGACGAAAGCCTGCTCGCCAGCCACGGCTACCGCCAGGAACTGGACCGCGGGCTGAACCTGTGGTCCTCGTTTTCCGTCGGCTTCGCCACCATTTCCCCGGTCGTCGGCATCTACTCGGTGATGTCCCTGGGCGCCATGAGCGTCGGGCCGTCGTGGGTGTGGATCGTGCCGCTGTGCCTGCTGCTGCAACTGAGCGTGGCGCTGGTGTACGCCGAACTGTCCTCGCAGTTCCCCCTGGCCGGCGGCTGCTACCAGTGGGTGCGCCGACTGATCGGCGACCGCGCGGCCTGGTTCACCGGCTTCCTCTACCTGGCCTCTGCCCTCGCCTCGCTGACCACGGTTGCCTACCTGGGCGGCTTCTGGCTCGGCCTGCTGGTGACCGGCGAGCCGCCATCGGCCAACGCCCAGGTCCTCTGCGGCGCGGCGCTGTTGGCCCTGGGCCTTGGCGTGAACCTGCTGGGCATCAACCCACTGAAGTACTTCGTCAACGCCGGCATCTTCGCCGAGGCCATCGCCTCCATCGGCATCGGCGTGCTGTTGTTGCTGTTCTTCCGCAACCACTCCTTCGAGATGCTGTTCAGCAGCCTGAATGCCCTGGAAGTCTCCGGCGGCACTTACTGGTCGGGCTTCCTCACCGCGCTGGCGGTGGGCGGCTGGGCCTTCCTCGGCTTCGACGCCTGCTCGCAGATTTCCGAGGAAACCACCGATGCCCGCGTCTCCACGCCGCGCGCCATCCTGCGCTCGATGCTGGTCGTCGGGCTGACCGTGATGCTCACCGCCTTTGCCGTGACCCTGTCGTACAAGGACCCGGCCGCCGTGGTCAGCGGGCAGATCATCGACCCGGTGACCCCCGCCGTGGTGGACGCCTTCGGCGCCTGGGCCGAGCGGCCGTTCGTGGCCATCGTGCTGGTGGCCTTCGTTGCCTGCGTGGTGTCGGTGCAGACCTACATCGGCCGCGCCATCTTCGGCATGGCCCGCGATGAAATCCTTCCCGGTTCCGCCCTGCTGCGTCGCGTGGACAAGCGCAAGGTGCCGATGGCCGCGATGGTCTGCAGCACCCTGCTGGCCAGCCTGGGCCTGGCGCTGGGTCTGAACGCCACCGCAGTGGGCACGCTGATCGCCTTCGGCAGCGGCGGCTTTTTCTTCGTCTTCCTGATCGTTGCCGCCAGCGCGCTGTATGCCCGCCTGAGCGGTCGCTGGGACCCGGACAAGGGCGCACTGAAGCTGGGCCGCAAGGGCCTGCTGGTCAACGTCATCGCCGTGGCCTGGCTGGTGTTCGAGGCGATCAACGTGGCCTGGCCGCGGGAAATGCTTGCCCCACCCGGCGCGCCCTGGTTCCAGGTCTGGGCGGTGGTGGTGGTGTTCTCCGTGCTCGCCCTGTTCGGCCTGGCCTACCTGTTCATCGCCAAGCCGCACCGCCGCATCGCCACCAGCCTGAGCTTCGCCGGCCGCGCGGTCGGCTGAGCCTCCTCGACTGAATCAGCGGCGCCGGTACGCTCCGGCGCCCTCCTTCCCTTCCTGCCTGGCCGGGCCGCCTTGCGCCCCGGCGCGGGAAGGTCATGCCTGCAATCCGGAGCTTCCCATGTCCACCCTGAACTACTGGAACTACCCCACGGAAATCCTCTGCGGCGTCGGCGCCCTCGACCAGTTGGCCGAGCGCTGCCGTCTCGCTGGAATGCGCAAGCCGCTGCTGGTCACCGACCCCGGCATGCTCGAACTGCCGCCGCTGCACGAAGTGCGCCGCCGCCTGGAAGCCGCCGGCATCGATTACGCGCTGTTCCACGGTTTCTCCAGCAACCCCGCGCTGGAGGAAGTCACTGCCGGCGCCCAGGCCCTGGCCGAAGGTGGCCACGAATCGCTGATCGCCCTGGGGGGCGGCAGCGCGCTGGATGCGGCAAAGGGCATCGCCCTGCTCAGCCGTGATGCCGATGGCCTGCGCCATTTCGAATGGTCACAGCTGATCGCGCAGTACCCGACCCTGGGCGATCATCCGGCCCTCGACCTGCCGCCGCTGATCGCCATTCCGACCACCGCCGGCACCGGGTCCGAACTGGGCCGTGAAGCCGTACTGACCGACACCTCGCGCGGCATCAAGATCGTCGTCGGCCACCGCGAATTGCTGGCCCGCTCGGTGATCCTCGACCCGGCGCTGACCGTCGGCCTGCCGAAGTCGCTCACCGCCGCCACCGGCATGGACGCCCTGACCCACCACCTGGAGTCGCTGTTCTCGCCGCTCTACCACCCCATGTCCGCCGGCGTCGCCATCGAAGGCGTGCGCCTGGTCAAGGAGCACCTGCAGCGCGCCGTCCACAACGGAACCGACCTGGCCGCCCGTGAAGGCATGCTGGTGGCTTCGGCCAGCGCCGCCGTGGCCTTCCAGAAGGGACTGGGCGGCGTGCATGCGCTGGCCCATCCGCTGGGCGCCAGGCACCACAAGCATCACGGCCTGCTCAATGCCGTGCTGTTGCCTTACGTGCTGGTTGCCAACCGCTCGGCCATCGAGGCGGACGCCACGCGACTGGCGCGTTATCTGGAACTGCCGGAAGCCAGCTTCGATGGCCTGCTCGGCTGGGTGCTGGAACTGCGCTCGTCCGTGGGCATTCCCCATACGCTCAAGGAACTGGGCCTCAATGGCGAAGACGCGCCGTGGGTCGGCGAGCAGGCGGTGGCGGATATTTCCTCTTCCGAAACCAACGCCCTTCCACTGCAAGCCGAGGACTACTCGCGCATCTATCTCAACGCGATAGCAGGACGGCTTGCATAACCCTTTACGGCAGGACGGCACCGGTGGAGGTTAACCGACGTCCTGCGCTCGGGTTCCGGATGACGGGCAGTGAAGCCTGCTCGTCGCCGGAGCCGTGCGGCCACTTCGGCCCAGGCCCCATCCTCTCCAATGGAAATAATGCAGATATCCAAATTGCAGAACCAATTCCGAATGACTCGATAAAATTAGAAGCCGGTCCCTCGGAAGTAACCGCACAACCGCCAGAATACGCAATCGGCCCTGTCATGAAAACAACGTCAGGAAACCACCATGTTCACAGACGAATTACTGGAGCGTACAACTTCTGAATGGGAAAGATTCGGAAAGGACACCGGCCGCAAAGATAAATACATAGCCCCGGACAAATCCACGACCACGGAAAAGTCCACCGGTGGCAAGCTCAACCCAAGAAAGGAAACTGTCGACCCCTACTCCAGCCGGATAGCCGATTACTGGTTGGCGGTAGAGAGCAAGGATTACAAGAGTCTGGTCCAGACCTATGCAAAGGACAAGGGCAAGCTCGATGGCACCATCAATATTGCCTGGTCGGCGGCTTTTATTTCCTATTGCATGCAAATGGCCGGGGCCGGTGCATCCTTTCCTTACTCGCCAGGGCACTACCGCTGGATATACAACTCGATCAAGAACAGAAAAACCAACAAGCTCTCCGCAAGCCTGGTTGGCTACCGTCCCGCAGAACTACCCTTGAAACCCGGCGATCTGCTGGGCAAGTCGAGGATCCCTGGAGTTGCCTATGACAACGTGCTCGATGTTGGCTGGTTTGAAAGCCATTCGGATGTTGTCGTCGAGGTCGACGCTGGCGAGAGCAAGGCATTCGTTATCGGTGGCAACGTCGGCCAATCGGTGAGCAAGGTCGAAGTGAAGCTGACTCCCGAGGGGCTGGTTGCGAACCCTGCTGAATGGCTCGTGCACATCAGAAACAACATTCAGTAACAGCGACCGGGTTTTCGACAGGGAGAGTAGCCATGGCTAACAACGAAGCCAGTCCATCATCAATTCTAGGCAACGGAAATACCGCACCCTTCATATCAGTTGCCCTGGGATACTGCCTGTTAATTTCACTGCCATTTATTGTCTTCCTGCTGATACAAGCATTAAGCAGCGGCCCGCAGGGAGAAAAGACCATCCCGGGATGGTTGTCGGAGACGACCTACGTGGTCATAGTCCGACTGGCGTTATTCAGTGCAGTTTTATGCTTTGGGGCTCTGGGATCGGCAATCAGCCTGATCTCCAGAGTACGCAACGGCGAAGCATTGCTTCCCGTCGTAACGGTACACGAACTGATATCGGTGCAGACCATTGGCGCTGTCTTTGCGCTAGTGCTTTCTCTCATTTTCATGGGCAACCTGATAGCCGGTTCCATCTTTCCAAGCTGGGACCCTTTCTACACCATCGTCTACTCCCCTCCTGCTTTTGCGAAGTTGCTGGTTTGGTCTTTCATCGCCGGGTTCTTCGAGCGTTTCGTCCCTCATATGCTGGACAATCTTTCGAAGCGGGCCGACGAACAGGAAGATGAGCAACCACGCCTTCCATTTCCCCGGAAAGACGTATCAGACGAAAAGAGCGAGTCGTGACTTAAGCCGACAGGCCGTGCACGCTCAGCAGGTCTTCTATGAAGGCGCGGGCGGCCTCGCTGCGGGGGCGCCCGGCGTAGGTGATCATGCTGTGCGTCACCTCGTAGCAGAGCTTCTCTGGCAGCAGCGGCTTCATCCGCCCGCGCTCGACCCAGATGTTCGCGTAGTGGGTCGGCAGGTAGCCCAGGTGCGTGCCGGCCAGCACCGAATGCGCCACCGCCTCCATGTGATGCGCGGTGGCGCTGCTGCGTTCGGGGCGGAACGGCAGCTCCTGGTCCGCCGGCAGAAAGCCATGGCGCACCCAGTTGTACTCGGCGATCTGCTTCAGCGTTGGCTTGCGCGCGCTGAACAGCGGGTGGCGCTCGCCGCAGAACACACCGATCTCCTCGGTGTACAGCGGCAGGTAATCCAGCGTCGGCCGGGTGCGGCTGAAGTAGGAGATCGCCAGGTCCAACTGCCCATCGATTACCGCCAACTCCAGCTCGGTCGGCGAGTTAACGTAGAGGTTCAGCTGCACGTCCTGCTCGCGACCGTGGAAGGCCGCCAGGGTCTCGTCGAAGCGCGCCTGCGGCAGGGTCGTGACGTTGTCCGCCAGCCCCAGGTACAGCTCACCGACCAGTTGCCCGGACAGCGCCTGCGCCTGGTCGCGGAACAGCCCGATGGCGTCGAACATCGCCTGCGACGCTTCGAGAATCCGCTGCCCCTTCGCCGTCAGGCGGAAGCCGCCCTTGCCGCGCTCGCACAAGCGGTAGCCCAGGCGTTTTTCCAGGCTGCCGATGTGCATGCTGATATTCGACTGGCTCATGTTCAGCTCGGCCTGCGCCGCGGTGAAGCCGCCGCACTTCACCACGGTGGCGAAGATGCGCAGCAGGCGCAGATCGAGGTCGGTGAAATTCCTGAGCATGGGCAGAGTCCGGCGCCGGGCGGGCGGCTAGTCTACTGCACGGGGCGGAGCCAGTCCCGCTGGTGCGATCCGATGGAATTCCCGGCGCGCCCGCGAGTCCCTGTCCAGGTATCCCTCAAAGCCCACCAGCAGGGAGAGACGCCATGCTGCTCGAAGGTTCCTGCCACTGCGGCGCAGTGCACTTCAGCCTGCACAGCGCCCACCCTACCCTTACCAGCGCTGCTACTGCTCGATCTGCCGCAAGACCCAGGGCGGCGGTGGCTATGCGATCAACCTCGGCGGCGAGGCTGCCAGCCTCAGGGTGCGCGGGCGCAAGCACATCAGCATCTACCACGCGAAGATCCGCGAGGAAGGCCAGCGCACCCAGACCAGCGGCGCCGAGCGGCATTTCTGCAGCCAGTGCGGCAGCGGGTTGTGGCTCTACGATTCACGCTGGCCGGAGCTGATCCACCCCTTCGCCTCGGCCATCGACACGCCCTTGCCAGTTCCCCCCGAGCACACGCACCTGCTGCTGCGATCGAAGGCCGGCTGGGTCGAGGTGGAGGCCGGGCCACATGACCTGCAGTTCGACGATTACCCGCAGGAGTCCATCGCCCATTGGCACCAGCGCCTCGGACTGGAACAGTGACAGTCATGCGCGCCAGAACGGCTTGGCAATCTCCTGTGCCACCCGGTGGCGCGTCAGGCCGATGTCCTCGATCAGGTGCGGATTGGCCCTGGCCATGCAGGCGAGCTGGCGGCGGACCCGCGCACGCGTCTGCCAGAGCGCAAGCAGTTGCAGCAGGGACGGCAGGCTGAACGACCGGCGCGAGGCTTCCGGCAGCAGCAGGCGGGGAGTATGGTTCATGGCAACCTCCATTCGACTCGTGCCTCATGGGGCCGAGCATGGCGGTCGTCAGTGGCGCCGTCCTCAAGCGGCGCCAAACACTTCCAAAAACTTGCAAAGGGGGCGTCATGCAGCAATCGCGTCTGGCTTTCGGCCCCTTCGTGCTCGATGGCCCAACCGGCGTGCTCAAGCGCAACGAGCAGCCCGTCACCATCGGTTTTCGCGCGCTGAACCTGTTGCAGACCCTGCTCGAGCGGCCGGGTGAGATTCGTACCAAGGTCGAGCTGATGGATGCCACCTGGCCAGGCCTTGTAGTCGAGGAAGGCAACCTCACCGTGCAGATCGCCCACCTGCGCAAGGTGCTCGGCGAAGCAGCGGACGGCAGCTCGTGGATCACCACCGTGCCCCGTGTCGGCTACCGCTTCAGCGCTGCCGTGCAGCGCCTGGCGGACGCACCGCGCACGCCGCCGGCCTTGCCGGAGGAGCCATCCATAGCCGTGCTGCCCTTCGTCAACCTCGGCGACGACCCGCAGCAGGCCCTCTTCGCCGACGGTCTGACCGAAGACCTGACCACTGAGCTTTCGCGGGTCGGCGGGCTGTTCGTCATCGCCCGCACCTCGGCCTTCGCCTACAAGGGCAAGGCCATGGACGTGCGCGAGATCGCCCGCGAGCTGGGCGTGCGCTACCTGCTCGAAGGCAGCGCGCGGCGTGCCGATGCGCGCGTGCGGATCAACGCCCAGCTGGTGGACGCCTGCACCGGCGAGCATATCTGGGCCGAGCGCTTCGAGAGCCGCCTGGAAGACCTCTTCGACCTGCAGGACCAGCTCACCGGGCAGATTATCCAGGCCCTGCTCGGCCACCTGCGCACACCGCTGCCGCGCAACCGGCCGAAGAACCTGGAAGCCTACGAACTCTGCGTGCGCGCCCGCCAGCTGATGGATGATTCACCGCTGGCCGCACGGGAAGCACACCTGATGCTCAGCCGCGCCATCGCCCTCGACCCGCAGTACGCCGAGGCGCGGCGCTGGCTGGCGATGAACCACTGGATGGGCTGGATACACAGCGGCGGCCCGACCACGCTTGAGCGCGAGGCCGCCCTGGCGCAGGCGCGCGAGGCCGTGGCCATCGACCCCAACGATGCCGGCTGCCGCTGGAGCCTGGCTTACCTGCTGAGCTACGAGCGTGAATACGCAGAAGCCGATGCGCAGTTCCAGCGCGCGCTCGAGCTGGACCCCAATGACGCCGACGCCTGGACCGCGCTGTCCGATGTCAGGGTGCTGGCCGGGCGCATCGACGAAGGCCTGGAGCACATCCGCCGGGCCTTTCGCCTCAACCCCTTCCCCGCCGGCTGGTACTACCTGACGCTGGGCCAGGCGCAGTACGCGGCGCGCGATTACCAGGGCGCGATCCAGACCCTGCGCCGCGACGAAACCTATCGCAGCAGCTCGCGGCGTTTCCTCGCCGCCAGCCTCGCGCAGCTGGGCCGGCTGGACGAAGCCCGTGCGGAAACCGAGTTTTTCCTGGTCACCAACCCGGACTTCAGCATCCGTCACTGGGTGGAGACCGAGCCCCTGCGGGACGGAGCGGTGCGCGAGCACTTCGTCGAAGGCTTCCGCAAGGCGGGACTGCCGGATTGACGGGTTGCGTCACCTCGTAGGGCGCATAACCCGGAACGGGGGATCCGCCGGCCACCCTGGCGGATAACGCTAGGGGCGTTATGCGCCCTACACCTGCATCACCCTTTGATTGAAACGGCGGGCGGACTTCGCGCCGGCATCACGGATTTGTAATCCACGCCCGCTAACTTGCTCGCCCACATTCCGCACCCCGGCACACAACAGCCGGAGCGGCCCGACCGGCGCTGCCAGAAGACGGACCATGACGGTAGACACGAGCACCTCGCGCAAGCAGTTCCTGATCCGTTCCGAGAACATGACCGCCGATGATTTCGGCGAGCTCTACACGCGGATGTTCGGCAACCTCTATTCGGGGATGCCGCGCCCCGAAAAGCCCATCGCCATCGGCGGGGTCTACGGCCGCTACGAGGGTGTGAGCTTCCGCCGCCTGAGCTTTCGCGGTGACCTGCTGGCCGAGATGCCGGACCTGGACGACGAGATCACCTTCATCTTCCCCAGCGCCGGCCGCGTCGTCTTCAACCAGTGCAGCGACAGCATCGGCCTGCCCAGCGTCGGTCTGGCCATGGAGAAGGCCTCGGTACGATCGGTCGGTTTCATCGACGGCCACGCGCACCATGGTCTATCCGTGCGCCGCTCACTGTTCGCCCGTCGCCTGGCGACCCTGCTCGGCCGGCCGATCAGCCACAAAGTGCGTTTCCAGCCACGGGTGGACCTGAGCAACGACGCCTTCCAGGGCATCAAGGCCATCGTCGCCATGGCCACCGGCAACGAGTTCGACCTGCTGATCAATTCCAGCGCGTTAATGCCGGCGCGCCTGCAGGAAATGCTGGTGGACTCGGTGCTGGAAATCTGGCCGCACAACTACAGCGACGCACTCAGGCGCCCCGCCCCGCAGATCGCTCCGCGCCACGTGAAGCTGGCCATGGACTACATCCAGGAGCATCCCGATGCGATGGTCAGCGGCAGCGACCTGGCCGAGCTGACCAACGTCAGCCTGCGTGCCCTGCAGGACGGTTTTCGCCGCTTCGTCGGCAGCTCCATCGTCGCCTACCAGCGCGAAGTGCGCCTGCAGCGCGCCTATGACGCGCTGCAGCAGGACAGCGCGCAGTCGGTCAGCGAGATTTCCCTGGCGCTGGGCTTCAGCAACGTCGGCCGCTTCTGCCAGTATTTCCAGAACGCCTACGGGGTGAGCCCGGCGGACCTGCGCAGGAACCTGACGCTGCCCGTGTAGGGCGCATGACCCGAACGGGTTATCCGCCGTACTCGCTCTTCGAATGCAAACGGCCCGGCGGGTATTCCCGACGGGCCGTTCTTACAGCGCGGTACCGATCAGAACTGGTAGCTGGCCTTCAGGCTGCCACTGGCACCATGGCTGCCGCTACCGCCCAGTACGCCAGCTTCGGCGCCGACGCTGAAGTCGCCCTGGCTGGCGGTCAGGCTGAACGCGCCGCTGAACTGGTCGCGGTTGTCGAAGGCGGCACGCTGGGAAACGTCCAGGCCCAGCAGGTGGCCTTCGCTGTCGACCTTGTAGTCACCCAGCGCGTGGTCGTAGCCCACTTCCAGGCCCGGCACCATCTGCCAGCCGCTACCCAGCGCCACGGGAGCGAAGGAAGCCTTGAGGTTGGCATAGGCGCTGCGGCGGTTCTCGCTCATGTCGTCGACGTCCAGCGCCAGCTCGCTGCCCTTCTCCTGGAAGCCGTCCAGGTCCAGGTGGCTGTAGCGCAGGCCGATGCTCGGCTCCAGGGTCACGCTGGATACCGCCGTGCGATAGCCCAGCGCGATGCTGCCACCACTGAGGTTGCCGCTGGTGTCGCTCTTGGCTTTACCCAGGCCGCCGCCGATGTCGCGCTTGCTGTCGTAGTCGAGCCAGCCGTAGCTGAGGTCGGCATCGACGAACAGGCCCTGTTCCAGGCCGTCGAGGGCAAAGCGCGCGCCGCCACGGATGAAGGTCAGGTCGGTATCCACGTCACCACCGGCGCCGCCGATGCTGCCCTTGCTGTAGCCGAAGCCGGCGTTGCCGCTGAGCTGCTCGGAGAAGCGCTGGGTCACGCCGATCATCATGCCCTGGGTGTGTTCGTTGCTGCTCTCGGCGCTGGAGGTGGCGGAGTTGCCCTGGTAGCCGGCCAGCGCGGTGGTCCACAGGCGGGTCTGCCCGGTCTTCAGGTCGACACCACTGGCATAGGGCGCGGCGGCGCGGTCGATCAGCGCATCCTGGCGCAGCAGGTAGCTCGCCGCGTCGGCATGCACCTGGCCGCCGACGGTGGACTCGACACCGCCTAGGGTGCCAGCGTCGATGGCCGACTGCAGGTAGTAGTTGTAGGCGGTGTAGTCGCCGGACAGGCTGCTGTTCTGCAACTGGGTCAGCAACTGCGCGCCGGCGGCAGCGTTGCCGGAGAGGCCGGCGACACCCGGCAGGGTGCTGTAGTAGACCATCTTGCCGCGCAGCACGTAGATGGTTTCCTGGGACAGGCCGAGGCCTTCCTTCAGGTAGTTGTCCATGGTGCCGTATTCGGCGGTCACTTCGTCCAGGCCGGCCTGCAGGTAGCTGGCCTGCACACCCAGCAACGGCTCATAGATGGCCGCCATGCTCGCCGGCAGCATCGCCAGGGTCGCCTTGACCCGCGCGGCGGTGTAGTCGTTGGTGGCCAGGTAGTTTTCCATGATGGTCTGGCTGTCCACCCCGGCGATGCTCAGCAGCACGGCGGCGGTCCAGCCGGTGCGGTCCTTGCCGGCGGTGCAGTGGAACACCGAGGCGCCGTCGGCGGCGGCCAGCTCGTTGAACAGCGTGGTGAACTGGCTGCGCATGCCGGCGTCGCTGACGAAGGCACGGTTGGTCTCTTCCATCATCTCGATGGCCTGGGCGGCGCTGGTGAAGGAGATATTGGTGACATTGGCGCCGGAGGTGGTGCTGCCGATGATGTCGATGTTCTGGTAGGTCGCACCCGCCGGCAGGGTGTCCGGCGTGCCGGCGATTTCGCTCGGGGTACGCAGGTCGAACACATCACTGATACCCAGGCTGTTCAGTACCGCCAGGTCCGTGCCCTTGGGCGTCAGCGCGTTGGAGCGGTAGAACACCCCGGAGCGCATCACACCATCGTTGGACGTGGTGTAGGCCGTGGTGGTGCCGGCGATGTCACGGAAGTTGTCGATACCGGTCAGGTGCGGAGTGTCCAGTGTGTAGGTCTCGGCCGCGTTGGCGCCGGCGATGGACAGACTGAGCAAGGACAGGCCGAGGGTGGATGCGGAAAGCAGAGCGCGATGGAACACGATGTAGCCTCTTTGAGCTTTGTTGGCGGGGGCTACTATCGGTGGCGCTCGGGACTCGAATGTGACAGTTCCGCGCCCGGTGCAAATGGGCGCGCGATCTGTCCGTGAGCTGCGTTTTCTGTCCGTGCGGCTAGTCTTCGCTGCGCCCGCCGGACTCGCGGTCGCGCTCGTAACGATGGCGCATGGGGAACGCCGGCAGCCACGCCTCGCGGCGGCAGGTCCAGAGTTCGTAGGTGGGCTGGAAGCGGTCCGGCTCGTCCAGCGCACCGAGGCTCACTTCCACTTCGTCGCCGCTACGGCCGAACACCGAGGAACCGCAGCGCGGGCAGAAGCATCGCCCCTGATACTCCTGCGTGTCGCCTTCGATACGCACGGCGCTCTCGGGGAAGATCGCCGAGGAGTGGAACAGCGCGCCATGGTGCTTGCGGCAGTCCAGGCAATGGCAGATACCGACCCGGTAAGGCTGGCCCGTCGCCTCGATACGCACGCTGCCGCACAGGCAGCTGCCGGTGGTCTTGTCCATGTTTTAGCGCCTCTCGTGCCCGAAGAAGATGGGTTGACCGGCTCTGGCGGCGCCCGCTCCGCCAGTCCGACGCGTGGCAGATTTGGCCGTTTCGCGATATTCGTCGTCCGGATCGCGTGAGACAGCCAGGGTCCGCACGCCTAGCATAGGCCTCCCAATACGAAGAACCCGGCGCGCCCTGCCCGCGCGCCACACCTTGCTGCCCCGGAGTCCCATGTCTACCACCGCTTCTTCCCTGGCCACGCCGTCCGTGGCCAGCCAGGCCAGCCCGCTGGTCATGCGCGTGATCGGCGCGTGCGCCCTCGCCCACCTGACCAACGACCTGATCCAGGCCGTGCTGCCGTCGATCTACCCGGTGCTCAAGGCCAACTACGGCCTGAGCTTCACCCAGGTCGGCCTGATCACCCTGACCTTCCAGCTCACCGCCTCGCTGCTGCAGCCCTGGGTCGGCTACCACACCGACCGCCATCCCAAGCCCTGGCTGGCGCCGCTGGGCAGCATCTGCACGCTGATCGGCATCCTCATGCTGGCCTTCGTCGGCAGCTTCCACGCCATCCTGCTGGCCTCGGCGCTGGTGGGCATCGGCTCCTCGACCTTCCACCCGGAAACCTCGCGCATCGCGCGGCTGGCCTCCGGCGGGCGCTACGGTCTGGCACAGTCCACCTTCCAGGTCGGCGGCAATGCCGGCAGCGCCTTCGGCCCGCTACTGGCGGCGGCCATCATCATTCCGTACGGCCAGGGCAACGTGGCCTACTTCGGCCTGTTCGCGGTGTTCCTCGTCGGTGTGCTCTGGGGCCTGAGCCGCTGGTACAGCCACCACCTCAACCTGTTCAAGCTCAAGGCCGGCGGCGTGGCCACCCACGGGCTGTCCAAGGGCCGGGTGACCGCGTCCCTGGTGGTGCTGGCGCTGCTGGTGTTCTCCAAGTACTTCTACATGGCGAGCTTCACCAGCTACTACACCTTCTACCTGATCGAGAAGTTCGACCTCTCGGTGGCCAGCTCGCAGCTGTACCTGTTCGGCTTCCTCGGCGCGGTGGCGGCCGGCACCTTCTTCGGCGGCCCGGTGGGCGACCGCATCGGCCGCAAGGCGGTGATCTGGTTCTCCATCCTCGGCGTCACGCCCTTCACCCTGGCGCTGCCCTACGTCGACCTGTTCTGGACCAGCATCCTCAGCCTGGTGATCGGCTTCATCCTCGCCTCGGCGTTCTCGGCCATCGTGGTCTACGCCCAGGAACTGGTGCCGGGTAACGTCGGCATGATCGCCGGGGTGTTCTTCGGCCTGATGTTCGGCTTCGGCGGCATCGGCGCGGCCTTCCTCGGCCACCTGGCCGACATCCACGGCATCGAGTACGTCTACAAGCTGTGCTCCTACCTGCCGCTGCTGGGCTGCCTGACCATCCTGCTGCCGTCCACCAAGAAGAAAGCGTAAGCCTTCTGCCGCCGGCCTCGAGCCGGCGGCAGACCCTTCGCCCGGCCGTTCGTGCGCGGGCAAATGTAATGGATTGTTGTAAAGCGCCCCGAGCCTCGCCGGCGATACATTTGCGCCGCCTGGGCCACGGGCCATCACTGTTAGCCTTCCAGCAATGCAAATAACTCGCATTTGCCGGAGAGCTTTCCGTCCATGTCGTCCCGCCTGAACCTCACTCCCGTTACCCGTTCCGAAGCACCTCTCACCCTCGCCCCCATCGTCGGCCTCGCCACCTTCATGGCGATCCCACTGAGTGCCTGGGCGGATCAGCCGCCCACGACCGATGACCAGGACGCCCTGGCCCTGCCCGACAGCACCGTGCAGGCCACCCGGGAATCGCCTTACAAGGTCGACCGCGCCAGCTCGGCGAAGAACACCGAAGCGCTGCGCGATACCCCGCAGAGCGTCACCGTGCTTTCCGAGACGCTGCTCAAGGAGCAGAACGCCCAGAGCCTGAAGGACGCCCTGCGCAACGTGCCGGGCATCACCTTCAACTCCGGCGAGGGCGGTGGTGGCGTCGGCGACAGCCTGACCATCCGCGGCTTCAACGCCGACGGCAATATCTACCGCGATGGCGTGCGCGACCCGGCCAAGTACTCGCGCGACGACTTCTTCAACACCGAAGGCGTGGAGGTCTTCAAAGGCTCCAGCACTGCCGCCTGGGGCGTCGGCGCCGTCGGCGGCGCGGTCAACCTGGTGACCAAGACCCCACAGCTGGACGACTTCAACCTGCTCAGCGGCGGCGTCGGCACGGCCAACTTCAAGCGCGGCACGCTGGACGTGAACCACCGCATCGACGGCCTCGGCGAAGGCGCGGCCTTCCGCGTCAACGTGATGGGCGCCAACACCGGCACCGACGGCCGCAACTGGGTCGGCGACGAGCGCTACGGCTTCGCGCCGTCCCTGGCGCTGGGCCTGGGCACCGACACCCGCGTCACCCTGGCCTATGAGTACCTGCACGACAACGCCACGCCCGACTACGGCATCCCCACCGTCAACGGCAGCAACGGCAGCTCGCCGCACCGCGCCGGCGGCGCCAGCTGGAGCAGCTACTGGGGCTGGCGCAACCTCGACTACGAGAACAACGAATCGCACCGGGTGAACCTGAAGTTCGCCCACGACTTCAACGACGCCCTGAGCCTGGACAGCCGTTTCACCTGGTTCCACCTGGACCACGACTTCTTCGTCACCACCCCCGGCGGCGACCCGAACGCCGGCGCGCCCGGCATCCAGGCCGGCAAAGGCATCTACCGGCGCAACATCAACACGCCACTGCGCGAGCAGACCAACGAGACCTACAGCAACCAGACCAACCTGACCTGGCGCGTCGACACCTTCGGCATCGGCCACACCCTGGTCGGCGGCTTCGACCTGAGCAAGCAGACGCTGGACTCGAAGACCGGCGCGCTGTCCGCCGCCAGCCGCAACGCCATGGGCAACCTGCCGGTGACCAGCAACGACTGGTCGAAGTACCCCTACGCGCTGGACACCTACACCTCCGCCAAGCAGTCGGTGGAGCAGCTGGACAAGGCCTTCTACCTGCTCGACACGCTGAAATTCGACGAGCACTGGCAGCTGCACCTGGCTGCCCGCCAGGATCACTTCGACACCCGCGTGCTGGACAGCCAGACCCGCGCCAGCCAGAGCGCCGCCTGGGTCGACAAGGGCAGCTCCTCGCAGAACGAGAAGCTCACCAGCGTGCACACCGCGCTGACCTACAAGCCGGTGGAAAACGGCAGCCTCTACGTCAGCTACGCCAACGCCAGGCAGCCTTCGGGCGTGCTCGCCGTGGCGCAGACTGGCAGCATCGCGTCGACCAAGGGCGACCGTGGCAAGACCTACGAAGTGGGCAGCAAGTGGGAGTTTCTCGACGGCCAGTTGGCGCTCAATGGCGACGTTTTCGAGACCAAGCGCCAGTTGACCTACATCGATGACGAGGAGCTTTCCGCCTACACCGGCGGCGAGGAGCGGGTACGCGGCGTCGAGCTGTCCGCCAGCGGCAACATCACCCGCAACTGGTCGCTGTACGCTGCCTACGTGCACCAGAACAGCAAGCTGGTGAAGCCCTACAACGGCTCGGACAAGGGCGTGCAACTGGCCAACACCCCGCAGAACGCCCTGAGCCTGTGGAGCACCTGGCAACTGCCGGACGACCTGGCTCTGAGCTATGGCGTGCAGTACGTCGACGACGTGAAGATCTACCCCGGTCTGGGCTCGACAATGACCCGCGCCGGCCAGACCACGGTGCCCGGCTACGTGGTGCACGACGCCATGATCAGCTGGCAGGCGACCCAGGACGTGCAGCTGCGCCTGAACGTCAACAACCTGTTCGACAAGCACTACTGGAGCCAGTACAACGGCCGCGGCTACGGCGTGCCCGGTGCGAGCCGGGGTGCGGTGCTGAGTGCGGACTATTCGTTCTAAGTGAGGACAGCCTGCGCCGAGCCTGCTTTTCGTAGGATGGCGTGGAGCGAAGCGATATCCATGCTGCAGTCGGGTATCGAGGCCGCTCGGGGCCGGTTACGGAAACGCTGCTGGCCCGTCCATCTCTTCAACCGCGAACCTGTCCGCCAACAGGACTCCCTCCCCGGAAACCCGGCGTGCGGGTTCGCGACCCAATCCCCGCTCCTGCAGGGGAATCGAAACCTGTCGATTGTCCGCACGAGGGCCGGCGGGATTTTGTAGGGGTGTTCTACTTCAGGCCCCGCGGTCGAACAGCAGCGTCGCTTCCAGCCCGCCACCGTCGCGGTTACGCAACTCCAGCCGACCATGGTGCGCCGCGGCGATGGTCTGGGCGATGCTCAGCCCCAGCCCATAGCCGCCGGTGGAGCGATTGCGCGACGGCTCCAGCCGGTAGAAAGGCTCGGTCACTCGCTCCAGCTGCTCCGCTGGAATACCTGGCCCGCGATCCAGCACACGGATACGCAGAACCTGTTCGCTGTCCTCGACCTCGATATCAGCACCACCGGCATAACGGATGGCGTTCTCCAGCAGATTGAGCAGCGCCCGCTGCAGGCTCAGCGGGTAACCGGCCAGCGGTTGCAGCGCGCGCCCGGACAGCGAAACCCGCTCGCCCTGCTCCTCGAAATCCGCCTGCAGGCTCTGCAGCAGCGCGTTCACATCGAGGTGCTGCCGCGCCTCGTCGAGGTCGCTGCCGCTGATGAAATCCAGGGTCGCGGTGACCATGCCTTCCATGTCGTCGAGGTCCTTGCGCATCTTCTGTCGCGCGGTCTCGTCGTCAAGCATCTCGGTGCGCAGGCGCAGGCGGGTGATGGGCGAACGCAGATCGTGGGACACGGCCGCAAGAAAGCGCATGCGCTCGCCGAGGTTGTGGATCAGCCGCTGCTGCATGGCATTGAATGCGCGGGCGGCGCGGCGCACTTCCAGCGGGCCTTCCTCGGCCAGCGGCGGCCGCTGGATGTCCTTGCCCAGGCCTTCGGCGGCGCGCGCCAGCTTGTCCAGCGGACCGATGGCCAGGCGCACTGCCAGCAGGGCCAGCAGCACCACCACGAGGATGCGCAGCAGGTACAGGCGCAGCAGGTAATCCAGCGCCACGTCGAGGGTCGACTGGCTGCTCCAGCCCTGCCCTTCGATCATCGCGATGCGCAGCCAGCGGCCATCGTCCAGCGGCGCCTCCAGCAGCAGGTGCGCCTTGGCGCCATTGCCGGTGAAAAGCCCGGTCAGCCCGCTGCGCTCGCTGGCGCCCTCATGCAGTTCCACGCGCAACAGGCGCAGCCCTTGTGAGTCGCCGCCCTGATCGTGAACCGCGCGACGAAGCAGGCGCTCGGCCGCTGGATCGAAGGAGCCATCCGGCTCGTCCGCCGAATCCACCAGGCGCGCCTCGAACCCCGGCCGATCGAGCGCGCTCAGCGCCTGCGTAAAGCTCTCCGGCTGACGCTGGTGCAGGTGCTGCAGATCAGTCAGCCGCGCGGCCGCCAGGCGCAAGGGAATCTCCAGCGCCTGGGTGTGGCGCACGTCGTACCAGATGCTGCCGGTGAGCACCTGGGCGGCGATCATCCCGCCCACCAGGATCACCACCAGCCGCCCGAACAACGTGCGCGGCCACAGGCGCATCAGGCGCTGACCACGTCTTCGGCGGTGAGCATGTAGCCCTGGTTGCGCACGGTGCGGATCAGCTTCGGTGACTTCGGGTCGTCTTCCAGGTGCTGGCGCAGGCGACTGACGCAGACATCGATGGCACGGTCAAATGGCAGGCGCTCCTTGTCGAACACCTGGCGCAACAGGAAGTCACGGCCCAGCGGGCGATTGGGATGCTGCAGCAGCAGGCGCAGCAGGCGGAAATCCGAGCCGGCCAGGGCGATGCTCAGGCCGGCCGGCGAGCGCAGGTGGCGGGCGCGGGTGTCCAGCTCCCAGCCGGCGAAGCGCAGGGTCGCCGCCTCGTCCACCTGGGCGCGCTGCGGGAAGCTCTGCACCCGTCGCAGCACCACCTTGATCCGCGCCAGCAGCTCGCGCGGGTCGAAGGGTTTGGGCAGGTAGTCGTCGGCGCCCATCTCCAGGCCGATGATGCGGTCGATCAGCGTGCCGCGCGCGGTGAGCATGATCACCGGCACGTCGCTGCGCGCGCGCAGGTCGCGGCACAGGGTCAGGCCGTCCTCGCCGGGCAGCATCAGGTCGAGCACCACCAGGTCCACCGGCTGCACTTCCAGCTGGCGCTGCATCTCGCGGTCATCAGCGGCGGCGGACACCTGGTAGCCCATGCCCTTGAGGTAATCGGCCAGCAATTGGCGGATCTCGGGATCGTCGTCGACGACGAGGATGTGGTCTGGCCTGGACATCGGGAAACTCGCGGCGGGTCGCTATCGTTCCGGCTGTCGGCAGGGGCTGCACGGCGCAAATGTAATGGAATGTTGTGGCGCGGGATTTCGCGCCCCTCCAATACAAAGCCGCCCGGCTCGCCCGCGACGGCAGCGGTAGAGTGGATTGCAAATGCGATTAATTCTACTTCATGCCCAGGTCGTTCCGCATGCCCTTCCTGTCGTCCCGCGCTTCCCGCTCCCGCCTGACTCAGTCCCTCGCCACCCTCGCCCTGCTCTGCCTCGGCTGGTTCGGCCTCGCCCTGCCCGCCCAGGCGCTCACCGTCACCGACGTGCTCGGGCGCAAGGTCGAAGTGAACGGCAACGCCCAGCGCGTAGTGCTGGGTGAAGGCCGACTGTTCTTCGCCCTCGCCCTGCTCGACCGCGACAATCCCTTCCAGCGCGTGGTCGGCTGGCAGAACGACGTGCGCCTGCTCGACCCGCACACCTTCGACGTCTACGCCCAGCGCTTCCCCCAGGTGAAGCAGATTCCGCTGATCGGCCAGGCCTCGGAGCAGAGCGTCAGCGCCGAACAGATTCTCGCGCTGAAGCCAGACCTCGCGGTGTTCAGCATCGCTGGCGAAGGCCCGACCCAGCACAGCCCGATTGCCGACATCCTCGCCGCCGCCGGCGTGCCGGTGCTGTTCGTCGACTTCCGCGTGCACCCCATCGAGGGCGTGCGAACCAGCCTGACCGCGCTGGGCTCGGCGCTCGGTCGGCAGGCCGAGGCGGACCAGTACCTGAAGTTCTACGACACCCACCTGCAGCGCATCCGCGATGGCGTGGCCGGGCTGGACGACGCGCACAAGCCCAGCGTGTTCCTCGAACTGCTGGCCGGCGTCTGGCAGGCGCCGGGCCACACCACCGGCAAGAGCGGCCTGGGCAGCGTGATCGACACGGTGGGCGGACGCAACATCGCCGCCGGCGTGGTGCCCGGCGCACTGGGCGACATCAGCGTGGAGTACGCGCTGTCGGCGAAACCGGATATCTACATCGCCACCGGCAACCGCAATCCGGGGCTGATCCTCGGCGCCGGCGTCAGCCAGCAGCAGGCCCGCGAGAGCCTGCAGAAAGTCCTGCAGCGCCCCGAGTTCGCCACCCTCGACGCCATCCGCAACGGCAAGGCCCACGGCCTCTGGCACGACTTCTACAACTCGCCGTTCAACATCCTCGCCATCGAAGCCATGGCGCGCTGGGTCCACCCGGAACGCTTCGCCGATCTCGACCCGGCAAAGACGCAGGCGCAGATCAACCAGGACTTCCTGCGCATCAGCCTGGACGGCACCTACTGGATCGACGCCGGCCAGTCTGAATGAACGCCGCCCTGGACAAGATCGACCTGCAGCAGGCACGCCACGAGCGCCGGCTGCAACTGCGCCGCCGAGGGGCGGTGCTGGTCGCGCTGCTCGTCTTGCTGCTGGGCTCAATGGCCTGGGACCTGCTCAGCGGGCCGTCCGGGCTGACGCCCGCCGCGCTGTTCCATGGCCTGCTGCATCCGGGCGAACTGGAGCCGAGCCAGCGGGTGATCATCTGGAACGTGCGCCTGCCCTACGCGGTGATGGCGCTGCTGGTAGGCGGCGCGCTGGCCCTGGCCGGCGCGGAAATGCAGACCATCCTCGACAACCCCCTGGCCAGCCCCTTCACCCTTGGCGTGTCCTCGTCCGCCGCACTGGGCGCCTCGCTGGCGATCTTCTTCCATCTGGGCAACGCCTGGCTCTCGGCCAACGCTGCGGTGTCGCTGGCGGCCTTCGTCTTCGCCTGCCTGTCGCTGGTGCTGCTGCAACTGCTTTCGCGCCTGCGCGGGGGCGGCGTGGAAAGCCTGGTGCTGTTCGGCATCGCCCTGGTGTTCAGCTGTAATGCGGCGGTGGCGCTGCTGCAGATGATGGCCAGCGAGGACGTGCTGCAGCAGCTGGTGTTCTGGACCCTCGGCAGCCTCGCCCGTGCCGACTGGCACAAGGCCGGCGCGCTGGCCCTGGTGCTCGTGCTCTGCCTGCCGTTCTCCCAGGCGGCGGCGTCAAGACTCACCGTGCTGCGCATGGGCGAAGACCGCGCCCGCAGCCTCGGTGTGGACGTGCGCCGCCTGCGCCGCTTCGCCCTGTTGCGTATCTGCCTGCTGTCGGCGTGCGCGGTGGCCTTCGTCGGCACCATCGGCTTCGTCGGCCTGGTCGGCCCACACATTGCGCGCATGCTGATCGGCGAGGACCAGCGTTTCTACCTGCCGGCCAGTGCGCTGGTCGGCGCGCTGCTGCTATCGCTGTCGTCGGTGGCCAGCAAGCTGCTGATGCCGGGATTGATCGTGCCGGTGGGCATCGTCACCGCGCTGGTGGGTGTGCCGATTTTCATCACGCTGATCTGCCGGGGAGGACGCAGCGCATGAGCCTGCTCGCACAGAACCTGACGGTTGCCTACCGCCATCACGCGGTGGTCCACGACGTGACGCTGCCGGAGCTCAAACGCGGCACCCTCACTGCCCTGATCGGCCCCAACGGCGCGGGCAAGTCCACCCTGCTGCGCGGCCTTGCGGGCCTTGAGCGTGTACGCGGCGTCCTGAGCCTGGACGGTCAGTCACTCGCCTCGCTGTCGGTTGGCGAACGCAGCCGGCGCATCGCCTACATGCCGCAGAACCTGCCCGGCGGCATCGCCCTGAGTGTGCTCGACGCGCTGCTCGCCAGCCTGCGGGTCAACCCATTCGACACCGAACTGCGTCGCGCCGACCCGCTGGCCGCCGCCCTCGAAGCGCTGCGTCGGGTCGGCATCCTGCACCTGCGCGACCAGCGCCTGGACCGCCTCTCCGGCGGCCAGCGGCAGATGGTCAGCCTGGCCCAGCTGCTGGCGCAACGCCCGCAGGTGTTGCTGCTGGATGAACCCACCAGCGCGCTGGACCTGAACTACCAGCTGCGGGTCATGCAGTGCGTGCAGGAAGAAGTGCGCCGCCACGGCCTGATCGCCATTGCCGTGCTCCACGACATCGGCCTCGCCGCGCGCTATGCGGATCAGCTGGCGGTGCTGAACCAGGGCCGACTGGTGGCTGCCGGGGGCGCCGAATCCATCCTCACGCCGCAACTGTTCGGCGAGGTGTACGGCGTGCAGGCGCGGGTAGAACGCTGCTCGCGGAAGACCTTGCAGATCATCATCGACGAATTGGCCTGCTGAGCCCTCAACCTTCGCGGCGCTCGGGCTGGGTGGCGTGCACGAACACCGTGTAGGTGTCCGCTGGGTGCGCCACGCCGGCCTGATCCAGCGCGCGGGCAATGGACCCACGGTGGTAGGTGGCGTGGTTGAGGATGTGGAAGAAGATCTCCTCGCGGGTCAGGCTGCCGCTGCGGCCATCGGTGAAACGGAAGCGGATGACTTCCGCCGCGCGCTCCGGAGTCAGCGCGGCAAGCTGTTCGACGTACCACTGGCCGGAGGTCAGCAGGCGCTCGCGCAGCTCGGCATAGCCAGGCACCGACTGGGTATTGGTGGCCGGGTGCGGGTCCGCTTCGCCCTGCAACCGCGCGCGGAACAAGTCCTCGACGATGGCCAAATGGTTGAGCTGCTGGAGGGCAAAGGCGTGTTCCTCGGGGAAACGCTCGGGCTCGATCCGGGCGATGGCATCCAGTGTCCGGCGGTCCGACCAGCATTTGTAGGCGAAGGCCTGGATCAGCATCGCGATTCCTTGTCAGCAGCTACTCAAGACGAAGGCCGCACTGTAGCGCATCCAGCGCTTGGGTTGTGCCGGCCCAGCTGCCAGACTGCAGCCAGCCCCAAGGACGATTCGCTGCCATGAAAACCCCTGATATAGAAGCTATCCGCGCCTTCCTGCTGGTCGCCGACCTGAAGAGTTTCACCCGCGCCGCCGAAGCCACCGGCGCCACCCAGGCGGCCATCAGCCTGAAGATCAAGCGCCTGGAGGAATCCCTCGGCCGTCCGCTGCTGGAGCGCACGCCGCGCCGCGTCACGCTGTCGGCCCACGGCGCGGTGTTCCTCGCCAGTGCCCGCCGCCTGCTGGCGAGCTACGACGAAACGCTGCGCTGCTTCGACACGCCGCGCCGTACCCTGCGCATCGGCGTCAGCCACCACATCCTCGGCGCCGACCTGAGCCATTGGCTCAAGCGTCTGGCACAGGCCGATCCGGAGGTGATAGTCGCCTTCAGCCTCGGCACCTCGCGGCAGATGCTGGAGAGCTACGAGGAAGGCGCGCTGGATATCGCGCTGATCCTGCGCCACGACAACCGCCGCCAGGATGGCGAGGTGATCGGCACGGAGCGTTTCGCCTGGATGGCCGCCGGATCCTTCGAGCTGGCCGACGCCGCGCCGCTGCCACTGGCGATCCAGCCGGCGCCCTGCGGCATGCGCAGCATGGTCGAAAACGCACTGCAGACGCAGGGCCGCAGCTGGAGCGAAGCCTTCGTCGGCTCGGGGATTCTCGCCATCGGCGCGGCGGTGTCGGCCGGCATCGGGATTGGCGCCATGGTCGAACGCATGGCGCCGGCGGGCTGCATGGATGTGCGCGAACGCTTCGGCTTGCCGGAGCTACCGCCCCGCGACGTGGTGCTCTACAGCGCCCATCGCGACGCCCAGACCCGCGCGCTGATCAGCACGCTGAGCCAGGCCATCGCCGCCTGATCCTCAGTGCAGCAATACACCCACACGCGCCAGGAATAACACCAGCGCGAGGATCAGCGAGCCGCACAGGGCAACGGCGGCAAAGTGGGTGAAGGCGAAGTCGCGGGCATCAATTGGTTCGTGGTCCATGAACGGCACTTCCTGAACGGCGGTTGGGAGCCGCCAGTATCGAAAGTGCCGTGCGGGACAAACAGCGCGCGCCGGCTATTTCAGTGATAAGCGAAACGTGTCAGTAACCGGTCTGGCGATTCACCGTGTGCAGCAGCTCGGCGCCCTCCAGGTCGCGCAGGATGTTCTTCGCCACCACCGCCGCGCCGCCTTCCACCTGCATGGTGCTGGCGATGTGCGGAGTGACCCAGACGTGCGGGTGCGACCACAACGGATGGCCCTCGGGCAGCGGTTCCTGCTGGAACACATCGAGGATCGCCGCGCCGACCTGCCCCGCATCCAGCGCCGCCACCAGATCGGCCTCCACCACGTGCTCGCCGCGGCCGACGTTGATCAGCCCGGCCCCCTTTGGCAGTTGCGCCAGGGTCTCGCGGTTGAGAATGCGGCGGGTGCTGTCGGTCAGCGGCAGCAGGTTGACCAGGATGTCGCACTGCGACAGGAAGCTCGCCAGTTCCTCGGGGCCGGTGTAGCTCTGCACCCCGTCGATCTGCCGCGCGGAGCGGTTCCAGCCCAGCAGCTGGAATTTCAGGTGGCGCAATTGCGCAAGGCACGCCTGGCCCAGCTGGCCGAGGCCCATCACGCCGACGCGGCTGGTCGCCGCTGGCAGGATGCTCAGCGGCTCCCAGACCTGACTGGCCTGCTGCACGCGGTAGGCCGGCATCTCGCGGTGCAGGGCCAGCGCCGACATCACCACGAACTCGGCCATGATGTCCGCCAGGGAGTCATCGACCATGCGCACCAGCGCCACCGACTCGGGGATCTTCGACAGGTCGAACTGGTCCACCCCGGCTCCCGCCGCGAACAGCACGCGCAGGCCGGTGTAGCGCTCGATATCCTCGACCGCCTTCCAGGTCATCAGGTAGGTGACACGCGCCGGGTCGACCTTGTCGAAGCCTTCGACGAATTCCAGGTCCGGCACCTGGGCGGCCAGCAGGGCTCGCCACTTCTCGGCGTGTTCGGGTTCGGCGTTGTAAAGAAAGATCACGTCCTGTTCCTCGCTCTTGTTGTTCGCACGTCCTGGCAGTTAACCAGCCGACCTGCGGGAGGAACACCATTGGAGCAGTACTGCGGGCCCGCAGACCGGCCCGTCCTGCTCACTTCGCCGAGCGCACGCAGCCGAAGCGCACTTCCTTCGACGGCGAATGGCCGAAGAAGGACGTGTAGCACTTGCTGAAATGGCTGGGCGAAACGAAGCCGCAAGCCAGCGCCACTTCCACCAGCGACAGGTCGGAATGCTGCAGCAGACGCCGGCTTTCGGTGATGCGCAGCTCCAGGTAATAGCGCACCGGCGAGGTTCCCAGCTGCTCCTGGAACAGCCGCTCCAGCTGGCGCTTGGAGCGGCCCACGCACTCGGACAACTGGTCGGTGCTCAGCGGCTCCTCGATGTTCGCACTCATAAGGTTGAGCACGTCGCGCAGCGGCTGGGTCATCTTCTCGTGCAGTGCCGGGCGGGTGCGGCGGTAACGCGATTCCTCGAAGGCGAGGATGTCGACTATGCCCTCCACCAGCTCGCGGCCGTGCAGGCTGTGAATCCACTCCAGCACCAGGTTGAAGGCACCGGTCGGGCTGCCGGCGGTCAGGCGGTTGCGGTCGAGGATGTAGCTCTCGGCGGTCACCACGCTGTTGCGCGCAACCTCCGCCAGCGAGGCACGGTTTTCCGGGTGCAGCGCGCACTTGTACCCATCCAGCAAACCGGCCTTGCCGAGGAACCAGGCGCCGTTCCACAGACCCGCCAGGACGATGCCGCGCTCGTCGGCGAGGTGCAGCAGACGACTCAGGTTGGGCATGTCCTTGAGCGGCGTGCGCAGGCCGCCGCAGACCACCAGCAGGTCCATGTCCAGGTATTTGCTTTCCAGCGCGGACGCCGGGCAGATGACCAGCCCGAGGTCGCTGGTGACCGACCCGCCATCGAGGCTGTAGGTGCGCGTGGCGAAGGCACCTTCACGGATCAGATTGGCAGTGACCAGGGTGTCCAGCGCCTGGGTGAAGGCCGGGAGGGAGAAGTTCTCCAGCAGGACGAAACCGACCTTGCGCGGGCGCTGCGGCTCGGCCTTGCGATCGCCGACGAAGCGCAGGTTCTGCCCCTGCATGGACTCGCTGAACTGTCTTCTTTCCACTGCTGCGTACCTTTGCCAATTCTTGTCGGCAGACAGGGATCGCTCGGGCCATCGCCCGGCACAGAGCCTGTCCCGCCTCTTGTGGAGGGGGATTATACAAATGCTTCCGCCTCCGGATACCGACGTGCGACCTGCCCGCGAATGGCACTTACGAATACTCCCTCAAACTTCACTCCCGACACCTGCACCACGTGGCCAGCACGAGCATCTCCGGCGCAGCCCAGTGGACAGCGCATCACTGCAAAAACCCAACCTGATCTTCACGAATTCTTAAGCAGTCTGCGCGCAGCCTCGAACTACAGCGCGGTAAAGGATGGCAGGAGGCCAGGCTGGAAGACTCGGGCTCGACGCTTGCCCATCGGGTTGACGGACAAGCACGGAGCCACGTGAGGGTTTGAAGAGAAGGATGTGATTGTTCTGCCCTGTTCATTGGCGTACTGCTGGCAGAGTATTCAATTGGACATTCAATCGACTCCGGGTCGCCCGCCGACCTATCTGGTCACCGCCATCGGATCGTTCTGCGCCGAGGCGGTCATCCATTCGCTGCGCCAGGCCGCCAGAGCCCGCGTAGTGGGCATCAGCACGCTGCCTCGGGAATGGACCGCCACTTCGGCCCTGCTGGACGCCTTCCATCGCGCTCCGCCCGCCAGGGACGTCCCCGGCTACATCGCCCGCGTGCTGGACATCTGCCGGCTGGAGCAGGTGACCCACGTGCTGCCGCTGATTGACCTGGAGGTCGACGCGCTCACTCTTCACCGGCAGGAGTTTTCCACCCAGGGCGTCGTCCTGTGCATGGCTCCCGCCGAAACCGTCCGCATCAGCCGGGACAAATGGCTGGTCTATGACACCTTCCGGGATCACTCGCTCATCCACCCGATTCCGACCTGGAAGATGGAAGATCCCGAGGTGGATGGCCTGCCATTCCCGCTGCACGCCAAGCCACGCGATGGCCGAAGCAGCGAAGGACTGGCACGAATCCTCGATGCGGATGATCTGGGCTACCTGCGAAAGAAGCTACGGACTCGACCCTACGTCGTGCAGCCACTGCTGGATGGCGATGTCCACGTGGTGGATATCGTCCGCCGACGGGCTACCGGGCAATGGGCCGGCATGGCGCGCAAGGAGCTGGTACGAACCTCCAACGGTGCGGGTGTCACGGTCAGGATGCTCGACGAACCGGCACTGCTCGACGCCGCCGCCCAGGTGGCGATTGCACTGGATCTCGACGGCTGCATCAATATCGAGTTCCTGGTCGGAGGCGACTGGCCGCTGGTGATGGACGTCAACCCGCGTTTTTCCGGCGGGGTCGCGTTCAGTCATCTCTCCGGTTACGACATGGTGACCAACCACCTGCGCTGCTTCTCGGGAGAGGCACTCGATCCTCCCGTGGTCCCGGCGCCGGCTATCCATGCACGACGTTACGTGGAAACCACCTTTGCACTGCCCGATGACCTGGATACGCGGACCTTACTGGCGAGCTGAGGGTGGTACGGTCGCGCCACCGACTCCGGGCATCAGACACAAACCCCGGCAGCGCGCCGAAAGCCCAGCCAGACCAACAGGGCCGCCAGGACCTGACTGCAAGCAAAGAGCAGGAACACCGCCCCCGTGCTCCACTGCAAGACGAGCAGGCTCCCGGCGACGGCGGGCGAGATGATCGCCCCCAGCCGCCCGGTCGCCAGCACCAGCCCCACGCCACTGGCGCGAATCGCCGCGGGGAAGGACTGCGGCGCGAGGACGAACAGCGCCGCGATCGCGCCATTGAGCGCCATCCCGGCGATGACGCCAACGGCAACCGGCAGCGCCGATTCGGCGACCAGCGATGCCATCAGCACCATCACCAGCGCGTTGAGCAGCAGCAGTCCGAGCAGTAGAGCCCGTCCTCTACTGCGGTTCGCCGACAAGCCCACCAGCAACGCGCCGAACATGCCACCGCAGGACAGCAGCAGCCCATCGACGGCCCCTTGCTGCTCGCTGAATCCGTTGCGGACCATCAGTGTCGGCGTCCAGCTCATCACGAAGTAGAAGCTTGCCATCGCCAGGAACAGCGCCAGCGCCAGCGATGCGGTCAGTCGCCACTGCCGGGCAGCGAACAACTGCCCGTAGACCTCGCTGCGCGGCACTCGCGGCGTGGTGGCTGCGAGCCGGATGAACTGCGGCGACTCGCGCAGCCAGAATGCGCCCGCCACCGCGCCAGCCAGCGTGACTCCGCCACCGGCCAGGAATACGTAGCGCCAGCCGATCCATTCATTGAACTGGTGCGCCAGCAGCCCGCCCAGGCCCGCGCCCAGGGCAAAGGCGACCGATTGCAAGGCAATGGCCAGGTTCCTCCGGCGTGGGCTGGCCGACTCGTAGGCCAGCACATTGGCACCCACCAGCACCGCGCCGATGCCCAGACCGGTGAGCACCCGCAGAAGCAGCAGCTGGTAGTAGTCCTGGCTGCAGAACGACAGCAGCATGCTCAGGCCGCTCAACGACAGCGCCGCCAGCAGCAGTGGCCGGCGGCCGTGCAGGTCAGCCCGGGAGCCGAGCAGCGAGCCGCCGGCCATGCCCAGCAGGCTGGCGCTGAGCAACACGCCAAGCTGGCCCGCACCCAGCCCCCACTCCGCAGACACGCGGCTGCCGGTAAAGGCCATCGCCATGGCGTCCAGCCCGTCGATGACGTTGAAGAGCATGCACAGGACAACGACGCTCCACCGCGTGGGCACGTCTGCGTCGCTATGGGTCAGGTCCTGGGGCACAGAGCGTTCCTGGGGCTTCGGGTATTACAGGGCATAGCCGCCATCCAGCGTCAGGCTCGAGCCGCTCATGTGGGCCGCCGCCGGGCTGGCGAGATACGAGACCAGGCCGGCAATCTCCGCAGGCTGGGCGACTCGTCCCAGCGGGACGAGTTCAGCCAGCGCTTCCAGGTGCGCCTGCGTCATGTCCGTCGCGGTCGGGCCGGGCTGGATATTGTTGACGGTGATCCCGCGCGGCGCCAGGTCCAGCGCCAGCCCTTGCACCAGCCGCGCCACGGCGGCCTTGGTCATCGAGTACACGGCGCCCTCCACCGATGTGCGGCCGGATGCCGTGTTGCTGCCGATGGTGATCACTCGCCCACCGTCCCGCATGCGAGCCACGGCGGCCTGGATCGAGAGGATGACGCCACGAATGTTCACATCGAGCATCAGGTCGAGATCCTCGACGCTGAGCGTGTCGATACGCGCCAGCCGCAGCACGCCGGCATTCACCACCGCCACATCGAGCTCGCCGAAGTGTTCGACCGCCTTCGACACCGCATTGCGAATGGCGCCGGCGTCAGCGCTGTCAGCCTGGATGGCAATTGCCCGACCGCCGCCGGATTCGAGCTCGGCGACCAGCGCCTGGGCGCTGTCCGGCCGCGACACATAGGTCAGCGCCACCGAGAAGCCGTCGGCGGCAAGCTGCCTCGCCGCCGCCGCGCCGATGCCTCGGGAGCCGCCAAAGACCATGGCAACCTTGTTGCGAGCTGTTTCGTTGCTGTTCATCGTCTCACCCGTATTGGCTCATCAGCGCAGCGCTTGCCGCCCGAAGGCCCTGCAAATCGTAACAATCCCCGGACGCCACAAGCGAGGTGCCCTCCGCAAACGGGCATCAGGCGATGCCCGAATCCTGCGACGAAGCCACACGCTTGCCCAGCGGCGTTCTGCCGAAACCATCGGCGGCAAGCGTCTGCTGTGCCGGTACTTCCGAGTTCACACGCATGCCCAGCGGGGTGCGACTGAAGCCATCTTCGGCAAGGGTCTGCTGCGCCGGTACTTCCGGATTCACGCGCATCCCCAGAGGGGTGCGGCTGAAGCCATCTTCAGCCAACTGCGGAGCTGCGCTCTTGTCAGCCAGAGGCGTCAGCTGGAAGCACACGGCGCTGTGGGAGCAGCTGGCCTCGGCAGCGGCATTGGCGTGCACAGCCACGCCGGCGAACGAGAAGGCAACGGCGGTCAGGAAGGTCTTCAGATTTTTCATGGCATCGATCCTCAAGGGTAAGGGGGCAGCTCATCCGGGAGGGACACAAAGCACTGGTGAACCTTGAGGTGCTTGCCGTGCCGCTGAGCTGTTGGAGCCCATTAAGAGCCCTTGGGGTATCTGCACCGTGTCGAAAACAGCCGCCGCCATTTCCGCAGATGTCAGAGCGGTCGCCAGATACAGTGGAATACAGAGGGACCGAGCGGGAGGCCGGAATGAGCGAGCGTCGAGCGTGTAATCACTTTCCTACAGGTCGTGACTGGATTTCGCGCTCTCATCTCCTAAGCCCCGGCGAATAATGCCGCCAAGGGAATCCACTTCCCTGCTTGCTTTCCTCTCATTGAATACCCCCAGAAGGATGTTCCATGCGCACCTTGCTCGCAGTCACCGTCACCGCCTTCCTCCTGGCCGGCTGCTCAAGCCCGGCGCAGCGGATGTCCACCTGCCTGGCGCAGGGAGTCAGCCGCGAGGCCTGCTACATGGCCGAGCAGAACCGCCAGACCGCCATCACCGCCGCGGCAGAAAAACAGGCGCTGGAGAACGCCAGAAACCAGTAGGAACGGCGCTGCGTAACTCCCGTGGCGACGTTCGTTGTTACGCGGGTTCGAAGTCGCCACCACCGCGTCAACGGCATCTGCCGACAGCGTCGGGATCCGGCATCCTGTTAAAATCCTTGCGTAGCGACTAGCCTCGCCGTCCGGTCCGGGCTGATCCGCCGTTGCCTATCAAGGAAATCTGATGCCGCTTTCCCTGCAGTTCGAACAGGTCGATGTCTTTGCCGAACACCCCCACGAAGGTAACGCGCTGGCAGTCGTGGTGGCTGCCGACGAGCTGACTACCGAGCAGATGCAGGCCTTTGCGCGGTGGACGCAACTCAGCGAGACCACCTTCCTGCTGAAGCCGAAAACGCCGGAAGCGCATTACCGCGTGCGCATCTTTACACCGCTGCGCGAGCTGCCCTTTGCCGGCCACCCGACGCTGGGCAGCTGCAAGGTATGGCTGGATCAGCAGGCAGCCCCCGAACTTGCCGAGATCATCCAGGAGTGCCCGGCGGGCCTGGTTCGTATCCGCCGGCAAGGCCCGCAACTGGCGTTCTCCGCCCCGCCGCTGCTGCGTAGCGGGCCGCTGGATGCGGTGACGCTGAACCGTATCGAACAAGGCCTCGGCCTCGCTGCCGGGCAGGTCCGTGCCAGCCAGTGGGTAGACAACGGCCCCGGCTGGGCTGGCGTGCTGTTGGCCAGCCGCGATGAAGTGCTGGGGATCAGGCCCGACTACGCCGCACTGCAAGGGCTGAACGTCGGTGTCATCGCTCCGTGGACGGGCCAGGACGCTGAAGCCGACGTGGAAGTCAGAGCCTTCATGGGCGAAGAATGCAACGAGGACCCCGTCACCGGCAGTCTCAATGCCGGCCTGGCTCAGTGGCTGATCGGCGCGGGCACCCTGAGCGACCGCTACACCGTCAGCCAGGGCACCGCCCTGGGACGCAGGGGTCGACTGCAGATCGAAAGCATCGGCGCAATCCTGTGGGTCGGCGGAGCGGTACAGCGCTGTATTTCCGGCAGGGCTCTCTTCTGATCGGCGATCAGCAAGGGTGACCGCCACAAGGATTCAAAGCCCGCCGCCGAAGCGGTACTGCCAGGCGATACCCCAGACGTCATAGGTGCTGCCGGTGCGGGTATGCGCGCCGTTGCTGGCGAACAGTTTCAGCGAATGCTGGCGGCTCACCGGCAACGCGAGGGTGCCGCCGTAGCGCGAGTTTTCCTGGAAGTCATGGTTGCCGACGCCATCGATCCTCGTGCTACCACCCTCGAAGTAGGTGCCGTCCAGCGCCGCCCAGACGCCATTGGCGAAGGCGTAGATCAGGTGCGTCTGCA
Source organism: Pseudomonas sp. PDM17 (assembly GCF_014851985.1). Lineage (NCBI taxonomy): Bacteria > Pseudomonadati > Pseudomonadota > Gammaproteobacteria > Pseudomonadales > Pseudomonadaceae > Pseudomonas > Pseudomonas sp. PDM17. Next base: position 131,385 of record NZ_JACVAT010000008.1, read on the forward strand.
CCTGGTAGACCGGGTTCTGGGACAGCTCCCGGCCGCCGTAGTAGTCGTCGTTGTCGGTGAAGAAGGTTGCCGCCGTGGACAGTTCCAGGGTCACGGCGCCGATGCGTTTGGAGATGCCCAGTTCCGGCTTGAACGACCAGCGATTGTTGCCCAGGTTGATCAGCCTGCCCGGATCGTATTGGCCCAGTGGCGGCGTCACCGCAAAGCTGGCGCCGATGATGACGTCCTGCTGGTAGCCGGGGAATTCGGCGAGGGACATCGCCGGGGCGCCGTAGAGATTGACCGAGAAGCGCAGCCGGGGATCGATCAGGCCGCTGACGTCGCGCTCGCGGGGTTCGCCGGCAAACAGGGCGGAGCCTGTCAGGTGAGCTCGCGGCAGGACGATATCGAATTTCCCCGAACGGCCCCAGACGTCCAGCGAGCGGGCAAAGGCGAAGACGGTCGTGCGGATATCGAGCCTGGCATCCGTCAACTGGGTCGATGGGTTGGCGGTCACGCTGCCATCCATGTCGCTGTATCCCAGGATCAGGAAGTTCATCCCGACCGGCGTATTGGCGTAGGTCCGGGGCTCGAGGTCTTCGGCGACGGCGTGGGAGCCCACTGCGATCAGCGACGCGGATACCAGGCGAACGAGCCCGAGGACATGAAGTTCGCGTTTCATCATCACCCGCTGGCCGGAAGTCTTCCTAGGTCAGATCAGTGTAGTAGCGGATTGGCCGCTCTCGGGCGGATTGCGCGGCCTCGAAGCGCGATACCCCAAGCCCGTGTGGGAGTCGCAAAGCCGGCTACGCTCCTCCAGTCTACCTCTGGAGAGTTCACCATGATCCGCTCCCTGCTGACCGCATCCCTGCTGGTGATCCTGAGTGTTCCGGCCCAGGCCGGCGTAGTGGCTTTCCCCTCCTCCTTTCGTACCCAGGACGTTGCCGTAGAGGGCGCGACCATCCACGTGCGCGTTGGCGGCAAGGGTCCGGCGGTAGTGCTGCTGCACGGGTTCGGCGATACCGGCGACATGTGGGCGCCGCTGGCGACTGACCTGGCCAAGGACCACACCGTGGTGGTGCCGGACCTGCGCGGCATGGGTCTGTCGTCGATCCCCGCCGCCGGCTACGACAAGAAGACCCAGGCCGGCGACGTTCGCGCGGTACTGGCGTCGCTGGGCATCGAACATTCGGTGGTGGTCGGCCATGACATCGGCACCATGGTCGCGTACGCCTACGCCGCCCGATATCCGCAGCAGACCGAACGCTTGGTGGTGATGGACGCTCCCGTCCCCGGCATCCCGCCGTGGAACGACATTGTTCGCTCGCCGATGCTCTGGCACTTCGACTTCGGCGGCGCGGACATGGAGCGCCTGCTGGCCGGGCGCGAGCGCATTTACCTGGACCGTTTCTGGAACGAATTCGCCGGCGACCCGCACAAGGTCGACGAAGCCACCCGGCAGCACTACGCCAAGCTCTATGCCCGACCCGGTGCAATGCATGCGGCCTTCTCCCAGTTCCGCAGCATTCGCCAGGATGCCGTGGACAACGAGGCGTCGAACAAGACTCGGCTGACCATGCCGGTGCTCGCCGTCGGCGGTGAAAAATCCTTCGGCGCCAACGAGGCCATCGTCATGCGCAACGCCGCCGACAACGTCACCGAGGTGGTGGTGCCGGGCGCCGGGCACTGGCTGATGGAAGAGGCGCCAACCCAGACGATTCAGGCGGTTCGAAAATTCATGTCGCCTTGATCCTTGGAAAATGTGCGGCAGCCTCTGGCCTAGCGATACCAGTACGGAGTGCGCTTCGCCGCCTCCGAATTCGGGAACCGGCGGTGCAGCAACTGGAAGGCAACCTGGCCACTGGGCTGCTGGCCCAGCATGCCGCCCGCTTCCCCCCGGTTGAGGCGAACAACCTGCCCGAGTGCCTGCGCCATCAGCTCCTGGTCAATCAAGAGCCGTTTCAGCCAGCTATCGGACTCGCTGTCGACCCACTCTACGATGTCGCGGCTGATGGTATGGCTCAGGCCATTGCCCTCCACCAGCCGGGGCATCTCATCCCAGGCGACAAGTCGCCCCAGATGGTCATCTGGCGAGTCCGGGCTCATCCTGAACAAGACAGGGGGCACAACGGCAGCAGGCTTGGTCCGAGACGTGGACGCGTAGTTTCGATCCAATGCGCCCAGTACATAGCCGTGCATGCCGAGGAACCGATCCCATTTTTGCGGCAGCAGCAACCAGGCCTGCAGGTCCTGCTCTATGGCCATCGAATAGGCGAGTTCACGTGGCAGGTCTCGCCTAGGCCTGGAGTTGCGCTGTTCGATTGCGACATCGTCTTCGTTCACATCCGCCGTCACCAGCCAAGTGGACATCTGCGGATTGTCCAGGGCGATCAGCTCCAGGCGAATCTGCTGTGGCAGCGCCTGGCCAAGCCGCAGGTCAATGGCCGGCGCCTGCTCCGGCGCAACTTGCTGCAACAGCGGAAGCAAGTGCATGGCCTGTTCCACATTGCCCAGCGCCACATGTCGCGCAAAGGCTGTCATGACCAGTGCCTTGCGCATCTCTGGCGTAAGAGCGGGGGTTTCCGCCAGCCGTGCAAGGTTGGCGGCCGACAAGAGATTGAATGCGCGCGCGGATTTGGCCTCCACCTTGTTATCCCGATGGATAGTTATCAGCTCTTCGAGTGTCGACGCCAGATAGGTGCGAGCCACGTTCACCCACGGCGACAGGTCGACCGGCGATAAGCGGGCGACCCCGGCAATCGCTTCCAGGCGAGCGGCAGAATCATCGGGCCAGGTCGGCGGGTCAAAGCTTGCAAGCAGGGTTGCCCAGGACCAGTTGCGAATGACCATGCGCTGTGCGGAAACCGGCAATTGCTGGAACAGCAGCGAAAGATCGGAAATCTGTTCTGCCCCCATCCGGCTCGCTACCCAGCGCGTCGGCGCTGTCACCGCCCACGCCGCGTATTCACTCTGGGAGGCACTGCAGCGTTCCACCCTGCTTTGCCAAAGCTGGAACAGCCCGGCTGCTTTTGCATCGGTCTCGCCAATGGGCAGGAGTGCCTGTGCCGCAACCGCCCATGCGATGCCGCCGGTTTTCTCGTAACGCTTCCAGGCCAGGTCTTTCAGCCGGGCAAACGCCGGCAGCCGGGGGTCGCCCGCCTGCATCAGGTGGGGGACTATTGCCCAGGGAGCATCCGAAGCGTTCATGACCAGCTGCAACCAGGTCCACTGCGGTGAATAACTGTCAGCATCGCTGAGCCAGGAATCCACGGGCTTGGAAATCCTGCCGGCCAGGTCCAGCCCGACAATGGCATCGAACTTCTGCTCTGGTTGCAGTGGCGAGCCATCGACCTGTTCGGCAATCCACTGGTGCTGCTCCGAGAGCACGGGCTCGTCTTCCGGCGGAAGAACGTACTGCCATCCGAGTTGAAGTTCACGAAGATGCCAATCCGGCAGATCACGCCAGAGACGATAGAGATCCAGCGTGGCGCCTACATCATCGATGCCATGCCAGTGGTCGCCGCCGGAATAGAGCGTGTCGTATTTGCGTAGGGCTGCTTCGACCATCTCCCTGGTGTTGCTGTATTGCCCCGAGCAGTACTCCGCTGACCAGAGCAGCGAAGGGAACAGGATCAGCATCACTGCCGCGAGCAGGCGCACCATGGGCTCTCCTTGAAGGTGTCGTATCAGTCCCTGAGCTCCGGCGCTCATCCATCTCGTTGGCCGAACCGTCGATAGACGATAGCTCCGACATCGCAGGCCTGCTCCAGCCTTTGTGATAGCAGGCATCGCTGGACTGGCGCGATTCGGGTTCAGTCAGAGGCCATATCCAGTGCGGCGGTTTTGAACACGAAATGTACCCATCGTATGCACATTGAACCGCGCGGAACCGCAGGTTTCAGCGATCCGGACCGTCTACAGCCGGCGTCGTATCAACGCGAAAACTTCACTGCCGTCTGTCACAAAATTCCTACAAGCAGGTTGACCATCAAAATCTGCGCCTCTAGTTTCCTACCCTTCTTTCGCCGGGGTGCGCTGCGCTCAGGCGATCACAACGGCAAAGGAATGTCCGATATGTTCAAGCCCCTCAGGCCCTGGCTGCCTGCTCTGCTGCTTTGCAGCCCGCTCGCCGCGCAAGCGGAAGGCCCCTCTGGCGATTTCTGGCTGATTCACCAGCAGGGCAGCCTCTACAAGAACGAAATCTTCGTCATCGATGGCGACCCCGCCAACATCTACGACCGCAAGAACGGCGTGCGCTCGCTGGGTGTCTACGAATTCTACGAGGAAGGCGCCAAGCCGACCTTCACCGCCTATGACGTTGAGGTCGACTGCGCGAAGAACCGCGTGCGCCTCAACGGCGCGCAGAACTACGACAAGTTCTACAACGACATCCGCCCGAAGAAGGTTTCCAAGGAATGGCAGAAGAAGCCCGAGGCGTGGATCGCTCAGAGCCGCGACTTCCTCTGCAAGCCGGACGCCCACGTTGAACAGAAGATGTACCCGCTGGGCAAGATGCCCATGCTGCAACTGGTCTCCGCTGCTCCTGGCCTGTTTCAGCTGCGCAACCGCGAGCACGCCAAGAACCTGATTCTGGAAATGGTCGACAAGGGCTTCGAGCAGATGCCCGTGAAGAACGCACCAGCCAAGGAGGGCGTGCAATGAAAGGACTACTCGCACTGGGGATGATCGCCATCCTGCTCGTCGGCTGCTCCGCCATTCCCACCCTGCCCGAGGCGCAGGCCCGCAGCTACTGGAAGGGCCGCCCGGCCGGCGACGCCATCGACCACTTCGGCGCGCCCAGCGACATCGGCCTGGCGCCGGAGAACGACTGGGTCGTGCTGATCTATCGCCGCGACACCTCCTACGTCTCCCGCGAGGCGCTCGGCACCTACACCGGCCCGCAGAACGGCCAGCTGGTGCATACCGAGTACTGGGGCGATGTGGTCCATTCGGCCAGCTGCGAGATCCGCGTCGCCATCAACCGAGCCCGGCAGGTGGACTACTTGCTGACCCGCGGCAATTGCGGCGGCATCGCACTGAAGCCGGAAGCCTGAGCCCAGCCCCCCTCAAGGACGAGACAAAACCATGGCTAACCTGAACTATCTGGCGAAAGCCGTCTTTGCGCTGCTCGGCCTCCTGGCCATCGGCTCGCAGGCCTCTGCCGAAGAGGTCAAGGTGACGGAACTGCTGCGCAGCGGCTACGAAGTGAAAGCCGCCTACGTGGCGCCGGGGCGGGTCACCCAGATTCATTTCCTGATCCTGCAGAAGGGCACGTCGGTCTACCAGTGCGGTACCTACGAGGCCAGCTCCCTCGCCCAGCAGTTCTACGACTACTCCAACACCTACTCCTGCTCGGCGGTTGGTGACTGGGTACCGAAGAACGCGATTCCCGGCCTCAAGCAGTAATCCCGCGAAGGTCAGCATCCACGATGCTGACTGGACCGCCCCCCAGCCAAGGATGAGCCTCCCCATGAAACTGCGCGTGCTGCCCGCCAGCCTGCTGCTGGCCTGTACCCTCGCCCAAGCCGCCGAGCAACCGCCGGTGCCCAAGCCCCTGGAAGAACAGGTGAGTCGCCTGGTGGAGCTGTACAAGGACAGCTTCGCCACCGGCTACCCCGAAGCCACCCATGTGCAGGCCCTGAAGACCGGCCAGGACAGCGAGATCATCCTGGCGGTGTTCACCATCGAAGGCTTCGACATGGGCAACAACTACTGCCAGTACCTCGCCGTCTTTTCCTCCACACCCAGTGAAGAAGGCCAGGAGCACTACAGCCTGCTCGATGCGATGCAGATCGGCGGCGGTGGCTGGCGTTCGGTCGAGAAGCTGGACGCCCGGCTGGTTGCCGACCCGGCGGGCAAGCGTACCCTGATCGACATCCCGGTGATGGAGAACAGCGACGACGATGCGCCGAACTTCCCCAGCCGCGCCGGCGTGATCCACCTGGCCCTGGAAGGGTCACAGGCACCGCGGCTGGTGGAGCAGAAATGAGGGGGTGCGCCTGAAGTACCAGGCCCGATACCAAGTCGATAACAAACCGCTCTAAATTTCTCTTCCTGGCGGCCGCCATTGCGGATAACCCTCCTCAACGGAAATCCGTCCATGACTACCATCAGCGCCGTCAGCGCCACCAACGTTCGCTACACCACCACCTCGACTTCGGCCGCCTCGACCTCTGCCACGAGCAGCGAGGACAGCGCCACCAGCGATGCCACCAGCACTTCCCAGACGACGGCCAGCTCTTCGGCACAGGCGGCGGGTGGAGCAGCTGGCGGCGGTGCCGCCGGCGGGGCGAGCGGCAGCTCCGACAGCAGTTCCGACACCACCCTGGAGAAACTCAAGCAGGCCATGGAGCAGGCGCAGAAGGAGCTGGAAGAGGCCGAGCAGGAACTGGCCAAGGCCAGCCAGGGCGGTGGCCAGACCGAGGAAGAGAAGCAGGCCCAGCAGATCGCCGCGCAGGCTGCCCAGGCACGCGTCTCGTCCGCCTCGGCCGCGGTAGCGGCGGCCACCGCGGCCTACTCAGAAGCCCTGACCGAGTCCGGCAGCAGCACCAGCGGCACCTCGGTGAATACCACCGTCTGAACCACGCTGGCAGTGGTTGGCACTTTCGCCAAAGGCGCCAGGAACCGCCACCGCCATCCCCCGCCCTCCCCTAGCGGGATGCTGCGCCTTCGTTCATCAGGTATGTCACCAACTGCCGGGCGTGGGAGGAAAGTGCATCCCAGTCGGAGACACAGAGACGCAATTCACGGGTGGCCCAGGCGTCGGAGAGAGGCACCACCGCCGCCGGCAGCTCCTGAGCCATGCGTGTAGCAGCCGCCTCAGGGAGCATGGCCACGCCCACTCGCTGGGCGACCAGCTGGGCAATGGCATCGAAGCTCGGCGCGCGCACGCGCACCTTGAGCGGCACGGCATTGCGCACCGCCATCGACTCGACGAAACGCTGCATGGCGCGCTCAGCCGGCAGGCAGACGAAGGGAAAGCTCAGTGCATCGCGCAGACTAGGCAGGTGCTGGCTGGCCAGCGGATGATCCTGCGGCACCAGCAGCACCAGCTTGTCGTTGCGGAACGGTAGCGACAGCAGGCCGGCGGTGGGCAGGTTGCCGTCGTAGACGCCAATGTCGATCTGCCCTTCCTGCACGGAGCGCACCACGTCCTTGCTGTTCTGCTCGGTCAGTTGCAGGTCCACTTCCGGATAGTCCGCCAGGAACGGCCCCAACGCGGTGGGCAGGAAGGTGCTGTTGGCCACCGTGGAAGCGGCCAGGCGCAAGGTGATGCGCCGCTCTCCGCTCAGCTCCTGCAGGGTGTCCCTGAGCTGCCGGGCTTCCTTCAGCACACGCTGGCCGGCCTCCAGCACTAGGCGGCCGGTTGGCGTGAGGGTCATACCGTCGCTGTGCCGGGCGAACAGGGAGAGCCCGCAGCGTTCCTCGAACAGGCGCAGGCGGTTGCTCGCCGCCGAGACCGCCACCGGCACCGATGCCGCCGCCTTGCTCAGGCTGCCGGTGCTGGCGATGGCGGCGATCAGGCGCAGATCGGCAAGATCGAAATGCATGGGGTATTCTCCAAAAACGAAAGCCACGTTCGCCAAGTTGCGATTCTAGTGGAATGGCCTTCTCTCTAGAATAAAGCCTTTCCCCTGCCTTGCATCCGTGCCGCCATGAATAGCCTGACCTCCCTCTACCAGCGCAGCCTGCGCAACGGTGTGTTCTTCGCCGTGCTGTCCGCCACCGGTTTCAGCCTCAAGGCGGTCTTCGTGAAGCTCTCCTATGCCGCCGCGCCGGTGGATGCGGTGACGGTGCTGGCCATCCGCATGGGCCTGGCGCTGCCGCTGTTCCTCTGGCTGATCTGGCTGAGCCGCAGCCCGGAACAGCCCCGTCTGACGCTGACCGATGGCGTGCGCATCCTGCTGCTCGGGTTGTTCGGCTACTACCTGTCCAGCCTGTTCGACTTCTACGGCCTGCAGTACATCAGCGCCGGGCTGGAACGACTGATCCTGTTCACCTACCCAACCCTGGTGCTGCTCCTGCAGATGGCCGTCAACCGCGAACGCCCCGACTCCCGGACCCTGGTCGCCATGGGCTTGTGCTACCTGGGCCTGGGCATCGCCCTGGTGCATGACATTCGCGTGGAAGGCGGTGACGGACAGATACTGCTGGGCGCGCTCTGGGTGTTCGCCAGCGCCGTCACCTATGCCCTCTACTACATGGGCACGGCCGCCGTGGTGCGGCGTGTGGGCTCGATGCGCCTGGCCGGGCTGGCCGGCGGCGCTTCATCGGTGATGGTGCTGATCCACTACGCGGCGAGCAGCGACGTGCAGCAACTGGCGACCTTGCCCGGCGCGGTGTGGGTCCACGGTTCGCTGATGGCGCTGATCTCCACGGTGCTGCCGATCTACTGGATGGCGCTGGCGATCCAGCGTATGGGCGCCACTCATGCGGCCGCGTTCGGCAACCTCGGCCCGGTGCTGACCGTATTTGCCTCCTGGGCGCTGCTCGGTGAGGCGATCACGGTCTACCAGATTGCCGGGCTGGCACTGGTGCTGTTCGGCGTGTCGCGGTTGTCCGGGGCCAAGGCAGCGCCTCAGCCTGCGCCGAAGCAGCAGGCCGAGGATTGCAAGGCAACCGGTTGAGCGCGTCCGCTCGGATGACCCGCAAGCTCGCAGCGGGCGTAAAGCCCGCGGCGTGCCAGTAGAGCTGCGGCACTGACACGCCGGGGTGATTACTGCACGTTGCCGCTGTCGAGCTGGCGCTCTTTCTCGGCCAGACCATTGGCCAGGGTGGTCAGCTTGGTGTCGGGGGCGTTGCTGGGCAGCGGATCGACGCCGGCCGACGCGAATACCTGGCCATAGCTGTTGCGCAGTTCGGCATAGGCCAGGTCGCGGCGCAGGTCCGCCTGCAGCGCATTGAGTTCGCCCTGGATCAGGTCCAGCTCACCGATGCCCTGCGCCTGATGGCGGTTGCGCAGCTGGCCGACGATCTGGTTGTCCAGACTGGCCAGCTCCTGGGTGGTGACGAACTGGCGGCGCGCCTCGTTGTAGTTGGCGTTGGCCACGTAGAGCTGCGCCAGCACGGCCATCGACATGGCCTGCCGGCGCGCCACGTTGACGTCTTCACCGGCCTTGGCAACATCGATGGCCGCCGGGGCGGACAGGACGTTGAACAGGTTCCAGGTTACCTTCACGCCGTAGTCGGCCCAGCGGTTGTTGACCAGGAAGCTGTTGGAGTCATAGTGCCCACCGGCAGAGAACTCCAGCCCCGGCAGCAGGCGCAGCATGGCCTTGCGGGTTTCCGCGGCACTGATGCGCGCCTGGTAGTCCTGCTCACGCAGTTCCGGGCGGCTGGCCAGGGCCTGCTGCTCCAGTTGCTCGAGGCCGACCTTCAGCTCCGGCACGTCGTAGCCTTCCGGCGCGGCGAGGGTCAGCTCGGTGCCCAGCGGCAGGTTGATCAGGGTGGCGAGTTCGGTCTTGGCCAGCGACAGCGCACGGCGCTGTTCTTCCAGCTGGCGGCTGGCCTCGATCAGGGCGCGCTGGTAGCCCAGCGCCTGGACCTGGTCGCCGATGCGCTGCTGGCTCATCTGCTGGCTGTCCTTGCGCGCGCCGTCGACCCGCGCCATCAGCGCGTCGATACGGTCGAGCAGGCGTTGTGCGGCCACCGCGCGCCAGTATGCCGAGCGCACGTCCTGGATGATGGTCTGCACCACCTTGCGGCGGCGCTCCTGGACGATCAGGCGCTGGTCGGCCTGCTGCTTGGCGCTGACATAGCTGACGCCGAAGTCCAGCACGTTCCACACCATGGTCAGGTCGGCGACGTCGCGGTCGCGGTCCTGCGAGGTGGAGGGTTCCAGCGACTGGGTGTTGGTCAACACGCTCTGGCTGCTGGAAGCGCTCTGGTTGTTGCGCCCGGCGTAACCGGCCTCGAGCGCCATGCGCGGCAGCATGTCAAAGGTAGCGAGATCGAGTTGCCGGCGCGACAGCGCCTCCTCCATTACCTTCAGGCGCGACTCGAGGTTGTACTTCACCGCACGGGCCATGGCCTCGTGCAGGGTCAGCGGGCCGCTGAGCGGCTCCTGATCCTTGAACATCGCCTGCAGGTCGTCGCGGGCGCGTTGCTCGCTGACGCTACGGTCGATGGGTTGCGTGGTGACGGCGCAGCCGGACACGGCAAGCGCCAACAAGCTGATCCCTAGCAAGGTCGTGTGTTTTTTCATCCCTGGCCGTCCCCCTCGTTACGGCTTCGTTCTTGTGCTTTTTCTACTTGGCGATGTGGTCATCAGGATGCGTCGCGGTCCTGGGCTACTTGCCCCAGCGCCCAGGCCAGCTCGCGCAATGGTTGTTGTTCGGATTCGTGGATCTGCTGCAGTTGCTGCGTCAGGCTCGGCGCGCCGAAGATGCCGCGGATGCCCTGGTCGATATCGCCGCTGCGACGGTCGAAGGCCTTCAGCGGCGAGCTGTCGTCGAAACCGTCGCTATCGAAGATGCCGGCCAGCGTGCTGCTGCCGAAGACGCCTGCGTCACCGCCGCCGAAGCCCAGGAAGCCCTTGCCACTGCCGTCGCCGAACGACGAGCTGCCAAAGGCCTGGGCAATGAAGCTCTGCGACGGTGCGCCGTTGTGCACGAAGATATTGCCCAGCGGTGGCAGGCCACCGGTTCCTTCGCTGGGGAACAGCGACGGCGGCAGCACCGGCGAGGTGCCTTGCGGCGTGACAACCACCGGCACATCGGGTTGCAATGGCGTGGGCGACGGCAAGGCCGGAACGCCCGGCGTGGTGACACGGAACTCCGGATCGCCATCGGACAGCGAGCCGATCACATAGCTGTCGCCCCGCAGCGAGTTCGCCAGCGCGTTGCCGGCCGCATCGCTGATGCCGCCGGCGTTGACCGCAAGGCCCAGGCTGCCCTGCCCGCTCACGCTGCCGACGGTTACGCGGTAGATGCGGGCATCCACTTGCACGACGGAGAGTATGCTGCCGCTGGCGGAGTTGCTGGTCAGCAGGGAGAAATCGCCGGCATCGACGCCGCTGACGTCCTCGTCGAAAGTCACCAGGAAGTTCACCGTGCTTGCGCCGGTGGGCGACGGGTCCAGCCGCACGACCCCGGTGGCGGTGGGCGCGCGGGTATCGACCAGCACGCCATGGCTGTCACCGATGCCGTTCAGCGAAGGATTCAGTGCGTTGCCGGTGGCGTCGCGCAGGGAGCCGCCGTTGGCGGAAAGCCCACTGACCTGGATGCCGTCGGCGTCGTTGTCGCCAGCCTGAACGGTGTAGCGGAACACCAGGCTGTTGCTGCCCGAACCGCTGACGTAATCGGCGTAGACGGTGCGCCCGCCCATGTCGATGGCCAGCTTCGGTGCGCCGTCGACCACCACGGCTTCGCTGGTCTGAACCACGAAGTCGAGGGTATCGCCCGCATTGTTGAGACTCCCCGCAGGCACGCTGACTGCGGTAACGGTCGGCGCATCGCGGTCGACGCTGTACACCGCACCCGTCAGCCCGCCGCTGAGGGCGTTGCCCGTTGCGTCGACGATGTCGGTAGCGCTGCTGTTGAGATTCAACCCAAGGGTGCCGGTGCCGGACACGCCGCTGACAGTGATCTGGTAAGTGTGCGCATCGATCTGCTGCAGACCGCTCAGGGTGCCCGCCGCGGTCCCGGTGCCGACCAGGGCGAAGTCGCTCAGGTCCACGCCGCTGACGTCCTCGCTGAAGGTCACGGTGTAACGCACGCTGCCGGCATTGGTCGGCGACGGGTCGAGGGTGACGATGGCGCTGGGCGTCGGCGCATCCCGGTCGACGCTGTATACCGCGCCGGTCAGGCCGCCGCTGAGGGCGTTGCCTGCCGCGTCGAGGATGCCGGTCCCGCTGCCGTTGAGATCCAGGCCCAGGGTTCCGGTTCCGGACACACCGCTGACGGTGATCTGGTAAGTGCGCGCGTCGATCTGCAGCAGACCGCTCAGGCTGCCGGCGGCGGTGCCGGTGCCGACCAGAGAGAAGTCGCTCAGGTCGACGCCGCTGACGCCTTCGCTGAAAGTCACGGTGTAGCGCACGCTACCGGCACTGGTCGGCGAAGGGTCGAGGGTGACGATGGCGTCGGGCGTCGGCGCCAGGGTGTCGATGATGATGCCGCTGGTGGAGCCCACGCTGTGCAGCGCCAGATCCATGTTGTTGCCGGTGCCGTCACGCAGGGAGCCGCCATTGGCGGAAAGCCCGCTGATCTGGATACCGTCGGCGTCGTTGTCGCCGGCCTGGACGGTGTAGCGGAACACCAGGCTGTTGCTGCCCGAGCCGCTGACGTAGTCGGCATAAACGGTGCGCCCGCCCATGTCGATGGCCAACTGCGGCGAACCGCCGACCATCACCACCTCACTGGTCTGTACGACAAAGTCGAGGGTATCGCCCACGCTGTGGAGCGCACCCGGTGGCACATTGACTGCGGTCACGGTCGGTGCATCGCGGTCGACGCTGTACACCGCACCGGTCAACCCGCCGCTCAGGGGGTTGCCTGCCGCGTCGAGGATGCCGGTTCCGCTGGCGTTGAGGTTCAGGCCCAGGGTGCCGGTCCCGGACACGCCGCTGACGGTAATCTGGTAGGTACGCGCGTCGATCTGCTGCAGGACGCTCAGGCTGCCCGCGGCGGTACCACTGCTGGCCAGGGAGAAGTCGTTCAGGTCGACGCCGCTGACGCCTTCGCTGAAGGTCACGGTGTAACGCACGCTGCCGGCATTGGTCGGCGACGGGTCAAGGGTGACGATGGCGCTGGGTGTCGGTGCCACGGTGTCGACGATGACGCCGCTGGTAACGCCCACATTGTTGAGCGTCAGGTTCATGTTGTTGCCGGCGACGTCGCGCAAGGTGGCGCCGTTGGCAGACAGACCGCTCACACTGATGCCGTCGGCGTCGTTGTCGCCCGCTTGGACGGTGTACTGGAAGACCAGGGTCGAAGTGCCGGAACCGGAAACCAGATTGGCGAATACCGTGCTGCCGCCGATATCCAGGAGCAGCCTCGGGACGCCGTTGACCAGTACCGTTTCGCTGGTGTTGACCGTGAAGGTCAGGGTGTCGCCGGCATTGTAGGCAGCGCCGGCCGGCACGCTGACACTGCTGACAGTGGGCACCACGGCATCGACCAGCACGCCGGTCGTACTCGCCACGCTGTTCAGGGCTGTGTTGATGTCGTTGCCAGCGCTGTCACGCAGGGTGCCGCCGCCGGTCTGGATGGTCGAGCCAAGGCTGATGCCGTTGCTGTCAAACTGACCACTGGATACCACCAGGCGGAACAGCAGGGCCGTGCTTCCACTGCCACTGAGGTACTGGGCCAGTACGGTGCCTCCGCCATCCAGCGTCACGAGGATGTTCGGCGTGCCGCCACTGGTGTCGACGATCACGTTCTCGCTGAAGTTGACGACGAAATCGAGGTTCTGCCCCGCCACGTAGGTGCCGTTGGCCGGCACCGTGACACTGTTGACGACAGGCGCCACGCCGTCGATCACCAGGTTGGCGCGGCTTGCCAGGCTGTCGATGCTGGCCGGGTCCGGCAGGTCACTGAAGGCATCGTCCAGGCGCGCGTTGAAGATCCTCGCGCCGTTGAGCGACAGCGCGCCGATGCCGGCAATGTTGAGGTCCGCACTCTGGTCACCGGCCTGCACGGTATAGAGGAACGACAGGATGTTGCTGCCGCCGCCGCTCAGGTACTGGGCGGTGCGGTCGATGGTGCCGGTTTCCAGCAGCAGGCTCGGCCTGCCGGAGGTGGTGTCGACGCTGACGCTCTGGTCGAACTCGACGAGGACCAGAATCTGATCACCGACCTTGTAGGTGCCGTCCGGGGTGCCGGCACTGACGCCGACGATACGCGGGTTGGGCTGCTCGACGTTGATCGAGATGATATCGGTATCGGTCTGCTGGCCACCGGAGCCGGACTGCCCCTGGTCATTGGTGATGATCTGCAGCGAAGCCGCACCGTGGTAGCCGGCCATTGGGGTGAAGCTCAGCCCTGCCAGCGCATTGTTGATGTCGGCGAGGGAGCCATCGAAAGTCATGATGGCATCGACTGTGCCATCACCGGCCAGGAACGACAGGCCCGAGATGCTGCCCAGGGTGATCAGACCGTTGATGCCGACGAGCGTCACGCGCAGGTTCCCACCCGCGACATCCACGTCCGAGATGGAGATCGCGTTGCCATTGCCGGCGCTGAAGACCAGCGTTTCGTTCGAGATCACCGTCTGGGCACCCGGCACGCTGTTCACCGGAGCGTCGTTCACCGGGCTGATGTCCAGGTTGAAGGTGGCCGATGAAACCTTGGCGCCGCCCGTGCCGGTATTGCCGCGGTCATCGAGGCTGACCGTCACGATGACGATGCCCGAAGCGTTGGCCGCCGACAGGTAGCTCACCTGGCTGCCGGCGATGAAGGCGTTGATATCGCTGAGGCTGCCGCTGAGCACCAGCTGGTTGGTGCCCGAGCCTGTCAGCGTCACGCCGGCGCCGGCCAGGGCACTGAAGGTGCCGCTGCCCGGGGCGACACTGAAGGTCGCCTGGACCACACCCGATCCGGCATCGATGTCGCTGAAGCTGATGCCATTCAGCACCAGGGGTACGTCCTCGCTGCCGCTCACCGGCAACAACGGCACCACGGGGGTGCTCGGCGCATCGTTCACCGCGTCGACCTGCAGGATCAGGCTGCCGCTGTCGGTCTTCGCCGGGCCACCGCTGTTGCCCAGGTCAGTGATACTGACACCGAGGGTGACGTTGCCGTTGAAGTTCGCGTTCGGCGAGTAGAAGAGGTTCATCCCCGCGATGTAGGCGTTGATGTCCGCGACCTTGCCGGTGAGGGCGATGGTGTTGAGCCCCGTGTCAACCGCGATGTTTCCGCTGACGGTCGCGAACAGGATGCCGCTGTTGGCCGGCAGCGTGAAGGTGACCTGAACGTTGCCGGTACCCGCGTCGACGTCGGAGACAACGATGCCGGTAATGATCCCGGTAGCGTCTTCGCTGAGACTGATCACGCCGGGCAGGCTGAGCTGAGGGGAATCGTTGGCGGCCGTCACGGTCACGCTGCGCGTGGCGTCGGCGCTGTCGAGCTGGCCGTCGCTCACGCTGAAACTGACGCTGCGCGTGGTGGTGTCCGGGGTGTCCGAGCTGTTGCTGTAGGTCACCGAGCGCAACGCTGCCTGCCACTGGGCCGCGCTGGCGCCACTGGCGGAAGTGAAGGTCATTGTGCCAGTGGCGGCGTTGTAGCTGCCGCTGATGTCACCCATGGTGGCAGGATCGTTGGTGAATCCAAGCACATCCTCGGAGGGCCGCAAATTGCCAGTGATCTTCACCGAGGCGCTGTAGAGCAGCGGCGAATCGTTGTCCGACACGGTGAGGCCGCTGTCGACCACCACCGGCGTGGACGCCACGTCCGCCCCTTCGACGAACGCCGCGCTGCCGCCACTGCTAGTGACCGTCGGCGCATCATTGACTTCGACGACTGTAACGCTGGCGGTATCGCTGACCAAGGAGAACGGCGTGGTGCCGCCGCTGCTGGAAGCATCGAGCTTGAACCCCTGCTGGCCGGCGGTGATGCCGCTCTGGTCCCAGGCCTTGAAGGTGAAGCTGGCAGTGGTGCCATGGACGCCGTCGGGCACGAAGCGCACGCGATCGCTGCTGCGCAGCAGCAGCGCCGAAGCCGTGGAAACCGTACCGACGTCCTGCCAGCTGGCGCCGCTGTCCAGGCTGAACTGCCAGGTGCCACCGACGCCGGAGTTCAGGCCGGTGATGGCAATGCCCTGCACCGCGCCCGTGTCCACGTCGCTGACCTGACCGGTGATGAGGCTGGAAACCGCCTGTCCGACGTTATTCACGTCACCGTCGGTCAGCGTGTTGAGCATCGGGCTGGAGGGGATCAATACAGGCGCATCGTTGACGCTGCTGACGCTGATCGTTGCCTGCGCGATGCCTGTCGAGAACGCCGTGCTGCCGCCGTTGGAGCTGGTATCGGAGGTGGAGCGAATGCCGTTGAGGGAAGCGATGCCGAGGTTCTGGTCCCAGGCGCGGAAAGTCAGTGTGGCCGTCCCACCGTTTTTGCCATCGGGCACATAGCGAAGCAGGGTACTGCCCGACAGCAGCAGCGCGCTGCCATTGGACACCGCGCCGACATCGGTCCAGGTCACGCCATCGGTGGAGTACTGCCAGACGCTGCTGCCGGTGCTGGCCGTCAGGGCGATTCCGCTGGCGGGGCCATCGACGTCGGCGTAGGTAACGCCGGCCAGCAGGCTGCTGACCGTGACGGCCTGGGAGCTGGTGTCTTCGTTGGTACCCACCCAGGTGTAAGGGCCGCCGGACAGGGTCGGCGCGTCGTTGATGGCGGTGATCGCCACCTGGACGACGGCGGTGTTGGAGTCGTCGCCAGCGCTGTCGGTGACCACGAAATTGATCTGCCGGCTGGTATCGGAACCGCCGAAGGTCGGATCATCCGAGCTGGAGGAAAAACTCACCGAGCGCAGGACGGCCTGCAGCGCCGCGGCATTGCCGGCCCCGGTGATCGTCAGGACGCCGGTGGCGCTGTTGTAGCTGGTGGCGAAAGCGCCCGGGCTGCCGACGGTGAGGGAGTCGCCGACGCGCAGATCGCTGATGGTGACCGTGGCCTTCTGGAAGCTGCTGCCGTCGTCCACCAGGGTCAGCGTGGGGCTCAGCGCCACTGCGGCGGCGTTCTCGGTATAGCCGATGACGTTGTTGGCCGGCGCGAGCATCGGGGCGTCGTTGGTGGCGATCACACTGAGGGTGACGTTCGATGCTGCACTGGTGCCGCCATCGCCATCGGAGACGGTCACGCTGATGGTGCGCGTTGCGGTGTTGGGGTCGAGCCCGTTGCTGTTCACGTAGGTCAGGTTACGCACCAGCGCCTGGGCTGCCGCCGCGGTGGCCGCGGAGTTGAAGGTCACCACCAGGTTGCTGCCGCCGATGCCCCCCGTGTAAGTACCGATGAGCACTCCGCCGTAGGAGATGTTGGCGCCGGAGACGCTGATCTGGCCGGCAGCGGTCCCCTGGTTGCGGATGCCCAGGACGTCCTCCAGCGATTGCTGGCCGGAGGTGATCGCCACGCGCAACTGACCGCCATCGAAGTTCGCCGAGTCGCTGTCGCTCACCGTGGCCAGGCCCGCCGCATCGATCAGCGTCGGCCCGCTGTCCTCGGTGAAGCTCGCGGTCTTGCCATTGAGCCCGCCGAGCACAGGGTCGGCGTTGGGTCCCTTCAGATCGGTGAGAAGGACCTGCTGCAGGTCCATGTTGCCAACCGATTTAGAGCCGTTGAGCTGGGTGACACGCAGGGTAAAACCGCTGATGTCGTTGAACAGTGAACTGTCGATGTTGACGGTCAGCGGCCCCTGTGCACCCGAGAAGGTGAACGACTGGGTAACCGTCGCGCCCCCGGAAATCGCGCTGACGTCCAACCGGTAGTTGCCGCCGAAGGACTGGATCACCAGGCCGTCCAGGTCGAACTTGCCAAGATCGACGTTATCCGCGGTCCAGGTCAGCTGGTAGTAGTAGTTGCTGTCCCCATCGGCCACGGAGCTCGTGCTGAAATAGATCGAGTCCGGCGAGCTCTCCCGCACCGCCCCCGTGGATTCACTGAGGGTGAAGCCATCCACCGTGTTGCCGCCGGTGTTGTTGGTCCAGTAGATGTCGCCCAGCGACTGGTTTGCCGAGGGTAGCGCCAGCAGGTCGGCATAATCGGGGCCGCTGTCGGAAGCCCAGGGGCGCTGCGTCTCGATGCTGCCGGTGTGGGCTTCCAGCGTCCAGTTGCCGCCCAGGGCCGCGGCGCCGGTGCGATCGGTGGAGGCAGCCACGTCGGCGCGGGTGAGCGCCGATAGCTGCTGAAGCAGCACTTCGCCGGAGCCCTTGGCCACGTCGCAGCCGTATAGAAGGATGTCGCCGTCGGCATCCAGGCTGTCGCCGATGGCGGACAGTTGCGAGGCCTTGCTGGCCAGGTTGTCGGCGCTGAGCACGGTGTTGCCCAGATGCACCTCACCCTCTTCGCCGTGGCTGAGGATATGGATGGCGTCGATGCCGGTGCGGCCGTTGAGGTACTGGGCGATCTGCTGCAGGCCGTCCTTGTTGCCGTCGAGCACCACCACTTCGGTACCCGGCTTCAGGCTGGCGACCAGTTGCTGGTAATTGGCGACCTTGCTGTCGACGAACACCACTTCATGGCGCTGATCGGAGGAAGCAGTGGGGGCTGCGGCGAGGGTGTCGTGGGCGGACGAGTCGGTGGGTGTCTTGTCCTGGGCGGCGGGATGATCGGCCGCCTGGCTGGAGGCGGTATCCGCGACGGTGGCGGCGACCGCGCCGTCGAACATCATCCTGGCTTCGAGGCTCAGGGCCAGTGGGGAGCGCATGGCGCCGGACTGATGCTTGCGAACGGCCGATGACGCGAACCAATGCCTGAACATATGGCCTCCTCCCTGAGAGCACACACGCAAAGCCGCACCGGCTCCGGTACGACGACTGCAAGCTGGCAAATTGTTATTGGATTGATCTCACCATAATGCCTGATGGAAAGCTGACGTCAATGGCCCGATAGCCGGCATTCGCCGGCAATTCGCTCAATAACCGCGAGCCCGACGCTCTCATGGATATCGTCTATGTTTCCTCTCGGCCCGATCGCCAGCGGAATGGTCGGCGGGCCAGTCCCGTGATGAAGCGATAACAACTCAAAGTAGGGAAATGATCATGAGTGAACAGTCCTATCTCGGCTCGATCAGCGGCTGGGCCCCGAACTTCGCACCGCGCGGCTGGATGATCTGCGCCGGGCAGATCCTCGCCGTCCAGCAGAACTCCGCGCTGTTCTCGCTGCTGGGCACCAACTTCGGCGGCAACGGCCAGACCACCTTCGGCCTGCCCAACCTGCAGGGCCGCGTCCCCGTCGGCGTGGGCCAGTCGCCGGGTACATCCATGTACGCGCTCGGCCAGGTGGGGGGCACGGAAAGCACCACCCTGACCACCGCGCAGATGCCGATGCACACCCACGCCGCCACCGGCACCCTCAGCGCCTCGTTGCCGACCAGCAGCGCAGCAGCCACCTCGGCCACGCCCAGCGCCACCTCGGTGCTGGCAGCCGCCAATGGCGCCTACGGCCGCGATGCCGTCGACGTGAAGATCTACGCGCCGGCACCGGGCTCGGTGAACCTCCCGCTGTCCAGTTCGGCGACGGTCAACGTCCAGCCGGCCGGTGGCTCCCAGCCGCTCTCCATCGTGCAGCCGTTCCAGGCCATCAACTACATCATCTGCGTTTCCGGGCTGTATCCCTCGCGCAACTGACGACTCAAGGAGCACCACATGGATGTCGAAAGCTATATCGGCGTCGTCGCACCCTTTGCCGGCAGCTTCGCGCCGAGAAACTGGATTACCTGCAATGGCCAGCAAATGAGCATCTCGCAGAACCAGACGCTCTACGCGCTGCTGGGCACCACCTACGGTGGCGACGGCGTCAACACTTTCTGCCTGCCCAATCTTGGCGGACGCGCCGGCCTCGGCCAGAACGCCAGCTACCCGCTGGGTGCCGTGGCCGGTACGGAACACACCACCCTGCTCACCAGCAACCTGCCGACCCATACCCACGGCGCCACCGCGGAGGCCACCGTGCTGCTGTCGGAGTCCAGCAGCGCCGCCAGCGCCAGCCAGGCGACGACCAGCGATACGCTGGCGCAGTCGCTGGGGGCCGCCGGGCGTGATGCCGTCACGGTGCAGATCTACGGTCCCGCGCCGGGCTCGGTGCAACTGCCGGCACAGGGGCAACTGAACGTGACACTGGCGGCGGCCGGCGGCAGCCAGCCTGTCTCGATCCTGCAGCCCTATCTGGCGCTGACCCAGTGCATCTGCGCCCTCGGGGTCTTCCCCAGCCGCAACTGATCGACCCGGCCCGCTGCCAGGCCCTAGCTGAACAGGGCCTGGTAGTGGCGCTGGTCGCCGGGCGTTGCCGCCAGCGGCGCCAGGTAAAGTTCGTAATCGCGCCCGCTCGGGCTGCTCAGGCGATACTGGGCCTCGAGCAGCAGTACATTCATCGGCGTGGTGAAGATCAGCGAGAAAGGCGTGCGGAAACCACCGCCGACCTCGCGCCCTTCGATCACGTTGTGCAAAGTCAGCTGGACCGGATCGGGAACGGTGTGCGCAGTGAACACCTGGCCGAGTTCAGAACTGAATGCCTGGGCCGTCAGGCCCTGGAGGTCGATGAGCATGAGGTCACTCCCTGATCGTTGAATGGCAGGCTCCGCCTTCGCGAAACCTGGAAAACCTGAGCCTGAAACCCTGATCCTGAATGCCTGATCACGAAATCCAAGCCTGGAAAACTACAACAGCCCATGAGCGAGATAAAGACCCGCCCCACCCTGCTTCGGCGCCCCGCCGACAGCGCCGACGAACCCTGGCTGAAGCGCCTGTTCGCGCAACTGCGCGGCCTGGACGCGGCGCTGATCGCAGCCTGCCCCGCCCTGCTCGACCAGCAGTGGCAACTGCAGCAGCGCATCTTCGCCAGTGACTATCCAGGCGCCCTTACCGAACTGATCCTGCTCGACGGCGAAGCAATCGGCGTGCTGACCCTGGACGACCGCCCGGACAGCCTGCGCATCCTCGAAATCGGTCTCGAACTGCATCAGCGCGGACGCGGTTTGGGTGAGCAGCTGCTGCGCGAGGTCGTCGCCCACGCCGACCATCAGGGCAAGGCGCTTGAGCTCGCGGTGATGCGCCACAATCCTGCAGTGCGCCTGTACCAGCGCCTGGGCTTCGAGAGCCTGGGAGGAGCGCCGGACGAAGCGCAATGGCAGATGCGCCGCGAGCCCGTTCAACCCGCCTGATCCCTGCGCAACGCTTCCAGCTCCCGGTAAGGCGCATCGGCCCAACGAGCCACACTGTCACGCAGTAGCGCAGAAGCGGAGTTGCGCTTGTCGCGGGAGTCCGCCACGAAAGCCTCACCCGGACGCTTGGCATTCTGCCGGCTCACCGCCATGGCCTGCTCGACCTGCCCAGACGTCAGCCGCAGGCGCTCGCGCAGGCGTCCGCCCAATACCTGCGGCAACTCCTCGTAAGCCACTGCCAGGCCGCCCTGTCCGCGGCACGCTTCCACCGCCAGCGCCAGTAACCGCCCCAGGCGTCGAGCGATGTATTCCTCGCGGGGTGCCACCGGCTCATCGACCAGGTTCAACGGCGACGGACTCAGTTGGCCCGGGATCATCTGCATGCCCGGCATCTTCAGGTGCGATGCAGCGATCTCCAGCGGGTCGCGGTAGAGGAAGATCCACGGCGTTTCGGGGAAGCAACGGCGAATCAGCGGCAACTCGAACAGATTCCACGCATCGAGCTTCACCACCAGATGCTGCGCCGGCGACCCCGCGTTCTGCGCCAGCGCTGACAGCATCGCGATGACTGCCCGCTCCTGCCGGCCTGCTTCCCACTCGTAGAGGTAGTGACTGCGCAACAGGCTATCCAGCGGACCGGGCTCGGACAGCACCAGGTGACTGTCGAGCCCGGCGAGCATCTGCGCCAACAGCGTCGAGCCGCAGCGCGAGGCGTGGAAGACCAGCAGGCTCGGCGCCAAGCCGGGGCTCGCGCGCTGCCAATCGAGCAGCTCCGTCAGGCCGGTTTCGCGACGGAACGCCAGGTTGAAAGGCAGGCGCAGGGCCTGCTCCACGTCGTCATGGAAGAATGGTCGGGTCAGGCGCTGCTCGCCGAACCAGCACCAGTCCAGGCGCCAGTCCCGTGCGTCACACCAGGCACGAATGGGCCGCCAGCCACTGAGGTCCAGCACGGGGCTCAGGCTCTCCATTGGTCACTCCAGGCTCTGCGGGCCAGGCGCATCGTGGCGCGAACTTCAGCGGCGGAAAAGTGCAGGTCGCGAGCGGCCCCCAGAGCGACCACCCGCGCAACGAAGTCTGCGCTGTCGGTCATCGAGCGCAGCGCCTGGGAGAGCTCAGGCTCCTGCGCGACCTGCACGCGGAACTGCTCAAATGCCAGGGCCGCCCGACCAGGACGCAGGTTCGGCGTATCCGCCAGCCCCTGCTCGATCAACGCCAGCAGCCAGTCGTTGCGCTGGCAGTCGAGGACCAGATGGATGCGCTCCCCGGGCCCCGGATTGTCGACCCGGTGTGGGCGGGCGAGGTCGATGAACCAGCACTCGCCCGGATGCATCGGCACCTGCAGCCCGTCCACCAGGAACTCGACGCCCTCAGGGCTCAGCAACGGCAGGTGCAGGCGCAGGTCACTGTCGGGCAGCCCCAGATCAGGATCGCAGTGCTCGTGAATCCGCGAGCCGCAGCCCAGGCGCAGCAGGCGCGCGCTACGGATAGTCGTACGGAATGCGCCCAGTGCGGCCTGCCAGGCCGCGCTGCGCCGCAACAGGTCGCTGGCCAGCGGTGCGCCCTGCCCCGGCGCCAGCGGCATCAGGGCGTCATCGGGGGTGATCAGTGCAACGCCGCTCCAGTCCCCTTCGTAGAAGCCACTATTGAAATGCCCTTGCCACGCCGTCTGGTCCACGGCAGCCAATGCGTCGAGCAACGGCTGCAACGGGATGTCCAGCGCGAGCCGGGCGCAGCGGGGTAACGATGTCGCGCTCATGGAACTCTCCCTGCTCCGAGAAAAGCCGCCGCCTCAGAATCCGCTTTCCCTCACACCCAATGCCGCCAGCCGCCGCCAGGCGAGCCCCAGGATCGACTGCCCACTGCCGTCCAGTACGACCATGCCGCGCTGCGGCTGCGCCAGGGCCCACGGGGCATCGCGCAGGCTCAGGCGCACACCGTACTGTGCCTGGACCGGCTCCGCGCGCTGCTGGGCATCGCGGCGCACGGCAATCGGGCCATGATGATCGGAGCTCAGCGCCTCCAGTTCGACGAAGACCGCGCCGTTGGCGTCCACTTCATCGAGCTGCACCAGCACGGCAGGGCGGGCCGGGTCGTCGGCGATGAAGCGCCCCTGCGCACCGCTCTGCACACGCCACAGGTCGGCCTCCGCCAGATAACCGCGCAGGCGCAGGCCTGGCTCCACCACACGCACCAGCACATCGGCAGGCTTCAACCATCGCCCCGGGCTCAGGTCGGGCAGCAGGTCGCGGATGACCCCGGCCTGCGGCGCGCGCAGTTGCAGGCGCTCGCGCTGGGCAGCGAGGCCCCGGTACTGGGCCACCGACTCCGCCAGCCGTTGTTCGAGAATGCCGACATCGGCAGCCGTCTCGCTACGGCCGGCCTGACGGCGCAACTGCAACTGCAGCAGATCGATCTCGCGGCGCACGATGAGCTGTCTGGCATCGAGGTCCGGTGAAGTCAGCTCCAGCAGCAACTCGCCCTGCTCCACCGTCTGGCCATCGCGCACCAGCAGTCGCCCGACCTGGGCAGCCGCCGGTGCATGCAGCGCCACGGCACGCGTCGCCTCCAGCTGCGCCGGCACTTCCACGGCACTGCGCCAGGGCACGACCAGCAGAGCCAGCAGAGCCAGCAGCGCCAGGCCAAGCCCGACGACCTTGTGCGGTGCAGCCTGCTCGCGGCGCTGCCACCATTCATGCAGCTCCCGCCAGATCGGCAGGCCGATGAACCAGACCAGCTCCACCAGCATCAGGAAGATGCCCAGTAGCTTGAAGAACAGGTGGTAGACCGCCAGGGCGATACCGAAGAACAGCACCGCGCGCCAGATCCACGAGCCATACCCCCAGATCAGCAGACGCCGGCGCAACGGTAAGGGCCAGGGTTCAGGCATCGGTTCGCCGTAGCCGAACAGCGCCTCGCGCAGCCGCCAGCGACACAGCGCGAAAGCCCGCGCCTGGAGGTTCTCCACGCCGAGCAGATCGGTGAGCAGGAAGTAGCCGTCAAAACGCATGAAAGGATTGAGGTTCACCAGCACCGTGGTGATCCAGGTGGCGCTGGCCAGCATGAAGGCCGAGGTGCGAAGCGGCCCGTCCGGCAGCAGCGACCAGGCCAGCAGCGCGAGCACCGCCAGCACCAGTTCGGCCAGCACTCCGCCGGCGCCGATCAGCAGCCGCGAACGTCGGTCGCTGACGCGCCAGGCATCGCTGACGTCGGTGTAGAACATCGGCAGCATCACCATGAACGCCACCCCCATGCTCTGCACCCGGCAACCGGCCCGCTTGGCCATGAAGGCATGGCCGAACTCGTGGCAGAGCTTGGCGAAGGTCAGCGAAACACCGAAGGCCAGCGCCCCGCCCAGGCTGAACAGATGCGGGAAGGTCGCCAGGAAGCGCTGCCAGTCCCGCGCCACCAGGAACAGCCCGAGGGCGAACACCAGCGGCAAGCCCCAGTGCAGTATCCACCCGCCGTTGCGCTGCAGGACCGGCCAGGCGCGATTGAGAAAGGCATCCGGGCGCCACAGCGGAATCCGGAAGAACAGGTACTGGTGCAGCACCTTCTGCCACAGGCTGCGCTTTTGCAGCTGCGCCTTCTGCCCATAGCTGGCGCGCTGTTCGGCATCCACGGCGGCGATCAGGTCATGCCCGCGCAGGAAGCGCAGGAACTCTTCCAGCTCCTGCGCCCCCAGGGACTCGCCAGTTTCTGCATTGGCCGCCCCCAGCACCCGCTGCGGGTCGCCCAGCGCCCAGTGGCGCAACAGCCGCACCGCAGCGCCGCCGAGTTTGAAGTAGCGCCCGCGCAACGGGTCGGCCAGCGTCCATTGCGGTGCTCCGTCCAGCGCCGGTGCGGCTGGCGACAGCTGCAGGTCCGGTCGCAGCGCCGGCAGCATCACAGGCCCAGGCTCTGCCGCGCTGCCGCCAGCGGCCGGCGCAACAGGTAATAGGCCAGCGGGGCGCGATCGCCATACAGCTTGGCGGTGCCGCGCAGGCCGATGCGCGGGGGCGCCTCGTCGAACGCCGCGTCCAGCCGATACGCCAGTTGCCCGGCGGCAGTGGTCTGGGCCTCGTACGCCGCGCGCTGCAGACGAGCGTCATGGCGGCGTAGCGGATCGCTATCGAGCAACAGTACGACCTCCGAGCCTGGCTCGAGGACGATGGCGTCACCCACTGCCAGGTCGATGCGCAGCTCCGCCTGGTGCGGATCCGCCAGCTCCATCAGGCGCTCGCCGGTCTGCACCGGCTTGCCGGTCCAGCGTTCAGCGTCGGCAAACACCGCAATGCCGTCACGCGGCGCCCGCACTTCGGCACGGGCCAACAGGTCGCGGGCATAGTCACGCTCGGCGCGTTTCTGCTCCACCCGTGCGGCCAGCAGATCAACCTTCGCGCCGGACTCGGCATCGGAGAAAGCGCGTTGTGAATTGGCCTTCAGTTCGGCTTCGGCCACGCCAAGGGAGCGTTCGGCAACATCGGCCTGGGCTTGCAACGTGGTGGCGTCGAAGCGCACCAGCAGGTCGCCGGACTTCACCGCCTGGTTGGGTTTGACCAGCACCTGCTGGATCACGCCATCCAGCGGCGCGGCGATTACCTGGCCATCCAGCGGCACCACTTCGGCCGGCGCCAGCACTGACTGGCGCACGGGCGCAAGCAGCAGCAGGCAGAGCACTGCGGCAATCGCCAGCAGCTTCTTCTTCGGCCAGCGCAGCCGCCACGGCTTGCGCGGCTGCAGGGCCGTCCAGGCATGCGCATAGGCATCGCCCAGTTGCACCAGCAACGCCTGCTCTGCCTCGCTCCACGACTGCTCGCGGGCCAGCCAGAGGCCACCAAAGACTGCGCCGTGACGATCAGCCAGCGGCAACCAGAAAACCTCGCCGGCGGAGAGTTCCTGCCAATCGATCTGCTGTTGTGCGCCCAGCTGCTGGAAGTCCACGCGCTGCGCCTTGCCCAGCGCATCGTGCTGGTGCAACTGGCCGCAAGCCTGCTCGACGAAAGCCACGAAGGGGGCGTTGGGCTCCACCACGCTGATGCCGGTGAGCGCCCGGACCTTGCCCGCGATCATCAGCGCCGCATGGCGGTAACCGAACAGCGCCTGGGCGTCGTTGACCATGAGATACGCCAGTTGCTCCACCGTCGAGCAAGCCCGCGCCTGCCGCTCCAGAGCGAGAAACTGCGCGAAGACCCGCTCGGCCAGACCGACCTGCGGGGCGTTCATGGCGTCTCCGCGAAGCGCGCGGTGCCACTCATGCCAGCCAGCAGGCCCTTGGCGTCCCCCGGCAGCGAAGCAATCAGCGGCAGCATCTGGCTACCCTCGTCGATCCGTGCGCCCAGGCGTTTGACTTCCACCTGCAGCGGCTGGCCAGTCTCATCGGGCACGAAAGTGAAGGACTGCCCCACCTTCAACCGGGACACCCAGCGCGAAGGCACCAGCAGGCGGATTTCCAGGCTGCGGTTGTCGACGATTTCCAGCAGCGGCGCACCGCCGGAGACGCTC
Source organism: Pseudomonas sp. PDM17 (assembly GCF_014851985.1). Classification (NCBI taxonomy): domain Bacteria; kingdom Pseudomonadati; phylum Pseudomonadota; class Gammaproteobacteria; order Pseudomonadales; family Pseudomonadaceae; genus Pseudomonas; species Pseudomonas sp. PDM17. The sequence goes on from NZ_JACVAT010000008.1 coordinate 157,659, forward strand.
TCGAACGGCTGCGCCTTGCGTTGCACCACCTGGCCGTCGAAGGGTGCGACGACCGCACAGCGGCCAACCTGGACCTTGTAGACCTGCGCCTGCGCCTGGGCTTCGGAGAGCTTGGCTTCGGCCAGTGCGACCTCGAAGCGCCCCACGGAGTTGAGCGCCGCCAGCTGGCGGTTGTGACCCAGTTGTTCGCTGGCCGCCTTGGCGCCGGCCTGGGCAGCATTGAGCTGGGCCTGATAGGCCGAGCAGTCGAAGCGCACCAGCACATCGCCCTTGCGGAAGGACTGACCGTCTGCGAACGGCATTTCCAGGATGCGCCCGGCAAGCTCGCTCGACAGCATCGCCTGGTCCCGCGCCCGCAGGATGCCGCGGACATCGCCTGAACCAGCGGAGGACGGCGGGCTCGACAGCAAGGGGTCGTCCTGAGCGGGGTCCGCGGCATAGGCCGCTCCCGCCACGCACAGCGACACCCCAAAACCCAGCCAGATCCCTTTATGCATTGTCAGCTCTCCCTGCAGATCGGCGGAGTCTACGGTACTCCGCAAGCGGCGGATATTGGCCGCAGCAGAATTCCTCCGTAGGCTGGGCTGCCGGTCAACGCCGGCGAAAACCCGGCACAACGCGTCAACCGCTCTAGGCCGGGCCCATCGGACAGACCTCAAGGACCACCGGCAAATGGACGCAGCCAAATTCGATCACCAGCGACTTCACGCCGAAGGTTACGCCCTGCTGCGCCAGGCGATCCCCCTCGCCCTGCTGGAGGAGCTGCGCGCGGCTTTCAATGCCAACGTCCTGCCCTCGGATCGCTGGCCCGTGCCCCGTGGCGTGGACTGGCGCCACGCTCAGATCGACCTGGAGCCGTGCGTTCAAGCGGCTTGTCGACTGCCGCCGCTGCTGGCGGCAGTCGGTGCGTTGATCGGCGAGCGATTCTTCCTCGCCCAGGCCGAGGGGCGTGAACCCCTGCCCGGAGGCGGTCATCAGCAACTGCACCGCGATCTGTCCGCCCTGCGCCCGGGGGACATGGTCAGCGCCCTCGCCTTCCTCGATGACTTCTCGCCAGAAAACGGAGCCACCCGCCTCGCCCCCGGCAGCCACCGACCCGCCCCTGGCCAGCCACCCTTCGACTTCCTCGACGAATCCCACTCCCTGCAGTTGAGCGGCCGGGCCGGCGACATCCTGGTGTTCGACGTCGACCTCGTGCACGCCGGCAGTCTGAACAGCAGCGGCGCGCGGCGCCGCACGATCCTGATCAGCTACCGGGCCGAGCCTCTCTATGCAGCGCACCTGGAGACTTTGGGCCTGCGCAATGTGCGGATGGACACCGCCGAGCGTTTCGATCCGCCGCAGTCGTGCTGAGCGGTACGCCGACTAGCCGGCAACCGCAGCGGACTTCTCCCCCAGCCGCTGGACGAACCGCTGCAGATCGATGATCGCGCGACGATGGGTGCCGGCGCCGATGACGCCCGCCTCGTCGCGGCACTCGACCCGGAACACCAGCGACTTTCCATCGATGGCAATGAGTTCCACCGACGCCGTCACCTTCATCCCCACCGGCGTGGCGGCGATGTGGCTGACGTCCACCTGGGTACCCACCGTGCGCTGCTCAGGTGTGAGGAGGGGGCGCAGTCCTTCGATGCAGGTCTGCTCGATGAAGCCGATCATCATGGCGGTGGCGAACACCGGCGGCATGTCGGCAAAGCCAGGCCAGTCGGTCGCCACCTGGGGCACCGTGTGCCGCTGCGCCACGATCAGGGTTTCATTGTGGGTCAGTCCAACGGCAAGCACTGGCGGGTTCATACGCGTCCGATCCTCATGTTGATGGGCCAGCTGACCCGGTGCCGCGCAGTGGGATCGCCCCAGCGCTCGGCCATGTCGGCTGCGAAGTCATGCAGCAGGTCCTCGCGCCCGGCCTCGCGGGCGCTGCGCACCGCCGACCAGGTGGAGACGTAACCGAGGAACTCCCCGAGGTTCCACTCCAGGCGAATGGCGATCTCCGGGCCGGGAAACTCGGCGAAGGGGAAGTCGAGGGTGGCGTAGCCGCTGTCCACCAGCTTGCGTTCGGCCGGCCAGTAGGGGCCGATCTCCTTCCAGTAGAACTGCTCGAAGCGCTCGCCCAGCGCCCCCTCCAGCCGGAGCACGCCATAGCTGATCAGCGCCAGGATCGCGTTGGGCTCGGCGACCCGCCGCACTTCGGCGTAGAACCTCGGCAGATCGAACCAGTGCGCGGCCTGCGCGGCGGTGATCAGGCTGGCGCTGCGGCTGAGCAGCGGCAGGTCCTCGGCCGGGGCGCAGGCGTAATTGACGTTCTCCTGCGGCGCGGTATGGGCGATCTGGTCCGCACTGGGATCGAAGCCGACCACTGCATTGAAGTGCTCGGCCAGTTGCCGGGTCAGTTGGCCGCTGCCGCAACCGACATCGACCGCAAGCACCCGGTCGGGTGCCATCGCGGCCAGATGTGCGGCCAGCTCGGCGGGATATTCGGGACGGAAGCGCGCGTAGGCCTGTCCGCCTTGGTCGAACCAGTTGCGCAGGTCGCTGGACGGGTTACTCATGGCTGGCGACTCCTGTCTTGAGGGCGTGCTTGGCGTGGCTCAGACGCTCGGAGAAGCCCTGTGCTTCCAGCGCGCGGGCGGCGTCTTCCAGCACGCGTCGCAGCGGATGGCCGATCTCGGATTCCAGCTGCTCGATGGCTTCGAAGGTCGCCGCCCAGTGGGTGTTGAGCTTGCTCACCAGCTTCTTCCCGACCGGCGTCAGTTGCAGCACGCTCTTGCGGCCGTCTTCGGCGCGCTGGCGGGTGATCACCCCATCCGCCTCCATCTGGCCGACGGTCTGGCTGATGGCGCCCTGGGTCAGGTGGGTACGCGCGGTGATCTCGGTGACCGTCTGTGCCCCGGAACGGATGGCTCGCAGCACCGGCGTGTAGCGGGCCCGGTAGTTCATGCCCATCTGCTGGTAATGCTCCTCGGCGCCCAGTTCTACCAGTTCCGAGACGTAGCGCAGCAGTTCACCCAGGCCGGGTTCGTTCTTTCTGTTCATCGCAGCCCTCTCCATCGAGGGCTTCAAATTACATTAGCACTAATGCAAATGGCAAGCCGGTACGCAGATGAACGCGGCAGGACCGGCCAGAGCTTGCGCCCTGCCCGGTCCATTGCGCGGTCAGACCTGAGCCATGCCGCCGTCGACGAACAGCTCGATGCCGTTGATGAAGCTGGCGGACTCCGAGGCCAGGAAGGCCACCGCCTTGCCGATCTCCCGCGGCTCGCCCAAGCGGCCCAGCGGTACTTGGCTGGCCAGCGCGTCGAACAGACCCTGGCGGGCTTCTTCGGGCACCAGGTCACCCAGGCCGGGAGTGCGCACCGGGCCGGGGCTGACGACGTTGACGCGGATGCCACGGTCCTTGAGGTCCAGTGCCCAGGAGCGGGCGAAGTTGCGCACGGCGGCCTTGCTGGCGCTATAGACGCTGAAGTTGGCAGTGCCCTGGATCGAGGTGGTGGAGGAGGTAAGGATTACCGACGCGCCATCGGTGAGCAGCGGCAGCGCCTTTTGTACGGTGAACAGTACGCCGCGCACGTTGGTGCCGAAGATGCGGTCGAAGTGCTCCTCGGTGATCGCACCCAGCGGCAGCATGTCGCCGCCGCCGGCGTTGGCGAAGAGGATGTCCAGACGGCCGGCGCTCTTCGCGATCTGCGCATACACCGCATCGAGGTCGGCGAGCACCGAGGCGTCGGCGCGGATCGCCGTGGCGGCCGGGCCGATGGCTTCCACGGCGGCGTCCAGTTCGGCCTGGCGACGGCCGGTGATGAACACGCGGGCGCCCTGCGCGGCGAGCTCCTGTGCGGCGCCGAGGCCGATGCCAGTGCTGCCGCCAGTGACCAGTGCAACTTTACCAGTGAGGGACTTGTTCATGATGAGCTCCTGAGATTCGCGGTTGAGGGTTCTGCCTCGCAGCCTGCGTCTGGTGCGGCTTTGCGGTGAGGCATGGCGCTACTCTAGGGCTCGTTGATTGATGGAAAAAGCGCATACAATGGAATGACTATCCATAGCCATGGATAATAAAATGATCCCTTCAGAGGAATTTCCATGGATCAGCTCCAGGCCATCCGCGCCTTCGCCCGCGTCGTGGAAGCCGGCAACTTCACCCGCGCCGCCGACTCGCTGGACATGCCCAACGCCACCCTGAGCAAGCTGGTGCAGGAGCTTGAGGCGCACCTGGGCGTGCGCCTGCTGCAACGCACCACGCGGCGCGTCACGGTGACACCGGAAGGCCAGGACTATTACGCCAAGGCCACCCGCGTGCTGCGCGACCTGGAAGACATCGACTCGACGTTCAACATCGCCCGCAGCAAGCCACGCGGCCACCTGCGCATCGACGTCGGCGGCTCCACCGCGCGTGACGTGCTGGTGCCGCTGCTGCCGGACTTTCTCGCGCGCTATCCGGACATCCGCATCGACCTGGGCGTGTCCGACCGCTCGGTGGACCTGATCGGCGACAACGTCGATTGCGTGATCCGTGGCGGCGCGCTGGACGCCTCGTCACTGGTAGCGCGCGGTATCGGCCAGGCAACCATGGTCACCTGCGCCTCACCCGAATACCTGCGCCACAACGGCATCCCCGCCTACCCCGAGGAGCTGCGCAACGGCCATCGGCTGGTCAGCTACCTGTCGCCGCAGAACGGCCGGGCGGTGCCCTTCCGCTTCGAGCGTGACGGCGAACGCAGCGAGCTGAAACTCGAACACCGCATCGGCGTCAACGAAAGCAACGCGCACCTGGCCGCCTGCGTGGCCGGTCTGGGCATCGTCCAGACCTTCTCCTACGCCGCCGCAAGCGCCCTGCGCGACGGCACGCTGGTGGAGATACTGGCGGACTGGCGCCCGGCCCCCTACCCCTTCCACGTCGTCTACCCGCACAACCGCTACGTCACGCACCGCCTGCGGGTGTTCATCGACTGGCTGGTCGGGTGCTTCCCGGCGAAGGTCGCCGGCTGAGTCCTCAGGGCTGCTTGTCGGCCAGCGACTCGAGTAGTTCGGCCGAAGGCACGAAGAACAGGCTGCCGGTCACCGCCTTGCTGTAGTCCAGCAGGCGGTCGTAGTTGCCGGCCGGGCGGCCGACGAACATGTTTTCCAGCATCTCCTCCACCGGCGCCGGCGAGCGCGCGTAACCGATGAAGTAGGTGCCGAACTCCCCGGCTCCGGGCCGGCCGAACGGCATGTTGTCGCGCAGGATCTTCACCTCCTGGCCGTCCTTTTCCAGGGTGGTCAGCGAACTGTGCGAGCAGCTGGGCTTCACATCGTCGCCCAGCTCGATGTCGGCCAGCTTGGTGCGCCCGATGATGCGTTCCTGGGCTTCAGTGGAGAGCTGGTTCCAGCCGGTCATGTCATGCAGGTACTTCTGCACCAGCACATAACTGCCGCCGGCGAAGCTCGCGTCCTCGTCGCCGATCAGGGTGAAATGCGCGACCTCGCGGCCTTCCGGATTCTCGGTGCCATCGACGAAACCGATGATGCTGCGCATGTCGAAGTAGCGGAAGCCCTGCACCTCGTCGACCACCGTGACCGCATCGCCCAGGCGCCCCACGAGTTGCGCCGCCAGCTCGAAGCACAGGTCCATCTGCTCGGCGCGGATGTGCAGCAGCAGGTCGCCCGGCGTGGACACCGCGACCCGCTCGCCGCTGCCGATCTCGCGGAAGGCATGCAGGGACGCCGGGCGTGGAGCGCCGAACAGCGCATCCCAGGCCGCCGAACCGAAGCCCACCACGCAGGACAGGTTGCCCGTCGGTACACGCTTGCCGACCGAGCGCACCAGCGCGGCAACGTCTTCGCAGAGTGCGCGCACCGGGCTCCAGTCCTTGCCCGGCGTCAGGGTGGCGACGAGGAAGATCGCGCTGCGGGTGATCGGGCTATCGACGGATTGGGGTTCGGGGGATTCGTTGAGCATGGTTTCCATTCGCCGCCAGTGGAATCAGGGGGATGAGATTATCAAAGCAGCCCGCTCGCAGCGTTGACAATGCGGGTTGCAAAAAACAAAGGGCCGGTCTTTCGGGCCGGCCCTTCGCTCAAACGGATGCAGCGTCGCTCCCTAGCGCATCGCCGCCAGCTTGATGCCGAAACCAAGCAGGCAGGCGCCGGCCAGGCGCTCCAGCAGATTGGCCACCCGCGGGTTGGCGCGCATGCGCTCGGCCAGCTTGTGGGTCAGCAGCACAGCCACCAGCCCATAGAGGAAGGTCACCACCGTCACGGTCGCCGCCATGAAAGCGAAGGTCACCAGCCCCTGGTGCTTCACCGGATCGACGAACAGTGGCAGGAAGGCCATGTAGAACACGATGGCCTTGGGGTTGAGCAAGGTGATCAGCATCGTCTGGCGCAGGTAGTGACCGTTGTCCAAGCGGCTCTGCCGCGGCGCATCGCCGGGCTTGCTCATCAGCATGCGCAGGCCCAGCCAGGCCAGGTACCCCGCGCCGAGCCATTGCACCGCGTGGAAGGCCTCCGGGTAAGTCGCGAGCAGCGTCGCCACGCCCGCCACCGCCATCCACAGCAACACCTGGTCGCCGAGGATCACCCCGCAGGTCGCCGCGAGGCCAGCCTTCACGCCGCCCTTGCCGGTCGCGGTGATCAACGCGAAATTGCCCGGACCGGGGATCGCCAGGAGCACCACGAAGGCAATCAGGAAGGCGCCGTAATCGGTCACTCCGAACATGGGGAAGGCTCCTGGGCAAGGCAAGTCAGATGGGTAGCGGCGAGTTTACCACTCCAGTTTGCTGACGCTGCCTGTCGCCTTGCCGGACCAGGTCCGGCTAAAACAGGCTTCGACCAGGAGACGGCACTGCCTTCACCTATGAACAGCATCGAGCACCGTTTCCGGAATCTTTCCAAAACCGTCGGCTGATTACATAAATTCATTGTTCGCCCATCTGTCTGGCCGTTGGGCGTCATGCAAGAATGTGCAGACATTGGCCCATTGACGGGCGCTGGAATGCTCCGATCGTCTTCGATGGAGTGCCCTTATGCAGTGTGTGATCCACGGATGGATGACCAGCCCCCTGCTGTACACGCTGATCGCCGCATCCCGCTGTAGCTGTACCCATTCTCCCTTTCCCGTTTCACTCGACGCCTCCCGCGCCGGGCGAAGACTGCTGCCTATTTAATGGACTAAGACCATGGCAAAAATGTCGTCTGACGGTCGCACGCGCGACCGTGTTTTTGGGCTGGTGATGCTGATTGCGGTGGGTGTGCTGGGGATCTGCGGGGGGCCGGCGGGGCGAGCGCACGCGGCGGCGTCGGCAGTGGTGCCAGCGGCCGCCGGGGACGCCCAGCAAACGGGCAAGGCGGACAAGGCAACGGCGCAGCCGAAATTCGACCTGGAACGAGCAGCCGGCGAGCCCCGCAACGGCAACTCGGCAATCGTCCTGCAATTCAACCGCCCCCTGGCGCCGGTGCAGAAGTTCCAGGAACTGATATCCCTCAGGCGCGGGAAAAACTACGCCTACGGTTACTGGGTCCTGAGTGAGGATGGCAAGACCCTGTTCTACCCCAACGTCACGCCCAAGGGCAGTTACCAGGTGACGATCAATGCAAGCCTGAAGGCGGCCGACGGGACCGAACTGGGAGAGGAAGTAGTCAGCGAGGTGGCGGCGGGCGAACAGCCGGCCAGCCTGTCCTTCGCCTCCTCCGGCAGCGTTCTGCCGGCACGCGGCAGTCGCGGCCTGCCAGTGGTTTCCACCAATGTGCAGCGGGTCAACATCGAGTACTACCGTATTCGCGAAGACGCCTTGTCGACCCTGTTCTGCCTGTACCCCAACAACTCGCAGCGCAGCCGCTACGACCTGGGTGGCAGAAGCTACCGAACCTGTGAAGGGCGCCCCGTACAGGGCGGTCTGGACGATCTGGGCACCCCGGTGTACGCCAACTACTACACCCTCAAGAGCGAGACCGATGTACGCAACCTGACCTACATCCCCATCCAGAACGTGCCGCAACTGGCCGAGCCGGGGGTGTACATGGCCGTCCTGCGCAACGCCGAGATGGGCAGCTACAACCTGGGGTCGAGCGTGTTCTACGTCAGCGACCAGGGCCTGCACGTGCGCCTCTACGAGGACAATGCCTTCCTCCATGTGGCGTCCCTGCAGAACGGCAAACCACTGGCCGGGGTGCAGGTGAGCCTGAATGACGCGCACGGTGCCACCCTGTTCAGCGGCAGGACCGACAAGAGCGGCAACCTGCAGATCACCCACAAGGTCGAGCACGACCATGTGCTGATCGCGCGCCAGGGCAAGGACATCTCGGTGCTGCCCTTCAACCGGCCGGCACTGGACATCTCCAACTTCGATGTCAGCGGGCGTCCGCAGGCGCCCGTGGAAATCTTCACCTGGTCCGGCCGCGACCTCTACCGCCCCGGCGAGACACCGCGCGTTTCGGCCCTGCTGCGAGACTTCGACGGCAAGGCACTGCCCGCGCAGCCGCTGTTCGCGCGCCTGGTCCAGCCCGACGGACGCAAGCTGGCGGACGTGCGGCTGGAGGCCGGGGCCCTCAACCAGTTCGAGTGGAGCCAGGCCATCGCCAATGACGCGCCCACCGGCAGCTGGCAGCTGGAATGGCGGCTGGACCCGGCGAGCGCCAAGGCCGTGGGGGTCTTCAACTTCCAGGTGGAAGAGTTCCTGCCCGAACGCCTGAAGCTGGAACTCGCCAACGGGCAGTCCTACCTCAAGCCCGACGAGGCGTTCGAGCTGAAGGTGAAATCCAGCTATCTGTATGGCTCCCCCGCCGACGGCAACCGCTTTACCGCCAGGCTCGCGGCAAAGGCCGAAGTGCATCCGCTGCCGAACCTGACGGACACCTACTTCGGCAACCCGTTCGCCAAGGTCGTCAGCAGCGACAAGTTCGCCATCGACACCGAACTGGCCGCTGATGGCACGCTGGAGCAACAGCTGCCGCTGCCCGCCGAGGTGAAGCCGGACCGGCCCTACAGCCTGGTGCTGACCGGCAGCGTCTATGAAACCGGCGGGCGTGCAGTCACCCGCTCACTCAGCCGCACCTATTGGCCGGCCAATGCGCTGGTGGGTGTACGCCCGCTGTTCGACACCAAACAGGGTGCCAATTCGCTCTCTGAAGCGCCCTTCGAAATCCTGCGCGCCAACATTGCGGGCGAACTGGTGGCCGGCAGCAAACTGAAAGTCCGCCTGCTCGAAGAAGATCGCTATTCCTACTGGTACCGCGATCGCGGAGACGACTGGCAGGCGCAGCAGGACGTCGACCTGGAGCTGGTCGAGGAGCGCGTGCTCGACGTCCCGGCCGGGCAGTCCCTGAAAGTGAATTTCCCGGTGCGCTGGGGCTCCTACCGCTTGGAAGTGACGGACCCGCAGACCAACCTGACCAGTGTCTTCCCGTTCCACGCCGGGTACAGCTGGGAAGACGCGAACTCCGGCAAGGAAGCACTCCCGGACAAGGTCAAGGTAGCGCTGGACAAAACCGCCTATCGCGCCGGCGACACCCTGAAAGTCACGGTTACCCCGCCGCAGGAAGGCCCTGGCCTGCTGCTGGTGGAGTCCGATCATCTGCTCTACAGCAGGACGATCCAGGCGAAGGCCGGCGCCACCTTCGACATTCCGGTCACGGCCGACTGGGAGCGCCAGGATGTGCACGTGGTTGCGCTGGTGTTCCGTGGCGGCATGGCCAAGGACCTCACCACGCCGGCCCGTGCCATCGGCATCGAGCACGTCACGATGCAGCGCAATGACCGGCGCATCGGCCTGAAGCTGACCGCACCCGGCCAGGTGAGGCCGCAGGAGCCGCTGGAGGTCACCGTGCAGGCCGATGGCCTGGCCGGGCAGAAGGCTTTTGTCCGGCTGACCGCCGTGGACCAGGGCGTGCTGAATATCACCAACTACCCGGAGCCGGACGCCTGGAGTTGGCTGTACAGCAAACGCGCCCTGGGCACGGAGGCTTACGACCTGTATGGCCGGCTGATCGAGGCGATGAAGGGCGATACCGCGCGCCAGAGCTTTGGTGGTGATCTGGTGGGCCGCCCGCTGCCCAAAGCTGCGCGCCTGAACCCGCGCGTGCAGATCGCCGACCTGCTGGCCGAGCCGGTGCAGTTCGACGAGCAGGGCAAGGCATTGGTGAAACTGGATGTGCCGGACTTCAACGGCAGCCTGCGGGTATCGGCCCTGGCTTATGGCGAGCAGAGCTATGGCAATGCGAGCACCAGCGTCACGGTACGTGCGCCACTGCTGGTGGAGCCGAGCATGCCGCGCGTCATGGCCGGCGGCGACCAGGCGCAGATCAGCCTGGACGTGAAGAACTTCTCCGGCAAGAGCGGCGTCGCCAGGATCAGCGTGCGCGGCAGCGGCCCGATCGAGGTTCAGGAGGGCGAGCAGAACGTGGCGCTGGAAGATGGCGCCGGCGCGACCTTGCGCCTGCAGGTGAAGGCCCAGCCCGGCGTCGACGTCGCCAAGCTGGATATCCAGGCCGGGATCAACGACTACAAGGTCCAGCGGCATTTCGAGTTCGCCGTGCGCAGCGCCTGGCCACAGACCGTCCGCAGCGTACCGATGGCCTTGTCGGCCCAGCAGGAAACGATACTGGATGCCTCGTCGGCGCAGGGGCTGGTCGCCAGCACCCTGAACGGCCAGCTGACCCTGAGCACGCTGCCGCCGCTGCCCTACCGCCAGGCCCTCGAGGGGCTGCGCTACTACCCTTACGGCTGCATCGAGCAGACCACCAGCGGCGGCTACGCGGCGCTGGTCATGGACAAGAAGACCGTCAGTAGCCTGAACATCGACGGCTACTCGGAATCAGTCCGGCGCAGCACGGTCAACCGAGCGCTGGCGCGTATCGCCTCGTTCCAAACCAGCAGCGGCCACTTCACCTTCTGGGGCGGCAGCTCATCCATCGTCCCGTACATAACGCCCTATGTGGTGGACTTCATGCTCGATGCCCGCGATGCTGGCTTCGCGGTACCTGAAGCGGCCCTGCAGAAGGCTCTGGAAACCCTGAGCGAGGACCTGATCTCGGGCGACATAAGTTACTTCGACCAAGGCCAGCGGGCGCACCTGGATTTCGCTTACCGGGCCCATGCCGCCTTCGTCCTGGCGCGCGTCAATCGCGCCTCGCTCGGGGCGATGCGCACCCTGTATGACAACCACCGGCAAGACGTGGTGAGTCCATTGCCCCTGGTACACCTGGGCATTGCCCTGAAACTGATGGGCGACAACGAGCGTGGCCTGCAGGCCATTGCCCAGGGCTTCGACTGGAGCGCGACGCGACCGGTCTTCGTCGGTGACTATGGCTCGGAACTTCGCGATCTGGCGGTAATGGTGGCGCTGACCCATGGCTATGGCGTCAACCGACCCGAGTACGACGCAAAGCTGGTGGATTGGGCAAGGCAGGCCAATTCCCGCGTTCTGGACGCCAAAGCAGGCAGCTATTACTACGGCTGGAGCTGGTACTACATGAGTACCCAGGAGCGCGTCGCCATCGCTCGCATACTGCAAACCTTCAACGACCACCCGGCGCCGTTGTCCGTCAGTCTGGAGGTGGGCGGCAAAGGCGTGGAGGTTCCGGTCGGCAGTGTTTTCTGGACCCGAGAGGTGAGCCCGGCGGACCTCGCCAGCGGCGTGAAGCTGAAACCCACCACGGACGCACCGGTATTCGCCAGCTTCGATGTGGCGGGCATCAGCGAACAACCGCCGGTGGACGACGGCTACGGAATGCAGATCGAGCGTCAATACTTCCTCCCCGACGGCACGCCATGGCAGGGCAGCGCATTGAAGGAAGGTGACAGCCTGATCGTGCAGCTCAAGGTGCATTCGAACTGGAATGTGGTGGACGCCATGGTGACCGACCTGCTGCCAGGCGGCCTGGAGGTGGAGAACCTCAACCTCAGCGGGACGCAAGCCTGGGCCAATGTCGTGGTGGATGGTATTCCGATGGAGCGATATGAGCGCGAGGCGGAGATCGTCCATCAGGAATACCGCGACGATCGTTATGCGGCCGCCGTCAAGCTGCAAGCCTGGCGGGACAGCAGGTTGTTCTACCTCGTGCGTGCCGTGACGCCAGGGACTTACACCGTCCCGCCGCCGCAGGTCGAGGACATGTATCGCCCGGCCATCCGCGGTATTGGAGTCGCGCCGATGAAGACCCTCACGGTGGGGAGCCCATGAAGTCAGCCAGGGTGCGCCGCTACGTCCGCGCACTCGGGCTTTCGACGGGCGTTGCGCTGCTCGGCGCGCTGTTGCTCGACCGGCTGTTCCCCCTGCCGCTACCCGCCGGCGAAGGCGGCAGCAGCGTGGTGCTGGCCCGTGACGGCAAGCCATTGCGGGCCTTCGCCGACGAGCAGGGCGTCTGGCGTTACGAAACCAGCGCACAGCAGGTATCGCCGCTGTACCTGCAGGCGCTGCTGGGCTATGAGGACCGCTGGTTCTACCAGCACCCCGGCATCAACCCCTACGCCCTGGCGCGCGGCGCGCTGTTGTCGCTGCGCCATGGGCGAGTCATTTCCGGCGGGTCCACCCTGACCATGCAGGCGGCGCGTGTGATCTCCCCGATTCGCCATGACTACAGCGGCAAGCTGTTGCAACTGTTTCGCGCACTGCAACTGGAGGCGCACCTGAGCAAAGACGAGATTCTGGGCCTGTACCTCAATCACGCGCCCTTCGGCGGTGCGATCGAGGGGGTGGAGGCGGCGTCCTGGGCCTACCTGGGCAAGTCCGCCAGCCAGCTGTCCCATGCCGAGGCGGCATTGCTCGCGGTGCTGCCCCAGGCGCCGAGCCTGCTTCGTCCGGACCGCCACGCCGACGCGGCGCGCGTGGCCCGCGACAAGGTGCTGGAGCGCATGGCTGCACAAGGCATCTGGAGCGCCAGCGAGGTACGGGACGCGAAAATGGAAGCGGTGATTACCCGCTCCCTGCGTTCGCCCCTGAATGCCGCCCTGTTGGCCGAACGCCTGCACCAGCGGCAACCTGGCGCGCAACGCATCCAGAGCACCATCGATGCCTCGCTGCAACGGGCGGTCGAACAGCGCGTGGGCGACTACGTGGGTCGCCTGCCGGCACGGACCTCCGCGGCGGTACTGGTCATGGACAACCGCTCCCTGGAGACACGGGTGTACGTCGGCACCGCCGCCTTCGCCGACCCCAGGCGACTGGGTCATGTGGACATGGTGCGGGCCTGGCGTTCACCGGGCTCGACCTTGAAACCCTTCCTCTACGGCATGGCGCTGGACGACGGGCTGGTGCATTCGCAAAGCCTGCTGGTGGATGCCCCGCAGGATTTCGGCAGCTACCGCCCCGGCAACTTCGATGAAGCCTTTGCCGGACCGGTCAGCGTCACCGAGGCCCTGCAGCGCTCGCTGAACGTGCCGGCGGTGGACGTACTGGACCGCGTCGGCCCCGCACGTTTTGCCGCGCAACTGGCGGCCGGCGGCCTGGAGTTGCGTCTGCCGCCGGGTGCGCAGCCCAACCTGGCGATGGTCCTGGGCGGAACGGCGGCCAGGCTGGAAGAACTGGTGGGTGTCTACAGCGCACTGGCCAACGGCGGCGTGGCCGGCGCGCCACGCTATACCCCGGAACAGCCCCTGCGGCAGCGCCGACTGCTGTCACCGGGCGCGGCCTGGATAGTGCGCGACATGCTCGCCAGTAACCCGGCCGAGCTGCCCGGCATGCCCCTGCAGAACAGCGCCACCGCACGTGCCCGCCTGGCCTGGAAGACCGGCACCAGTTACGGCTACCGCGATGCCTGGGCCATCGGCGTCACCGACAACTGGACCGTCGGCATCTGGGTCGGTCGCCCCGACGGCACGCCCTCCCCCGGGCAATACGGCAGCATCACCGCCCTGCCCCTGCTGTTCGCCGTCAACGCCATGCTGCCCAATCCCGGCGGCACGCCGCGCTTCACCCAGCCGGCCAGCGTGCAGGCCATGGACATCTGCTGGCCGCTGGGCACCGCCGCCAGCGCAACCCCTGCCGACCTGTGCCGGCAGCGCCGCAGTGCCTGGGTGCTCGACCATTCCGTACCGCCCACCTTCGCCGAGCGCGGCATGGGCGTCTGGGCCGGCGGCCTGCTCAAGCTGCGTGTCAATGACGCCGGCCAACGCCTCAGCGCCGGTTGCGCCGACGACGCGGAGCGTGCCCTGCAGATCGCCCGCTGGCCTGCCCTGGCAACACCGTGGCTGAGCAGCGCCGACGAGCAGGCCGCCACCGTGCCACCGTTGAAACCGGGCTGCGCGGCGGACTCGTTGGACAGCAGCAGCCCTATCCGCATCGCCGGCCTCACCGATGGCAGTACCCTGCGCAAACCGTCCAACAGCACGGCCCCGCTGCGAATCACGCTGCAGGCGCTGGGCACTTCCGCCCAGGTGCAGTGGCTGCTCGACGGCCGCCTGCAAGCCAGCAGCGAAGGTAGCGAGACGGTGAACATCACCCTGCCCAGGCCCGGTGCGCATCAGGTGACGGCACTGTCCCGCCAAGGACCTTTTGCCCGGTTGTCGCTGACGGTACTGGCGCAGTGAAGCGCCAGCCGTCACACAACAACCGGCTCCCAGCGATCAGTAGCCGGTAGCCGCCTTCTCGATAGAGCGCGCCACGGCCTCGGGATGCGAGACCATGACCACATGGGAAGCCCCGCTGACCACCTCGACGTCCTTCGCCTGGGCGCGCTCGGCCATGAAGGCCAGCGCCTGCGGCGGGATGTTACGGTCCGCATCGCCATAGACGAACCACGACGGAATAGCCGTCCAGGCAGCCGCGCCGGCCTTCTCGTTCAACGCCGCCTCGGTGACCGGCCGCTGCGCCGCCGCCATCAGCGCGGCTTCGCCAGCGGGAACATCGGCGGCGAATTGGTCGTGGAACTTGTCCTGCTGGATGTACAGGTCCTTGCCGCCATCGGCCAGCGCGACCGGCGCGGCCAGGGTCGGGCCGAGGGTGCTGCCGGGGAACTTGCCGGCCAGCTCGGCGGCGCTCTCGCCCTTCTGCGGCGCGAACGCGGCGACGTAGACCAGCGCCTTGACGTTGGCCCGGTCACTGGCTGCCGCGCTGATCACGTTGCCGCCGTAGGAATGACCCACCAGCACCACCGGCCCCTTGACGCTGCCGACGATGTTGCCGATGTACGCGCCATCGCTGGCCACGCCGCGCAGCGGGTTGGCGGCAGCGATCACGCTGTAGCCGTCCTTTTCGAGGATGCGGGTCACGCCGTTCCAGCTGGAAGCATCGGCGAAAGCGCCATGCACCAGCACCACCGTCGGTTTCACCGGAGCCGCGAAAGCGCTGCCGACCAGCAGGCCGCTGGCGAGCGCCAGGGCGGTGAGGGTCATCTTCATAGTGGATCTCCTTGCTGAGGATGTGAGGAATAAAAAGCCCCGCACGGCGGCTCGGGGGAATCTCGGACCGTGCGGGGAACGCTCATGCCGAGCGGGGAAAATCGGAAGACTGGCTCAGTTCGCGCCACAGGCGCAGCTCAGCCAGGCGTGCCTTGTCGGCGTTCTCGATGGCCTGCAGCGCATCGCTGCCCAGGGCCAGGCGCAATGGCGGACGATCCATCCAGGCCACTGCGAGGATCGCCTGCGCGGCGCGCTGCGGATCGCCCGGTTGCTGACCGTCGTAAGCGCGTTGCCGGCGCGCGACCGCACCGACCACGGCGTCGTACTCGAAGCGCCCTTCCGAGAGCGTCGTCGAAGCGCCGGCAAAGTCGGTGCGCAGGCCGCCAGGCTCGATGATCGTCACCCGCACGCCGATCAGCGCCATCTCGCGCGCCAGCACTTCGGAAAAGCCCTCCACGCCCCACTTCGCCGCCGAATAGGGCGCACGCCCTGGCGCGCCGATGCGCCCGCCCACCGACGACAGCTGGATGATGTGGCCGCTGCGCTGTCGGCGCAGAAGCGGGATCGCCGCCTTGGTGACGATGATGGTGCCGAACAGGTTGGTCTCGATTTCCCGGCGGAACTCCTCCAGCGAGGTGTCTTCCACCGAGTTGACGTTGCCGAAGCCGGCGTTGTTGACCAGTACGTCGAGCCCGCCGAACTCCTCGACCATCTGCCCCACGGCGTCCTGCGCGGCGGCCGGGTCGGTGACGTCCAGCGGCGCCAGGCGCAGCGTCTGCGGGTAGAGCCGGGCGAGATCGGCCAGGGCATCCGGATCGCGGGCGGTGGCCAGCAGACGGTGCCCGGCCTGCAGCACGGCCTCGGCCAGCGCGCGGCCCAGCCCGCGGGAGCAGCCGGTGATCAGCCATCGTTGGTTCATGGGGACCTCCACCTCTTTCAAAGTGCAGTGCTCAAGGAGCAGCTATCAGGGTGCGTAGCGGGTGAAGACCAGGTCGTGGTCCTTCACCCGCGCCTGGTGACAGGCCAGGCAGGTCTGGTGCTGCGCCTCGTCGGCGGGCTTGCCGTCGATGAAGCGGGCGAAGCCCCAGCCGCCGGTGGCCGCGTACTTCTTCGAGTCCTTGACCATGAACTGCACGGTGGTGGCCGCACCGGGAACCGACGCCGGCTCGAACTCCGGCGACTGCACGTGCTTCCAGGCGAGCTTGGCCAGCACGCTGCCGTCAGGGAACGGCAAGGTGCCGGCGCGGTAGGCCTTCATGGCGATGTCGTTACCCAGCACGGCGCGCAATTCGTTCAGCGGCGCCGCCTCCTGGGCGGGCGCCACCAGCTGCCAGTTCCGGTAGCCCTCGGGCATGCGCACGCCGTAGATCGGCGAGGCGTCGCCGTCAGCCCTGGCGCCTGACGCCACCAGCAGGGCGAAGCCGGCCAGGGCGATACGGCGCAACATGGTTCCTGTGATGTTCATGGCGGCTCTCCGGCTCACAGATGATCGGCGTCGACCACCGCCTTGACGAAAGCGTCCGGCGCCTCCTGCGGCAGGTTGTGACCAATGCCACCGGTGATCAGGCGGTACTCGTACTTGCCACTGAAGCGCTTGGCGTAGGCCTCGGCCGGCGGGTGCGGCGCACCGTTGGCGTCGCCTTCGAGGGTGATGGTCGGCACCTTGATGCTCGGGAATGCCGCGAGTTTCTTCTCCAGCTCCGCATAGCGCGGCTCGCCTTCGGCGAGGTTCAGGCGCCAGCGATAGTTGTGGATGGAGATCGCGCCGTGGTCGGGGTTGTCCAGGGCCTGGGCGCTGCGCTCGAAGGTGGCGTCGTCGAACTTCCACTGCGGTGAAGCCAGTTGCCAGATCAGCCTGGCGAACTCGTGGCGGTACTTGTCGTAGCCGGCCTTGCCGCGCTCGGTGGAGAAGTAGAACTGGTACCACCACTGCAGCTCGGCGGTCGGCGGCAGCGGCGCCTTGCCCGCTTCCTGGCTGCCGATCAGGTAACCGCTGACCGATACCAGCGCCTTCACCCGCTCCGGCCAGAGCGCCGCGACGATGTCCGCCGAGCGCGCGCCCCAGTCGTAGCCGGCCAGTACGGCGCTCTTGATCTTCAGTGCATCCATGAAGTCAATGACGTCCACTGCCAACGCGGCCGGCTCGCCGTTACGCCGGGTCGAGGCGGAGAGGAAGCGCGTTTCGCCGTAGCCGCGGGCATAGGGAACCAGCACGTGATAACCCTTGGCGGCCAGTTGCGGCGCCACTTCGGTGTAGCTGTGGATGTCGTACGGCCAGCCATGCAACAGGATCACCACCGGGCCGTCGGCCGGACCCGCTTCGGCGTAGGCGACATTGAGCAAGCCGGCATTGATGTGCTTGAGCGTGCCGAACGCCGGATCGGTCGACGGCGCGGTAGCGGCCTGCGCCACCGAGCAGGAGGTGAATTGCGCGAGGGCGATGGCCAGCGCCGAGGCGCCAAGGTACGGATGCTTGAACAGGGTCATCAGGAGTCTCCAGGACAGGCGTGCGGCCTGCACGGTGGTTGCCGGCGTTCGGCGGGAATCAGTGGCTGGTGAGGCTGGCTCGCAGCGGGCGGAATGCCTCGCGCAGCTCCTCGCTGAACAGCTGCGGCTGTTCCCAGGCGGCGAAGTGGCCGCCCTTCTCCACCGCGTGGAAGTACGCCAGCGAGGGATAGGCGCGCTGCGCCCAGCTTTTCGGCGCGCGGTAGATCTCGCCGGGGAACACGCTGATGGCCACCGGCACCTTGATCTGCGCGGTTTTCTGCGCGGCGGCGCTGAAGTTGTTGTTGTTGTTTTCCCAGTAGAAGCGCGAGGAGGAAGCGCCGGTGTTGGTCAGCCAGTAGAGCGAAATGTCGTCGAGCATCTCGTCGCGGCTCAGCACGCGCTCGGGCTCCCCACCGCTGTCGGTCCAGGCGGCGAATTTCTCGTACATCCACGCGGCCATGCCGGCGGGGGAATCGGCCAGGGAATAGCCGATGGTCTGCGGGCGGGTCACCATCATCGCGCCATAGGCGGCATTGCGGCCGAAGAAGGTGCTCAGCGCGTCGAAGGCGCGGCGCTCGTCGGTGCCCAGCCCGGCTGGAGCCGGAGCACCGCTGTTGATCGGCCCGACCAGTTCCGGCGGCACCGTCGCCGGCATGTTCAGGTGGATGCCCAGCAGGCCGGGCGGGGCCAGGCGGCCAAGGGCATCGGAGATCACCGAGCCGTGGTCGCCGCCCTGGGACACATAGTGGCTGTAGCCCAGGCGCTTCATCAGCACGTCCCAGGCGCGGGCCACCCGGTCCGGGCCCCAGCCGGTGGCGGTCGGTTTGCCGGAAAAGCCGTGGCCGGGGATCGCTGGGATCACCACATCGAAGGCGTCTTCCGCGCGCCCGCCATAGGCCACCGGGTCGGTCAGCGGGCCGATGGTCTTGAGGAACTCCAGCGGCGAGCCGGGCCAACCGTGGGTAAGGATCAGCGGCATGGCGTGCGGTTCTTTCGAACGCACGTGGATGAACTGGATGTCCACGCCATCGATGCGAGTAATGAACTGCGGCAGCGCGTTGAGCCGGGCTTCGGCGCGGCGCCAGTCATAGTCCGTGCCCCAGTAGTCCACCAGCGCTCGGACTTTTTCCAGCTGGATGCCTTGCGAGGCATCGTTGACCGTCTCGCGGTCCGGCCAGCGCGTCGCGGCGATGCGCCGGCGCAGATCGTCCAGTTGCCCCTGCGGCACCTGGACGCGGAACGGCCGCACGCTGTCATCGGCGCTCGCGGCGCTGCTGGCAATGGCGGTTGCGGCAAAGGTTTGCTGCAGCAGGTGATGCTGACCGTCGCCGAGCAGGAACAGGCCCACGGCGGAGGCCATGAGCGTGCGGCTGAAGCGGCGACGAAACTCTTGCGATAACGCGACGGCTGGCATGGTCGATCTCCCTGAGTCACTGGCCGACGGATCGGCGACCTGCAGCGATCTCAACAAAGCCCGGGAGGTGCCGCGATTGCACCATGGTGTCGGTCGATACCTTGGTATCGGGCCCGGCGCGTGAAGCACATGCGGTGTCGCGGCCGACACCTAGGTATCATTGGCAGCCCCGCCAGCAAGGCGCATGCTCGCCCCACGGCTAGCGCCGGGAGAGGACCGGTATGCACAACGAAGTCGTCGACAAGCTGCCCGACATGGCGTGGACCGCCAGCGTCGAAGGCCGCCTGGAAAGCGTCAACCAGGCCTGGCGCCTTTATGCCGGGCGCGACCCCGACGCCCTCGGCGAGCATGCCTGGCAGGCGTTGGTGCATCCTGACGACCTGCCGGCGCTGCAGCGCGGCTGGAGCGCCATCTGCCAGTGTGGCGTTGCCCATGACCTGCAGGCCCGCCTGCGCCGGCACGACGGTGTCTATCGCCGCTTCCTGCTGCGCGCCCGCCCGCTCACCAACGATCTCGACGAGCCCGCCGGCTGGTGCGGCCAGAACATCGATATCGAAGACCTTCTGCCCGCGCCGCCCTTGACCGTGACGCGCGAGACCCAGGACCTGATCGACAGCATTCCCGCGCTGATCTCGCTGATGACGCCCAGCGGCGAACTGGAGTGCGTCAACCGGCACAACCGCGAGTACCTCGGCGCCAGTTTCGACGAGCTGCGGCGCTGGACCAGCTCTGACACCATCCACCCCGACGACCTGCCCTGCGCGCTGGCCGCCTGGAAGCACTCGGTGGCCAGCGGCGATCCGTACAACTTCCAGCAGCGGGTGCGCGGCGCGGACGGCATCTACCGCTGGTTCCACGTGCGCGGCCTGCCCCACCGCGATGCCGAGGGGCGCATTCAGCGCTGGTTCGTGCTGAAGGTGGACATCGACGAACAGCGGCGCGACCAGGCCTTGATCGCCCAGGCGCAGACGTCGCTGGCCCGTGCGCTGGAAGAAGTCAGCGTTTCCGAGGACCGACTGCGCACCCTGATTGACGCCGTGCCCGGCTTCGTCTGGCGCACCGACCCGGGCGGCAGCGTGGAGTTCCTCAACCAGCGCTGGTTCGACTACACCGGCATGACCCCGGAAAGCGCCGCCGGCGTTGGCTGGATGACCGCCCTGCACCCTGAGGATGCGCCGGCCCTGGGCGTCTACTGGCAAGGCCTGCTGGAAGCGGGCAGCGCCGGCGAATTCGAAGCGCGCCTGCGCCGCTTCGACGGCAGCTACCGCTGGTTCCTCATCCGCGCGGTGCCCCAGCTGGACGCGGCTGGCCGCGTGCTGAAATGGTACGGCGGCAACACCGACATCCATGTGCGCAAGCGCGCCGAGCTGTTGCTGGCCGGCGAAAAACGCCTGCTCGGTCTGATGGCCGGCGGTTGCGCCCTGCCGCAGGTGCTGGAAGCCCTTTGCGACCTGGTGGAGGCCAACCTCGAGGGCAGCCGCTGCGCCATCACCCTGGTCGCGCCGCGCCATGGCCGCTTGCCGGAAGCGACGCTGCGCCTGCAGGCCGGCGCCGCACCGCACCTGCCGGCTTCGATGTACGGCGGCGCGGACGGCCAGCCGGCGAGTTCGCAAAGCAGCCCGCAGGCACTGGCTGTGCTGCAGGGCGCCACCGTGAAGATCGATGACCTGCAGCGGGAAGTCCGCTGGCCGCTCTGGCGGCAACAGGCGCAAGCCAGCGACCTGCACGCGCTGGCGGCAGTGCCGGTGGTGGCCAACCACGGCGAGGTGAGCGGCATCCTCTCGGTTTATTTCGGCCAGCCCCAGAAGTTGGACGAAAACCAGTGCGCGCTGATCGGGCAGTTCACTCACCTCGCCAGCATCGCCATCGACCGCGCCCGCAGCGAAGCGGCCCTGCGACAGAGCGAAGCCTTCCTGGCCAAGGCCCAGCGCATCAGCCTCACCGGCACCTTCTCCTGGCGCGTGGACAACGACGAGATCGCCTGGTCGGAAGAGATCTACCGGCTCCTCGACCTGCAGCCGGGCCTGACGCCGGGCTTCGATCTGATCTTCTCGCGCATCCACCCGGACGACCGCGCCACCGTGGAAGCCATGCTCAGGCGCCAGCGCCGCGACGGCTGCGACTTCGAGCATGAACACCGGCTGCTGCTGCCCAGCGGCGCCGTGCGCCACGTCCACCTGGTCGCCCAGGCCACCCGCGAAGCCGACGGCGCGCTGCTGTACATCGCCACGGCGCAGGACGTCACCCAGCGCCGCCTCGCCGAGGAAACCCTGCACCGGACCCGCGCCGAGCTCGCCCATGTCGCCCGCGTCGCCAGCCTGGGCGCGCTGACCGCGTCCATCGCCCACGAGGTCAACCAGCCGCTGTCGGGCATCATCACCAATGCCAGCACCTGCCTGCGCATGCTCGGCTCGCAAACCCCCAACCTGGAAGGTGCCCGGGAAACCGCGCGGCGCACCATCCGCGACGGCAACCGCGCGGCCGACGTGATCAAGCGCCTGCGTGCGCTGTTCGCCCGCCACGAAACGGTCAGTGAACAGGTGGACCTGAACGAGGCCACGCGGGAAGTCATCGCCATGCTGCACAACGAACTGCAGCGCCACGGCGTGACTGTGCTGCCCACGCTGCAGGAAGAGTTGCCCGCCGTGAGCGGCGACCGCGTGCAGCTGCAGCAGGTGATCCTCAACCTCATCCTCAACGCCATCGATGCGCTGGACGAAGTGCACGACCGCCCCCGGCAGCTGCGCATCAGCACCGGCCATGACCTGGACGCGAGCATCTTCCTGGCGGTACGCGACAACGGCGCGGGCTTTGCGCCGGAGGACGCCGGCCGGCTGTTCGACGCCTTCTTCAGCACCAAGCAGTCGGGCATGGGCATCGGCCTGTGGGTCAGCCGCTCGATCATCGAGCACCACGCCGGCCGGGTCTGGGCCACCACCCACGACGGGCCGGGCTCCACCTTCATCTTCGCGCTGCCCCCGGCATCGCCCAGCCACGACCAACCGATGGAGATCCGCTGATGGCCACGCCCCTGCTCGTGTCGGTGGTCGATGACGACGAATCAGTGCGCGAATCCCTGCCGGACCTGCTGCGCGAGTTCGGCTTCGAGGTGAACGCGTTTTCCTCGGCCGAGGACTTCCTCGCCTCGGAGGCGCTGCAACGCACCCGCTGCCTGATCCTCGACGTGTCGATGCCGGGCATGAGCGGGCCGCAGCTGCAGAAGGAACTGGCGCAGCGGGCGATCCCCGTGCCGATCATCTTCATCACCGCCTACAGCGACGCAACCACCTGCCCACGCCTGCTCGCCCTGGGCGCAGTGGCCTGCCTGCTCAAGCCGTTCAGCGAAGCGGAACTGCTCAAGGCGCTCAGCGCCGCCCTGCCGGTCGGCTGACAGCCCGGTCGACGCCACTCGGAGGACATGGCATGTTGCACCACTCTCCCCTTCAACCCGGCTCATCCCCGCGAACGGAAACCCGGTCCATGTCAGAGGCGACACCCATCGTCTACGTGGTCGACGACGACATCTCGGTGCGCGAATCACTGGAGCTGCTGATCCGCTCGGCCGGCTGGCAGCCGGTGCTGTTCGAGGCCGCCAGCGCCTTCCTCGACCAGCCGCCGAGCCTCGCGCCGTGCTGCCTGGTGCTGGACGTCAACCTGCCGGACCTCAACGGGCTCGACCTGCAGCGCAGCGTGGCCGGCGAGCGCCCGGCGATGCCGATCATCTTCATCACCGGCTACGGCGACGTACCGCTCACCGTGCGTGCGATGAAGGCGGGCGCGGTGGAGTTCCTCACCAAGCCGTTCGACAGCGACACGCTGCTGCAGGCCATCACCGACGCCCTGGAACACAGCCGCGCAGCGCTCGGCCAGCAGTCCCGTCTCGACGCCCTGCGCCAGGCCTACGCCCTGCTCACCAGCCGCGAGCGGGAAGTACTGGAGATGGTGGTGGCCGGCCGCCTGAACAAGCAGGTTGCCGCCGACCTGGGCATCAGCGAGATCACCGTGAAAGCCCACCGTGGCCGGGTCATGCGCAAGATGCAGGCGCGCACGCTGCCAGACCTGGTGAACATGGCGGCACTGCTCGCCATCGGGCCGGCCGAGAGCCGCTGAGATCGCTCAGGCGGTAGCGCCCAGCGCCCGCCGCAATGCTTCCAGCTGGCAGACGTCGAGCGTGTCCAGGCCTTCTTCGGGCTGGCAGGTTTCCAGCAGCGCCAGCGCTTGGGCCACATCCCCTTGCTTCGCGCGCAGCCGCGCCAGGTCCAGGCTCGAACGCAAGACCCAGGCGAACGCGCCCTGTTCGCGAGCCATCGCCAGCGACGCCTGGAGAACACGCTCCACCGCCTGATCCCCCTCCTCGCCCAGCGCAGCGATGATCTGCGCCTCGATACGCATCAGCTCCGGCAAGGCATAGGCATCACCGCTGCTGCGGCAGTGCGCGATGCTGCGCCGCGCCACACCCAGTGCGCGGCGGTGTTCGCCGGCGAGGATCAGGCCTTCGGCCAGGGCAATCTCGAACGAGGTGGTCAGCAACTCGTAGCGCATGCCGTGCAGGCGCGTGAGGCTTTCTTCCAGTTGACGCACCGCATCGCCGGGTTGTTCGCGGCGAATGGCGATGGCCGCGCGCAGGCCCGGAGTCGCGGCCTGATAGGGGGCGAAGGCGTTGGCCTCGGCGATCCGGCTGAAACTCGCCAGGCTGCGCTCGGCCTTGTCCAGCTCGCCGGTCCAGAGATGAATGCACAGCGTCCACACCAGGGCGATGCAATGGGTGGCCGGGTGGTTGAGTTCCGCCGCCTCGGCTTCCACCTGGTCCGCCCAGCGCCGCGACTGGTCGGCGCAACCCAGCAGCCAGAGCGTCCGCGCCAAGGCGAGACCCGTGCGGTTGTGGTGGTCGAAGCCATAGTGCAACGTGCGGCTGCGTTCGGAAGGCAAGCTGTTGCGCAGGGACTTTTCCAGTTCCTCTCGCGCCCGCTGCTGGTCGCCCAGCAGGTGATGGGAGATACCGGCGAGCGAGGCAGCCACGGCCACCGCTTCCGGTTCGCCCAGGATATCGCCGACCAGCACCGCGCGCTCCGCCCAGGCCAGTGAAGAGGCGAAGTCACCGATGCGTTCGTAGAAGATCTGCAGGCGCCCGAGCACCCGCAGTTCGGCCCAGTGGTCGCCCAGCGCCTCGGCGATTTCCAGCGCGCGAAGCAGGGCCTTTCCGGCGGCCTCGCTGTTGCCGCGGGTGAACATCAGCACCAGCCCGAGGGCCGCCTGCAGTTCCATTTCAGTGGGCGTGCCGAAGTAGCCCAGCTCCAGCAACTCAGTGGCGCGAGCGCACCAGGTACGGCACTCCACCTGCAGTGAATAGTGCAGGAACAGCGGCGCGCTGGCCGCCGCCAGCGGTAGGGCCAGACCAGGGTCGCCCTGCGGGCCGAAGCTCCACTCCAGCGCGCTGCGCACGTTGCCCAGCTGGCTGGCCAGTCGCGCGCAGCCTTCGTAGATCACCTCGGGCACGCTCCCCAGTTGCTCCAGCAACCACAGGTAATAGGCGGCGTGACGAAAGGCCAGTGCGTGCGCCTCGTCAAGGCCTTGGGAAGCAGCCTTTTCGCGGGCGAAGGCACGGGTCATTTCCAGCAAGCGATAGGCCGTGGCGGCCTCGCTGCGGTCCACCGCCACGAGTCCCTTGGCGGTCAGCTCATCGAGGATGGCAGCCGCTTCCAGCGTGTCGATTCGTGCATCGGCAACGACCTGCGCGGCCGCCTCCTGGGAGAACGGCCCGACGAAGACCGAAAGGCGGTCGAACACCAGCTTCTCGCTGCCGGACAACAGGCCATAGCTCCAGTCCAGCATGGCGCGCAGCGTCTGGTGGCGCGGCTGGGCGGTGCGCCGGCCGGACCAGCCCAGGGAGAAGCGTTCGCCCAGCAGCGAATGGGTGGCCCTCACGCCATGGACGGCCACCCGTACCGCCGCCAGTTCGATGGGCAAGGCCATGCCACCCAGGCGCCGGCACATGTCGGCAATCAGGCCGGGGTCGCCATCCTGCAATTGCAGCGAAGCATTGGCGGCCTCGGCGCGCTCGACGAACAGCCGCACGGCGGGGAACGCCAGCAAAGCTTCTGGCGGCAAGCCTTGCGGGTCTTCGGGGAAATCCAGCGGGCCCAGCCAGTGCGCCTCTTCGTCCCGCGCGCGCAGCGGCTCGCGACTGGTGGCCAGTAGGCCGACGCCGGGAGCCGCATCGCGAATGCGCTCGGCCAGCGCGGACACTACGTCCACCACGTGCTCGCAGTTATCGACGATCAGCAGCAGGTCCTGGCCCCTGAGGTGCGCCAGCAGCACCGCCAGCGGGTCCTCGGACTGCACCGGAACGCCCACCGAAGCGGCCAGCGCCGAGGTCACCAGGTTTTCATCCTCGACTTGCGCCAGGTCTATGAAGCGCACCGCCTGCCGGCCCTCCGCGGCCAGGCGGTGACCCACCTCGTTGGCCAGGCTGGTCTTGCCGACACCGCCGGTGCCGACAATGGTGAACAGGCGCGGCTCACGCAGGCGCTGCAGGATCATCTGCACGTCGGACTCGCGGCCGATCAGCTTCACCCGTGGCGGCAAGCTGCCGACGCCTTCGCTCTTGCTCATCACGGGCAGCACTGCCGGCGCTGCGTCGCTGCCACGACTCACCGGCGCGACGAAGGCATAGCCGACACCCACCTGGGTGGTGATATAGCGCGCGCCGTCCTCGCCGTCGCCCAGGGCGCGGCGCAGGCCGGTCATGTGGAAGCGCAGGCTGCCCTCTTCCACCACCATGTCGGGCCACACGCGCTTGAGCAGCTCGCGCTTGGAGAGCACCCGACCGGGCTTTTCCAGCAGCGCGAGCAGCAGGTCGAAGGCACGCCCGCCGATGTCCATCGGCTGCGCATTACGGGTGAGCAGGCGCTTGCCGGGCACGACCCGGAACGGGCCGAATTCGACCGGCGTTTTGAGTGAGGAGGACAGATCGTCCGCTGCGGACTCCACGGGGCGTCTCTTCCGACAGAGGGAGTGGGCGCGAGACTGGCCCGCAAGTCCTAGCAGGATAGGAGTTTCGAGCACGCGATCAAGCCTTTGCGTGACCTTTTATGCGGGCTGTCACGCCCAATGGCCGGTGGCGATGCCCCATCAGCACAGGCTCAGGGTGACGGCGACATTGCCCCGCAGTGCTTTCGAGTAGGGGCAACTCTGCTGCGCGGCATCCAGCAGCCGCTGCGCCAGTTCGGCGTCCAGCCCCGGCAGGTGGACCGCCAGGTGGGCCCGCAGGAAGAAACCCTGCTCGCCGTGCATCAGCTCCACCTCGGCATCCACCGTCGTGTCCGCCGGGAACTCCTGCTTGCGCGCATTCGCGGCATGCCGCAGCGCGCCGATGAAACAGGCGGACCAGCCAGCGGCGAACAACTGCTCGGGGTTGCTGCCCTCCCCCGGTGCGCCGGGTGGCGTCAGACGGACCTGCAACCGACCATCATCACTGCGTGCTTCACCATCACGGCCGCCACGGGTATGTACGCGGGCGGTGTAGAGAATTTTCTCGATCGACTGCATCGGGACTTCCTGAAAACCTGGACTCAGTGGGCGGCGGCGGTACGCCTGCGCCGCGCCGGTTTCTGCGCTTCACACACGACGGGCCCTGCGCCCGGCAGCGCGCAACGGTGGACACTCAGTTCATGCCGAGCCAGCTCCAGCAGCCAGGCGCGAAAGGGCACGGCCGGGTCGTAGCTGGCGCGCTGTCCGTCGACCTGCCGCAGGGTGGCGCGCAGCAGGTCGCCCATGTCGTGCTGGTCGATGCGCCCGGCCTGCGCCTGACCCTCGAAGAAGGCGATGAGCAGCGGCAGCACGGCCATGTACAGCTGGCGCGATGCCACCTCGTCGTGTTCGCCGGAGCCGAGGATCAACGCGCCGAATTCGGCATTGCTGCGCCGCCCCGCCAGATTCATGCAGCCATCATGCTGGGTCATGGAGGCCTCCCTGGTTAGCCAATGACACCCGGTTGCCAGAGTGGCAAGGCCTGCGCAATCGGGCGAGTTATCTGCTGTTAGCTCTTGTTAGCTGGCCGGCTTTGCGCGGCGCAGAAAAGCAGAAACCCGAGCGAGGCTCGGGTTTGCGTGAGGTAGCGCAGCGGCGGATGGCACTCAGAACGGCGAGGGTTCCCCGCTGAAGGCCTCGACCGCCTGCACCAGTCCGAGGGCAGCCAGCATCACCAGCTCGCGCCCCTTCTCCGGCGTGGCAAGGCCTGGATCAGAGCCCATGCGGCCGTCCGGATGGCGCGCGCGGAAGTCCGCCGCTTCGCGTATCGGGCCCCAGTTAGCGATCGGCGGCGAGTACTCGGCCGACTTGATGTGCTGCGGATAGGCCCACTGGGTCACGGCGATCTCCGACGGCGTAGCGTGGATGCCATGGCCCTTGGGGAACTGTCGGTTGGCCAGTTCGCCGACGCCTTCCAGGTCCCACCAGTTGCACAGCTTCAGGGCGAAACCGGCCGGGCGGCGGGCGAAGCTGGCCTGGGCGTAGAGCTCGGAGAAGGCGGCCTCGATGGAAGCGACGTTGCCGCCGTGGCCATTGAGGAAGAGGATTCTCTCGAAGCCGTGGGCAGCCAGGGAATTCACCCAGTCGCAGATGGCGGCGATGAAGGTCGAGGGGCGCAGCGTGATGGTGCCGGGGAAGCCCAGGTGATGCTGCGCCATGCCGATGTTGAAGGTCGGCGCGATGAGGATGTCCGCCGACTTCTGCGCTTCGTGGGCGATGATTTCCGGGCACATCCAGTCGGTCCCCAGCAGGCCGATGGGGCCGTGCTGCTCGTTGGAGCCGATGGGGATGACGATGGTCCGGCTGCGGCCAAGGAACTGCTCGATTTCGGACCAGGTACAAAGGGGTAGGAGCATGGAGACCTCGCGATTCGACGGGTTCGCCTGGGTAGGATGAGCGTGCGGCGCACGTTCGGGCGGCGGGGTTCTCGGAGTTGAGACCGGGTTGCCCCTGCCGGGAATGACACCACGCCGGCCGGGAGGCGGACATTGCACCATGGTGTCTATCGGGCGTTCGGCGCGGCTGATTGACGGCGGACCTTGTCCGCCATTCGCGAGCAGGCTCGCTCCTACAAGGCCTTCGGCCTGATCGAGTACAACCCCGCCAGCAGGATCAGCAGCGCGCCGGTGATGGTCCAGAGGGTCGGCGTCTCGCCGAAGACGATGAGGCCGATCAGCGTGGCGAAGGCCAGCAGCGAGTAGTTGAACGGCTGCAGCGTCGAGGCCTGGGCGTACTTCAGCGCCTGGATCAGCAGCAACTGGGCGATCACCCCGGAGACGGCGACGATCGACATCAGCATCGCTTCGTGGGGCGTCGGCGTGACCCACGCGGGAAGCCCGGCGGAGGTGGCCGCCACGGCGCCGACCACGGCCATGTACAGCGTAGTGGTGGCGAAGGAGTCGGTCTGGCTGATACGCCGCGAGAGGATGTTGAAGAAGGCGAAGGTCAGCGCCGCCGCCAGCGGAATCAGCGCCGCGGGCTCGAACACGCCCATGCCGGGGCGCAGGATCAGCAGCGTACCGCCAAAACCCACCGCCGCCGCCAGCCATTGCCGGCCGACCATCCGCTCACCGAGAAACAGCCGCGCCAGGCCCAGCGTCATCAGCGGGAAGACCGCGTAGAGTGCGTGGGTTTCGGCCAGCCCGAGATAGCGCAGGGCCAGGCCGAAGATGGCGATCTCGCCTACGCCCAGCAACGCGCGGACCACCTGTTGCCAGGGGCTGGCGCTGCGGATGGCCGCGCGCACGCCGCCCTGGGAACGACAGACGATGAGCGCGAACAGCACGAACACCCAGTAGCGCACCATCACCAGTTCGGCCACCGGCAAGTGGCGGACCAGCACCTTGGTGATGCCGTCCTGGCAGGCGAAGATGAGCATCGACAGCAGGCACAGGGCGATGCCCAGGCGTGGGTTGTTGGCAGCGGCCAGCGCGGTAGTCGAGGTCTTGCTGGTCATGGGAGAAGGCTCTTGGCGGTGGCGGCCTCGCGGCGGGCGCCTCCAGCGCTTGTGCCGGAGCGGCCGGGGCGCGGTCAAGCCACAGGGCGCTGGCAAGCACGCCGATGTCGCCCGCAAGCCGCCGGCACTTCAATCCGGCGCCGCTTCCCTCTACAGTCTGGCGACCCGCTCAAGGCGACAACGGTGATCCATGGACAGGTTTCAGGAAATGACAGTACTGCTGGCCGTGGCCGAGGCCGGCAGCTTTGCCGCTGGCGCCAAGCAGCTGGGCCTGTCGCCGCCCAGCGTGACCCGCGCCATCGCCGCGCTGGAGCAGCGCCTGGGTACCCTGCTGCTGGCCCGCAGCACCCGCAGCGTGCGGCTGACCGAGGCCGGCCAGCGTTATGTCGAGGACTGCCGGCGCATCCTCCAGGAACTGGAAGAAGCCGAGGAACTGGCCTCCGGCAGCGCCCTGCGGCCGCGCGGCAACCTGGCGGTGACCGCCCCGGTGCTGTTCGGCGAGCTGTACCTGATCCCGCTGATCGCCGGCTACCTGGAAACCCATCCCGAGGTGACAGTCAACGCGCTGCTGGTGGATCGCGTGGTGAACATGCTCGACGAGGGCATCGACGTGGCCGTGCGTATCGGCCAACTGCCCGAGGGCAGCCTGACCGCGCTGAAAGTCGGCGAAATCCGCCCGGTGGTCTGCGCCTCCCCGGCGTTCCTCGACTGCCACGGCCGCCCGCGGCACCCCAACGAACTGCTCGACGCGCCGGTGGTGATGGCCGCCACCAGCGTCCTGCTCACCGACTGGCAGTTCGTCACCGCGGACGGCCCGCTGACCCTGCGCCCACCGTCGCGTTTCATGGTCAGCTCGAACAACGCCGCCATCCACGCCGCGCGCCTGGGCGGCGGCTATACCCGCGTCCTCTCCTACCAGGCCGCCGAGGCCGTGGCGCGTGGCGAACTGGAGATCGTCCTCGACGAGTTCGCCACGGCGCCATTGCCGATCCACCTGCTTTACCAGGACAGCACGCGGCTGCCGGCGAAGGTTCGCAGCTTCGTCACGCATTGCGCGGAACGCCTGCGCGCCGACCCGGCCCTGCAAGCCACACAGCCGTGAGCCGCTACCGGGAAATGCAGGCGTTCGACGCCGTGGCGCGCTCCGGCAGCCTCGCCGCGGGCGCGCGTCGGCTGGAGCTGTCCACCGCGACGGTGATGCGCCTGGTTGCCGCTTTGGAGTCCCGCCTGCAATGCGAGTTTCTGCTGCGCGGCCCGCGTGGGGTCGAGCTGAGCGCCAGTGGCGAAGCCTTCGCCGCCAGTTGCCGGCAGATTCTCCAGGGTATCGATGAGGCGGAAGGCTCGCTCGACGGCTTGCAGGCCCACCCTGCCGGGCAGTTGAACCTGACATTGCCGCTGCTGATGGCCGACCGCCTCTTCGCGCCCATCGCAATGGATTACCTGGCAGCCTTTCCCGATGTACGCCTGGTCAGCCGTCACCGCGAGGACCTGCCGCGTCTGCTGGAAGACGGCATCGATGTGGCGCTGGTAATAGGTACCTTGCCCGACTCTTCCGGCTTCGCCTTGCCGGTGGGCATGGTGCGGCCGGTGATCTGCGCATCGCCCGACTACCTCACGCGCCATGGCGTGCCGCAGGCGCCGGAGGACCTCAAGGCGCACAGCATCATCGTCTCCGGCAGCCAGGGCCCCATCAGCGAATGGCGCTTCCGTCATCAGGGCGCGCCGCGTTCGGTGCGCTTCTCACCGAGGCTGGCGTGCAGCACCACCCACGCGGCGATCCGTGCGGCCAGCCTGGGGCTCGGGCTGACCCGCTGCATGAGTCACGAGGCCCATGCCGAACTGAGCAGCGGGGGCCTGCAAGCTGTGCTGCAGGACTACGCGGCGCCAGGGTTGCCGGTGCAGCTGATCTACCGCGAAGGCCGCCGCGCGGCGGCGCGGGTGCGTACCTTCCTCGATTTCGTGGTGCCGCGCCTGCGCGCGCATCCGGCATTGCGCGGGTAGGTCGGAGCGGCGAGGGCAGCCCATGGCCGCACGACGGCTGATCCCACCGCCCATTCTTCCGCATTCTGAAACGCTGGATTGCCCGCCCTGGTGATTCTGCGCGCCGTCCATCAGGCGCAGCATTCACCCATCAGCTCGAGCAACCCACCCCGAACCGACTCGCGCTGCCTACCCACTCAAGCCAACGGAGTCACCGCCATGTCCCACACCATCAAACTCTTCCGCCATCCGCTGTCCGGCCACGCCCACCGCGTCGAGCTGATGCTCTCGCTGTTGCAGCTGCCCACCGAACTGATCTCCGTGGACCTCGCCAAGGGCGCCCACAAGCATCCGGATTTCCTCGCCCTGAACCCTTTCGGCCAGGTGCCGGTGATCGATGACGAAGGCGTCATCGTCTCTGACTCCAACGCCATCCTGGTCTACCTGGCGAAAAAATACGGCAACGGCCGCTGGCTGCCGGAAGATCCGCTGGGCGCCGCCCGCGTGCAGCGCTGGCTGTCGGTCGCCGCCGGGCAGGTTGCCTACGGCCCGGCCGCCGCGCGGCTGATCACCGTGTTCGGCGCCGCCTTCAACCCCGAGGAAGTCGCCACCCGCGCCCACACCCTGTTCCAGGTGATGGAACGCGAACTGGCGAAGACGCCCTTCCTGACCGGCAGCGAGGCGACCATCGCCGACGTGTCCAACTACTCCTACATTTCCCATGCGCCGGAGGGCAACGTCTCACTGCAGGACTACCCCAACCTGCGAGCCTGGCTGGCCCGAGTGGAGGCCCTGCCGCACTTCGTGCCGATGCAGCGCACTGCCATCGGCCTGCAAGCCTGATGCAACCTTCGCTGCCGGGGTAACCCGGCAGCCCCTTCGTCGCGAGGTGCCCGTCATGTTCCAGTTGCCCAAACACCGTACCTCCCCCTGGCACGCCGGCGAGAAGGCGATCCAGGAGCGCGTCGGCGTCGCCGAGCGCATGGAAGTCCATGGCCAGAAAGTCATCCGCGACTACATGCCCGACCAGCACCGTGAGTTCTACCACCAGCTGCCCTTCATCATCGCCGGCGCCGTGGATGACCAGGGCAGGCCCTGGGCAACCCTGCTCGAAGGTGCGGAAGGCTTCGTCACTTCACCCGACCCGAAAAGCCTGCTGCTCGACAGCGTGCCCGACAGCCAGGACCCGGCGGCCAGCGGCCTGCGAGCCGGCCACGCCATCGGTCTGCTGGGCATCGAGTTGCATACCCGCCGGCGCAACCGCATGAACGGTGTCCTCCGCGAAGTGGACGGCGGCCTGTTGACGGTGGCCGTCGAGCACTCCTTCGGCAACTGCCCGCAGTACATCCAGAAGCGCGAGTGGAGCCGCGACGAGCAGCGCTACAGCCAGCGCGCCCCGCGTGAGGATTTCGGTGCGCTGAACGAGGAGCTGGCAACCATCATCCGCAACGCCGACACCTTCTTCGTCGCCAGCTATGTGCAGCACGAAGACGGCGAGCGTTCGGTGGACGTTTCCCATCGCGGCGGCCGCCCCGGCTTCGTCCGGGTCGACGGCAATCGCCTGACCATCCCCGACTATGCCGGCAACCTGCACTTCAACACCCTCGGCAACCTGCAGGTCAACCCGCAGGCGGGGCTGCTGTTCGTCGACTTCACCAGCGGTGACGTGCTGCAGGTTCACGGCCGCACCGAAATCCTCTTCGACAGCCCGCTGCTGGCGGCCTTCGAAGGCGCCGAACGCCTGTGGACCCTGGACATGCAGCACGCGGTGCTGCGCCGCAACGCCCTGGCGCTGCGCTGGAACTTCCGCGAATACTCGCCCACCAGCCTGATGACCGGCACCTGGGCCGAGGCCGACGCCAGACTGCAGGAGCGCGAGCAGCGCCAGCAGTGGCAGGACTGGCAGGTGCTGCGCGTGGAACCGGAAAGCGAAGACATCCGCTCGTTCTACCTGCAACCACCCACCGGCCTCGCCGTGACCTTCGCACCAGGCCAGCATCTGCCGGTGCGCCTGGCAGCCGGCGAACAGGCGCTGATCCGCACCTACAGCCTTTCCAGCGCACCGTCGGACGGCGAGCTGCGCATCAGCGTGAAGGCCCAGGGCCCGGCGTCGCGATACCTGCATGAACATATTGGTGTGGGCGATCACCTGCAGATCCGCGCGCCCATGGGCAGCTTCACCCTGAAGGGCGACAGCGTACGGCCAGTGGTGCTGATCGGCGCGGGCGTGGGCATCACCCCACTGCTGTCGATGCTACGTGAATTGGCGGCGGGCCCGGCGCGGCGCGTGCATCTGTTCCAGTCTGCGCGGACGCTGGGCCAGTTACCGTTCCAGCGCGAGATCGCCGAGCTGCGCCAGCGCGCGCCGCAACTGCAGATTCACCGTGCACTCAGCCGCCCGGAACCGGATGCTCTGCCCGGCCGCGACTTCGAACAGATCGGGCGTCTGGATATCGAGGCGATCAAGGCGCGGCTGCCGCTGGACGATTACGACTTCTACGTCTGCGGCCCCGGCGAATTCACCCAGGCAATCTACGACGGCCTGCGCGGCCTGAGCATCGCCGACGCGCGCATCCACGCCGAGACCTTCGGCCCCTCGACGCTCAAACGCCGGGGTGACGGCCAAGAGCCGACGCTGGTGCAACCGCCCGCTGCCACCGAACCGGTGCCGGTGTACTTCGCCGGCTCGGCCAAGGAGGCCCGCTGGAAGCCCGAGAGCGGCAGCCTGCTGGAGCTGGCCGAGGCCCGGGGGCTGGCACCCGATTTCAGCTGCCGCGGCGGTTCCTGCGGCACCTGCAGGACGAAGATCGTCAGCGGCCAGGTGCACTACCCCAATCCACCGGCGGAACTGCCCGAAGCGGGCAGCGTACTGATCTGCTGCGCCATCCCGGCGCAGGACGACAGCGGCGTGCAACCGCTGGTGCTGGACCTCTAGGAGGCGAAACGATCATGAACGCACTGACTGCATTCGAAAGCGGGAGCGAGCGCTTCCCGCGTTGGGACGAGGAAGTCTTCGAATCGGCCGCGCCGGGTCTCTGCGGGCCGAACGAAGCGGAAGTGGGTTTCCTGCTGCCGCAGCTGCTCTCGACGCCGGGCTGTCCGTCGCGCTCGCGCGCCGTGGAGATTAGCGCGGCACTGGTCCGCTGGCTCAAACGCGCCCGATAGGCGCTATTCGCGCCTATGTACAACCGCGTAGGGCGCATAACCCGGAACGGGTTATCCGCCGATGCCATGACGGCGGATAACGCTGGCGCGTTATGCGCCCTACGGAACGGGTTCAGGCGCGCCCAACCAACCACACCAGATCACAAGGGAACTCCAACGTAGGATGGGTGGAGCCTGCGATACCCATGCTGTATCGCAGGCAGGGATCGATGGGTATCGCTGCGCTCAACCCATCCTACGTGCGCATTTCCCGGCGGGTTCGGTAGCTCGGGATCACTCGTCCTCGCGCGCCGGAATCCACCATTCCTCGCCGCGCACCGTGCGGATGTACTCCGGCCAGCGGAAGCGGTGCGGGACCTTGAAGTCCTTCGGCAGCAGCGGCGCCTGCCACTGTTCGCCGCCGATGCCGCCGCCGGTGCGCTGGTTGAATTCGCGGGTCGCCTCGGCCAGCAGGCCGGCATCGGTGAACAACTCGATCAGCGTGCTGCCGATGGTCTTCGAGGCCACGTCGATCATCGGGTCGATGGTCTCGCGGATGCCGCCCAGGGCGTTGGACACCCAGTCCGGATAGGTGAAGCCGGAGGGCGCGCTGAGCATCGGCCGGGCCACGTAGAGGCGCACGGTCGGGCAGTGCCAGGTGTATTCGGGGTAGTCGTCGGAGGTCAGGTACTTCTGCCACGCCGGCATCTGCAGGCGCATCTGCCGCTCGCATTCCTGCGGCTCGATCAATGCCTGAGTGGCCGGCAGGAAGGGCTCATCCATGGGCTCGAGACCGAGGTTCACCTGGATTTCCCGCGCCACCGCGATGGCCTGTTCACCCCAGCTCGGCGCGCCGATGGCGGCGAGGTTGTCGTAGCAGGCCTGGGCCAGCGCATGGTTGGCCAGCCCGCCACGGGACTTGCAGACCCAGGTCTTCTTCCACTGGCAGCCGGTGGCCATGGCCGCGGCGGCGGCGTTGTTGTCCATCACCGTGGAGATGGTCTCGGCCTGTTCGATGGAGTCGCAGCGCAGCAGGTACTGGATCTGCGAGACGTGCGGCGGCAGGTTGTCGGCGGTGGCTTGCCCGGTAGTGAGGATGGCTTCGTTGAAGCTCCACAGCCCGGTGAACGGCAGGGTCGAGCGACGCAGGCTCTCGTTCAGGGTGTAGAAGTGCACCAGCGCATCATTGGCGCCAGGAGCGCGGGCGGCCAGGTGGTTCTGCGGGATCGGACTGTAGCGGTCGGCAGCGATCCAGTTCTGCGGCTCTTCGCAGGTGAAGGTGTAGATGTACGAGTAGGCGATACCGCAGTGGGTGTCCCAGGTGGTGGTGTTGTTCAGCGGCAGCATGTAGGTGGGATGGAAGCTGACGGCGGCGTCGAGGTCGTCGTAGTAGCCCTTGGCGGCGTGCACGGGCTTGGACGCGCGCAGTTTTTCCGCCGGTTCGCCGAAGAACTTGATGGTGCCCCGGATACCGAATTCCAGCATCGCCGCCTTGGCCGCCAGCACCCCGCCCAGAGCGCTGATACCCAGCGCGGAGTGCGGGTCGGTGTGGCCCGGCGCGTACTTCGACAGGCCATCGCGTGGCATCGGCCTGGTCGCCGCCGCCTGGCAGTTGCCGGGCACTGCGTCGTATTCGGCGTAGGTGGCGAGGATCGGCCCGTCACCCTCGCTGCCATCGCCATTGCTGAAAGTGGCGACGAAGGCGGTGGGCATGCCGCCGCTGCCCTCTTCCACCGTGAAGCCTTCCTTGCGCAGCAACTCCACGTACCAGGCGCAGGACTTGTACTCGCGGAACGCCGGCTCGGCGAAATGCCAGATCACCTGGTGCCAGTCGGACAGCTGCTGGCGGTGCTCGTCGATCCACTGCTGGACGTAGGCCTTGAATTTCGACATGGCGGCTTCCTCATCGTTGCCTGTTGTTGTTGTCGTGTGGCCTAGTATTGGTGAAGCGGAATTTGCAACAAGCGCAGGATTTCGCCACCCATGTCCAGTTAGTTTCACCAATGGAGCAATGAGCGCCCCATGCACTTTCCCTCGATGACCGCCCTGCGGGCACTGGATGCCGTGGCCCGGCTGGGCAGCGTCTCCGCCGCCGCGACGGAGCTGAACCTCACCCGCAGCGCGGTCAGCCACCGCATCGCCACGCTGGAGGAACGCCTCGGCTTCGCCCTGACCGAGCGCACCGGGCGCGGCATTCGCCTGACCTATCGGGGGGAAAGGTATGCCCGCGACGTGCGACGCATCCTCGCGGAGGTACAGCTGGCCGGCAGCAGCTTCGACGAGCAGCAGGTCAGCGGCCCGTTGTGCGTGAGCTGCAACCCCGGTTTCGCCACCTACTGGCTGTGCCAGCACCTGGGCGACTTCCTGGCGCAGTACCCGAAGGTGCAGTTGCACGTAGTGACGCCGCGCGTGCCGCAGGACACCAGCGCCAGCGACGCCGACCTGTTCATCGCCTACGGCAGCGGCGACTGGCCGAACCAGACGGTGGAGCAACTGGTGGCCCTGCACTTCTTCCCGGTCTGCAGCCCGCGTCTGATCCACTCGCGCGGCGGCCTGCAGCAGCCGGCGGACCTGGCCCACTACACACTGCTGCACATGAATGATTTTGCCGACTGGCGCCTGTGGCTCGGCGCGGTGGGTGCGAGCGCCATCGATCACCGCTCCGGCGTGCTGTTCGCCGATGCACCCTGCACCATCGCCGCGTGCATAGCCGCCCAGGGCGTGGCCATCGGCGACAACCTGCTCAGCGGCGACGCCCTCGCCCGCGGCCTGTTGGTGCGCCCGTTCGACATCACCATCCAGTCCAGCCGGGGCTACTTCCTGGTGACCGACCCGGTGAAGGCCGAACGCGCGGTGGTGAAGGCCTTCAGCCAATGGCTGAAGGCCCGTGTCGCCGCCACCACACAGAGCGCCAGCGACCTCAGCCGCCCACCGCTGGCGATCCCACCAGAGGCGGAACTGACGCGCTGAACCTCAGGCGATGCGGCGCAGCCCTTTGCGCGCCTTGGCAGAGCGGGTGTAGCGGAACAGGTCCTTGGGATCGTTGTCCTCTTCCTCGCTCCACGGCACCAGGTCGATGCGCTCGCCGAGGCCCAGGCGACTGGCCTGCTCATTCACGTAGCGCAACGCGGAGTAATCCTCGAGGGCGAAGCCGACCGAGTCAAAGATGGTCACCTGCTCGGCGCTGTCGCGCCCGGCCAGCTGGCCCGCCAGCACGCGCCACAGATCGGTCACCGGGAAGTCCGCCGGCATCTGCTGGATCTCGCCCTCGACCCGCGATTGCGGCTCGTACTCGACGAACACCTTGCCGGCGCGCAGGACGTCGGCGTGCAGTTCGGTCTTGCCCGGGCAGTCGCCACCCACGCCGTTGATGTGCATGCCCGACTCGATCATCTCCGGGGTAAGAATGGTCGCGTAGGCCTTGTCGGCGGTCACCGTGGTGACGATGTCGGCGCCGCGCACCGCTTCGGCGGTGGAGCCGGCGCGGATGATTTTCAGGTTGGGGACGTCCGCCAGGTTGCGGATCAGCTTCTCGGTGGCCTGCGGATCGATGTCGTAGACGGCGATTTCCTCGATGCCCAGGTGGTGATGGAAGGCCAGGGCCTGGAACTCGCTCTGTGCGCCGTTGCCGATCAGCGCCATGCGTCGCGAATCCGGGCGGGCCAGCGCGCGGGCGGCCATCAGCGAGGTGGCGCAGGTGCGCAGCGCGGTGGCCACGGTCAGCTCGGAGAGCAGCACCGGATAGCCCGTCTCGACATCCGCCAGCACACCGAAGGCCATGACAGTGAACAGCCCGCGCTGGGTGTTCTGCGGGTGGCCGTTGACGTACTTGAAGGCATAGCGGGCGGTATCGGACACGGGCATCAGCTCGATGACGCCGATCTCGGAGTGGTTGGCGACACGGGCGGATTTGTCGAAGGACTCCCAGCGCACGAAATCCTGGGCGATGGTGTCGGCGAGTTCGCCGATGAAGCGGGCGACACCGATCTGCTGGACCAGTTGGGACATCGTGGGGACGTCGACGAAGCGAGTCATGGTGGGACCTCCGATTGTTGTGATTGGACTTTTCTGTCGGTGTATTCGAACGGTACCGCCCCGCTCCAGCATGCCTCGAACAGCGGGCACAACAACGTCGCAGAGGCCCTGGATCAGGTCTGCACTTCGGGAGAGGGGCTACACGATTCTCCCACCGGCCCCAGAGAAAACCCGGCTGTAATGGAGGGCTTTGCCGGCCGATCCGGCTGTATTGGAGGGTCATGACAGCCGATTCGGCTGCGCTTGAGGCAGCCGCTGGCGGGGGGATATCAGCGGAGGAAAACGCCGGAGAAAAGCGAGTCCACGGCGCTAGCTGGCGGACTCCTTGATAGTCGTCAGCTCAGGGTGGGCAACCAGCTTGTCGATGTGCAGGCTCTCATCGTTCAGCCAGGTTTCGGTGAGCGCGCGGTAGTGCTCCATGTCGCGGCAGCGCATGCGCACGCTGTAGTCGAAGGTCCCGCTGATCAGCTGGCAGTGCAGCACTTCCGGGCAGGCGATCATGCGTGCCTCGAAGGCCTTCTGCGCGGTGCGGCCACTCTGGTTGGACAACGCGACCAGCACCAGCAGCGACAGACCCGCGGCGATCTTCTGTTCGTCGATGACGGCTCCGTAGCCACGGATGATGCCGTGCCGCTCCAGCTTGCGGACGCGTTCCTGGCAGGGGCGCGGGGTGAGGTGGACCAGCGCGGACAGCTTGCCGTAGGTGATGCGGCCCTGGTGACGGAGGATGCGGAGGATCTCCTCATCGATGCGGTCCAGGGTGAAGGGCGTACTGTCCTGATCTTTCCTGCTCATGCTGTTTCACGCTGGTTCGTCGGTGTTGGCGGCGTCCCTGCACCGCCCGATCTTTATGGGGCACGCCTCGCCGTCTGTCAAAGCGCGCCGTGCCGTCTGCGACAGCACGGCGCACCCGCTCAGATTTCCCGTGCCAGCTCGCTGCCGTTGCCGCGTCGGCTGAGCACCGCGAGGTACACCAGGCCGATGGCTATCCAGCCTGCGCCCAGCTCCTGCGCCTCACGGCTCATGCTGAACAGTACGTAGGCGATGATCACCAGGCCAACCAGTGGGAACACCAGGTGGCGCAGCACCTGGCCGCTCTTCTGGCGGATGAAGTAATGATTGATCACCGCCAGGTGCAGCAGGCAGAAACCGGTCAGCGCGCCGAAGTTCACCAGCGAGGTGAGCACGTCCGGCGAGTCGAGGAAGTAGATGCCGATGCCCAGCGACAGCACGCCGACCAGGTACAGGCTGATGTGCGGGGTCTGGTACTTCGGGTGCACCTTGGCCAGCACTCGCGGCAACTTGCCGTCGCGAGCCATGGAGTACAGCAGGCGCGAAACGGCGGCTTGCGAGGTGATCGACACAGTCACGCCCCAGGCCAGCGCGGTGGACACCGCCGTCAGCGTGGACAGCCAGCTGCCGCCGGCCGCTTCGGCGATCTCGTAGAAGGCGGTGTCCGCCGACTTGAAGGTCATGCCTGCAGCCAGGTCAGTGGCCAGCCAGGTCTGCACGATGAAGATCGCGCCCATGACGAACAGCGCGATCAGCGAGGCGCGGCCAATCTGCTTGGCCGGGTCGCCCTTGACCTCCTCGGCGAGGGTGGAGATCGCATCGAAGCCGAGGAACGACAGCACCGCGATGGACACCGCCTTCATCACCAGGCCGAGGTTGAAATGCTCCGGCTGCAGCAGCGGTTCCAGCGTCAGCCGGCCATTGCCCAGGCCGCCTTCCAGCGCGTGGTAACCCACCGCCAGGAAGATCGCCAGCACCACCAGTTCGGCGATCAGGAACAGCAGGTTGAAGCGCGCCGCCAGGGTGATGCCGCGCAGGTTGATGAGCGTGGCGGACACCAGGAAGATCAGCATGAAGATTAGCTTGGGGATCGCCGGGAACAGGTGGTTCAGCGCCAGCGCGCTGAACACGTAGAGCAGCGGCGGGATCAGCAGGTAGTCCAGCAGCAGGACCCAGCCGGCAATGAAACCGACGTTGGGGTGGATGCCGCGCTGGGCATAGGAGTACACGGAACCGGCGATGGGAAACGCGCGGGACATCGCGCCATAGCTGAGCGCGGTGAAGAGCATCGCCACCATGCCCACCAGGTAGGCCATGGGCACCATACCGTGGGCGTCGGCATGGACCCAGCCGTACACGCCGAAGGGGGCGATCGGGATCATGAAGATCATCCCGTAGATCACCAGGTCGCCGAGCGTCAGGCTACGGCGGAGTTGTTGCTTGTATCCGAACTGTTCGATGGCCACGGGGCACTTCCTCTGGGAACGGCAGCTTTCAGGGTTCGGCGCTCATGCGCTGAATTGTTGTTGTTTTCAGAACCCGCCCGCCCCGGCCGAACGCACCAGGTCGGGCATGGGTCCTCAGAGCCAGGGAGCCAGGCGTGTCGCCCAGGCTTCCACCCCTTGCGGGGTCCGCAGTCCGTCATTGCGGATTTCGATCAACACGGCGTCCACGCCGCGCTCGTCGCCATGCACCGGGACAGTCATGTCCTCCAGCGGGTCGATCACATAGGGCTGGTTGGCGCCGATTTCTTCCCCGCTCTCCCTCAAGCCAGCAACCATGCGCTGGGCATAGGCTTCGGCCTTCGCGTAGAGCACCCCGGCGACCCACGGGCGCGGCTCGCCGCGATAGCTCGGGGTGAAGCTGTGTACGCCGACAAGCCGGGTTGGCCGGGCGGCGGCCAGGCGCTCGTCGAGCAGCGCGGTCAATCGCTGGTGGAAGGGTTCGAACAGACTCGCGACCCTCTCCTGCCGGGCCGCGGCGCTCAGGTTGAGGTTGCCGGGGATCGGGTAGATCTCGCTGTGCTCGGGAATCGCATCGGGTGCCGACAGCGGGCGGTTGAGGTCGATCAGCAGGCGCGAGTAGTTGGCTACCAGCAGCGTGGCGTCCAGGCGCGCCGACAGCTCGCGGGCCAGCTCCAGCGCGCCGATGTCCCAGGCGATGTGCTCGGCGGCAGCCGCGTCGTCCAGGCCCAGCTGCGCCAGTTCCTCGGGGATGTAGCGACTGGCGTGCTCGCAGACCAGCAGCACCGGGCTCTTGCCCTGCGGGTTGACGATCTCGAACGGCGGACGCCGGTAGAGGCCGGATTCAGTAGAACTTTGCATAGGATTCACAGAGTTGTTCTTCGCTGAGTTCACGGGTCAGGGCCTGCTCCTGGCGCTTCATGGAAACGTAGGTCTGCAGCAGCGCCGGCGGCAGCTGGGCGCACAGTTCGGTATCGGCGAGCAGCAGGCGCTGGGCCTCCTCCAGCGAACCCGGCAGCGACTTGATCCCCAGCTCCTCGCGCTGGGCGTCGCTGAGACTGTGCGGATCGACGTCGGTGACCGCCGACAACGGCAGTTCCTGCTGCATGCCCAGGCGCCCGGCGATCAGCACCGCGGCCATGGCCAGGTGCGGGCTGGCGGTGGCGTCCATGGGGCGGAATTCCAGGTTGAACTGACGCGCCTTGGGCTTGCCGCCAATTTCCACCACCGGGCAGATGCGAAGCGCGGCTTCGCGGTTGCGCAGGCCCAGGCAGGCGTAGGCGGCGCTCCAGTGGTGCGGCTTCAGCCGCAGGTAGGACACCGCCGTTGGCGCGGTGAGCGCGCACAGCGCCGGCAGGTGGCGCAGCACGCCAGCGGCCCAGTGCTCGGCGAGCTTCGACAGGTTGCTCGGCGCGGCTTCGTCGTAGAACACCGGGGTACCGTCCAGGCGTTGCAGGCTCAGGTGCAGGTGCACGCCGTTGGTCACGGCGCCGGGCGCCAGCAGCGGAGTGAAGGTGCTGCGCCAGCCGAACTGGCGGGCGATCTCGCGGGTGACTTCGCGGACGTTCACTGCGCGGTCGGCCGCAGCAACGCCCTGGGTCGGCCGGCAGGTGACTTCGTACTGGTTGCGGCCGTACTCGGGCAGGAACATTTCCGGCTCGGCGCCGATCTGTTCCAGCGCGCTCATCAGCCAGCCGCCGAAGTTGCCGGTCTGCCGCTGTGCCTGAAGCGAGAAAGCGGCGGCGTGTTCGTCCGCCAGGCCCAGCAGGTTGAATTCATGTTCGAAGGCGGCGGTGACTTGCAGATCGAGCTCCCGGTAGCGGGCGATCTCCTCGCGCAGCAGCGTGCGCGGGCACACCGGCCAGGGCGTGCCGGTGGTGGTCACCAGGTCGCCGTGCAGGTAATCCAGCGGCGCGGCCTGGGCGTCCGGGCCGTTTTGAAGTCGCACCCGGCTGCTCGGGTCGGGCAGCAGGCGCAGGTCGCCGTGGCTGCCCCAGGGATTGTCGTCGGCAATGATGTCCTGGGGCGTCAGCGCGCTGTTGGCGGGCACCCAGCCACAACCAGTGACAAGCTGCTCGGCGACTTCCGATTCGGGAAGCGAGCGGCCACGGGTGATGCCGCAGAGGTCGGTGGTGACGAAGCTGGTCAGGCGCATCGGAGCGGGATTGTTATTGTTCTGACTCATGACGTTCTCCCGGCCTCAGGCCAGCGCGGCGATACGGGCCAGCACACTGTCGGTGTCGGCGATCCAGCAGTAGCCCTTGATCGCTTCCAGGCAGGCCTGGTGGCGTTCGGCGGTGTGGGTGGCGCAGGCGTCCTCGACGAGGGTGACGAGGTAGCCACGGTCGGCTGCGTCGCGCACGGCCATGTCCACGCACTGGTCGGTGACCACGCCGCAGATGATCAGGTGGCGGGTATTCAGGTTGCGCAGCACGTAGTCGATGGCGGTGGAGTTGAAGACCCCCGAGGAAGTCTTGGGCAGCACGATCTCGTTCTCCCGCGGCGCCAGGGCATCGATCACCTGAGCGTCGGGGCTGCCCTTGGGCAGGTGCATGTCGGAGAGCTTGTGGTCCAGCGAGCGGTCACGGCCATCGGCGGTGAGGCTCTCGATGATGGTGTGCAGCACCTCCCCGCCCACCTCGCGCATGGCCGCCAGCAGGCGCTGCTGGTTGGGTATCACGCTCGCCTCGACACGGTCGTAGAAGTAGGAGTGCGTCGCTGGATCGACATGAGCATCGCGGCCGGGGATGACCCAGGCGTTCTGCATGTCGACGAACAGGATGGCGGTCTGGCCGCGAGTGAACGGAAGGTCACGGGGCGATTGGTGGGGCAAGCTGAACACGGTCATTCCTCGAGGATGTGGCTGCCAAAGGCAGCTCTCAGGTGGTCGATGCCTTCCAGGCGTTCGTCGAGCTGGCCGTCCATGCGCGCTACCAGGCTGGCGATCAGCGCCTCGACCTGGGCCATGGTCGGCACCAGGGTGTCGAAGGGCGATGGGGATTCCACCGGGGCACTGATGATCAGGTCGGCGAACTCGCGCAGCGGCGAGTCGTA
Organism: Pseudomonas sp. PDM17; assembly: GCF_014851985.1. Lineage (NCBI taxonomy): Bacteria > Pseudomonadati > Pseudomonadota > Gammaproteobacteria > Pseudomonadales > Pseudomonadaceae > Pseudomonas > Pseudomonas sp. PDM17. The sequence goes on from NZ_JACVAT010000008.1 coordinate 201,320, forward strand.
GATATCGGTGAACAGCACCACGCGGGCGCCACGGGCCTTGGCCGCACGGGTCACGCCCAGCGCCTGGGCCTGGTAGCGGCGGTAGTCGAACACCACCACCAGGGTCTGGCGGTCGATGTCGCCCAGCTGGTCGGGCAGCGCGGCGCCGTCGTCCAGCAACAGGCAACCGCTGCGCAGCATGCGCAGGTGCGCCACCAGGTAACCGGCGAGGAAGCGGCTGAAGCGGCCGCCGTGGCAGAGCACGCGCAGCTTGGGGTCGAGCAGCCAGTCGCCGAGCAGGCGCACGTCGTCGGCCTGGGTCAGCGCCAGGGTGCGTTGGATGCCTTCGCTGGCGTCGCTCAGGTAGTTGGACCAGACATCGTCGCGGCTCATGCCTTCGCGACGCCCGGCGAGCAGGGTGCGCGGCGAGCGCAGGCGGTCGTCCACCTCGGCCATCAGCGCGTTCTGGAAGTCGCTATAGCCGCTGAAGCCGAGCTTCTTCACCAGACGCAGGATGCTGGGATCACTGACCCCGGCCTGACGCGCGAGGCGCGACATCGGTCCGAGGCCGGCGCGCGGGTAGTCGTCGAGCAAGGCGCGCAGGACTTTGCGCTCGGCCTTGGTGAGCTCGACTTCCGGGGTGTTCAGGCGATCTTTGAGTGTGAGCATGGTGGCGCCTCTTGTTATGGCGCCATTTGTATAATGTGCTTCATAAACTTTCAATACGTATTTTTTGTAGTATTCACTACAAATTGCAGGCGCACGACTTCAGCGTGGCGACGTAGACGTTCGCCTGCGATTTTCCAGTGAATAGGCGGGGCGTGTTGGCAGGTGCTTCGAACGTCGTCGGCGACGGCAGTCAGGCTGAATGAACGAAGTGGGAAAAGGCGGCGCCAGCCACGATTCGCAGGAACGGCGCCACCAGCGCGCCGCTGCGTCAGACGCCCTCGTCGAGGCGCTCGACCCAGCGCTCGGCCGCGTCATGGGACGCCTGGAAGGCTTCCTCGTGGGACTCCCACGGGCCGACCACCACGTCCAGCGGCGACACGCCGGCCGGCATCTTCGCCAGCGACAGCAGCACTTCTCCCACCTTGCCCGGGGCGATGTATCGCGGCGACATCAACACGGCGACACCCGTGGACGTCAGGTACTCACTGGGTGCCATGAACTCCGGCTCGACTGACTGCTGCATGTGTTTCCCCCCTGGCCGTGGACGGCCCGTTCTGCTCTGGATGGCGGCGACGAGGCGCACAACGCGCACTCTTCCTGATTCCTGACCCGGCCGGACGAACCACAGTTCCGGCAACCACCGCCGTCCCGCCGGCTAGCGGACAAACGGCCGTTTCAGGCGGGCACCGGCTCATGCGCCGGCATCGGCCGCTTGAGCAGCGCACCCACCAGCACCGCGAACACCAGCGCCGCGACGCCCGCCGCCAGCAATACACCCTCGAAACCGCCGATGAAGGCCTGGCGCACAGCGGGCGCCAGCGCACTGCGCAGTGTCGGATCGACCAGCGACAGCGCCGCCGTGAAGTCCCCCGCCGCCGCGCGGGTCGCCATCTCGGCAGCCTTGTCCAGGTGCGCAGGGGCAAGCTTTGCCAGTGCGTCGCGCAGCAACTGGGCGCTGCGTGCGGCCAGGATGCCACCGAGAATGCCGATGGCCAGCACGATGGCGGCGAAGCGCGTGGTGGTGCTCAACCCCGAGGCCATCCCGGTGCGCTCGCGGGGCACGCAGGCCATGATGTTCTTCTGCGTGTCGCCGTTGAGCAGCCCGGCGCCGGCACCCAGCACCAGGCTGGCGAGGGCGAAGGCCAGGTAGCCGCCCTGCCCGGCCGCCAGCGCGCACAGCAGGTTGCCCGCGCCGACCAGCACCAGACCGAAGGCAAAAATCTGCGCCGGGCTGAAGCGCCCACTCAGGCGCATGCCCACCCGTGGCGCCAGCAGCATCGCCACGGCGAACGGCAGCATTCCCGCGCCCGCCGCCACCGCCGACAGCTGCAGGCCGTTCTGCAGGTACAGCGGCAGCAGGGTCATCATCACCTGGGCACAGGCGGCGTAGCCGAACATGCCGAGCAAGGCGCCGATGAAGCGGCCGCTGCGCATCAGCCGCAGGTCGATCATCGGCCGCGCCTGGCTGCGCTCCACCAGCACGAACAGGCCCAGCAGGCCGGCGCTGACCAGCAACCGCGCGAGGGTCGGCGGGCTGTCCCAGCCGACGCGGTTGCCATCGATCAGCGCCCAGATCAGGTAGCCCAGGCCGCCAGCGAGGGTCAGGCTGCCCAGCGGGTCGAGGCGCGCGGCAGCGCTGTCGCGGGACTCCTCGATGCTGCGCAGCGCCATCGCCCCCAGCAGCACCACCAGCGGCAGATTGAGGTAGAAGATCCAGCGCCAGCCCAGGGTGGCGGATATCACCCCGCCCAGCAGCGGCGCGAAGGTGATGGTGGCGCCCATGCACGCGCCCCAGAAGGCCCAGGCGCGCAGGCGCTCCTCGGGTTCGTGGAAGCGATGGCCGATGGCGGCCAGCGCCGAGGTCAGCAACAGCGCGGCACCGACTCCCTTGGCGGCGCGGGCGATATCCAGGAACAGCAGGCTCGGCGCCGCACCGCAGGCCAGCGAGGCTGCGCCGAACAGCACCAGCCCGAGCAGCAGCATGCGCCGCCGGCCGAAACGGTCGGCCAGGCTGCCGGCGGGCAGCAGGCAGGCGGCGAAGGCCAGCAGGTAGGCGCTGACCACCCACTCGATATCGGCGAAGGAGCCGGACAGGTCGCGGGCGATGCTCGGCAGCGAAACCGCGACGATGTTGGTGTCGAGGATGATCAGCGCGCACACCGCCGAAGCGGTCAGCAGGGTGAAACGGGCGGAGGGTCGTGGGCGAATCACAGGGTCGGACATGGCAAGGCTTCCCGCGCTGGCCGGCGCGCCGGGTTTTGCCCTCGTCGCGCCAGCCTTGTAGTGTTGCCTCCACGGTAACGCCCGCGTGCGCCGGGCTTGTTAGCCACGGCGGCCTTCGTCATTAGCCTGCGACTAACGAACATGGAAATCCGACATTTCCGCTACTTCCTCAGCGTCGCCCACCACGGCCACTTCACCCGCGCGGCCGAGCAACTGGGCATCGCCCCGCCGACCCTGAGCCGGCAGATCCAGGACATGGAAAAGGAACTGGGCGTGCTGCTGTTCCAGCGCAGCCAGCGCGAGGTGCGCCTGACCGCCGCCGGCGAAGCCCTGCTGGCGGAAGCCGGACTCGCGGTACGCCAGTTCGACGCCGCGCAACTGGGCGCGCAGCGCGCCGGCCGGGGCGAAACCGGGCATCTGCGCCTGGGCTACGTGGCCTCAGCGGCCTACTCCGGCGTGCTGCAGCAGCATGTCGAGCAATTCACCCGCGCTCTGCCGGCGGTGGACCTGGACATCAGCGAAGCGCCCATGGCGCAACTGCCGGCGCAGGTACGCGACGGTACGCTCGACCTCGCCTACGTGCGCTCGCCGATGAGCCTGCCAGAGGAGCTGGAAGCCATCGCCCTGCAGGAGGAAGGCTTCGTCCTCGCCCTGCCCGCTTCCTCGCGCCTCAACGAGCTGCCGGAGATTCGCGCCGCGCGCTTGAGTGGTGAAACCTTCATCCTTCCGGAGCAGATCTCCGGCACGCTGGAAGTGGCCAGCGCCGGCGGCTTTGCCCCGCGCCTGGGCCAGCAGCCGGGCAGCCTGGTCGCGGTGATCGCGCTGGTGTCCCTCGGCCGCGGCGTCGCCATCGTCCCCGAGTCCGTGGTGCGCCGGGTGCAATTGCCGCAGGTGAACTACCGTCCGCTCGCCGACTGCGCGCCGCGCTCGTGGCTGTCACTGCTGCACCGGCGCTTCGAGAAATCACCGCTGGTGCGGCGCTATATCGAACAGGTCCGGGCTCAGTCCGCCGACCACACCGCCAGCTCGTAGCCGTCCGGGTCGATGAAATGGAAACGCCGGCCGCCGGGGAAGGCAAACGTCGCGCGGCTGATGGTGGCGCCGGCGGCTTCGAGGCGCGCCTGGGTTTGCGCCAGGTCGTCGGCGTAGAGGATCACCAGCGGGCCGCCGGGGCGTACCGGCTCACCGGTGGTGAAACCGCCGGTCAGGCGGCCGTCGCTGAACTCGGTATAGGTGGGGCCGTAGTCGGTGTAGCGCCAGCCGAACGCACTGGCGTAGAAGGCCTTGCTGCGCGCGATGTCGCTGACGTTGAACTCGATGTTGTCGATCTGACGGTCGTTTCCGCGGATACCCATAGTCGCCTCCTGGCAAGTCATGTCGGCCTGATCCTACGGCAAATCCCCGCGAGCAAAGCGCACCGCGCCGGTCGACCGCAGGCTGATTGGCCATTTTACGCCGATTGACGAATAATCATCGCGACTCAGCCAGATTCGCTGCCATGCTCAACATCCCCCTCGCCAGTGTCGACGACGTCGACCGCGCTGTGCTCGCCATCGGCACCGATTACCCGCTCGGCACGCTGCTCAAGCCCCACGCCCACCGCCGAGCGCAGTTCCTCTATGGCATGAGCGGGCTGATGGAGGTGGAAACCGAGGACGGCGCCTGGGTGATCCCACCCTACAGCGGCGTGTGGATTCCCGCCGGCAAGCAGCATCGGGTGCTGATGCGCGGGGTCAGCACACGCAGCCTGTACATCGACCCGCAGGTGCCGGTGCGCGACACCCTGCTGTGCCAGGCGCTGACCGTCTCGCCGCTGCTGCATCACCTGCTGCTGGCCAGCGTCGAGGTGCCGGCGCTGCACGACGAGCACGGCCGCGACGGCGACCTGATCCGCCTGCTGCTCCACGAGCTGCGCCAGGCGCCGAGCCTGCCGCTGTTCGCACCGCTGCCGGCGCACCCGCGACTGCTGGAGCTGTGCCGGGACTTCCTGCGCGCACCGGCCATCGACGTCACGGCGGACCGCTGGGCCGGCGAGTTGCATTGCAGCACGCGCACCTTCAGCCGGCTGTTCCGCCAGCAGACCGGCCTCTCCTTCGGCGCCTGGCGCCAGCAGGCCTGCCTGCTTGCCGCCGTCACCCGGCTCGCGGCGGGCAACCCGGTCACCCGCGTGGCGCTGGAGCTGGGCTACGACAGCCCGAGCGCCTTCTCCAGCATGTTCCGCCGCAGCCTGGGCGTGGCGCCCAGCAGCTACCAGGCCTCGGCGGACAGCACTGCGGTGACCGCGTAACACCGCTGGCGCAATCGGACTGAACCCTCGCCGGCCCTCTCCTTCGATATGCACATGTCGCATCCGTCGAACCAACGCTGTCGAAGGAGCCTCCATGCACAACCTGGAAACCCCGACCCTCAAGCTGGGACTGTTCAAACCCTCGGGCAGCTTCGGCCAGGCGCTGATCGCCGGCGCCCTGCAACGCCAGCACGAGGTCACCGTGCTGCTCGACGACCTCAACCGCCTGCGTGCGCGCCCCGGCCTGCGCTGCAAGCTGGGCAGCCTGGACTCGTCCATCGTGGTCAGCCAGGCCGTTTCGGGGTTGGATGTAGTCTTTGCCTTCCTCGCCGACCAGCCGGCGGAGGAGCTGCCGCCGCAGTGCGGCGCACTGATCGACGGTGCGTTGCGCGCGGAGGTCCCGCGCCTTCTGCTGGTGGGCCATTGGGGCTGGCTGGTGGAGCCTGCCGATGCTGACCAGGAACAGCTCGGCGCCGGCCTCGCCCGTAGCCTCGAAGTCAGCGGTCTGGACTGGACACTGGTGGAGGCACCGCCAATGCCCGAAGGCCTGCGCATCGACGACTTCAGTCGCGCCGGTAGCGCCTCCGCCGAGGACTCCGCCCTGGCGCTGTCCTACGCCGAGGCGCTGCTGGACGAGATGCAGCTGAGCCTGCACAGCGGCCAGTGCCTGCGCCTGCGCAGCGGCGAGGAGTAGCCGCCATGTCCGGCCCCGATGCACTCAGCCAGTTTCTCGGCACCCTGCTACTGGCGCTGGCCTTCAGCGCCTTCATCCTCTTCGTGCGCGGCTATCGCCCGGCCGGCGTCAGCGGTATCTGGTACGACCTGGTGCTGGTGTTCGTCGGTCTCTGGCTCGCACTGTGGCCGGAGCTGGGCAATTACCTGCGGAGCATGAGCATCCACAGCGCCATCGGCCTGCTGGCGGAGCTGCTTGCCACACTGCTGGGCGGAATACTGGGGGCGGGAGTGGCGTATGGATTGCGCCGGGTCATGCGCGAAAGCGGCAGCGACAGCCGGCCGGGGAGATGAGTGAAAGCGGTGCGACGGCGGACGATGGCCTGGACCACCGTCCGTCGCGCCCCTCAGGCCTCAGGGGTGATCCACGACCTGAGTGACGGCGTGGGGGTAATAGGCCACCCGCAGCGTATGCGGCTGGCCCATCAGTTGGCCATCGCCGTACCAGGTGATGTTGTCCTGGCGCAGGGTCATGCCGTCGCTGGTGTATTCGTACTCGCCGCCGTTGGAAGTGCTGAAGGCAAAGCGCTCGCTGTCCATCTGCTTCAGGTCGAAGCGGGTGCCAGCCGGCGGCATCTGCTGCTTCACGCGCTTGAGGTAGGCCGGCGCCAGTTCGGAGAACAGCTCGCGGGTGCGTGACTGATACTGGGCATCGGTGAGACCGGGGGTCTGCTGCAGTTTCTCGGCGATCAGGGTGAAGTACTCGGCATCGGTGCGGGCCAGCGCCATGCGCACGGCCATCACTTCGCCCAGGCGGGCCTGGTCGACCTGCAGCTTGCCGTCGGCGCCCTTGTCCGGGGCGATGAACTCGTTGCCATCGACCTGGATCAGCGGCGTGGTAGCCAGGTAGGCGGCGCAGGCGATCTGCTGGCCGGTGTGGTTCCCGCTGACCAGCAGCGCGGTGACGCCACCCTTCTCCTTCAGGCCGGCAGTGCTTTCGCCACTGGCGGCGACGAAACGGTCCACTTCCGCCTGGGTGGCTTCGCCACGGGCCAGGCTGCAGACCTGCTGCATTACGGCGGGATTACGTTTGCCGCCGACCAGCGGGCTCATGCTGAACACGGCGTTGCGGATGATCGGCAGGGCTGGATAGTCCAGCGTGCCCAGGTGCTGCTGGGCGCTGGCTTTGGCATCGCTGGCGGGAGTCTGGTCGGAGCCTTTGCAGCCGGCCAGCAGGCAGACGGGGATCAGCATCGCGGTCAGCCATTTGCTCTGGATGTTCATGGCGTGTTCCTCACTCGTGGACTTGCGCCGCAGCGGCGCTGGATTCGATGACGACCCGGCGGTCGGCCGCCAGGCAGTTGATCAGTTGGGTGCGCGGCAGGTCCGGGCAATCGGCTACCGGCTCAGCGGCCCCGGCACCGCGTACGTGCATCGAGGCGAACGGCACGCCAGCGGCGGCCAGGTATTCGCGCACCGCTTCGGCACGGCGCCGCGACAGCTCGCGGTTGTAGGCCGGCGAGCCAAGACGGTCGGTGTGCCCGGTGATGCTGATCTGCGATGGCTGCTGCGCCTTCAGTTGTTCGGCCAGGGGCGCCAGGCTGGCGCGGCCGGCAGGGCTGAGTTCAGCGCTGTTGAAGGCGAAAGTGGCGTCACCGCCGAGGGTGACGCGCTGCGAAGCAGCCGGTGCCGTCACGGGTGATTGAGCCGGGGCCGGCTGGGCCTGATCCAGGCAGTCGGCCGGCGAGAACAGGAAGGTCTGCGCCTGCATGTCCTTGTCGAACAGCACCTTGTACTGGCAGACCAGGTCCTGCTGGCCCGGACGGCGGAAGCGCAGGACGTAGTCCCATTCATGCACGCCGAACAGGCCTTCCTGGAAGTGCGGGGTGCCGAGCAGTTCGTAGAGCTGGGCCTTGCCCATGCCCGGCTGTACCTTGCCGAGGTTTTCCAGGTTCACGTAGCTGCCCTGCGGGCGGTAGGAATCGCTGATCGCGGGGAATTGCGGATCGGCACTATGCCCCTGGGCATCGACCACGCTGTGGCTGCCGCAGGCTGCCAGCAGCAGTCCGCTGCAGGCCAGGGCCAGGGTGCACAGGTTGCGGATGGTGAAAGTGTTCATTTTGACCTCCTTCGCGCAGCCCGACCGGAGCCGGGCCGCGACGTAATGACTTACCACTGGTAACCGAGACCGACGGCGACGCCGGCTTCACCCTGGCTGCTGGTACTGCCCTGCAGCTTGGTGACCCACTTGCCGTTGTCGGAGATGCGCGAGACGCCAATCGCCAGCGCACCCTGGCCGCGGTAGTTGCCCAGCCCGACGGTGGCCATGCTGGCCCCGGCCGAGTGCGGCTGCGGCAGGGTCGCCATGGCCATGGCCCCGGCGATACCGGCGCTGAGGATGTCGTCCTGTTTCTTCAGGTCGTGGCGCAGCGCGTTGTAGCGGGAGTCGGTGTAGTCGTAGAACTGGTTGGAGATGTCACCCATGCTCTGCTGCAGCTGGCTGACGTTCACCGCATCGGTCGGCGCGGTGCCGGCGGCGAGGTTGGTGATCTGCCGCTCGTTGCCGGCGCTGCCCATCGAGACGCTGTTGGCGCGGTCGGCGACCGAATTGGCACCCAGTGCCACCGAGTTCTGCGCCTGGGCGCTGGAGCCGTTGCCCAGGGCCGTGGCGTTGGCGCCGCTGGCCCGTGCGCGGGTGCCGATGGCCGCACTGTTGTTGCCCGAGGCCTCCGCTCCCGCGCCGCCGGCCACCGCATCGGTGCCGGTGGGGCGCGGCTTGGGCAGGCTGCTGCTGTTGTTCACCTGGAACATGCCATCGGTGCCGTTCTGCAGCTGGGTGATGTCGGTCTTCGCCTGGGTGACGCGGTTGTCGACGTTGTTGATGGTGCTGTTGACCGTGTTGCCGTGGTCGCGCAACTGCGAGACGTTGACCGCATCGGTGTCGGCCTCGCCGGCCTTGACGTTGGTGATCTGCCGTTCGTTGCCGGCGCTGCCCACCGAGACGCTGTTATCGCGATCGGCCACCGAGTCGGCGCCCAGGGCCACGCTGTTCGCGGCCTCGGCACTGGCTCCGGCGCCGATGGCCGAGCTGCGCTCGCCGGTGGCGGCAGCACCCTCGCCCATGGCCACCGAGGAACTGCCAGTGGCGCTGGCGCCGGTGCCCACCGCCGTGGCGCTGTCAGCGCTGGCGGTTGCATGGCTGCCGATGGCGCTGGCGTTGCTGGCACTGGCATTGGCGCCATCGCCCATGGCCAGGGAGGACCTCCCGGAAGCCTGGGCGGCCGGGCCGACGGCGATGGAATCGGCGCCGCTGGCGATGGAGTCGGGTTTCTGCGAATTGGCGTGGAAGTACCTGATGCCGCCCAGGGTGATGTTGTTGATCTGGGTGGTCACTTCGTACAGCTGCGAGCCGTTCACTGCGTCGGTGGAGGTAGCGTCGATATTGCCGGCGGCGACGTTGGTGATCTTGCTCGGCCCGCGCCCGCCGTGGTTGGCGCTGAAGGCCCCTTTGCCACCATTGGCGGTCGGGTCCCAGAGCAGCGCATCCTGGCTCAGTTGGTCGGTGCGGTCGGAGACACCCTTGAGTTGCGAGACGTTCACCGCGTCGGTCTCATCCGCGCCTGCCGCGACACCCGTGACACGGCGGTTGCCGACATTGACTTCACCTGTCGCACTGCCGCCCACCAGATACGCCTGATGTCCCAGGGTGCTGCCATCGGCGACGGAACCTGCGCCCAGCGCCACGCTGCCGTCATGGCTGGACACCGCGCCCATGCCAATGGCGACGGAGTCCTGGCCGAGCGCCGCCGAATCAGTGCCGGTGGAGTTGGCGTGGAAGTACTTGGTGCCCGTGTTGTAGATATTCTCGACGTGGTCGCCCAGGTTGGAGACATCTCCTTCCACGTTGGTGACGCGGCCACCCAGGTGCGTCACCTGAGTGTTGGTCGCGGATAACTGCGAACCGTTCACTGCATCGGTGGAGTTGTCGTTGATATCGCCGGCTGCGACGTTGGTGATCTTGTTCGGCCCGTTGCCGTGGTGGGTGGCGCTGAAGCTGTTGCTGCCCCAGTCCCAGAGCAGCGCATCCTGGCTCAGTTGCTCGGCCCGTTCGGAAACGCCCCTGAGCTGCGAGACGTTCACAGCATCGGTGTCATCGGCACCAGCGGCGAGGTTGGTGATGCGGCGTTCGGCTCCGGAGGAACCAACGGAGACCTCACCGTTAGCATTGCCCATCGCCGGGTAGCCGCCTGCCATGTACGCTGGATGGCCGAGATTGGCCGTGGTGGTGCTGCCCGCCCCCAGCGCCACGCTGTTGTCGGCACTGGCGTTGCTATTGCGGCCCAGCGCCAGGGCGTCCTTGCCAGTCGCCTGAGCCTGATAACCGACCGCCGTGGAGCCCTGGCCCTTGGCGTAGGCGTCGTCCACCTGCAGCCCTTCGTCATTGGTGCGCACGTAGCGGATGCCACGTCCGTTCTCGGCGACGTTGGCATCGTTGTCGTTGCCGAAGACGTTGTTCACCCGGTTGTCGACATGGGTGACTCGGTTGTCGACCTGAGTGACGCGGTTATCGACGTTGGTGACGTTCTCGTTGGTCTCGTTGAGCTGCGACATGTTCACCGCGTCGCTGTCATCCGCACCACGGGCGACGTTAGTGATCCTGGTGCCGCCGGTCCTGGTCGACGAGTTGTAGGTATCGCCCTGCATCACCACCTTGTTGTAGTTGATGCTGCCGGTGACCGGATCGCGCTCGTACTTGACCGCGCCGGCGTCGCCGTCGGCCACCTGCTCGCCCAGGGCTTTCAGCTGGCTGACGTTGACGCCGTCGGTATCCTGCGCGCCAGCGGCAAGGTTGGTCAGGCGGCGGACGATCGGAGCGTTGCTGGTGTCGCCGGCATGACCGATGGAGAATTCGCTGTCGGCAACACTGCCAGCAACGCTGGTGGCGCCAGTCGGAACGTAGGCAGTTTCCGTGCGTATGCTTCTGCCGGCAGTGCTGGTGCTGTTGGCGCCCAGCACGATGCTGTTAAGCCCGTTGGCTTGCGCACCATTGCCGATGGCCACCGAGTTGGAGCGACTGGCCGAGCTCGCGTTGCCCAGGGCAATTGCGTTACTGGCATCCATCCCTACACTGCTGCCGTTGCCCAGCGCCATGCCGTTGCTGGCACGGTCACCGACCATTGCCTTTGTACCTAACGCCACCGTGTTGCTCGCGCCGACTCCGATCTGACTGCTACTCCCCAGGGCCAGGCCATTGCTGGAGTTGGTACCGACCACGGCAGAGCTGCCCAGCGCTACGGAATTGGTCGCGCCGGTCACGGCGGATGTGCCCAGAGCCAGCGAGTTGTTGGCATTGGCAGTCGCGCCCTTGCCAAGGGCTGCAGCGTTCTGGGCACCGTCGGCGATCAGACTGCCGCTACCCAGCGCGAGGCTGTCGGTGGCGCTCTGGCCGACCTTCGCAGCGCTGCCCATCGCAACGGAGCCCGCTGCACCCGCCACCGAACTTTCGCCCAGCGCCGTGGACCGGGAAGCTTGAGCATTGGCTCCGAAGCCCAGCGCTGTCGCTTTGTTGGCGTCCGCGGCAACCTGGCTGTTGTTGCCCAGCGCCATGCTGTCGGTGGCGCCGCGATTGACGGTCGCGCCATTGCCCAGCGTGAGCGCGTCGTTGGAAAGGGTCTGCGCGCCGTTGCCGATGGCGATGCCCTTGCTGCCCTGCACCAGGGCGTTGTTGCCCACGGCCAGGCCCTGGCTCGACTCGCTGCCGACCTTCGCCCCTGTCCCGAAGGCGCTGGCATCCTGGCTCAGGCTCTGGGCGTTGTTGCCGATGGCGATGGCATCGGCGCCAGTGGCGCTGGTGCCATTGGCATCGTTGACGTTGCCGATGGCCATGGAATTGCTGCCATCGATCTTGTTGTTCAGACCGATTCGGCCGCCGTTGACGTAGAGCTCGTTGCCCAGGGTCAGCGAGTTGCTGCCATCCGCCTGGGAGCCGGTTCCATAGAACAGCACCCGGCCAGTCTGGGTCGATTTGTCATTGGAAAGACAGTTTTCGTTCCCGCTGTCGGGGCCGTCATACTTCCAGCCCGTGCTACCAGTGGCACCGGTGTCATGCACGAAGATGCAACCTGGATCGGTGCTGTCGTTGACGTACAGACCGGGGTTACCTGCCACCGCACCGGCCATCCCGCTGACGGCAAGGCCGACGCTCAACGCCAGCAGAGACAGGGCCTGCTTTAACGGACGGCCCGCGCCGGCACCGCGATGACCACTCTTGCCGACGCGACTGGTCAGCTCCGAGGCAACACACCAGGCAGCGCGACTGCGCGACCACACCAGACGATAAATCCTGTTCATGAGAAGCTCCTTCCAGGGGCGCTGCCCCCGGATTTCTGCGAAGGGAAATCAGCGGGAGGACAGCTGCAGGGCGCGGCTGGACTGGATCAGTTGCGGGCGTTCCATGGCCGTCGGGCGCGACTGCTGCAGCGCGCGCTCGTAAAGGCGCAGTGCGCCGGCATGGTCCTGGCGGACGTAGTCGAGGTAGCCACCGGCGAACAATCCGGCCTCGGTGCGCAGGTCACGCTTGACCGCGTCGGGGGCCTGCAGGCCATCGATCTGGGCGAACACCGCGGAGCTGTCGGACTTGCCCTGGAACAGCGCGAGCATGGCGCGCTGGTGCTCGTCGACCGGTTTGATGGCACGGGCGAGTTTCTCCACACGCGCCTTGGTGACGGCCGGCTTGACTCCGGCATCGCTGGCCTGGCGGGCGGTTACCCAGAGGTTCCAGAGGCCGGCGTAAGCCTGGACCTGCGGACTGGGGGAGGTCTTCTGCAGCTCTGCGAAGGCTTTGCCGGCCTGCTCGAAGCGGCCCAGCGCGGCCAGGTTCACTGCCGACGGCAAGGCGATCACCGCCGCCTGGTCGCTGCCCTTGAGGGCGTCGTAGAACTGCCGGGCGCGCATGTGGCGGCCGCCGGCATCCTCGATGAAGGCCTGCTCGGCCAGGGCGCGGCTACCGCCCTGCCCTTGCGCGCCGGCTTCGCGCAGCAGCGCCTGGGCCGAAGCGAGGTCGCCTTCGAGCAGTTGCTGGTGGGCCAGCAGCACCAGGGGTTGTGCGACGGTTTGCGCGGGCGCCTGCGGCACCGGTTGCGCCGGGCCGGCCAGGGCCGACCCCGTGGCGACCAGCAATGCCAGGGCGATGGTGGAAAGCTTGCCGGAGCGACTGCGATCGGCGGTTTTCGAGAGAGGGTTCATGGCGGCAACTCCTGTAAATGTTCGAGTTGCCGTCATGCTAGGAATGGCGCGGGCGGAGCGAACTAGGAGTCCTCCCCGCCCCGGCATCAGAGTTGTTCCGCAATCAGGAGGGTGCTGCCAGGACCAGCTCCAGCTCCAGGTCGATGGCCAGACGCTCCGCGTTCCGCTCGGCCCCCATCCGGGCATTCATCCGTTGCGCCAGGCGCTGGACGTACTGCTGCAGGATGACGCTGCCGGTTCCTCCCAGGCCGCTGAGCTCCAGACGCACCAGCAACTGCCCCTGACGCACCGCTCGAGCTGCGAGCGTGACCTGTTCCGGCTCGCCAAGCAGCTCCAGTGCGCCACAGAGCCAATGGGCGAAAAGCTCGGCATCCAGCCAGCCATGCAGCGGCTCGCTGCAATGGTCGGCAAAACGGCAATCGGGATACGCCGCCAGGCAACGCTCGATGACCGGGCTCAGGTCACACGGCAACAGTGCCGGTGCGGGGTGGTCTTCGCGCGGATTACTGGTGCTCCTGAGCCGGCGCAGTGATTCGAAGACACCGGTCAGGCCCGGCGTCGCCGGATGCAATTCGAGCCCTGCCAGGTGCATCGTCAGTTCGTCCAGGGCCGCCGTGCCGATTTCGCGGATGCGATGCAACCGGGCTTCGGCGGCCAGCGCGCGGTCGCGCCACTCGAGCAGTTCGCCTTCGCTGTCGGTGATGTCCTGCAAGCCGCCGAGCACTCCGGTCGGCTGCCCACCGGAGTCTCGACAAGGCACCATCCAGGCGTGTACCACATGGTGGCTGCCCGCAAGATCGACGCGGAATGTCGTAGTGACCGGCACGCCTTTCTCGACCAGTGCCTGGAACTTCTCGGGCAAGACTTCGCGGTACTGTTGCGGCAGCCAGGGACTGTCGGCCAGGCGGGAACCGAGCGCTTCGTCCACGCTGATCCGGTGGTAGTCGAGAAAGCGCTGATTGCAGAACAGCAGGCGACTGTCGACACCCCGCACGAACATCGGGTTGGGCGCGGCATCGACCAGCTCGCGCAGCATGCCGATCTCGGCGGGCAGCGCTTCGGCCACCGCCGCACCCGATGGATAATCCGCTACCAGGCCTGCACGACGGGCGATATCGGCCAGCTCGACGTTGGAGCCAACGCGCAGCTTCTCCAGCAGGTGCGCCTTGTAGGTGCTGACCGTCTTGAAGCTGATGCGCAGCTGCTCGGCGATACGCACGTTCGACTGCCCCTCGGCGATCAGTTGCAGCACCGATAATTCACGCGGAGTCAGGCCGCCCAGCACATCTTCGGGGCCCGACTGCATGTGCTCGCGGGCGAAGTGACCGCGGCCGGCGAGAACATCGGCGATGGCCTTGCGCAGCAGGGCGGTGTCTTCATGCTTGCTGACGAAGCCACTGGCGCCGGCCTGGAAGCACAGCGGGGCGAAATGCGCCGGGTTCTGCCGGCTGTAGACCAGCACCTTCTGCCGGGCATCGCGAGCGCGCAGGCGCCGCAGCAGGTCGAGCCCGCCTGCCCCCGGCAGGTTCAGTTCGAGGACTACCAGGTCCGGGTGGGCTTCACGCGCCAGGCTCAGGGCATTGGGCACATCGATCGCCTCTGCCGCCACCTCGTGGCCCATTTCTTCCAGCAACGTGCGCAAGGCATCGCGCACTATCGGTGTCGCATCCGCGAGCAAAACCCTGGCCATAGCTACCCTGCTCCGAGCCGGTTTCCGTCCGCAACAGCATAGGCACCACCGACCCTCCACGCAGCGCCTTTATCGAGAAGATCAACCCCCCGCCATGTCCAGCGCCGCCGCCTGCTCGTCGACCAACTGGCGGAACAGCTCCAGCGAGCGTGAGCGCGAGTCGCTGCGCCAGATCAGCCAGGTGTTCAGCCGGGCGAAGTCGCCACTCATGGGCCAGGCGCTGACCGAGGCGCTGCCGGGCATGTTGCTCAGCATGCTGCGCGGCATCACCGCCAGGCCGCCGCCCGCGCTCACGCAGGCGAGCATGCTGTGATAGGACTCCAGCTCGCGGATGGCGCCGGGGGCCGCGCCGTCAGCGGCGAACCAGCGTTCGAAGTGATGTCGGTAAGAGCAGTTGTCGCGGAACACGTAGATCATCTCGCCGTCGGCATCCTGGCCACGCTGGATAGGCGCGTGGTGCGAAGGCGCGACCACCAGCATGTCCTCGTCGAACACCGGCACGCCGTCCAGCGCCGGGTGCTTGATCGGCCCGTCGACGAAGGCGGCGATCAGCTCGCCGGCGATCACCCCGTCGATCATGTCGCCCGACGGGCCGGTGGACAGGTCCAGCTCCACCTTCGGGTACTGCTGGTGGTAGCGCGCCAGCAGGCGCGGGATGCGCACCGCCGCCGTGCTCTCCAGCGAGCCGATGGGGAAGCGCCCCGTGGGCTCCTTGCCCGACACCACCACCCGCGCCTCTTCCACCAGGCCGAGGATGCGCGTGGCGTAGACGAGGAAGTCGTGCCCGGCCAGGGACAGGCGCAGGCGGTTGTTCTCGCGGATGAACAGGTCGGCGCCCAGGTCCGCTTCCAGCTGCTTGATCCGCGTGGTCAGGTTGGACGGCACGCGGTGCATGGCCTGGGCGGCGGCGGCGATGCTCTTGTGGGCCGCCACGGCGCAGAAGATTTCCAGCTGGACGAGGTCCATTTCATTCTCCAAACGAGAGCGTAATCGTCATTATTATTCAGTTTTCATAAGCATGATTCAACGCGACACTGGCTCCACTTCCTGCAACCCACCCTCCAGGAGCGAGCCATGAGCATCTCCCCGCAAACCCACGCGATCTCCCGCAATCCCGCCACCGGCGAGGTGATCGACAGCTACGCCTTCGAGTCCGCGCAGGCGCTTGAGCAGTCCCTGGCCCGCGCAGCACAGGGCTACGCGACCTGGAAGCGCACCCCGCTGGAGCAGCGCGCCGCCGCCCTGGTACGCCTAGGCCAGGCGCTGCGCGCCAACTCCGATGCCCTTGCCGCCACTATCACCGCCGAGATGGGCAAGCCCATCACCCAGGCCCGTGGCGAAGTGGAAAAGTGCGCCGGCCTGTGCGACTGGTACGCCGCCAACGGCCCGCAGATGCTCGCCCCGGAGCCCACCAGCGTGGAGCACGAGCGCGCCTGGATCGAGTACCGCCCGCTGGGCCCGATCCTCGCGGTGATGCCGTGGAACTTCCCGATCTGGCAAGTGCTGCGCGGCGCGGTGCCGGCGCTGCTGGCAGGCAACACCTATGTGCTCAAGCACGCACCGAACGTCATGGGCAGCGCCTACGGAATGCTGCAGGCGTTCCAGCAGGCGGACTTCCCGGCCGGTGTGTTCGAGGTGATCAACGTCGGTAACGACCTGGTATCCCAGGCCATCCGCGACGACCGCATCGCCGCCGTCACCGTGACCGGCAGCGTGCGCGCCGGCTCCGCCATCGGCTCCCAAGCCGGCGCCGCGCTGAAGAAGTGCGTGCTGGAACTGGGCGGCTCGGACGCTTTCATCGTGCTCGCCGATGCCGACCTCGACGTGGCCGTGAAGGCCGCCGTCGCGGGACGCTTCCAGAATTCCGGACAGGTCTGCGCCGCCGCCAAGCGCTTCATCATCGAGGACAGCATCGCCGACGCCTTTACCGAACGCTTCGTCGCCGCCACCCGCGAACTGCCGATGGGCGACCCGACCCAGGCACAGACCTACGTCGGCCCCATGGCCCGCTATGACCTGCGCGACGAGCTGGATGACCAGGTACAGCGCACCCTGGCCGAAGGCGCCACCCTGCTGCTGGGCGGCTGCAAGGCCGAAGGTGCGGGCAACTTCTACCAGCCCACCGTGCTGGCGGACGTGACGCCGGACATGACCTCGTTCCGCGAGGAACTGTTCGGCCCGGTGGCCTCGATCATCCGCGCCAGGGACGCCCGCCACGCGCTGGAACTGGCCAATGACAGCGACTTCGGCCTGACCGCCACGGTGTTCACCGCCGACCTCGCCCGCGCCCGGCAGATGAGCGCCGAGCTGGACGTCGGTGGCGTGTTCATCAACGGCTACAGCGCCAGCGATGCCCGCGTCGGTTTCGGCGGCGTGAAGAAGAGCGGCTTCGGTCGCGAGCTGTCGCACTTCGGCGTGCGCGAGTTCTGCAACGCGCAGACCGTGTGGGTCGATCGCCGCTAAGCGCTGAAAACGCAAAGGCCCACCTCGCAGGTGGGCCTTTGTGCATCTGTCACCAGCGTCAGATAGTGCGCGAGAAGCGCTCCTGCTGCTCGCCACCCAGGTAGGCGTCAAAGGCCATGGCCACGCTGCGCATCATCAGCTGGCCCTGGGGCAGCAGCACCAGCGCGTCGTCGTGCAGCTCAATCAGGCCGTCGCCGACCTGCTCGCGCAACTGCCGCAGCGAGCCCTCGAAGTAATCGCCGAAGCGAATGCCGTGGCGCTCCTCCAGCGGGGCGTAGTCCACGCGGCCATGGCACATCAGTGCGCTGATCACTTCGCGGCGCAGGCAGTCGTCGTCGGTCAGGCGATAGCCCTTGTGCACCGGCAGCAAGCCCTCATTGATCCGCGCGTAATACTGCGACAGCTCCTTCACGTTCTGCCCGTAGGTGTCGCCGACCTTGCTGATGGACGACACGCCCAGGGCGATCAGGTCGCAGTCGGCGTGGGTCGAGTAGCCCTGGAAGTTGCGCTGCAGGGTGCCGTTGCTGCGGGCCACGGTGAGCTCGTCGTCGGGCAGGGAAAAGTGGTCCATGCCGATGTAGACGTAGCCCGCTTCGGTCAGCCGCTGGATGGTCAGTTCCAGCAGTTCCAGCTTGCGCTCGGGCGGTGGCATGTCCTCGCGGCGGATCAGCCGCTGCGCGCGTACCCGCTCGGGCAGGTGGGCGTAACTGTAGGCGGCAATGCGGTCGGGGCGCAGGGCGATGATCTTGCTGAGGGTAGTGTCGAAGCTCGCAACGGTCTGCAGCGGCAGGCCATAGATCAGGTCCACGGAGACCGACTTGAACTTCGCCTCGCGCGCCGCCGCGACCAGGTCGAAGACCTGCTGCTCGCTCTGCACGCGGTTGACTGCTTCCTGCACCTTCTCGTCGAAATCCTGCACGCCGAAGCTCAGGCGGTTGAAGCCCTGGGCGCGCAGCTCGGCGATGCGCTCGCGGCTGATGGTGCGCGGGTCGACTTCAATGGAGAACTCGTGGGCGTCGCTTTCGTCGAGGTTGAAATGCTCGCGCAGGCTGTCCATCACCTCGCCAAGCTGCTCGCTGGTCAGATAGGTCGGCGTGCCGCCCCCCAGGTGCAGCTGGGTGAGCTTGCGGGTGCCGTCGAACAGCTCGGCCTGCATGGCGATCTCGCGCTTGAGGTAGTCCAGGTATTCCACGGCGCGGTGGGTCTTCTGGGTGATGATCTTGTTGCAGGCGCAGTAGTAGCAGAGGCTCTTGCAGAACGGGATATGGATGTACACCGAGAGCGGCTTGGCCGCGCTCCCGTCGGTGGGGTGGTTGCTGCGCCGGGCAGCCGCGCGGTAGTCGTCGGCGGCGAACGCGCCATGGAACTGCGGCGCGGTGGGATAGGAGGTGTAGCGCGGGCCGGGACGGTCGTACTTCTCCACCAGCGCGCGGTTGAAACTCATCGATTCGGGCATGACACGGGCTCCTGAGGCGCTGGCAGTCTGTCGCTGCGAGTCGCCGCCGCACGATACTCCGCTCAAGCTACGCGCCTCCTGCGCAGGATCAAGAAGTTCTGTCGTGCAGGACGAATCTCCACGCTCCTACAGTAGTTGCTGATCGATGGCAGCACGTCTGTTCACGCAATGGCAATCCAATGGCCATCGCTATTTATATTTCTATACAGCGAAACACCAAGTTGCGCACGTTCGCAGCAATATCCCGCCTCGTTTTGGAATTCCCGTTGATCTGCGTCTAGGCTGGACCTCTGCAGCACCTGAGCGGTGCCAAGATAACCAGAGATTCCACAAGACACCGTGATTCGGCTAATGGCAATGCCCGCGAGCGCAGGTACCCACTGACCTGCCCCGGCATCGTTACGGCTGGATGGAACGAACCGTTGCTGACGGTACCTTCAAGGGACTGCGTGCAGAATGGCTACTTCAATTCCAGCCGGCGACCGCTATCGCGCTCTCGGCTTGTCGACCCTGGCCTTTACCCTGTGCTTCGCCGTATGGACGCTGTTCTCCATCCTCGGCCTGCAGATCAAGAACGAGTTCGGCCTGAGCGATACCCAGCTCGGCCTGCTGATGGCGACGCCGGTGCTGACCGGCTCGATCTCGCGCATCTTCCTCGGCCTGTGGACCGACCGCTACGGCGGCCGCTGGGTGTTCGGCCTGCTGATGCTGGTGTCGGCCGTCTGCGTCTACCTGCTGACCTTCGCCAACAGTTTCCCGATGTTGCTGGTGGCCGCCCTTGGCGTGGGCCTCGCCGGCGGCGGCTTCATCGTCGGCACTGCCTACACCGCCACCTGGTTCGAAGCCGGGCAACAGGGCACCGCGCTGGGGATCTTCGGCGCCGGTAACGTCGGCGCCGGCCTGACCAACCTCGCCGCCCCGCTGCTGATGCTCGCCCTCGGCTGGCGCGGCGCCGCGCTGGTCTATGCGATCGTGCTCGGCGTCATGGGTATCCTGTTCATCCTGCTGGCCAAGACCGACCCGCAGGCCGCCACCCGCCAGGCCAAGGCCATCCCGCTGTCCGAGCAACTGGCGCCGCTGGCCGAGCTGCGCGTGTGGCGCTTCTCGCTCTATTACTTCTTTGTCTTCGGCGCCTTCGTCGCGCTGGCCCTGTGGCTGCCGCACTACCTGATGGAGGTGTACGGCCTGGGGCTGGCCGCCGCCGGTTTCGTCGCCGCGCTGTACACGGTGCCGGCCTCGCTGTTCCGCATCCTCGGCGGCTGGCTGTCGGACCGCTACGGCGCGCGCCGGGTGATGTACTGGACCCTGAGCCTGTCGGTGATCTGCACCTTCCTGCTCAGCTATCCACCGACCCGCTATGTCGTCACCGGCGTGCGCGGCGAGGTGGAATTCGCCATGCACCTGGGGCTGATCGGCTTCGCCGCAATCATCATCGTGCTGGGCTTCTTCATGTCCCTGGGCAAGGCGGCGGTGTTCAAGCACATTCCCACCTATTACCCGCAGCACGTCGGTGTGGTCGGCGGGCTGGTGGGGATGATGGGCGGCCTGGGCGGCTTCCTGCTGCCGCTGACCTTCGGCATGCTCAACGACGTGGTCGGCATCTGGCAGAGCTGCTTCATGCTGCTGTTCCTGATCGCCGCCGGCGCCCTGGCCTGGATGCACTATGCGATCCGCATGGCCGAGCGGGTGGAATGGGCCGAGCGCAGTTCCTCCCGCGACCTGCCGGAGCTCTCCACCCCCAGCAGCTTCGTCCTGCGCGAATGGCACCCCGAGGACCCGGCATTCTGGGAGCAGACCGGCAAGCGTATCGCCACGCGCAACCTGTGGATCTCCATCCCCAACCTGCTGCTGGCCTTCGCCATCTGGATGGTCTGGTCGGTGGTGGTAGCCAAGCTGCCGCTGGCGGGCTTCGAGTACAGCGCCAACCAGCTGTTCTGGCTGGCCGCCCTGCCCGGCCTGTCCGGCGCCACCCTGCGCATCTTCTACAGCTTCATGGTGCCGATCTTCGGCGGCCGGCGCTGGACGGCGCTGTCCACCGCGTCGCTGCTGCTGCCGGCACTTTGGATCGGCTTCGCCGTGCAGAACCCGAACACGCCGTACCTGGTGATGCTGATCCTCGCTCTGCTCTGCGGCCTGGGCGGCGGCAACTTCTCTTCCAGCATGGCGAACATCTCGTTCTTCTTCCCCAAACAGGCCAAGGGCGCGGCCATGGGCCTGAACGCCGGACTGGGCAACCTGGGCGTGAGCGTCATGCAGTTCGCCGTGCCGCTGTGCATCACCATGGCGGTGTTCGGCAGCCTGGGCGGCGAGCCGCAGATGACCGCCGCCGGCACGCCGCTGTGGCTGCAGAACGCCGGCTTCATCTGGGTGCCGTTCATCATCCTGGCGACCATCGCCGCCTGGTTCGGCATGAACGACATCGCCAGCGCCAAGTCGTCCTTCGCCGACCAGATGGCGATCTTCAAGCGCAAGCACACCTGGCTGATGAGCGTGCTCTATACCGGCACCTTCGGCAGCTTCATCGGCTTCTCCGCTGGCTTCCCGCTGCTGGCCGGGCACCTGTTCCCCGGCGTCGACGTACTCAAGTTCGCCTTCCTCGGGCCGCTGATCGGCGCCCTCGCCCGCGCCTTCACCGGCGGCCTGGCGGACCGTTTCGGCGGCGGGCGGATCAGCCTCTGGGTATTCGTCGCCATGGCCGTGTGCGTCGGCGGCGTGCTGTTCTTCATCGAAGGCAAGGATCAGCCGGGCGCCTTCTGGGGTTTCCTGGCGATGTTCCTGCTGTTGTTCTTCTTCTCCGGCGTGGGCAATGCCAGCACCACGCAGATGATCCCGGCGATCTTCCGGATCATGACACCCCGCCTGTTCCCCAGCCTGCCCGCCGAGCAACAGGGCCTGCAGAGCGAGAAGGAGTCCGCCGCGGCGGTGGGCTTCATCTCGGCGGTAGCGGCCTACGGCGGCTTCTTCATCCCGAAATCGTTCGGCAGTTCGTTCGACCTCACCGGAGGCCCGGAATGGGCGCTCTACGGGTTCATCGTGTTCTACGTGCTGTGTATCGCGCTGACCTGGTTCTACTACACCCGTGGCAATGCCGAAGTTCGTTGCTGACGAGCTGCGTTGCTGAAGAGTCGCGTTGCTAGAGAGGCGCGTTGCTAACCGCGTGCCCTGCCAAGGAGGAGAAACATGAGCTTCTTCATCGACCGCCTGCGCTACCTGGTCAAGCGTCCCCCGGAGTTCGCCGGCGGCCACGGCGAAACCCGCGATGAGAGCCGCGACTGGGAAGACGGCTATCGCCAGCGCTGGCAGTTCGACAAGATCGCCCGCTCGACCCACGGGGTGAACTGCACCGGCTCCTGCAGCTGGAAGATCTACGTGAAGAACGGCCTGGTCACCTGGGAAACCCAGCAGACCGACTACCCGCGCACCCGCCCCGACCTGCCCAACCACGAGCCCCGTGGCTGCCCGCGCGGCGCCAGCTATTCCTGGTACCTGTACAGCGCCAACCGGCTGAAATACCCCATGGTGCGCAAGGCGCTGGTGCAGCTATGGCGCGAGGCGCTGGCGACCCACAAGGACCCGGTACTGGCCTGGGCGAGCATCGTCGAGGACCCGCAGAAGTCCAAACAGTACAAATCCATCCGTGGCCGTGGCGGGTTCGTCCGCGCCGATTGGGACGAGATGCAGACCCTGGTCGCCGCCGCCAACGTCTACACCGTGAAGACCTACGGCCCGGACCGCGTCGCCGGCTTCTCGCCGATCCCGGCGATGTCGATGGTCTCCTACGCCTCGGGCACCCGTTACCTGTCGCTGATCGGCGGGGTCTGCCTGAGCTTCTACGACTGGTACTGCGACCTGCCGCCCGCCTCGCCACAGGTGTGGGGCGAGCAGACCGACGTGCCCGAGTCCGCCGACTGGTACAACTCCGGCTACATCATCGCCTGGGGTTCCAACGTCCCGCAGACCCGCACCCCCGACGCGCACTTCTTCACCGAGGTGCGTTACAAGGGCACCAAGACCATCGCCATCACCCCCGACTACGCGGAAATATCCAAGCTCTGCGACGAATGGATGAGCGCCAAGCAGGGCACCGACTCCGCGCTGGCCATCGCCATGGGCCATGTGATCTTCAAGGAATTCCACCTGGAGAAACCCAGCGCCTACTTCACCGACTACATCCGCCGCTACACCGACATGCCGATCCTGGTCGAGCTGGAACAGCGCGACGACGGCAGCCTGGTGCCGGGCAAGCAGCTGCGCGCCAGCGACTTCGACGGCAACCTGGAGCAGGCCAACAACCCCGAATGGAAGACCGTGGCCTGGGACGAAAGCGGCGACCGCCTGGTGGTACCGCGCGGCGCCATCGGCTTCCGCTGGGGCGAGAGCGGCCACTGGAACCTGGAGCAGGTCGACGCCGACGGCAAGGAGATCAGCCTGCGCCTGTCGCAACTCGGCCACCATGACGAAGTGGCGCGGGTGGCCTTCCCCTACTTCGGCGGCATCGAGCGCCAGCACTTCCCCAACGTGAAAGTGCGCGACGTCATCTACCACCATGTGCCGGCCAAGCGCCTGAAACTGGCCGATGGCCGCGAGGTGCTGGCGGTCACCGTGTTCGACCTGACCGCCGCCAACTACGGCATCGACCGTGGCCTGCAAGCCACCGTCGGCGGTGCGGGCGAGGACGACGGCGCCAGCGACTACGGGCAGATGAAGCCCTATACCCCGGCCTGGCAGGAGGCGATCACCGGGGTGCCGGCGGCGCAGATGATCCGCATCGCCCGCGAGTTCGCCCTCAATGCCGACAAGACCCATGGCCGTTCCATGATCATCGTCGGTGCCGGGATGAACCACTGGTACCACATGGACATGAACTACCGCGGGCTGATCAACATGCTCATCCTCTGCGGTTGTATCGGCAAGAGCGGCGGCGGCTGGTCGCACTATGTCGGCCAGGAAAAGCTGCGCCCGCAGACCGGCTGGACGCCGCTGGCCTTCGCCCTCGACTGGCACCGTCCGCCGCGCCACATGAACGGCACCTCGTTCTTCTACAACCACTCCAGCCAGTGGCGCTACGAGAAGCTGGAAGTGAAGGAGCTGCTCTCCCCGCTCGCCCGCCCGCAGGACTTCAGCGGCAGCCTGGTGGACTTCAACGTGCGCGCCGAGCGCATGGGCTGGCTGCCCTCCGCACCGCAACTGGGGATCAACCCGCTGCGCCTGGCCGCCGCCGCCCAGGCCGCCGGCAAGAGCACCGTGGACTACACCGTCGAGCAACTGAAAAGCGGCCAGCTGCGTTTTGCCAGCGAAGACCCGGACAACCCGCAGAACCACCCGCGCAACCTGTTCGTCTGGCGCTCCAACCTGCTCGGTTCTTCCGGCAAGGGCCACGAGTACATGCTCAAGTACCTGCTGGGCACCAAGCATGGCGTGCTCGGCAAGGACCTGGGCGAAGCGGGCAAGCAGCGCTCCGAGGAGGTGGTCTGGAAGGACGACCCCATCGAAGGCAAGCTCGACCTGCTGACCACCCTGGACTTCCGCATGTCCACCACCTGCCTCTACTCGGATGTGGTGCTGCCCACCGCCACCTGGTACGAGAAGGACGACCTCAACACCTCGGACATGCACCCCTTCATCCACCCGCTCACCGCCGCCACCGACCCGGCGTGGGAAGCGCGCAGCGACTGGCAGATCTACGACGGCATCGCCCAGGCCTTCTCGCGCCTGTGCGTCGGCCACCTGGGCGAGGAAACCGACCTGGTCACCCTGCCCCTGCAGCACGACAGCCCCGGCGAGCTGGCCCAGCCCGAAGTGCGTGACTGGAAGAAGGGCGAGTGCGAGGCAATCCCCGGAAAGACCATGCCGTCGCTCATCGAGGTCAAGCGCAACTACCCGGAAACCTACGAGCGCTTCAGCTCCGTCGGCCCGCTGCTGGACACCATCGGCAACGGTGGCAAGGGCATCGCCTGGAAGACCGAGACCGAGGTCGACCTGCTCGGCAAGCTCAACTACCGCAAGCTGGAAGGCTCCGCCGCCGGCCGGCCGAAGATCGCCTCGGCCATCGACGCCGCCGAGATGATCCTCGCGCTGGCGCCGGAAACCAACGGCCAGGTAGCGGTGAAAGCCTGGGCGGCGCTGTCGAAGATCACCGGGCGCGACCACACGCACCTGGCCAAGCCCAAGGAAGAAGAGAAAATCCGCTTCCGCGACCTCGTCGCGCAGCCGCGCAAGATCATCTCCAGCCCTACCTGGTCGGGCCTGGAAGACGAGCACGTGAGCTACAACGCCTGCTACACCAATGTGCATGAGCTGATCCCCTGGCGCACCGTCACCGGCCGCCAGCAGTTCTACCAGGACCACCCGTGGATGCGCGCCTTCGGTGAAAGCCTGATGGTCTATCGCCCGCCCATCGACACCAAGGCCGCCGCCAGCGTTGCCGCGCCGAAAAGCAACGGCAACCCGGAAATCGCCCTGAACTGGCTGACCCCGCACCAGAAGTGGGGCATCCACTCCACCTACAGCGACAACCTGCTGATGCAGACCCTGTCGCGCGGCGGGCCGATCGTCTGGATGTCCGAGGACGACGCACGCTCCATTGGTGTCTCCGATAACGACTGGATCGAGCTGTACAACGCCAACGGCGCCATCGCCGCCCGCGCAGTGGTGAGTCAGCGGGTGCGCCCGGGCATGGCGATGATGTACCACGCCCAGGAGCGCATCCTGAATATCCCAGGCTCGGAGATGACCGGCACGCGCGGCGGTATCCACAACTCGGTCACGCGGGTCTGTCCCAAGCCGACCCACATGATCGGCGGCTACGCGCAGCTCTCCTACGGCTTCAACTACTACGGCACCGTGGGTTCCAACCGCGACGAGTTCGTCATCGTGCGCAAGATGCGCCGCATCGACTGGCTCGACGGTGAAGGCAACGACTATCAGCAGGAGGCCGTCAAATGAAGATTCGTTCCCAGGTCGGGATGGTCCTGAACCTCGACAAGTGCATCGGCTGTCACACCTGCTCGGTCACCTGCAAGAACGTCTGGACCAGCCGCGAAGGCATCGAATATGCCTGGTACAACAACGTCGAGACCAAGCCCGGCATCGGCTACCCCAAGGAATGGGAGAACCAGAAGAAATGGAACGGCGGCTGGGTGCGCAACGCCGACGGCTCCATCAACCCGCGCATCGGCGGCAAGTGGCGGGTACTGGCGAACATCTTCGCCAACCCGGACCTGCCGGAGATCGACGACTACTACGAGCCCTTCACCTTCGACTACCAGCACCTGCACAGCGCCAAGCAGGGCGACCACCAGCCGGTGGCGCGGCCGCGCTCGCTGATCTCCGGGCAGCGCATGGACAAGGTGGAATGGGGCCCGAACTGGGAAGAACTGCTGGGCACCGAGTTCGCCAAGCGGCGCAAGGACATCAACTTCGACCAGGTACAGGCGGACATCTACGGGCAGTTCGAAAACACCTTCATGATGTACCTGCCGCGCCTGTGCGAGCACTGCCTGAACCCGGCGTGCGTGGCCTCCTGCCCCAGTGGCGCGATCTACAAGCGCGAGGAAGACGGCATCGTCCTCATCGACCAGGACAAGTGCCGCGGCTGGCGCATGTGCATCAGTGGCTGCCCGTACAAGAAGATCTACTACAACTGGAAAAGCGGTAAGTCGGAGAAGTGCATCTTCTGCTACCCGCGCATCGAGACCGGCCAGCCCACGGTGTGCTCGGAAACCTGCGTGGGACGCATCCGCTACCTCGGCGTGCTGCTCTACGACGCCGACCGCATCGAGGAAGTGGCCGCCTCCAAGGATGACCGCGACCTCTACCACCGCCAGTGCGAAATCTTCCTCGATCCGCACGACCCGGAAGTCATCGCCCAGGCGCGCAAGGACGGCATCCCCGACAACGTGATCGCCGCAGCGCAAGCCTCACCCGTCTACAAGCTGGCCATCGACTGGCAGCTGGCCCTGCCGCTGCACCCGGAATACCGCACCCTGCCGATGGTCTGGTACGTGCCGCCGCTCTCCCCCATCCAGTCCGCCGCCGAGGCCGGGCACGTGGAGTTCGATGGCGTGCTGCCCAAGGTCGAGTCGCTGCGCATCCCGGTACGTTACCTGGCGAACATGCTCACCGCCGGCGAGGAAGCACCGGTGGTGCTGGCCCTCAAGCGCCTCATGGCAATGCGCGTGTACATGCGCGCCAAGCACGTCGACAAGGAGCTGAACACCGAGGTGCTGCAACAGGTCGGCCTGACCCAGAACCAGGTCGAGGAGATGTACCGCTACCTGGCCATCGCCAACTACGAGGATCGTTTCGTCATTCCCACCGGCCACCGCGAGCACATCCCCGAGGCCTATGCCGAACGCAGCGGTTGCGGCTTCACCTTCGGCGACGGCTGCAACGGTGGCGGCAACAACCAGGTCAGCCTGTTCGGCGGACGCAAGAACACCACCACGCTGGTCAAGCCGGTGCAGACCTTCGACCCGGTGGAGGACAGCCGCCATGGGTAACTACGAAGCCATTCCCAAACCTCACGACGGCCCCATCGTCGGCCTGCTCAGCCTGCGCGTGCTGGCGCGCCTGCTCGACTACCCCACCGCCGAGCTGCAGGCGGCCTGCGCCGAAGCCGTGGAGATTCTCGACGGCGAGGACCGCCTGCCACTGAAGCTGCGCACGGAACTGGCGCAGTGGTGCGCTGAACTGGCCGCCGGCGACCTGCTCGATCTCGAGGAAGCCTACGTCGAGCTGTTCGACCGTGGCCGCGCCACCTCACTGCTGCTGTTCGAGCACGTGCACGGCGAATCCCGTGACCGCGGCCAGGCCATGGTCAACCTGCTGGCCGAGTATGAAGCCGCCGGCTTCCAGCTCGACGCCCGCGAGTTGCCGGACTACCTGCCGCTGTTCCTGGAGTACCTGTCGACCCGCAGCCATGAGGAAATCGGCCAGTGGCTGGGCGACATCCAGCACATCCTCGCCCTGCTCACCGCGCGTCTGGAAGAGCGCGGCACCCGCTACGCGCTGGTACCCCGCGCCCTGCTCGCGCTGATCGGCGCCACCGAGGCCATCGACGAGCAGCGCCCGGTGGCCGCCGGCGAAGCACCGGACAACACGCCCCAGGCGCTGGACGCGGTGTGGGAGGAAGAAGCCGTGCGCTTCCACGCCGAAACCGACAAGGACTGCAGCCTGCAGTCAGCCGAAGGACGACGCCTGGCTGAACGCAAGTACGAAGCGCTGCCCCAGGTCGTGCAGATCATGCCGTCAGAGCGCCCCTGAACCCGGCAAAGAATGAACGGAGGCCCATCATGTTCGAGCAATACCTGCTCCAATTCATCTACGGCATCTACCCCTACCTCGCCGGCACCGTGTTCCTGATCGGCAGCCTGATGCGCTACGACTATGGCCAGTACACTTGGAAGACCGGCTCCAGCCAGATGCTCTCGTCGAAGCACATGCGCCTGGCCAGTAACCTCTTCCACATCGGCATCCTGGCGATCTTCGGCGGCCACCTGGTCGGCCTGCTGACGCCGCACTGGGTCTACGCGCCGTTCCTCTCGGCCGGGCACAAGCAGCTGATGGCGATCATCTTCGGCGGCATCGCCGGGGTGCTCTGCGTGATCGGCGGCGCCATGCTGCTCTGGCGGCGGCTGACCAACCCGCGCGTGCGCGCCTCCTCCAGCGTGATGGACAACCTGATCATCGCCCTGCTCCTGCTGCAGGCCTGCCTGGGCCTGACCACCATCTTCGAATCCATGGACCACCTGGACGGCGGCATGATGCTGGCGCTGGCCAACTGGGCGCAGGCCATCGTGTTCTTCCGCGGCGGCGCGGCCGACTTCGTGATGGAAGCGCCGCTGATCTTCAAGCTGCACATCTTCATCGGCCTGACCATCATCCTGCTGTTCCCCTTCACCCGTCTGGTGCACGTGTGGAGCATTCCGCTGGGCTACTTCGGCCGTAACTACCAGATCGTCCGCCGTCGCGGCTAAGGAAAAAGCCAATGGACATGATTGCCGTCGAGAACCTCCCCGATGCACCGATCCCGGTGATCCGCGTCGGCGACACCGAACTGACCGAGGCCGACATCGCCAAGGAGACGCCCTTCCACCCGGCCTCCTCGCTGGCCGATGCGCAGCTCAGCGCCGTGCGCGCACTGGTCGTGCGCGAGCTGCTGTCGCAGCGCGCCGCCATGCTCGGGCTGACAGCGAACATCGAGGATGATGACCAGGCCGTCGCGGCCCTGCTGGAACGCGAGCTGAACGTCCCGGAGCCGGACGAAACCAGCTGCCGGCGCTACTTCGACACCCACCGCGAGCGCTTCTCCGAACCGACCCGCCTGCGCGTGCGGCACATCCTGCTGCCCGCCGCACCGGAAGACGCCAAGGCCCGCGACGCGCACTACCGGCTGGGCGAGAAGCTGCTGAAGGAGCTGGGCGAGCACCCGGAGCGCTTCACCGACCTGGCTCAGCGGCATTCCGCCTGCCCGTCGAAGGACGAAGGCGGCGAACTGGGCTGGCTGACCTCCGGGCAGACCGTCGCTGAGCTGGACCAGGCCATCCAGCGCCTGCCGGTAGGCCTGCACGACCGGCCACTTGCGTCACGCTATGGCTGGCATGTGGTGAGCATCGACGAGCGCCAGGAACGCAAGCCGCTGCCCTATTCCCAGGTCGCCAACCACGTACACCACAGCCTGCGCGAGGAATCCACCCGCCACGCCCTGCGCCAGTACCTGCTGGCGCTGGAGAAGGAAATCGGTGTCCGCGGCTTCAGCCTGGATGAAGACCCCATCGAAGGCTCCGGCAACCGGCGCAGCGATATCGGGCTCTGACTTGCCCAGGGCTCAGGAACGGTCGCGGCGCACGGTGGAGATGAAGCTGGTCGGGATCGACATCAGCAGGATATAGGCCGATACCGCCAGCATCAGTCCGCCGCTACCCAGCAGCAGGTAGCGGCGCTCCTTCACCACGGTCACGTCCAGGCCGCCGGAAAAGAGAATCCAGCCCAGCCCCGCCAGCGCAACGGTGAAAAGGATGGCAATCAGGTAGCTGGCGGCGACGATCAGCATCCAGAACGGACTCCAGCGCCGGCGCGTTGGCTTTTCCATGGCTTCGGGCCTCCCAGCCCCCCAGCGAATACTCACGAACCCGCGCAGTCTGATGGCCACTGGCCGCTTCGGCAATGCGACGAAAGCGCAAGAAGCGCTTCCCAGACACGGCAGGGGCGCTGCAAACCCGACCGGAAGCGCCCGGCTGGCATACCGGAAAACCAGCAAGGGCGCTTACAATCACGGTTTTTGCCGACAGTGCAGTACGGTTTCGAAAATGTCGCTCGATCCACCCACCATGTTGACCATCACGGTCGCCCTCGCTGCGGCCGCAGCGCTGTACCTGGCCATCGAATGGCGCAGCGTGCGCGAACGCTCGCTGCTCTACTGGAGCGCGGGCTTCGCCACCATCACCATCGGCTCCACCCTCGCCCTGCTGCGCATGAGCGGCTACCTGCTGGTGGGCATCTGGTTCGCCAACGGCCTGCTGGTGCTGGCGCACTGGTTCTTCCTCAGCGGCGTGGCGAAGTTCACCGAAGCGAGGTTGTCGCGGGGCTGGCTGCTCGTCCCGCTCACCTGGATAGCGTTGCTGGCGCTTCCCGACGGCGGCCCGCTGTGGTCCAAGCTCATGCTGCTGGCCAACTCCTGGCTGGTCGCCCTGCTCTCCCTGCGCGCCAGCTACCTGCTGCGGCCCCACGGCAAGTCCCTGAGCGTGGGCGCGGTGCAACTGCGCTACGTGATGCTGGTGCACGGCGCCTTTTACCTGGCCAAGGGCGCGACGGTGATCATCCCCGGTACGCTGATCGACCTGGCCGCCTTCCGTGGCGAAATCATCCAGATTTCCCTGGTCGAAGGCGCCATGGCGATCATGCTGATCGCCCTGTCGATGACCGGCACCGAGCGCTATCGCCGCGAGAAACGCATCGCCCGGCTTGCCGCGCGGGACCCGCTGACCGCCCTGTACAACCGCCGCGCCCTCGAAGTCCGTGCGCCGCGCGTGTTCGAGGAGATCTCCCCGGAGCGCCCCGGCGCGCTGCTGTTGATCGACATCGACAACTTCAAGCAGGTCAACGACCTGCACGGCCACACCGCCGGCGACCGCCTGCTGGTGGCGCTCAGCGAGATGATCCGCGCCGCTTTGCCCGAGCGGGCCGTGGCGGCGCGCCTGGGCGGTGACGAGTTCGTCATCCTGCTGAGCAATATCAGCGGCGAACAGGTGATGGAACTGGCCGGCAAGCTGCGCGAGCAGTTCCAGACCACCGCCACGCAGAACTTCGCCACGCCCCAGGCCGTGACCCTGAGCATCGGCGCCAACCTGTTCGACCAGCCACCGGCCAGCCTCGCCGCGCTGATCGAGCAAGGCGACGCTGCGCTCTACGAATCCAAGCGCGGCGGTCGCGACAGCATCCGCCTGATGGACCGCACGGTGGCCGGTGGCGATCCGCTGCGCCTGGGCTGATTCGAGCGGATAGGAGCAACGCGGCCCGCGCAAGGCGGGCCGTGTGGGGACCTCAGGTGTGGCGCGCCGGCGCCGCGTACTGGGGCATGGTGATGCAGCCGATGTTGCCGCCGCCCAGGAGAATTTCCCGCGAGTTGTCGATACCGATCACGCGCTTGTCCGGGAACAGCTCGGCCAGCACGCCCTGGGCGATGCGGTCGTTGGGGTCGTTGAAGAACGGCATCACGATGGCCGAGTTGCCGGTGTAGAAGTTGATGTAGGAGGCGCAGATCTTCGTGCCTTCCTGGCGGTCGAAGCTGCCGTCGACCTGGTCCAGGCCCTCGGCCTCGGCAGCCGTCCACTCCAGGACCTGCGGCTGCGGCAGCTTGTGTACTTCCAGCGCGTTGCCTCGGGCGTCGCGAGCGCTGCGCAGCACGTCGTAGGCCTCCTGGTAGATTTCCCACTGCGGGTCGCTGCGGTCGTCCGTCCACTGCATCACCACCACGCCGGGCCGCACGAAGCAGGCCAGATCGTCGACGTGGCCGTCGGTTTCGTCGAACTTGCACCCGCGCGGCAGCCAGATCACGTGCTCGGCGCCCAGGTAGTCGCAGAGCCGGCGGGTGACCTCTTCCTTGCCCAGGTGGGCATTGCGGTTGCGGTTGAGCAGGCACTGCTCGGTGGTCAGCAGGGTGCCCTGGCCGTCACTGCGGATGCTGCCCATCTCGGCGATGATCGACGCGCGATAGCGGTCGAAGCCTTCGATCTCGAGGATCTTCTGCGCGATCTGGTCGTCCTTGTCCCAGGGGTAATAAAGGCCGCCATCGAGCCCGCCGTAGGCGTTGAACTGGAAGTCCACCCCGCGCATCTCGCCGGTGGCGTCATTGACCAGGAAAGCCGGGCCGCTGTCGCGGAACCAGGTGTCGTTGCAGGTCATTTCCACCACGCGCACATTCTCGGGGAGCATGCGCCGGGCGTTGGCGTACTGCGCGGCAGAGGCGCAGACGGTCACCGGCTCGCTGCTGGCGATGGCGCTGACCACCTCGACCCAGATCTTCTGCGCCGGCTTGCCGCCGTTGCGCCAGACATCCGTGCGCTCGGGCCAGCCAAGCCAGCAGCGGGCCTTGGGTTCGAATTCGCCGGGCAGGCGGAAGCCGTCGGCCTTGGGCAGTGTCGAGTGGGTGCGAGACATCGGTGGTACTCCGCAATCAGGGACTGGAATGCCTCAAGGTTGCCGGCTCGCCGCGAAGAGCACCATTGATGAATTTCGCGGAATAGCTGAATTCAATTCATCGAAAACCAACAAAAAGATGAGACCCACCAACAGTACCGACCTTACCGGCAAACCTCGCCGTAGGATGGGTGGAGCCTGCGACACCCATGCTGCCTGGGCTTCACGGCGCATCGATGGGTCTCGCTGCGCTCCACGCCATCCTACCTGGCGTTCATCCTGCGAGACGCAGGTTAAGCCGCCAGAACAGACCGTGCCGGACTCACATGTCATTGAGCTGGTCGGTCATCCATTCGATGAAATCCGCCACCGCCGGCTTCTCCAGACGCAGGCGTTCGCAGACCAGCGCGTACTGCCCCAGGGAGGTGATCTGCGCGGCGAACGGGCGCACCAGCCGGCCGCTGGCCAGGTCCTCGGCGCTGGTCAGGTTGTCGCCGATGGCCACGCCCTGCCCGCGCACCGCCGCTTCCATGGTCAGCCCGGCGTGGCCAAGGTAGACGTGGCGGCTGGGGCGGATGTCGCTGGCGTGGGTGGTCAGCCAGGCAGTCCAGGACTTGCCGTCCTGGTCGTCGTGCAGCAGGCAGTGGCGCGCCAGGTCGCGTGGATGCTTGAGCGGCGACTGGTTGAACAGGCCGGGGCTGCACACCGGGAAGAACTGCAGGGTCGGCAACGGCCGCACGAAGTAGGTGCTGGCGTCCGCCGGACCGGTGCCGTAGGTGATCGCCAGGTCGATCTCGGCGGCCGGCCCCGGCGCCTCCAGCGGCTGTTCATGCAGGTGCAGGACAATCTCCGGATAGCGCTCGGCGAAATCCGCCAGCCGGCCCACCAGCCACTTCTGCGCCAGCTCCACCGTCACGGCGATATGCAGCTGTGCCTGAGAGCCCGGATCGCGCAACTCATCGCACGCTGTACCGATCAGCTCGAAGGCCTGTTGCAGGCTGCGCAGCAGGCGCCGCGCCTGGGGAGTGGGCTGCACCTGGCGACCCTGGCGCTCGAACAGCGTCGCCCCCAGTTGCTCTTCGAGCTGGCGTATCTGGTGGCTGACCGCACTGTCGGTGACACACAGCTCGGCGGCGGCGCGGCCGAAGTGCGCATGGCGGGCAGCGGACTCGAAGGTGCGCAGGGCGGTAAGCGAAGGCAGGCGGCGCATGGGCGGCAGGTCTTTTCGAAGAATGGCGGCCGGCATGCTGACCGAGGCGCCACGCCCAGCGCAAGCCACGGCATCGAGGCAGGGGCATCACTCTTTTCGCGACAGCCGCCACCGGCAGGGGACCAACGTCACTTTGCGGGAGCACCATCGTCGAGTGACGGCCAATCGGCAGGCCGGACGATTGGATACTCTTTATGTCCAGCATTGTGTCGTGTGCGGCACATCTATCGCGTCTTGAAGCAAAACCCGAGTTGCATATCCCGGATCGCTATCTAGGCTCTTTCACACAACCTGCTTCCCCATGTCCTATGGGTAGCAGGCTCAACGTCTCCAGAGCGCATTCGGAGCGAATGCCTTTCACGTCGCCAGGGCGACGCGAGAGCCAGTCAGGGATCAGCAGGGGATGCTCGATGACCAGAGACAGCACAGGCGCCGCAAAGGCCATCAGCGCCACCATCGCCACATCGCTTTGTATCCTGTTCTCCGGCCCCGCCTCCGCGGGCGGCATCATGATCTACGAGGCCGGGCAGGAAGGCATGGGCCTGGCCAACGCCGGCTCCGCCGCCCTGGCCAGCGACCCCAGCGTGCTGATGAGCAACCCCGCCGGTATCGCCAGGCTCAAGGGCACGCAGATCAGCGCCAACGCCCAGGTCATCCTCGGCGACCTGCGTTTCTCCCGTGACGACAACAACCAGTTCGATGGCAACGAAGGCGGCAACGCCCTGGAATGGCTGCCCGGCGCGAGCTTCTTCGTCAGCCAGCAGATCGACGAGCGCTCGGCCATCGGCTTCGGCATGTACGGCAACTTCGGCCTGGCGCTGAACTACGACGACGACTGGGCCGGCCGCTACTTCAGCCAGGAAACGGCGATCATCGGCGTGTCCTTCCAGCCGACCATCGCGCACAAATTCACCGACGACCTCACCTTCGGCATCGGCCCGCGCATCGTCTACGGCTACTACCGCACCGAGATGGCCATCAACAACAACCTGCTGGGCCTGCGCGACAACCCCGACGGCCAGCTGGAATACAAGGACACCGACGTCGGCGTCGGGGTCAACCTGGGCCTGCTCTATGACCTGAGCGAGCGCACGCAGATCGGCCTCGCCTACACCAGCAAGGTGAAGCTGGAGTTCGAAGACAGCCCCGACGTGAGCAAGATCAGCAACCCGATCATCAATGCCGCGCTCAACCGCCTGGACGTCAGCTCGCTGGAGCTGGACGTGAACATCCCGCAGACGGCGACCCTGAGCATCGCCCACCAGCTGGACCCGCAGTGGAAGCTGCTGGGCAGCCTGGGCTGGCAGGACTGGAGCGAGTTCGGCGAGATCGGCGTGGACGTCGACGCCAACGCCGGCGGTGTCGACCGTACTGTCGACCGCAAGTACAAGGACACCTGGCACGCCTCCATCGGCACACAGTACCAGGCCACCCCGCAATGGCGCTGGAGCCTCGGCCTGGGCTACGACAGCTCGGCGGTGGACGACAAGGACCGCACCGTGGACAACCCCATGGCCGAGACCTGGCGCCTGGCGACCGGTATCAACTACCAGGTCGAGGAAGGCCTCGACCTGCACCTGGCCTACACCCTCGTCTGGCTCGGCGACATGGACGTCGAGCAGACCAAGTCACGCTCCGGCGAGACCCTTTCCGGCACTTACAACAACGCCGCCCTGCACATCATCGGCGGCGGTGCGACCTGGCGATTCTGACGGCCTACGCGACGACAAGAGCGCGGCCCTGACACTGCGATACGACACCTTCCACAAGAAACATCCCTAAGGAGCACTGCAATGAACCTGAAATTCCTGGCCCTGCCGCTGTGCGTGGCCACCCTCACCCTCTCCGGCTGCGCCAGCAAGTACGTGGAGCCGGAGAACTACTCAGGCTTCCTCAAGGACTACAGCGTCCTCAAGGAAGAGAAATCGCCCTCCGGCGCGCCGGTGATGCGCTGGATCAAGCCCGGCATCGACGTCAGCCAGTTCACCAGCGTCTACGTCGAGCCGAGCCAGCTCTACCCGAAACCGCAGCCCAGCGAGAAGATCCCGCAGAGCACCCTGGACGGCATCACCAAGTACTACGACCAGGCGCTGCAGACGCAATTCGCCAAGGCCCTGCCGCTGGCCACCGGCCCCGGCCCGGGCGTGCTGATCGTGCGTCCGGCGATCACCGCCGTCAGCGCCGAGACCAAGGGCCTGCAACCCTACGAGGTGATCCCGATCGCCCTGATCGCCGCCGGCGTCAGCACCGCCACCGGCATCCGCGACCAGGACACCAGCATCGCCACCGAAGCGGCCTTCCTCGACGGCAGTGACGGCAAGGTGGTCGCCCAGGTCGTGCGCAAGGGCGCCGGCACCGAGCTGGAGAACTCCTCCCAGGTCATGAGCGCCAACGACGCCAAGGCCGTGCTCGATGGCTGGGCGCGGGACATGCTCAAGTCCTATGAGCAACTGAAACA
This sequence comes from Pseudomonas sp. PDM17, assembly GCF_014851985.1. Taxonomy (NCBI): domain Bacteria; kingdom Pseudomonadati; phylum Pseudomonadota; class Gammaproteobacteria; order Pseudomonadales; family Pseudomonadaceae; genus Pseudomonas; species Pseudomonas sp. PDM17. Next base: position 237,310 of record NZ_JACVAT010000008.1, read on the forward strand.
CAAGTAACCCCCTGCATGGCCCGCCAGCCGGCGGGCCATGCCCACAAGGCCCCGACGCACCACCCGATGCAGTGAGGAAGTCACCGACATTCAACGCTGGCAGTTGCCCCGCAGGTACAGCGCATTCCGCAAGAAGGAGCTTGAAATGAAAGCGATTGCCCGATCCCTGAAGCCGTTTGGCCAACTGCCAGGCCAAGGCCTGTGGAAATTCAGTGCCTCGTTCGCCCTGGCCGCCGCCATCTCCATGACCACCCAGGCCTGGGCCGCCGAAGCGCCCAAGGCTGCTACCGACGCGACCAAGTCCGCCAACGACGCCCTGCTCAAGGAGCTGCCGTTCGACGACAAGACCTCGTTCGAGCTGGCGCACAAGGGCTTCATCGCGCCGCTGCCGTCCGAGCCGATCAAGGGCGAGAAAGGCAACCTGATCTGGGACCCGGCCAAGTACAACTTCATCAAGGAAGGCCAGGCCGCGCCGGCCTCGACCAACCCGAGCCTGTGGCGACAATCGCAGCTGATCAACATCTCCGGTCTGTTCGAGGTCACCAAGGGCCTCTACCAGGTGCGCAACTACGACCTGTCGAACATGACCATTGTCGAGGGCAAGACCGGCATCACCATCTTCGACCCGCTGATCTCCGAGGAAACCGCCCGCGCGGCGCTGGAGCTGTACTACCAGCACCGACCGAAGAAACCGGTGGTGGCGGTGATCTACACCCACAGCCACGTCGACCACTACGGCGGCGTGAAGGGCGTGGTGAAAGAGGAAGACGTCAAGGCCGGCAAGGTGAAGATCTACGCACCCAAGGGCTTCCTCGAACACGCCGTGGCCGAGAACGTAATGGCCGGCACCGCCATGAGCCGCCGCGCCAGCTACATGTACGGCAACCTGCTGCCGCCGACTGACACCGGCCAGCTCGGCGCGGGCCTGGGCACTACCACCTCTGCCGGCACCGTGACCCTGATCCCGCCGACCGACATCATTTCCCAGACCGGCGAGAAGCACGTCATCGACGGCCTGCACTACGAGTTCCTCTACGCGCCGGGCAGCGAGGCCCCGGCCGAGATGATGTACTACATCAAGGAAATGAAGGCGCTGAACACCGCCGAAGACTCCACCCATACCCTGCACAACACCTATTCGCTGCGCGGCGCGAAAATCCGCGAGCCGCTGCCCTGGTCCAAGTACCTCAACCAGGCGCTGAAGATGTGGGGCGACGACGTCCAGGTGATGTACGCCATGCACCACTGGCCGGTCTGGGGCAACAAGGAAGTCAACGAGCACATCGGCCTGCAGCGCGACATGTACCGCTACATCAACGACGAAACCCTGCGCCTGGCGAACAAGGGCCTGACCATGACCGAAATCGCCGAGCAGGTGAAGCTGCCCAAGGCGATCGCCACCAAGTTCTCCAACCGGGGCTACTACGGCTCGCTGAACCACAACGTGAAGGCGACCTACGTGCTCTACCTGGGCTGGTTCAACGGCAACCCGGCGACCCTGCACGAGCTGCCGCCGGACGAGGAAGGCAAGCGCTACGTCGACATGATGGGCGGCGCCGACGCGGTGCTGAAGAAGGCCAAGGAGTACTACGACAAGGGCGACTACCGCTGGGTGGCCGAGGTGGTCAACCACGTGGTCTTCGCCGACCCGAACAACCAGGCGGCGAAGAACCTGCAGGCCGACGCTCTCGAGCAGATGGGCTACCAGGCCGAGAGCGGCCCGTGGCGCAACTTCTACCTGACCGGTGCGCAGGAGCTGCGCAACGGCGTGCAGAAGCTGCCGACGCCGGACACCGCCAGCCCCGACACCGTCAAGGCGATGGACCTCGACCTGTTCTTCGACTACCTGGCCATGCGCCTGAAAGGCCCGGAAGTCGAGGACAAGAAGATCACCCTGAACTTCGACTTCACCGACCTCAAGCAGAAGTACCTGCTGCAGATGGAAAACGGCGTGCTCAACCACACCGAAGGTCTGCAGGCCAAGGACGCCGACGCCACCATCACCCTGACCCGCGACACCCTCAACAAGCTGATGCTCAAGCAGGCGACGCTGAAGGATGCCGAGGCCTCGGGCGACATCAAGGTCAACGGCGACCAGGCCAAGCTCGAAGAGCTCATGAGCTACATGGACAACTTCGACTTCTGGTTCAACATCGTCACGCCCTGACCGGGCCGCAGCAGCCAGGCCGGCGGCACGCGCCGCCGGCCTGGCGCTTTCCTCGCAGTCCTGGAAGCCCCTCACATGGATACCGTTCGCGGCACCGCTTTCCTCCAGTTCGGCGAACTGCTCGCCGAGCGCGGCGCCTCGCTTCGCGCTCACCTCGCGCCGCATCGCATCGACCTGAACGTCGTCGGCGACTACGAGAAGAAGTTCTCCTACCGCAGCCTGGTGCAGATCTTCGAAGGCAGTGCCCGCTCACTGGCCATGCCAGAATTCGGCCTGGAACTGGCGAGCCGGCAGAAATCCACCCTGCTCGGCCCTCTGCAACACCTGGCGCAGACCGCGCCCACTGCCGGCGAAGGGCTGGCTGCGGTGGTGCGCTACATGCGCCTCTACAGTCCCTCGATCCTCTTCCACCTCGAGCGCCGCAACGACTGCACCCTGCTCTGCTTCGACAACGCCCTGCCGTGCATCGAAGAGATTCCGCAAATCGTCGAGAAGTCACTGCTGCACGGCCGACTGATGATGGCTGAACTGCTCGGCACGCCCTTCCAGCCCACCACCGTGCTGCTGCGCCACCAGCCGCAAGCCGAGCTGGCGGTGTACCGGCGCTACTTCGGTTGCCCGGTGCTGTTCGGCCAGGAATACAACGCCCTGGCGATCTCCCAGCGCGACCTGCAACGCCCCTGCGTACGTCACGACGCCACGCTGCACGCCATCGTGAAGTTCTACCTGGAAGCACATTCGGGCGCGGACGAGAAACTCGGCTTCGAGGTCGAGCGACACATCCACGCCCTGCTGCCCCGGCAGCGCTGCAACCTGGAACAGGTGGCACAACTGCTCGACCTGCACCCGCGCACCCTGCAGCGTCGACTGGCCAACGACGGTATCGACTTCGAAGAGCACGTCGACCAGATCCGCCGCCGCCGCGCCGAACAACTGCTCGGCCAGTCCGACCTGCCCATCTCGAGGATCGCCCAGGAGCTGGGCTACCGCCGCACCACCTCATTCTGCCGCGCGCACCACCGCTGGTTCGGCATGGCGCCCATCGAGCATCGGCGCGCGCTGAAGTCCTGAGTCCGCCACACCCGCGATCGATTCACCGCCGCTCCGCTCCGTAGGGCGCATAACCCGGAACGGGTTATCCGCCGGCAGCCTGACGGCGGATAACGCTGGCGCGTTGTCCGCCCTACCAGCGCGAGCACGCTGCAGCGCCAGATGCACCAGGCCTGTGGTCGCGCGCATCGCGCGCTCCTCCAGCAGCCCCGCGATACCGGCGCTCACTCGAACATTCCCTGCAAAGCGTTATTGCCCTGAGGCCAGGCATTCGGTTATTTTGATAATAATTCGCATTTGCACGATCCATCGTCCGGCCTCCCATGACACGACCCATCGCCCGCGCCCATCGAGCCCAAGTGGCCAGCCTCTACCGCGAGAACCACGGCTGGATCCAGCAGTGGATCAATCGTCGCCTGGGCAATGCCAGCGATGCCGCCGAGCTGGCCCAGGACGTCTTCGTGCGCCTGTTGGCGCAGCCACGGGAGTTCGAGAGCGACGTCCACGCCCGCGCCTACCTGAGCCGCATCTCGCTGCACCTGTGCGTCGATTTCTGGCGCCGCAAGCAGTTGGAGAAAGCCTGGCTCGAAGCCCTGGCGCTGGTGCCGGAAAGCCATTGGCCGTCGCAGGAACACCAGGCGATCATCCTGGAAACCCTTGGCCAGCTGCAGGACCTGCTGGAACGGCTGCCGCCCAAGGTCGCCGCCGCCTTCAGCCTGTCGCAGCTGCACGGCATGGGTTACCGGGAGATCGCCGAGGAGCTTGGCGTTTCGGTGCGCACAGTGACCAAATACATCGCCCAGGCCATGTTCCAGTGCGCCCTGCTCGAGGCGGAACTGGACGGAGTGCTGCAGTGAGCGCGCGCCCCGGCCTCGACCACGCCACGCTGGAAAGCGCCGCCAACTGGTTCGCGCGCCTGCAAGAGTCCCCCAACGACACCGAACTGCGCGCGCAATGGCGCCGCTGGCTCGACCAGGGCGAATCGCAGCGCCTGGCCTGGAGCTACATCGAACGCATCGGCCAGCGCTTTGCCAGCCTGCAGGAGCAGGGCCCCTCCGCGCACAGGACACTGACCTCCCTGCGCACCGGCAAGCAGACCCGCCGCCGCCTGCTCAGCCAGCTCAGCGTATTGGCCGGCGCCGGCCTGTTCGGCTGGCTCGGTTGGCGAGCAAATCCCATCGCCAGCCTCCACGCCTGGCGCGCCCAGTACCGCACGGCGGTGGGCGAGCGCCGCAGCGAGCGGCTGAGCGACGGCACACAAGTCTGGCTCAACAGCGACAGCGCACTGGACGTTCATTTCGACGACGCCCGCCGCGAGCTGGTGCTGTACGCCGGTGAAGTGCTGATCGAGACCGGCCACGGCGACAGCCGTCCCTTCCAGGTCCGCACCCGTGCCGGCTTGCTGCAGCCGCTGGGCACGCGCTTCAGCGTGCGCGAAATCGGCCCGCGCACGCAGCTCAATGTCTACCAGGGCGCGGTGCGCGCCACCCTGCAGGACAGCGGCGCCAGCCTCACCCTGCAAGCGGGCCAGGGCGTCGTCTTCGATGCCCTCGAAGCCGCTGCGCTGACCCGCGCCGAAGCCCGCCGCGAAGCCTGGAGCCGCGGCCTGCTGCTGGCCGAGGACATGCCGCTGGAGGAATTCATCGCCGAACTCGGCGGTTACCGGAGCGGCCACCTGGGCGTCGACCCCACCGTGGCACGGCTGCGCGTCATGGGCAGCTTCCCGCTGGCCGACACCGACCAGGCCCTGGCACAACTGGAAGAGGCGCTGCCGGTGCGTGTGCAGCGGCGTTTCGACTGGTGGGTGACGGTGGTTCCACGGAGCTAGCCAGGCGCCCTGCGGGTGTTCGCGAGCAACAATCTTCCCGCTCTGGTGGCACCCTGCAAAAAAGTTTTCGAGAATGGTTCCGATTTTCCGTTCTGCTTCGGATTACTAGGAAACACTCCTAATAACCGGACGCCAAGGAACCGGAATGTCACGCCAAGACCAGCACTTCCCGAGCAAAAAGCATCCCCTGTTTCTCGCCATCGCCCTGAGCCTGGCCACCGTCGCCTCGCTCACGACAACCTCCACGGCGATGGCTGAGCAAGCTCAGCGCCAGAGCTTCGACATCCCCGCCGGCCCCCTCGCCCGCCAGCTCAATGAGCTGGCCGCGCAGACCGGCCTGCTGCTGGCCGCCGACGCCGAGCTGACCCGCGACCGCCAGAGCCAGGCCGTGCGCGGCAACTACAGCGCCGAGGAAGCGCTGGACGTGATGCTGATGGGCAGCGGCCTCGCAGCCCAGCGCAAAGGCAACCGCTACCAGCTGGTGCCGATCCCGCAGGACGACGCCGCGCTGGAGATGACCGACACCACCATCATGGGCCAGGGCATGGGCCAGGCCACCGAGAACAGCGGCAGCTACACGCCGGGCCTGACCAGCGTCGGCTCGAAGACGCCGACTTCGCTGAAGGAAACCCCGCAGTCGGTCTCGGTAATCACCCGCCAGTTGATGGACGACCGCCAGATCACCGACATCAACGAGGCCATGAAGGCGGTACCGGGGATCACCGTGCAGAGCGGCACCTTCCGCCTGCAGGACTACTACTCGCGCGGCTTCGCCATCCAGAACATCCAGCTCGACGGCGCCGCGCCGATGGCCCTGGGCACCACCGCCGGCTCGTTCTACTCCTCCAACGTCTACGACATGGCCGAGTTCGACCACGTCGAAGTGCTGCGCGGCAGCTCGGCGCTGTTCGGCGGCACCGGCGACCCCGGCGGCATCATCAACCTGGTGCGCAAGCGCCCGCTGGATACCTACCAGCTGAAGTTCAGCGCCTCCGCCGGCACTTGGGACAACTACCGCTCAGAGCTGGACGTGACCGGGCCGCTGGGTTTCGACGGCAAGCTGCGCGGGCGCGCGGTGGTGGCCTACCAGGACCGCCAGTACTTCACCGACAACCGCGCCACCGACAAGCCGATCTTCTACGGCGTGCTGGAAGCCGACGTCACCGACGACACCCTGCTCACCGGCGGGATGCGCTTCAACCAGGTCCACGAAACCGGTACCGCCAACGCCGTGCCGCGCTACAGCAACGGCGTCGATCTCGGCCTGCCGCGCCATACCGGGCTGTCCACCACCTGGGCGTATGCAGATGGTTTTTCCCGCGAGTACTTTGCCAAGCTGGACCACCGCCTGAACGACGACTGGAAGCTCAACCTCAGCTACACCAACATCTACGACACCATCGAAACCAACAACGCCACCACCCTGGGGTCGGTGAACCCGGTGACCGGCACCGGAGTCACCCGCTACGGCACCTGGATCACCCAGTGGAGCGAGCAGGACCTCTGGGACGCCAACGTCTCGGGCAACTTCAGCCTGTTCGGCCTGAACCACCAGCTCACCGTCGGCGGCGACTACCAGGACATCGACAGCCGCTGGCAGGGCACCCCGCGCTTCGCGACTGCCGGCGGCGCGGTGGACGTGTTCGACCCGAACTCCACGCCCTGGACCGACCCCGGCCCCCGTCCGGACGTTACCCGCAACTACAGCCCCAACAGCCAGACCCAGTACGGCCTCTACTCCAGCCTGCGCCTGCAGCTGGCCGAGCCGCTGCATCTGATCCTTGGCGCGCGGGTGCAGCGCTACAAGTTCGACCAGACCTACCAGACCCTGGCTAGCGGCACCTGGAACACGCAGTCACGCGTCGACATGCGCGAACCGACCAGGACCACGCCGTTCGGCGGTATCGTCTACGACCTCAGCGACGAGTGGGCCGCCTACGCCAGCTACGCGGAAATCTTCAAGCCGCAGCAGAACTACATGGCCGGCCCGCTGGGCAGCGGCAGCACCCTCGACCCCATGACCGGCAAGACCTACGAGACGGGCCTGAAGGGCGAGCTGTTCGACGGCAGGGTGAACACCAGCGTGGCGCTCTACTACACCAAGCGCGAAGACCAGGCCGTGCTCGACCCACAGTACGACGCCACCTCGGTGCTGTTCGGCGGCAACTGCTGCTACGTCAACGGCGGCGAAGTCGTCAGCAAGGGCGTGGACATGGAAATCTCCGGCGAGGTACTGCCGGACTGGATGGTGATGGCCAGCTACACCCTCAACCTCAACAAGAACCGCACCGTCGGCGGCGAGCTGAGCACCATCACGCCCAAGCACCTGGCCAAGCTGTTCAGCACCTACCGCCTGCCGGGCGACTGGTCGAAGTTCCGCGTCGGCGGCGGCGTCGATATCCAGAGCGCGACCAAGGTCAGCGGCACCGCCTCCTACTACGACAGCAACGGCAACGTGACGCAGGCCGACGTGCCGTACGACTACCAGCAAAGCGGCTACGCGGTGTGGAATGCGCTGGTCGACTACCAGCTGGACGAACACTGGAACGTCGCGCTCAACGGCAACAACCTGTTCGACAAGAAGTACTACCAGACGGTCGGCACCTCGACCTATGGCAACGTCTATGGCGACCCGCGCAACTTCATGCTGACCGTGCGTGCGACGTACTGAGGATCGGGCCTTCATCAAAGCTTAATCTTGCGCCGGCAGACTGAAGCCAGTCACCAATGGTGCGTGACCCATGAATGCTGCCTGTTCCAGGCAGCATTTTTTTTGCCTCCCCGTCGGGGCACACCGGCAGGAGCAGCCCATGTTCTTCCTGCCGGGGAATACCGGACAACCCGGCCGATTGCTGCTATATGCCTTGAGGCACGCACCGATGTGCAGCCGCCCCTCCCTGTATGGATACCGGCATGCCGATCCGCCGTTCGAGCACCATCCTTCTTGCCAGCCTGGGCCTGACCGGCGCCATCGGCGCCCTGTCGACCTGGGCCATCCTGGAAATGCGCCACGACGCCCTCGAAGTCGCCAGTGCCAACGGCCACAACATCGCCCTGCTGGTGCAGCGCGACATCCAGCGCAACCTCGACCTCTACGACATGACCCTGCAGGCCGTGGTGCACGCCCACGCCCAGCCGGAGATACGCGGGCTGTCCATGGACACGCGCAACCTGCTGCTTCGGGCCTACACCGCGCCCACTCGCGGCATGGGCTCGGTGTTCCTGACCAACGCCGACGGCATCGCCACCTACAGCTTCGGCAAGGAAGTACCGGCACGCATCGACCTCTCCGGCCGCGAGTACTTCCAGGCACTACGCGTATCGCAGGGCGACGCGCCCTACCTGAGCCACCCGTACATCCCCTACTCCAGCGACGCCCGCAACAGCGTTGCGCTGAGCCGTCGCCTGGAACGCGAAGACGGCAGCTTCGCCGGGGTGGTCGGCGCCAACCTGGAGCTGGCCTACTTCAGCGAACTGTTCAGCGACCTCAACCTCGGCGATGGCGGCACGGTCAGCCTGCACATGCGCGACGGCACCCTGCTCGCGCACTGGCCGGACACGGAGCCCGCCGCGACGCTGGGCGAATCCTTCGAGCGCTACCGCAGCAACGGCGCGGAGAACTTCTTCGACACCAACAGCGACGGGCAGGAGCGCTGGCACGACTTCCGCCCGGTAGACGGCTACCCGCTGGTGTTCAGCGTCGCCCTGCCATCGCGCGAGATCTACGAGGACTGGTACTGGCGCGCCAGCCTGATCGGTTTGCTGGGCGTTTCCCTGGTCGGCGCGGTCATCGGCCTCGCGCTGCTCGCCCTGCGCCAGATGCGTGAGCGCGACCGCCAGGAAGCCGAATTGCGGCAGGCCGCCAGCACCGACCCGCTGACCGGACTGAACAACCGCCGTGCCTTCGACCTGCGCGCCAACCACGAGTGGGCGCGCTACCAGCGCAGCGGAGCCGCGCTGTCAGTGATGCTGATGGATATCGACAAGTTCAAGGCCTACAACGACCACTACGGTCACCCCGCCGGCGACGCCGCACTGAAGACCGTGGCCCGGGTGATCGCCGAGTGGGCACGGCGCCCCGCCGATTGCGCGGCGCGCTTCGGCGGCGAGGAATTCGTCGTGCTGCTGGGCGACAGCGAAGAAGCCGATGCCCTGGAGCTTGCCGAGCACATCCGCGCCAGCCTGCAGGCCCTCGCCGTGCCGCACGAGCATGGCCCGCAGGGGGTGCTCACCCTGAGCATCGGCGTGGCCAGCACCTCGCAATTCAACCCCGCCGACTGGGCCGAGTTGCTGCAGTCTGCCGACAGCGCGCTGTACCGGGCAAAGGATGGCGGACGCAACCGGGTGGTCGGCTTCCGTTGCACCTCAGTCGAAGCCTCCTAGCCGCGCAGGCTCAGCACCTTCAGCTCGCACTCGAAGAGAAACTCGAACGCCTCCACCTGGCGCAGCGCATCGCTCATCTGCGCGCCCCAGGTGTACAGGCCATGCCCGCGAATCAGATAGCCGAAGCAATCCGGGTGGGCGTCGAGCCAGGGCTGCACCTGGGTGGCCAGGCGGGCGATGTCCTGGTCGTTGTCGAAGACCGGCACGCTGACGCGGCCTTCATGGGTACTGACGCCGGCAAAGGCCTTCTGCAGCTCGTAATCCTCCAGTTGCAGACGATCACCGACGGTCAGGCGCGACAGCACCGTGGCGTTCACCGAGTGGGTGTGCAGCACCGCGCCGACCTCCGGGCGCCACGCATAGAGCTGGGTATGCAGCAGGGTTTCCGCCGACGGCTTCTTGCCCGGCTCCAGGCTGTTGCCGGCCAGATCGGTTTCCAGCACATCGTCCTCACCCAACTGGCCCTTGTGCTTGCCGGAAACGGTGAGCAGAACGCGATCCGCCGTCAGCCGTGTCGAATAGTTGCTGCTGGTGGCCGGCGACCAGCCACGGCCGTAGAGGAAGCGGCCGGCGTCGATGATCTGCCGGGTGAGTTGCTGGCGGGTATCGGTCATGGCGAAGTCGAGGCTGCGGAAAGAGGCCGCCACTCTATCCAGCGCCTCCCGCCGCGCTAAATACCGTAATCGCATGAGGTCATAACCCGCAGTGGCGCCCCCTCGGCCCGCGAACGCAGCATTCCCGACATTCCGCGGCGGATGCTGGCAAAATCCCCCCGCGCATCACCCCGGATGGCCGGGACGCACCGAGTGAACAACAGCTGCTTCAGCGACCTGAATACCTGTGCGCGCACCCCGAATTCCGGTGCGGCATCGCCGGTGATGGCCGGCAAGTGGAGAACCCTGCATGACCAAACGCCTGAGCCACGGCATGGGCCTCGAGCCGGTGGAGCCCGACTGGCCGGCGCTCACCGAGGCGGAAGTCGCCAGCCTGCTGGAAGACTTTCCGCAGGCCGGCGCCAACGCCCACCTGACCTGGCATAGCCCCCGCCCCTTCTCCGCCGCCGCGCTGGTGGAAACCGACGGCGGCCCGCTGTTCGTCAAACGTCACCATCCCGGCGTGCGCTCCGCAACCGCGCTGGCGGAGGAGCATGCCTTCCTCGATCACCTGGCTCGTCGCGGCGCGCCCGTTGCCCAGGTACTGCGTGACAGCCACGGCTATAGCGCCATCGCACGAAACGGCTGGACCTACGAGGTACACCGCAAGGCCAAGGGGCTCGACCTGTACCGTGACGCGCTGTCCTGGACACCCTTCCAGCACAACGCCCACGCTTTCGCCGCCGGCGTCGCCCTGGCGCGGCTACACCACGCCGCCGAAGGCTTCGACGCCCCCGCGCGCAGCACCGATGTGCTGTTCAGCAACCTGAGTCTGTTCGGCGCAGAGGACCCCATCGCTGCCATTGAGGCGACCCTCCTCCAGGCGCCCGCCCTCGCCGAGTACCTGCAGGCGCGTCCGTGGCAGGAGACCCTGAGCGAACTCCATCTGCCGCTGCAACGCCACCTGCTGCCCTACCTGGGCCGCCAGCCGGCGCTGTGGACCCACAACGACTGGCATGCCTCCAACCTGCTGTGGAACGAAGACAGCCGGCAGGCGCAGGTCGTGTCGATACTGGACTTCGGCCTGAGCGACCGCACCTTCGCGCTGTTCGACCTGACCACCGCCATCGAGCGCAACCTGGTGCCCTGGCTGGAGCTGGACCAGGGCCGCGCCGCCGTGGCCGACCTCGACGGGCTCGACGCCCTGCTGCAGGGCTATGCCAGCGTCCGCCCGCTGAGCCGCGACGACCTGCTCGCGCTGACCGCGCTGCTGCCACTGGTGCATGCGGATTTCGCCCTGTCCGAGATCGGCTACTTCCATGGCCTGCTCGGCTCGGAGGAAAATGCCTCCCTGGCCTACGACAACTACCTGATCGGCCACACCCGCTGGTTCCAGGGCAGCGAGGGACAGCGGCTGCTCAACCATCTGCGCCAACTGGCGGCCAGGGCGAACTGACTCGCCTGAACATCCATTCTGAGGAAAAAGGGCATGTCTGCTCTGGAAATCATCGCGGTCATCGTCAACGTGCTCGGCGTCTGGCTCACCGCCCGACGCATCCGCTGGTGCTGGCCGGTGAACGTGGTGGCGGTGTTGCTCTACGCGTGGATCTTCTTCAGCGTGAAGCTCTATTCCGACATGCTCCTGCAACTGGTCTTCGTGGTGCTGCAGTTCTACGGCTGGTGGCAGTGGAGCCAGGGCGGCAGCGACCACGGCAAGGTGCGCGTCGAGCGCCTGCCGCTCCCTACAGCCATCTCCAGCTGCCTGGCCGGTGCCGCCGGCGCCGTCGCCCTGGGCTGGACCATGCACACCCACACCGACGCCGCCCTGCCCTGGCTCGACGCCGCACTCACCGCCTTCAGCCTGGTGGCGAGCTTCTGGGCCGCGCGCAAGTACGTCGCCAGCTGGTGGCTGTGGATCATCCTCGACGTGGTCTACACCGGCGTATTCCTCTACAAGGCGCTCTACCTCACGGCCGGGCTCTACGCGGGCTTCATCGTGCTGGCGATCTACGGCCTGCTGGCCTGGCGGCGCGAGCTGCACGACGAGCCGCCGAGCGGGCCGGCTATGGCGGCGAGTTGAACGGTAGGAGCAGGTATTCCGGGCAGGGGCGAATCCTTTAATACGAGCATATGAGAATGCTTTTTCAGTATTTAAGGAAATAACAGCCGACATCCTATAGTGGCGATCTGGTTCACCCTCATCACCGCAAGGAAGTCCCATGCTCCGCCATCTACTTGCCGCCAGCCTCGCCCTGGCGCTGTTCGGCTGCGCCACCCCGCCCGCTCCCTCCGTCCATACCACCAATCCCAGCAGTTCGACGTTGCAGGGCGATCCGACCCGGCCGGCGCAGGCGCAGTGGTTGCGCACCGAGTTGTACTTCGCGCTGGGCCAGGAGAACGGCAAGGAGAAGATCAGCGAGCAGCGCTGGCGGCAATTCCTCGACCAGGAGGTGACGCCGCGCTTCCCGGATGGCTTCACCGCCTACGACGCCTACGGCCAGTGGCGCGACCACGGTGCGCCGGAACCGGAGCGGCTGAGCACCAAGGTGATCGTGATCCTGCATGAAGACACTGCCGCGCGCGGCAAGGACATCGAGGCGATCCGCCTGGCGTGGAAGCGTATCACCGGGGACCTCTCCGTTCTGCGTCTGTCGCAACCGGCGCAGGTTTCCTTCTAATGGACGAATTCCGCGAGTCGCTGCATGACGGTTACGCGCAGGCGCTGACCGTCGACGAGCCGATCTACCAGGGCAACACCGGCCAGCAGGAGGTGCAGGTGTTCCGCAACCGGCGCTTCGGCCGCGTGCTGACGCTGGACGGCGTGGTGCAGACCACCGAGGCGGACGAGTTCGTCTACCACGAGATGCTCGCCCATGTGCCGATCCTCGCCCATGGCGCGGTGCGCCGCGTGCTGGTGATTGGCGTGGGCGACGGCGGCATCCTGCGGGAGATCGTCCGTCACGCCGGCATCGAGGAAATAGTCGCCGTGGAGATCGACCCGCAGGTGGTCGAACTGTGCCGCGAGCTGCTGCCGCTGCATTCCGCTGGAGCGCTGGACGATCCGCGCCTGCAGCTGATCTACGCCGACGGCCTGGAGTACCTCGCGCAGAGTCGCGAGACCTTCGACCTGATCCTTTGCGACTCCACCGATCCGGGCGGCCCGGCGGCCAGCCTGTTCACCGACGCCTTCTACCGTAACTGCCAGCTGCGCCTAGGCAGCGGCGGCATCCTCGCCACGCAGAACGGCGTGCCCTTCCTCCAGCCGGAGGAACTGGGCGGTACGGCGCGGCGGCTGGCAGATACCTTCGCCGACTGGGGCTTCTACCACGCGGCGGTACCGACCTACATCGGCGGCAGCATGGCCTTCGGCTGGGCGTCCAACAGCGAGAAGGTGCGCCGCACCGAGCTGGAAATCCTGCGCCAGCGCTTCGCGAAGAGCGGCCTGGTGACCCGTTACTACACCCCCGAGGTGCACCAGGCGGCGTTCGCCCTGCCGCGCTACATGCTCGACCTGATCGAGGCCGGGCTTCAGCGCGACAGCTGAGGGTTGTCCAGGCGCTGCGGCGTCCAGTCCGGGTCGCGGGCGCGAACCGGACTGCTGACCTGCAGCACTGCCGTACCGAAGCGCAGCTTGAAGTGCGCGCCGATATCCGTGAGTGCCTGGCGCGTGTAGGGGTTGTCGGCGTGGATGAGGATCAGCATCCGCGACGGCAGCTTCTCCGGCCCGCCGCTGGGGCCGCGCCACTGGCCGTGCAGGTCGAGCCAGCTCAGGCCATCGGGGAAGCGCGGCGTCACCTCGCGGGCGAGGAAGTCTTCCCACTGCGCCAGCTCCACCGCTTCCAGGTACAGCTCGGTGCGCAGCATGCGCCGGCCGCTGGCTTCACCACTGGCGCTGGCTGACGGCTCGTTGAGCCATAGCCCGACCAAAGCCGCCAGCAACACAGCCACGGCGCCATTGCGCCAGAGTGCCTTTGCGCGCATCACCCGCCCTCCTCCGTCCAGCCTTGCTCCTGAGCCCCTCGCGGGCGCAGAAGCAGTTGCAGCACCGCCCCCAGCGCCAGCACAGCCACGCCGAGCAACGCGCCCCAGCCGACATAGGCAACGCTGGAATACAGCATGTACAGGCACACCGCGAGGAAGCCCAGCGGCAGCCACGGGTACAGCGGGACGCGGATCGGCCGCGGCACTTCCGGGTGGCGGCGGCGCAGGACGATCAACGCCACGCTGCTCAGGCTGAGGAACAGCCAGTACACCGGGGTCATGTACTCGACCATGGTGTTGAAGCCATGGCCACTCCAGCCGCCGACCGCGATCAGCAGTAGCGCTACCACGCCCTCGGCCAGCAGCGCGGCGCGTGGCACACCGTGGCGCACGTCCCAACGACCGAGTACGGCCAGTGCCGGCACATCCCGCGCGGCGGCGTAGGTCGTGCGGCTACCGACGATCAGCGTGGAGTTGATGCTGGCGACGGCGGACACCACCACCACCGCCATGATCAGGCCGATGCCCGGCGCACCGAAGGCCAGCCCGAGCAGTTCCAGCGCCGGCGCGCCGCTGGCGGCCAGGCCATCGAAGCCCAGCCCGCGAATGAACGCCCAGTTCAGCGCCAGGTAGATCAGCAGCAAGGCAGCGAGCGCGCCGAGCATGGCGGTAAAGATGCCCCGCCGGTTGTCGCGCAGCTCCGCCGACAGCGTGGCTGCATCGCTCCAGCCGCCGAAGGCGAGGAAGACGTAGATCAACGCGGCGGAGAACCCGGCAACGCCAACCTGCTCCGGCTCCACCGGCACTACTGCGGGCGGCACGAAGCCGCGCCACTCCAGCCACAGGCCGGCGCCGAAGATGCCGAGGAAGCCCGCCGCCACCAGAGCCACCAACCCCGCCTGGGTGCCAAGGCTGACCCGCCAGCCGATCAGGTTGAGCGCCACCAGCGCGCTGACCAGCCCGCCCGCCAGCAGCACGTTGCCCAGCCGGCCGAGGCCGAGCAAGGCGCTGAAGTGGTCGGCGAAGAGGAAGGCCATCAGCGCTATCCAGCCGGTGTGCAGGATGGCGAAGCGCGACCAGGCGAACAGGAAGCCCACCCGCTGCCCGTAGGCGCGCTCGAGGAAGTGGTAGTCGCCGCCGGGATGGGCGAAGGCCGAGGCCATCTCCACGTAGCACAGCGCACCGACCATCGACAGCACGCCACCAAGCACCCACACCAGGTAGAAGTGTTCCTGGCCGACGTTGAGCGCCACGGTGGGCGCGGTTTTCAGGATGTCGCTGGTGATCACCATGCCCAGCGTCAGCAGCAGCGCGTGGACGGCGCCCAGCTGCCGGTGCGGGCCGGCTGGCCTGTCAGCGGCGAAGTTGTCAGCCATGAGTCGGCTCCGCAAAAGTAGCCGGGCCGCAAGGCGGCCCGGTGAGAACGCCAGCTATCAGAACGACTGCCTCTAGAACGAATAGCTCGCGCGGGCGTAGTAGTACGCGCCGTTGGAGCCGATCGGCGAGAGCACGTCGTACGGCAGATTGCCGCCGTAGTTGATCTCCGAGCTGGAGCGTTCCGGGTAGTTGTCGGTGAGGTTGTTGCCGCCCACCGCCAGGCTGAACTGCGGGGTGAACTTGTAGGCCACCTCGGCATCCAGCTGCCACACCGCGCCGTAGGTCTGCTCCGGGTGGTAGCCGTCGCCGAAGTCGAACACGCGAGTGGTCTCGCCCTGTCGGGTCAGACGGCCGAGCAGGTTCCACTGCGCATCGCTCCAGGTGGTGGTGAGAATAAAGCGGTCTTTGGGCGCGGCGTCGGTGAGGGTGTTGCGCTCCTCTACGCCCACCAGTGCGTCCTCACCGATGCCGAGGTTGGAGAGCTGCTGCGGCGTGCCCTTGGTGCTGCGTACCTTGGTGTGGTTGTAGGTGTACGCGGTGGTCACGCCCAGTTGCCCGCCGACGAAGGGCTGGTGGTAGTTGAGCACCAGCTCGGCGCCATCGGTGCGGGTGTCGGCGGCGTTGGTGAAGAAGTTCACGTCATGCACGCCGGCCACGCCGAAGTTGTCCTGGATGAACTGCTCCATGGCGTCGCTGCCGATGCGCTGGGACAGGGTGATGCGGTCATCGACGTCGATGCGGAACACGTCGAAGGACAGGTCGAAGCGCTCGTTCAGCTGCGCGGTCAGGCCCAGGCTGAAGTTCTTCGAGGTCTCCGGGTCGAGTTTCTCGGCGCCCAGCGCGCGGGCGATCGGGTCGTTCACCGAGAGCACGCGGATATCGGTAAGCGTGCCGCCGTCGCCGAAGTTGCTGGTGGTGTTCTGGAAGCCCACCTGGGCCAGCGAGGGCGCGCGGAAGTTGGTGGACGCCGCCCCGCGCAGGGCCAGCACCGGGGTCAGCTGGTAGCGGCCGCTGAGCTTTCCGGTGAGTTTGCTGCCGGCGTCGTCGTAGCGTTCCCAGCGCGCGGCGGCATCGACGAAGAAGTCGTCGGTGAGATCGCCCGACAGGTCCACGTAGGTGCCGAAGACATTGCGGTCGATGTCCACCTCTTCGCTCGGGCGCAGGCCGTTGGCGCCGTCGGCGCCAACGCCGTAGTAAGAGGCTTCGTCGCCGGCGGTGGTGATGTAGTTCTCGTAGCGGTACTCGCCACCGACCGCGAGCACGAAGGGCCGCCCGGCGAGGCTCAGCTCGCGGCTGAGATCGAGGTTGGCGACACTCTGGCGCAGCTCGTAGTCGCCGGTATCGAAGCGCGTTGGCGTGTCTTCGCCGAGCGATGCATTAAGGGTGCGCCGGGTCGAGGATTCGAAACGGTTGCGGCCGTGGGTGACGCTGGCGTCGTAGTCCCAGGTGTCGGCGATCAGACCCTTGTAGCCGAGGGTGGCGGAAAGGTCGGTGTTGTCGCCCAGGGACTGCGGCAGGTAGCCGTTGGGGTAGATCTCCGGGTGCTCGTCCGGGTAGCGGTAGAATTCCGCGCCAGTGGTGTGGCGCTCGTTGTACAGCCCGAAGGAGTAGAGCTTGCCGCCGCCCAGCGCGAGGTCGCCGTTGAACCAGGCGTTGACGTCGCGCGCCAGGCCATCGCCCATCACGTAGTTGCGCTGACCGGGGGTATCGGCGAAGCCGTCGTAGCCGGCGCGGTTGGTGGGCTCGCGGTTGATGAACTCGGCGCCGCCACGGACGAAGCCGTCTTCGCCCAGGCGCGTGCCGGCCTTGGCGGCGGTGTAGGAGTTCTGCCCGTCGGTGGTGGTCTTGCCGATGGCGTCCTGGTGGGTGTGGTAGGCGCCGTAGCTGGTGGTCACCTCGCCGCCTTCGGGGGCGTCGTCGAGGATGATGTTGATCACCCCGGCGATGGCGTCGGAGCCGTACTGCGCGCCGGCGCCGTCACGCAGCACTTCGATGCGCTTGATGGCGCTGATGGGGATCGAGTTGAAGTCCACCGGCGCGGTGCCACGGCCGATCTTCGAGGAATCATTGACCAGCGCCGAGGTGTGCTGGCGCTTGCCATTGATCAGCACCAGCACCTGGTCCGGGCTCATGCCGCGCAGCTGGGCGGCGCGCACATGGTCGGCGCCGCCGGAGTTGGACTGGCGGGGAAAGTTGAAGGACGGCAGCAGCGTCGCCAGGGCCTGGCCCAGCTCACCACCGACGGCACCGGTGGACTTGAGGTCTTGCGCGGTGAGCACGTCCACCGGCACCGGGGAATCCAGCAGGGTGCGGTTGTTGCCGCGGGTGCCGGTGACCAGCACGGTCTCGAGTTTGGTGGTGGCCTCGGAAGTCGACGGGGTTTCGTCGGCGTGCGCGGCAGACTGGGCGATGACCGAGGCCACCGCAACGGCAATGAGGGAACGGGATAACACGCGAAGTACTCCTGTCTCGCTTAAAGAGCGCCACTCGCCGTTGGCGGCGAGTCCGGAACTCCGCTGATGTGTTTTCTGATGGGCTCGAGCGGTTGGTGTCGGAAGTCCGGAAACCGCGAGCGACTGTTCCCCTCAGGATGGAGAAAACAGTGCTCGGGAAAGCGCTCCAGGTGTCACGGCCGGTCTCTCTTCGTGATGAGCGAAAAGGCGCGGCTCTCGGTATCGCCGGTCATCCCTGACCAGATGGGGAAGGCATCATCCTAGCTAGTGGCAGAGTGCTTTCAAACGAATAAAAAATGCTTTGTTTATAACTGGTTACGGTGTTCGCCGAGCAACAGCTCAAAGTGTTTGCCCAGCAACAGCGACGCCCGTCAATCGAAGGCCTTGCGCTCCCATTCGTCCTCGGGAATATCCAGCGCCTCGCCGGAAAAACGCTCCTCGCGGAACGGATCAGCCTCGTTGTGGAAGCCATTGCGCTCCCAGAATCCGAGGCGGTCGCTGTCGCTGAATGCCAGCTCGCGCAGCCACTTCGCGCTCTTCCAGAAATAGCGCCCGGCGATCACCAACCGCAGCGGCCAGCCGTGCACCGGGGTCAGCGGCTCGCCGGCGTAATGCGTGGCAAGCAGGCTGTCAGGGCGCAGCAGGTGTTCCAGCGGCAGGTTGGTCTCGTAGTCGTGGTCGGCGTAGGCCATGACGAACTGCCCGGCTGGCTCCACTCCGTAGTGCGCCAGCAGGTCGGACAGGTGCACGCCGTGCCACGCGGTGTCGAACTTGGACCAGCGCGTGACGCAATGGATATCGCAGACCAGCTCGCGCTGCGGCAGCGCCAGCAGGTCGTCCAGGCTCAGTTCCAGCGTTCTGGACAGTGCCCCGCACAGGCGCAGGCGCCAGGTCGCGCGGTCGTACTCGGGTACCTCGCCTTCGTGGAGGATCGGGAAGCGCTCGGTCAGCACCTGCCCCGGCGGCAGGCGTTCGCCGTAACGCGGGTCACCAGCCGGCGAGCGTGCCTTCTTCAGGCGCCGGGCCTTGTCGTGCAGGCTCATGCTTCAGTTCGCCAGCGGGATCCACGGCGCCTGCGCCACTTTCTGCGCCTCGCCGAAGGCCGGCACCTTGCGCGCCAGGTCGCGGACGTTCTTCACGTCGAGGTCGAGCAATTGCTGGCGGGTGATCAGGGTCGGCGGTACCAGCACCTGCTCGCCGGGATTCTCCCCGGCGATGCGCAGCGCCAGGCTGCGCACGCTGATGGCGCCGGCCACTTCCGGGTTGACCGCAGCGGTGGCGCTCCAGGCGCTGCCCTGCTCCTTCATGATCTGGATATCGGCAGTGGAAATATCGGCGCTGTAGATTTTCACCTGCTTACCCAGCCCGGCTTCGTCCACGGCGATCTTCACGCCCTTGGCGAACTCGTCGAAGGGTGCGAAGAACACAGTGATGTCCGGGTTGGCGCGCAGCACCGCGCTGGCCTGGTCGGCCACCGAGTTGGCGATCGGCGCGTTGAGCGTGCCGAAGCGCGCCTTCTCGACGATGCCGGGGTGCTCGGCCTTCACCTGGCGCCAGATTTCGTCGCGGCGCTCCATGGGAGTGAAGCCGTCGATGTACACGTAGCCGGCGTCGAACTGGTTGCCGTTGTCCTGCAGCACCTGCTTGAGGGCCAGGCGCGCCAGCTCGCGGTGGTCCTGCTCGACGCGGGTGATGCGCGGGTCGTTCACGTCGACGTCGAAGGTCACTACCTTGATGCCCTTGGCCAGTGCCTTGTCGATGGAGTCCTTGAGCGTTTCGGCGAGGCCGAGCTGGACGATGATGCCGTCCACGCCCAGGTCGATGGCCTGCTCCAGCATCTCGCGCTGGGTGGCCGCCTGCTGGCGCGCGTCGAACACGCGCAGCTTCACGTCCAGCGCGTTGGCCTGCTTCTCGACGCCACGCAGATAGGCCTCGGGGAAGTCGCCGGAGAACAGGTAGCCGACGAGGGCGATCTGCACGCCGCCCTTGTCGAAGGGTGCGGGCGCACCGGGTAGCCCGGCGGCGACGGCACTGGCTGCGCCGGACAGCAACAGCCCGGCGGCGAACAGCGCGCGCAGGGATTTGGCGGGGGTGAATTTCATCCGTTGAATCTCCGAGAAAGTGCGATCAGCGCCCACGCCGGGCCAGACCGAAAGTGAACATCAGGGCCGAGACCAGCACGGCGCCCTTGACGAAATCCTGCGCGTAGTAAGGCGCGTTGAGCATGGTCAGGCCGTTGAGCAGGGTCGCTACCAGCACCGCGCCCACCAGGGTTCCGAAGGCGTTGGGCTTCTGCGCGCCGAGCACGGCGAATCCGATCAGCGCAGCGCCGAGGGCATCGAGCACCAGCCCGTTGCCGGAGCTGACGTCGCCACGTCCAAGGCGCGCCGCCAGCAGCAATCCGCCCAGCGAAGCGAGCAGCGCCGAGAGCACGTAGGCGAGCAGCTTGTAGCGCTCCACCGCCGCACCGGCGAGGCGGGCGGCCTGCTCGTTGCCGCCGATGGCGTAGAACAGCCGGCCCGGCCGCGTGCGCTCGAGGAACAGCCAGACCAGCAGTGCGCAGCCGAGCATCACCACCACGGGCACCGGCACGCAGCCCCACAACTGCGCGCGGCCGAGGGCGAGGAACCAGCCGGCGAAGGCGCCCGGCGCTTCGTCACCGTTGGGCAGGGTCATGCCGACGGCGATGGAGCGGCCGCCGGTGGGGATCAGTTGCACGCCGACCACCAGGAACATGCTGCCAAGGGTGGCTAGGATGTCCGGCACGCGCATGCGCACGATCAGCCAGCCGTTGAGCAGCCCGACCAGGGTGCCGAGGCCGAGACTGATGAGGATCGCCACGAGCGGCCCCCAGTCCAGCACCACCATCACGTAGCTGGCGGTCATCAGGCTCAGCGCGGCGACCGCACCGATGGACAGGTCCAGCCCGCCCACGGCCATGCTCAGGGTCACACCCAGGGCGAGCAGCGCGACGATGGACACCGACTGCAGCACCAGGAACAGATTGCCGACCCGCAGGAAGGCCGGCTCCAGCAGCGCAAACACCAGCACCAGCAGGGCCAGCAGCAAGAGCAGCGCGTAGTGGATGAGGAAGTCGAGCAAGCGTGCGACGGGCGACGTCGCTGGGCTGCCCACGGTAGTTCTGGACACGCACGGCTCCTTTCTAGATGCGCGCAGTTTCCTGGCGTGAAGGGTTGGTTGGGGTGAGATGGGCGACGATCTCGCTGCGTTGCAGGTCGTGCCGGGGCAGTTCGGCGACCACCGCTCCGTCGCGCACAACGAGGATGCGGTCGGCGATTTCCAGGGCTTCGTCCGGGTCGCTGCAGATCACCAGCGTGGCGCGGCCGGTGGCGCTGGCGCGGATGCGCTGACCGATGTCGCGGCGGGCGCGCACATCGACGCCCTGGAAGGGCTCGTCGAGGATCAGCACGCGGCCCTGCCCCAGCAGCCAGCGGGCGAGGATGACCTTCTGCTGGTTGCCGCCGGAGAGCAGTTCGAGAGGATGCTCGGGGCCTGGCCCCTTGATGCCGAGCGCTTCGATCTGCTCGGCGACTTTGGCGCGCTCGGCCGTGCGATCGATGAAGCCGAAGCGCGTAAAACTGCGCAGGAACGGCAAGGTCATGCTGGCGCGCACCGAGAAGCCCGGCACCCACGAGTTGTGCGCACGGTCCTCGGCGGCGAAGAACACGCCGGCGGAAATCGCTTCGCGCGGCGTACGGGGCAGCCAGTCGCGGCCATCGAGGCGGATCGATCCGGCGTGATGGCGGCGCAGGCCGAACAGCACTTCGGCGATCTCGCTCTTGCCGGCGCCGAGCAGGCCGGTCAGGGCGACCACTTCGCCTTCGTGCAGATCCAGGTCAAATGTCGCGCTATGGGCTTCCAGCTGCCAGTCGCGCAGGGCCAGCACCGTCTCGCCGCGCTCCAGTGGCTGCAACTGCACATCGCCCAACGCGGCGCCGAGCATGGATTCCACGGCGGCGCCGAGATCCAGCGGCGCCGTGAACTCGCCGACCAGACGGCCATCACGCAGCACCAGCGCGCGATCCGCCACACGTTGCAGATCAGACAACCGATGGGAGATGTAGAGGATCGCCACGCCGCGTTCGCGCAGGTGGTCGATCAGTTGGAACAGGCGCCCGGCTTCGACGGTCGACAGCGATGCAGTGGGCTCGTCGAGGATCAGCAGGCGCGGTTTCAACGCCAGCGCGCGGGACAGGATCACCAGTTGCCGCTCGGCGGTGCCGAGGGTTTCGATGGGTGCTTGCAGTGGCAGATGCAGGTCCAGGCCGGCGGCGATTTCAGCCGCGCGCCTGAGCGCCTCGCGAGGACGGAAGAACAGGGCGCCGGAGGCGCCGCAGAGTTCGTCCAGCAGGAGGTTTTCCGCGACGCTCAGGCCGGGCACCACGCCCTGCTCCACCTGCTGGTGAACGGCAACTATGCCGTGGCGCCGGGCGTCGTGGGGTGAGGCGAAACGCACCGCCTGGCCATCGATCAGTAACTGCCCGGCATCATGGCCATGGGAGCCGGCGATGATCTTCACCAGCGTCGACTTGCCCGCACCGTTCGCGCCGAGCAGGGCGAGGACTTCGCCGGGACGAATATCCAGGTCCAGACCGGCCAGCACGCGGTTTTCGGCAAAGGACTTGCCGACACCTTCGAGGCGGAGGAACGGGACGGAAGCAGGTTGGACGGACATCAGGCTCTCGATACGACGGGGCAGAGCGAAAGCGCCGTATCAGAGCTTCGCCGTTGGACTGAGCGGCGATTCTTTTATAGTCTCAAACCATGCATCAACTAATTTTTAATATCGTTTATGCATATACTAACAACCGGCTGCGCATGCACAAGCGTACTGTTCGCCCAGCAACAGCCGCCCGAAAAACGGCTGACGCAACGCAGACCCGGCGGTTAGCATCCATGGCAATCAACCCACAAGGTGAGAACTCACGATGGCGAACGATACCTACACTCCACCCCGCGTCTGGACCTGGGACAAGGGCAACGGCGGCGCCTTCGCCAGCATCAACCGGCCCATCGCCGGCCCGACCCACGACAAGGAACTGCCACGCGGCAAGCACCCGCTGCAGCTGTATTCGCTGGCCACTCCCAACGGCGTGAAGGTCACCATCCTGCTCGAAGAGCTGCTGGAACTGGGCGTGAGCGCCGCCGAATACGACGCGTGGCCGATCAGGATCAGCGACGGCGACCAGTTCGGCAGCGGCTTCGTCGGGATCAACCCGAACTCGAAGATCCCGGCGCTGCTGGACACCAGCGTCGAGCCGGAGCTGCGCATCTTCGAATCCGGCTCAATTCTGGTGTACCTCGCGGAGAAGTACGGCCACTTCCTGTCCGGGGACCTGGCCAAGCGCACCGAGACGCTGAACTGGCTGTTCTGGCAGATGGGCAGCGCGCCTTTCCTCGGCGGCGGCTTCGGCCACTTCTACGCCTACGCGCCGGAGAAGTACGAGTACCCGATCAACCGCTACGCCATGGAGGTCAAGCGCCAGCTCGACGTGCTCGACCGCCAGCTCGCCGAGAACCGCTACATCGCCGGCGACGAATACAGCATCGCCGACATGGCGATCTGGCCCTGGTACGGCGCGCTGCTGAACAACCAGGTGTATGAGGCGGCTGAATTCCTCGATGTGGAGAGCTACACACACGTGCGCCGCTGGACCGACGAGATCGCCGCTCGCCCGGCTGTGAAACGTGGCCGCCGGGTCAATCGCACCTGGGGCGACGACGCCCTGCCGGAGCGGCACAGCGCCGACGACTTCAGCAAGTGATTCATTAGCCCTGGGGCGTGAGCTGGATCGCGTCCCGCACTCTGCCGCCCCTCCCGGCGAACGTTCTCGTAGGATGGCGTGGAGCGCAGCGATACCCATCAAATCCGGTGCGCCGCCAGCATGGGTATCGCTGCGCTCCACCCATCCTACGGTCGTGCTTCGCCGCGGCCTCGATGTGAATGGAGTCTACGGTCACGGAGAGGCTCCGCCTCCGCAGGAGAGCACCGTACGAACGCCAATAAAAAACCGGAGCCCCTTCAGAGGCTCCGGTTTTTTACTTCAGCGCGCGATTACTTGCCAGCAGTCAGGGTGCTGTAGGCAGTGATCAGGTTGCGGTAATCCGGAATGTGGTTCGAGCACAGGGCAGCCAGCCCTTCGATGTCGTTGCGCCAGTCGCGGTGCAGCTCACAGGCCACGCCGAACCAGGTCATCAGCTGGGCGCCAGCCGCTTCCATCCGACGCCAGGCGGCGTCGCGGGTCATCTCGTTGAAGGTGCCGGACGCATCCGCCACGACGAACACATCGAAACCTTCCGCCAGGGCCGACAGCGCCGGGAACGCCACGCAGACCTCGGTCACCACGCCGGCGATGATCAGCTGCTTCTTGCCAGTGGCCTTCACCGCTTTCACGAAATCCTCGTTGTCCCAGGCATTGATCTGACCGGGGCGGGCGATGTACGGCGCGTCCGGGAACTGCGCTTTCAGCTCGGGAACCAGCGGGCCGTTGGGGCCGGTTTCGAAGCTGGTGGTGAGGATGGTCGGCAGGTTGAAGAATTTGGCCAGGTCGCCCAGCGCCAGCACGTTGTTCTTGAACTTGTCCGGATCGATGTCGCGGACCAGCGAGAGCAGACCGGCCTGGTGGTCGACCAGCAGTACGGCGGCGTTGTCTTTGTCCAGGCGGTTGTAGGTGGGGTTGGCCATGGTGAAATCCTCGATTTGTTTTCAGTGGGTCCGGCTGTGCCGGAAGGTTTGGACTCGTTTGCAGCGCGTCACTGCATGGAACAAAGATTAAATTCGACACCCTTGATCCACCAGACGGCAAAATTCACTTATAGCGTTCCATTTTCAGAACGATCTGCCACAAGGGGGATCGAGCTAACCCGCGTGTCGCCAGGTGGATTCGCGCATCCCATCGAAGAAGCGCCGCTGCCAGCTCAGCGGCGTAACGCCTTCGAGGCGGAAGAAGATTCGGCAGAAATGCGCCTGGTCGCAGAAGCCACATTGCAGGCCGATCTCCGCCAGCGGGAAGGTCGACTCACGCATCAGTTGCTTGGCCTTCTCCACCCGCTGGATTCGCATCCAGGCCTGGGGCGAATGCCCGGTGGTGACCTTGAACTTGCGGGTGAAGTCGCTGCGTGACAGTGCGCAGGCGGCGGCCAGGTCGCTGACCGTGATGCCGCTGTCCAGATGCTTGAGCAGCAGCGCCTGGGCACGCTCCTTCTGCCAGGGGGCCAGATCGCGCTTGGGGGCGTCCACTGGAATCTGGCTGATGAGTCTCTGAAGCATGCTGGTCTCTCCCCTGCGGTCTGCGAACCATTCTTTGTGGGTGCAGGGGTACCGGCGAGTTAAAGCTGGTTAAACCGCATTAACCCGCCGCAGAGGAAATGCAGCGGCGCGACCGCCGGAAGCGAATATTTCCAGGGTCCGCGCGGCCACCCGACAACACCGCGAAAGCGCCGCCAGTCAGCCGCCATGCCTTGCGCGGCGTGGCTTGCAGCACATGGGGGATGGGACAGGGGGCACCCTGTTGCGGTATCGCGGGCCAGCGCCACAGCGAGCCGGCGTTAATCGTTATTAAGCCCGCCGGCAAAACTCCCCGCCCGTCGCAGGATGGCTCAACGCTGAGCCGTCGTTTACCCTGACTGCCATCCACACAAGAAATGGCCAATCGACCGGAGAGTCGATGGACCTGTGCCACCGGGGCTGACGTCAGGACCGGTGCGAAACCTGCCCCCAGCGTGCGAAAGCGACTACCAGACGATGATTCCCGAGCCCGTGGCCACGGTCGAAACCGTGCTTCATTTCGGCCCCTACCAGATCTATCCCGCATCCCGCGTGATCCTCGAAGCCGGCCGCCCATTGCGCCTGGGGCAACGCGCGCTGGACATCCTGCTGGCGCTGCTGGAGCGCGCCGGCCAGGTAGTCAGCAAGCGCGAGCTGCTGGCCCGCGCCTGGCCCGGCCAGGACATCGACGAAGGCAACCTGCGGGTACACATGACCGCTCTGCGCAAAGCGCTGGGCGATGGCCAGAACGGGCGGCGCTTCATTGTCACGATCGCGCTGCGCGGCTACAGCTTCGTCGAGCCGCTGACGGCGTCGGCACAGGCGACGCCCGCCCCCGATGACGGCCAGTCGGCGGACCACAACCTGCCACCCCGGCGCAACCGCCTGCTCGGCCGCGAGGCCGAGCTGGAGCGCCTGGTCACCGAGCTGCCGAGACGTCGCTGCGTCAGCCTGGTGGGCTGTGGCGGCATCGGCAAGACCAGCCTCGCCCTGCAGGCTGCGGAGCGTTTCATCGGCCAGTATCCCCACGGCATCCGCATGCTCGACCTCACCCCATTGCAGGACGCGCGACCGCTGAACAGCACGCTCGCCTGCGCGCTGGGCATTCCGGGGCTGGCCGGCGAATCGCTGGAACATCTCTGCCGCCAGGTCGCCGACCGGCAGATGCTGCTGCTCATCGACAACTGCGAGCACCTGATCGAGGCGGCCGCGCATCTGGTCGAGTGCCTGCTGCGCCACGCGCCGCAGATCCACATCCTCGCCACCAGCCGCGAGAGCCTGCGCGCTACCGGCGAATACATCCTGCCGCTACGGCCGCTCGGATGCCCGCCGGCGCAGGTCGGCAGCGTCGAGGACGCCCTCGCCTACCCCGCCGTCGCACTGCTCATCGAGCGGACCAAGGAGACCCACGAGGACTTCGAATTCCGCCCCGAAGACCTCCCCCGCGTCGGCGAAATCTGCCGGCGCCTGGAGGGCATTCCGCTGGCGCTGGAACTGGCCGCCGGCCACCTGGGGCAGGCCGACGGAGGCATCGACGCACTGCTGCAGGACGGCTACCTGGATCTGCCGCTGCAGTCCGAAGAGTCGCCCAGCCGCCACGAACACCTGCGCGCGATGCTCGACTGGAGCTACACACTGCTGCGCCCCGCGGAGCAATCCTGCCTGCGTCGCCTGAGCGTGTTCCGCGGCAGCTTCACCCTGGACTCCATCGCCGCCGTCCTCGGCCAGCCGGCGGACCTGGGCTCGGCCTTCGTGCTGGTGAACCAGCTGACCGCCAAGTCGCTGCTGACCACCGAGATTCGCAGCGACGAGGTCACCTACCGGTTGCTCGAACCGACCCGCCTGCACGCGCTGGAGAAACTCCAGGCCGCCGGCGAACTGCACGAGGCCCGCGAACGCCACCTGCAGCTGTGCCAGAACACGATGCAAGCCGCGCAGAACGACTGGGAAAGGTCCGCTTCGCTGGGCTGGCTCAAGCAACACTCGCCGTGGCTCGCGGAAGTTCGCGCGGCACTCGACTGGGGGCTGCACGCGGAAGTCCGGCACACCCAGGCCATTCACCTCGCGGCCTGCTCGGCACCGCTCTGGCAGGAGCTGTCATTGCTGCACGAATACGGTCCTTACGTGAGCGCGGCACTCGGCCTGCTCAGCGCCGAATCCGCTTCATCGTTGTCACTGGCCATGCGCCTGGAGCTGGCGCTGGGCAACACGACCTACCACGACGTGCGCAACCGTCAGGCGGACGAGGCCTTCCAGAACGCCCGCTACCTCGCCCAGCAGATCGGCGACCTCAACGGGGAACTCACCGCGCTGTCCGGCGGCCTGGCCGTGCTGCTGTGGGCCGGCCAGTACCAGCAGGCGGCCGAGCAGAGCCGGCACTTCGACCGGCTGAGCGACGGCCAGGGTGAGATGCTCGCCACCAGCGCCCTGCGCCTGAAGGTGCTGGCGTTGCATTATTCGGGCAACCAGGTACGCGCCCAGACCGTCGGCGACGAAGTGCTGCGGCGTCTGGAGGAGCAGCGCCGGGCCAACCGTTTCGCCCCTTGTCTGGGGGTGCAATACGACCAGCAGGTTGCGTCTCTTGCCACCCAGGCGCGCACGCTCTGGTTACGTGGCTTGCCCGAGCAGGCGGAGCGCATGGCGACACAAGCCATCGAACTGGCCTGCGAGATCGACCACAGCGCCTCCATCGCCTACAGCCTCGCGGTAGCCGGCTGCGTCATCGCCTTCTACAACGGCGAGTTCGACAAGGCCCGCAGCCGCGTTCGGCAGATGATCGAGGTTGCCGAGCGCCACCGCGTGCCGTTGTTCACCGACTGGGCGCGGCACTATGCGTGGGCCATGCAGCTCGATGAAACTGCCGGCGCCACGGCACCTGCCGTCGGCCTGGTGCGCGACATCGTGCAGACCCTCGGCGGCCGTCCCCTGCCCGCCGATCAGGCCCAATTGATGCGCGCACGCACCGGCGCGGCCGGCTGGTGCGCACCGGAAATCCTGCGCAACGAAGCGGTCGCCCTGCTGGCGCGCGGCGACCGCGAATCCCTGCTCGGCGGCGAAACCCTGCTGATCCGCGCCCTGACACTGGCACAGGAGCAAGGCGCACTGGCCTGGGAACTGCGATCGGCTACCGGCCTGGCGCAGCTGTGGAGCGCGCAGGGCAAACAGCAAGCCGCGCGGCAACTGCTGGAGCCGGTCTACCAGCGCTTTACCGAAGGCCTGGACTCACCGGACCAGCGCCATGCGCGGCAATGCCTCGAGGCCTGCGGTCACTGACGATGGCACCGCTCAGCGCAATACGCCAAGCATGACCCAGACGCGACGGGCCTCGGGGTCGGCATGGACCAGCTCGTCCATCAGCGCACTCAGCGGCATGCCGCCCCACTCCACCGCCCGGCGAATGATGTAGGGCACCGGGCTGTGCGGTTCCGTGCGCGCCAGGTACTCGGCGATGGCGGTGAGCTGCCGGTAGGCCTCTTCGCGGCTCTGCGGAGCACCGCCGGCGGGAAGCGATCCGGAAGTAGCCACAGGAGCCGGCTCCGGCTCGGAAGGCACTTCCGGTGTGGCGCTGGGTATGAACTCTTGCGGGGCCATGGCCTTGCATCCCTGGATGACGTTGCTGAAAGCGTCGATGGACGCGGCGAGTTGGTGCAGGCTCGGTGCGGCATCGCCGAGCTGGCGGTCACACCAGGCATCCAGGCGCCGCAGGTGGCCGGCTGCCCTCTCCAGCTGGGTCAGCGTCGCCCCCCAGCCATTCACCGCACCGCTGCGGATCGATTCGTTCAGCCGTTTCTGCTCCTGTCGCGCACTTTCCGCCGCCACCTTGTCGACCTTGTTGTCGCTGACCTGCACCTGCCGTCGCTGCAGTTCCTGCCAGCTGTGCAGGGTGGTCTGCGGCCAGCCGCTGCACAGCGGCACACGGGTAAGCAGGAGTTCGGTGTAGCGCCGCGACAACCAGGCAAGTGGCGCCGCACGCCACTCCTGGTCACCGTCGGTGGCCTGCGGATGCAGTTGCTCAGGGAACGCATCGCAGAGATCGGCCAGCAGGCCCAGCGCGGCCGCAAGGCCTGCAGGACCCTGGGTGACTATCCAGGCCTCGCCCAGGAAACCGGCGATGGTCAGGTCCTTGCTGCGTCGCGCCAGCAGTTCCTCGGCGAGCACCGCCAGCGCCAACCAGTCCGCGCGCTTGGGCTCAGCCTGCCAGACGCCCGCCGGCAGCTCGGTATCCTCCTCGCGGCGAAGCTCGCGCAGGCGATCCATCAGCGGGTCGTGGCGCAGCGACTCTCCGCACGGCGACTCGCCCGGCAGAGGTTGCAGGAGCGCTTGCAGCGCCTCGTCTGAAATCATGGCAACTCCTGGGCGCCGGCAAAGGACGCCACGCCTACACCGCTGAAGGGCGTGCGCGGCGCGCGTACGGGCAAGGGCTGGACGGACAGCGGCTGCTTGGCGTCCTGGGTCATCAAGGAGATCCGCAGGAACATCCGTGCCTCGGGCTCTCGGCTGTTCGGCGCGCGGACCGGCACCTGCAGCGCAAGCGGGAAGTCGGTGTAGTCGGCGCTGGGCTGGCGTTGCAGGATCAGGTGCGAACGCAGCAGGCGCATCAGCGCCCACGGGCCGCCGTACTCCCAACCCACCTCCAGGTCCGCCACGGCCATGCTCGCCTGCTGCGGGTCGATGTCCGGCCGTTGCGCGCTGTCCTTGGCCCAGCGCAGCAGCAATTTCATCGGCTCACCAACATTCCAGTGCAGGCGCTGGCTGTCGCTGCCGGGGAAGCTCAACGGACGGTCCGCCGCGTAGAGCGTCCAGGCGATCACCTGGTCGGCGCCACGCTCGGCCTCGCGGTCGGTGCGCCAGCGCACGTCGAGGTCGACGCCCTGCGCCCCGCCCTTGTCGCGCTGGAACAGGGGGCCCATCCAGGACTTGGCCAATTGCAGGCGCTGGAGGAAATCCGCCGCCGCCACGCGGTCGACCGACTGGCTGAGCTGGAGGCCTGCCTGGGCCCGCTCCAGGTTCTGGTCGAGCAACTCGACCAGGTGCTGCACCCGCGCCGGGTCGGCGTCTTCGGCCTGCAGGCTGTAGGCGAAGGGGAAGCGATTGGCCAGATACTGGTTGAAGTAGTCGGCGATGGCCGACCAGGCCTGGGCGGCGTCCTTCTGCTGCAGTTCCAGGCAGCGTTGCTGCGCCTGGCCGTGCAGGCCACGGGTGAAGCGCGCCACGTCGCCCTGCCCGGCCGCCAGCGCGGAAGTCCGCAGGATGTTGCCGCAGCTGGAGGCGTCCATTTCCACGAAGTCGCGGGTTACCAGCTGATCGAGCAATATCGGCGAGCTGGTCGGGTTCTGCGCCTTGTACTTGACCAGTTCATCACTGAGGTCGGTGAAGCGCCGCACCTTGTCCTGGTCGGAGAAGCCGAGGTTGCCCCGGTCACGCAGCCAGGTCAGCGCCGGCGCGTGCTCCTCGCTCAGGGCGAGCATGGTGTCGAACTGTTGGGCCAGGTTGCGCTTGAGGTCCTGGGTGTCGGTGGAGCGGTACAGTTGCAGGCCGAAGTTGCGCGTGCCGTCCCAACCGGAAGGTTCAGAGCGAACGCGGAACAGTGGCAATGCATCGACCGACTTCAACACGCCGTCTACGTCGGCCAGCGCGCCACGGGTCAGGTGAATGTCCAGTGCGTTCGCCAGATCGCTGCGCTGCACGGACTCCAGGGCCGAACGGACCTGCTCGGCTTGCTCCAGCGGAACGTCGAAGGTGTTCTTCGCGGGCGCGCCGCTGGCCGAAACCGATTGCGTCAGGCTGCTCCATATCGCGCTGGCGGCCGCGGCCGCAGCGCTCTCGGCGAGAGCATCACGGTACTCGGCCGGAATCCGCGCCTGCTCCTGCTCGCTGTACTTGCGGTAGCTGGCGTAGTACGCCAGGGCGGCGTTCAGCGAGTGGGCATCCAGATTGCCCAGGCCGCGCGGATCGATGTCCTGCGCTCCCTTGCTCAAGGCGGTGCCGGCGAAGTCCTGGCGCAACAGCGAATCGATGGTGCTGCCCAGCGCCACCACATGCTCCTGCAGCGCCAGCGTACCACCGGGCTGCAGTTGCAGCAGGTTATCGCGGGAACCGGCGGCGGAGATCCACTGGTCGTGGAAGGCGCGCTGCAGCTTGCTGGCCTGGCTGGTCACCCGGGCTTCCGCCGAGGGACCGAGCAGGTAGGACTGGCGTACGTCGTCTAGCATCGCGCGAAAGCCCGGCACGATCTCCTGGGCATTGCCGTGGCTCCAGGCGGCGTTGGTCAGGGCTACCATGTTGCGCAGCGCGTCGATCTGTGCGGCGGTCTCTTCCAGCTCCTCGAGGCTGTTGCCCTGCCGCGCCTTGAGCTCGTTCAGGTGCAGACGCAGGAAGCCGGCCGGGCGCACGAAGTTGTCGGCGAGGAAGAACTGGTCGAGCCAGAGGCTCATCAGGTCGTCAAAGTTGCGCGCCAACTGGCCCTCGCGCGGACCGGGGTCGACGGGTGCCGGAGCATCGGGAATGCCCTGACCGAGCACTGACTGCAGGTAGCCTGCATTACGCAGTGAGCCCGGCTCCAGGGTCAGGCCATAGGCCTGTTCGCCCAGTTTGCCAAGGCTTTCCAGTGCGTTCTTCGAAGTGCCGGCGCGCAGCTCGGTGTACCAGCGGTTGCGCTGCTCGAAGGCCAGTACGCCGTGCGCCAGGTCGCGGGCGGCGACGAAGTTCGGCCACTGCTCCGGGCTGTCGCTCTGCACGTTGGCACGGCGTTCGCTGCTGCGGATGGCGCGCAGCCGGACCAGTTCGGCGGCCTGCGCCTGCTGCAGGGGCACCAGCACTTCGCGGCGGGTCAGGTCGCGCAGCAGTTCATCCATGTGCTCGTCGAAACCGGAGAACCAGGAGCTCGGATATACCAGTGAGCTGAAGTGCCAGCGCGGCGCGGCCTGCAGCAGCGCCCAGTAAGCTTGCAGGCGTTGCCGGGCGGCCTCATCCGGCGATTCGCCGGCCGCATCGCCTTCGCCCTGCCCACGCTGCACGGCCAGGATGCGCTGCCCCAGCGTCTGCGCCTCGCGGGAATCCACGTGCCAGACCCACAGCATCCCCAATAGCCAGCAGACGCCGGCCACGCCAGCCACCGCCCCCAGCACGCGTTGCGAGCGCTGGCGCAGGCGCAGGACTCGCGGCACGACCTGGGCCAGCCCGCGCTCGGCGAGCAGGCGCGATTGCCAGAGATGCTGGGTGAACAGTAACTGCGCGGGTGCCTCCTCCCGCGCCGAGAGCGCCCAGTCGTCAGCACTGGGAGCCTTGCGGTACGCACCGCTGAAGTACAGGCCACGCAAGCGCGGTGCTTCACCCAGCGCATTGCCCTGGAAGACCGGTTCCAGTCGCTGGCGCAGACCTTCGCGCAGACTCTCCAGCGCCTGCGGGAAGCGATACAGCTCCTCGCTCAATTGCCCCTTGAGCACGCCCGCTTCGAGGATCGCCGCCTGCAACGCCTGCAATACCTGGTCGAAGCCGCGCTCAAGGTGCTCGCCCTGCCAGGCCGCATCCGCCTGCAAGGGCGAGGCCCAGCCCAGCGG
The DNA here is from genome assembly GCF_014851985.1 of Pseudomonas sp. PDM17. Taxonomy (NCBI): domain Bacteria; kingdom Pseudomonadati; phylum Pseudomonadota; class Gammaproteobacteria; order Pseudomonadales; family Pseudomonadaceae; genus Pseudomonas; species Pseudomonas sp. PDM17. The sequence goes on from NZ_JACVAT010000008.1 coordinate 269,989, forward strand.
GCGCTCGCGAACCTCGGCAGGCAGCGCCGAGCGCAGTTCGGCGAATCCATCGAGCTCTTCCAGCCCGGTCACCACTACGTAGACCGGCAGGCTCAGCCCCAGTCTTTGCAACAGGTCGTTGAAGCGCCGACGCAGCTGGATGCTTTCCTGGGCCAGGCTTGCCGGGTCCAGCAGGCGCTCCGCCGGCACCGCCCAGATCACGCCGTCCAGCGGGCGACGCGGGCGCATCCGCAGCAGCAGGCCGAGCAGCCGCCGCCAGGGCTGCAGCGACGAGGGCACACCTTCCTCCGGCATGAACAGGGTCTGCGGCACCGCCAGCAAGGCGCCGTCCTGATCGGCCCACCAGCGGCCGAACCAGGCCGGACGGTTCACCGCAGCCAGGCTCCAGTCCGCAGCCAGGCGCTCGCCCAGCAGCGGGTCGCCCAGCAGGAGATACCAGGGCACGTCGTAGCGATCGGCCACATCGTGGTCCTGCTCCATCTGCCGTACGGTCAGGTAGAAGGCGCGTACCGCTTCGCCGCCCTTGCTGCGCAGCCAGAGGAATCCCGCCACCGCCAGCGCCACCGCCAGCAGCAACAGCAGGGCCAGCACCAGCCAGCCGCTCAAGCCGCCAGCTCCGGGAAAGTAGCCGCCCAGGCGAGGTCGAGCAGGGGCGCCAGTTCACCGCGCACGTCGCTCCACAGCCAATGGCCGAGGACGATGAGCAGAAGGACGCCGGCGACAACCGTCAGCGTCAGGCGCAGCCCGTCGGGCAAGGCACGCCGCAGTGGCAATCGCAGCGGCGCAGCAGCGGCCGGGCGCGCCAGGGTCTCCAGCAGCGCTGGCACCTCGGCGTCACGCTGCCAGGCATGGGCGAACAGCGCGTGCCGCCACTTTTCATGGAGCGCCTCGCCCTTCGGGCCGCGCAGCTTGCCGTGGAAGCCCAGCAGCAGGCACTGCAGGTAGACGTTGGCCAGATCACGGGTGCCCGGCGCGCGGGTATCCAGCAGGCGATGAATGGCCTGGGGCACGCGCTCCCCGGCATTGCGCGTGCCGTACAGACGGGATTCCAGTGGCCGTTCCTGCCACGCGGACTGGCCATTCCAGGGGTCGAACAGCAGGCTTTCGTCAAGCAGTGCGACGAAGGCGTAGACCATGCCCTTCACCTGCTCGCCGGCGGCATCGCCGACGCTGGCATTGGCGCTGCGCCACAAGCGACGCACCACCGCCTGGGCTTCGTCGGCAACCCGTTCGAGGGTCGCGCTGTCGTCGCCGGTGGATTCGCGCATATCTTCCCAGCGCCTGCGCCACTCCAGCCAGGCGGCCTGGAAAGCGCCACTCAAGGGTGCCTCGCCGAACGACGGCGGATAGATCGCCTGATTCCCTTCAAGCATCTTTGCTTCCCTGCCTCAGGCGCCGCTGGCGCCGTCCACGATGAACAGCACGACCTGCCAGGGACTGCCACCGCCGCTGCCTGCCGCGGCGGCCCGCAGGCACAGGCGCTGGGCGGGATCGAACCAGTCGCCCTCGGCCTGCACGACGAACAGGTGGGTGTCCTCACCCACGCTGTAGGCGATCTGTTCGGCGCGACTCATGGGCAGATGTTCCAGGCCCGACATGCGTTGGCGGCCCAGGATCGCCAGGCTCGCCTCGGAGGCGACGATGCAGCGTGACAGCCACTCGTGAGCCTGCTCCTCGCCGCAACCGGGCGGCATGCGCAGGCCAATGACCAGACGCTGGACCGGTGATCGGAGGTCCGGCAGGGCCAGCGCGAAGTCATTGCCGACCCGTTCAAATGCCAGACTACGATAGCCGGCGCGCACCCTGCCAAGGGTGAGCTCCAGCCACTCGATCACCGGGCTGAAGGTCCGCAGGAGTTCGTTGAAATCGAAGGTCGGGAAGGCCGGGACGCCGCCCAGCGGATCGAGCACGCTCCAGCTGCCGGCCATGCCGCACAGCAGGCCATGCAGTTGTGCCGGGCTCGCTGTGCCGCTGTAGAGCGCGACCTCCAGTTCCGGCAGGCGCGCCCACAGCGCCGCCAGCTGGCGGCGGATTTCCTGGCTGTCCTCGGTGTTCTCCGCCTGCTGCGCCTGGCGCAGGCGGCCAGCGAGAAACACGCATTTCTCCCGCGCATGGGCGCACAGCGCCACCAGAGCCTGCCCCAGCATCGACGCCGGTACGATTCGCGGAGTGGGCGCCACGTAAGGCAGGCTGACGAAGCCACCGGCGTCCTTGCCCACGCGCAGCAGCGGCAGGCACACCGAGTCGGCGCGCTGGGCTTCGGTCACCAGGCGCAGGGCCGGGCGCCAGACGACAACGGGTTCCGGATTCTCGCCACTGGCCAGGTCCGGCACGGCCGGCCCGCTCAGGGATTGCAGGCGGCCCTTGAGCGGCAGCACCTGGCCGCCGCGGGCGAGCGGACTGAGTGCGAGGTAGAGGGTGATGTTGGCATTGGGGGAAGCGGCGATGGCCGCCGTGGCGTCGAACACCAGCGTACCGCCCTGGCCCAGGCTGACCGGCAGGCCATCGGGCAGGATCGCCTCCAGCGCGAGGATACGCACCACGCCGGTGCTCAGGGCGGAGGGGTCCAGCTCCAGGTGTTCAAGGCCCCAGAACCAGGGATTGGCCGCGTGGGCCAGGCGCGCAGAAAGCACTTCGGCGCGCAGTCCCTGGAGCTGGAAGTGCTGGGGAAGCAGTTGCATCCCTTCGTGCCAACAAACTGCGTCAGGCAGAACTCTCACACCACTCCCCCTTCGACGTCCTGGATTGTCATGGGCCCGCCCGGAAAGGCGGTGGTTCAGTGCTCCTCGGCACTCAGCAGGCGCATCTCCCTGCTGTCGAAACGCAGCCATACGTTGGGCTGCTGATCCAGGCGCATGCGATGGGCGCCGGGAGTGTTATAGCCGGCAAAGACCAAAAGTCCAGAAGCCGGCTTGCCGGCCAGGGGGAAGTCCCTGGCCTCCATGAACTGCCCGGGCACCAGCTCGAGGCTCCACACCGAGAGCTGCTTCTGGTAGTCGCGGCGGTACTGTTCGCGGTCGCTGAACCACTGTTTGGCGCTCATCGCCGAGAGCAGCTTGAGCAGGTCCGCATCCTGCACCGCGACGAAGTCCACGGCGATGGGCGAATCGCCATTGGCCTTGCTCGCAACATCGAGGGTCAGACGGTCGACATCGACCTTCGGACCAAACCAGGAACAGCCTCCGAGGACTGCCAGGAGCACAGCACAGAGGCAGGCTTTCGTCGACTTCATGAAACGTCCTTGTGAAATGTCTGTCAGAGATTATTTTCGGATTTGCGTTTTTAGCAACCTGATCTAGCTTGCTTGGTTAGCTCGTGGACAACGAGCCCAGATGGGATCGCCAAGGACAGGCCTGTATCGCATTTCCCCCTTTCCTGTCGTGTGGTCCAGCCAAGGAGCGCGACGACAGCGAGCCCCGCTGCGGCGTGCCCGTCTCCTACGCAGTGGAGTTCGCCAGCATGGCAGAAAGCACGCAGCACAAACTGGACCGGGTGCGCCCTCCCCGGGTCCAGATCACCTACGACGTGGAAATCGGCAACGCCATCGAGAAGAAGGAACTGCCGCTGGTCGTGGGCATCCTCGCCGACCTCTCCGGCAAGCCGGTCACGCCCCTGCCCAAGCTCGGCGAGCGCCGCTTCACCGAGATCGACCGTGACAACTTCAACGCCGTGCTCTCGTCCATCGGACCGCGCGTGGCGCTGCAGGTCGACAACACCCTGAGCAACGACGGCAGCCGGCTCAACGTCGAGCTGAACTTCAAGCACATCGACGACTTCGACCCGGTCAGCATCGTCAACCAGGTCGTGCCGCTGCGCCGCCTGTTCGAAGCCCGCCAGCGCCTGCGCGACCTGCTCACCAAGCTCGACGGCAACGACGAGCTGGACCAGCTGCTGCAGGACGTGGTGAGCAACACCGAGGGGCTGCAGGAAATCCGCGCGACCCACCCGGTGACCGCCGATGCCGGCGCCGCCAACGACACCGCCCAGGCCGCCGCCGACGAAGGCGAAGCACCTGCCGAACCGCAAGCCTGATCCCGACCGCAAGGAGAGCACAGCAATGGCCAAACCCAGCTCCGCCGCGGCGCAAGGCGCCGAAGGCAGCACCCAAACACTCGACCTGCTGGACCGCATCATCGCCGACGGCCGCATGGCCCACGATGACAGCCAGCAGGAATACGCCCGCGACATGCTCGCGGAGTTCGCCACCCAGGTCCTCGACGAAGGCATGGCCGTCAGCAAGGACACCGTGGCCATGATCAACGAGCGCATCGGTCGCATTGACGAACTGATCAGCGCCCAGCTCAACCAGATCCTCCACCATCCGGAGCTGCAACAACTCGAATCCTCCTGGCGCGGTATGCACCAGCTGGTGCAGAACAGCGAGACCGGCACGCGCCTCAAGCTGCGCCTGCTCAACGTCAGCCAGCAGGACCTGCAGAACGATCTGGAGAAAGCCGTCGAGTTCGACCAGAGCGCGCTGTTCAAGAAGATCTACGAGGAGGAATACGGCACCTTCGGCGGGCACCCCTTCAGCCTGCTGGTGGGTGACTACTCCTTCGGCCGCCACCCGCAGGACATCGCCCTGCTGGAGAAACTCTCCAACGTCGCCGCCGCGGCCCACGCGCCCTTCATCGCCGCAGCCAGCCCGCGCCTTTTCGACATGGGCAGCTTCACCGAGCTGGCGGTGCCGCGTGACCTGAGCAAGGTCTTCGAGAGCCTGGAGCTGATCAAGTGGCGTTCGTTCCGCGAGAGCGAGGATTCGCGCTACGTCTCCCTGGCGCTGCCGCGCTTCCTGGTGCGCCTGCCCTACGGTCCGGAAACCCTGCCGGTGGAAGGCATGAACTTCATCGAGGATGTGGACGGCACCGACCACGCCAAGTACCTCTGGGGCAACGCCGCGTGGGTCATGGCCCAGCGCATCACCGAAGCCTTCAGCAAGTACGGCTGGTGCGCGGCGATCCGCGGCAGCGAAGGCGGTGGCGCCGTCGAAGGCCTGCCGGCGCATACCTTCCGCACCCACGCCGGCGACCTGTCGCTCAAGTGCCCGACCGAGGTCGCGATCACCGACCGCCGCGAGAAGGAACTCAACGACCTGGGCTTCATCGCCCTGTGCCACAAGAAGAACACCGACCTCGCGGTGTTCTTCGGCGGCCAGTCCACCAACAAGCCACGCCAGTACAACACCAACGAGGCCAACGCCAACGCGCGGCTCTCGGCGATGCTGCCGTACGTGCTGGCGGCCTCGCGCTTCGCCCATTACCTGAAAGTGATCATGCGCGACAAGGTGGGCAGCTTCATGACCCGCGACAACGTGCAGACCTACCTCAACAACTGGATCGCCGACTACGTGCTGATCAACGACAACGCCCCGCAGGAGATCAAGGCGCAGTACCCGCTGCGCGAAGCCCGCGTGGACGTCAGCGAGGTCGCCGGCAAGCCTGGCGTCTACCGTGCCACGGTGTTCCTGCGCCCGCACTTCCAGCTCGAGGAACTGACCGCCTCGATCCGTCTGGTCGCCAGTCTGCCGCCGCCGGTCGCCGCCTGAGCCAGGGGGCCGCCCGTGCGGGCGGCCCCTTCACCTGATTCCCCTCTTTCATGCAGCGGAGTTTTCCAACATGGATGCGATACTTCTCGACCTGGGCGACGACATCAAGGGCGACAGCCAGCTGGCCGGCTTCGAAAACAAGATCGAAATCATGTCGTACAGCCACAACGTCGCCATGCAGGTGACCAACGATGTCAGCAACTCGGAGCGCACCTCCGGCAAGCCGCACATCGGCGAGTTCACCCTGACCAAGTTCGTCGACACCTCGACCCCGACGCTCAACGAATACTGCTGTTCCGGCAAGGCTATCCCCACCGCCACCCTGACCATCGGCCGCAACGCCGCCGAAGGCGACGGCAAGATCATGCCGTTCATCACCTACACGCTGAACAACGTGGTGCTGTCCAACGTCAGCGTCAGCGGCGGTGCCGGTGGCAAACCGGTGGAAACGATGTCGCTGAACTTCACCAAGATCAAATGGGAGCTCACCGCGCAGAAGGACGACGGCAGCAAGGAAGGCACCGCCGCCTCGACCTGGGACATGGCCGCCAACAAGCTGGCCAGCTAAGGACACGTGGCCTTGCACGGCATCGCCCGGCCACCGTTGCTGGACCGCCTCTCCGAAGCCGGAGAGGCGGAACCGGCCTTCGACCAGCGCGCCCTGGCGGCCTCAGTCGCGCAGGAACTGTCACGCCTGCTCAACAGCCGCAGTCCGGCTGGCAATGGCGTCGGCATCCTGGCCTATGGCATCGCCGACTGGACCGCCCTGCAGGCCCGCCGCGAAGCCGACCGCCTGCACCTGGCCCGGGAAATCCGCCGCGCGGTGACCCGCTTCGAGCCACGCCTGGGGCTGAGCGAAGTGATGGTCGACGCCGATCCGCAGTACCCGCAACGCCTGCGCGTACGCCTGCTCGGCAACCTGCGCCAGGACACCGGCCGAGCCCCCCTCCTGTTCGAACTCATCCCCGTTGGCGGAACACTGGAAGTACGCCATGAGCGACTCGATTGATGCCGAACTGCTGGACTACTACCAGCGCGAACTGACCTGGCTGCGCCACGCCGGCGCCGGTTTCGCCGCGCGCTATCCCAAGGTGGCGCGGCGGCTGGAGCTGGGCCCCGGTGAGTGCGGCGACCCCCACGTCGAGCGTCTGCTGGAAGGCTTCGCCCTGCTTGCCGCACGGCTGCAGCGACGCCTGGACGACGACTACGCGCAGTTCAGCGACGCCCTGCTGGAGCAACTCTATCCCCTCGCCCTGCGGCCCCTGCCTTCCTGCGCCGTGGTGCGCTTCGAGCCGGACCCGGCCAAGGGCAAGCTGAGTGCCGGCTTCCACCTGCCGCGCGGCACCCCGTTGTTCGTCAGCGTGCCGGGCCAGGAGCGGATCGAACTGCCCGAAGAGCTGCGCGGCCAGACCCTGCACTGGCGCACCGCCGACGAAGTCACCCTGTGGCCGCTGCGCATCGAGGAAGTCGTGCTGCTCGGCGCCGAAGAAGCCCAGGCCGCCACCGGCAGCGCCGGCGTGCGTGGGGCCCTGCGACTGGATCTGCGCTGCCTCGACAAGGACGGCTGGGCCGCCCTGGACATCGATAGCCTGCGCATCCACCTGACCGCCAACGCCGTCGCCAAGGCCGCCCTCTACGACCTGCTCGGCGCCCATGCCTGCGGCCTCATCGCCGAAGCCGAGGGTGCCGAACCGCAACGCCTCGCCGGCCTGCCACAACGGGTCGGCTTCGCCGCCGAACAGGCCCTGCTACCGGAAGACGAACGCGTGCATCCCGGCTTGCGCCTGCTCGCCGAGTACTTCGCCTTCCCCGACAAGTTCGCCTTCTTCGATCTGCCGCTCCAGGGCCTGCGTGCCAGCGGCGAGCAGCTCTACCTCTACATCCTCTTCGACCGCCCCGCGCCCGCCCGCCTGACCCTGCAAGCCAGCGACCTGGCGTTGGGCTGCGTACCGGCGATCAACCTGTTCCCGCGCACCTCCGAGCCGCTACGGCCGGACGGCACGCGCAGCGAGTACCGACTGATCGCCGACGCCCACCGCGAGAACTCGGTGGAGATCCACAGCATCCGTTCCCTGCGCGCCAGCACCCCGCTGGGAGTGCTCGAGGTCGCGCCCTACCACGGTACCCAGCACCGCTCCGGCGCATTCGGTCTCTACTGGCACGCACGGCGGGTCGAGGGCATGACGCCCAACCGGCGCGGTAGCGACCTGTTGCTGACCCTGGTGGACGCCGGCCTGCAACCCCTGGAAGAAATTCCCCAGTACAGCCTCAGCGCGGAGCTGCTGTGCACCAACCGCAGCCTCGCCGAGTACCTGCCGGCTGGTACCGAGCTGGCCTTCGAGCGTCCCGGCCCGGTGGCCCGCGCCAGCCTGCTGCGCGCACCGAGCCGGCAATGCCAGCCGGGGCTCGATGGCCCCTCGCGCTGGCAACTGGTGTCGCAGCTCACGCTCAACCACCTGTCGCTGGTGGAAGGCCCGCAAGCCCTCGACGCCCTGCGGGAAATCCTCGCGCTGCACGACTTCAGCGAAGACAAGCTGGCCGCCCGGCAGATCGAAGGGCTGGTCCGGCTGGACTGCGCGCGCGTGGTGGACCACGTCGGCAGCGATGCCTGGCGCGGTTGGCGCAACGGCCTGGAGGTTCGCGTGCACCTGGAGCGCCAGGCCTTCGTCGGTGCCAGTGCGGTGCTGTTCGGCGCCGTGCTCGCACAGTTCTTTTCGCTCTACGCCAACGCCAACCGCTTCGTGCGCACGGTGCTGGTGCAATCGGACCAGGAGATTTGCCGATGGCAACCCCAGGCCGGCCAGCCCATCACTCTCTGAGCCGGCGCCTGCGCGCCGAGCCGCACCGCTTCGAGTGGCTGCAGGCCCTGTTGCTGCTCGAACACGAACAGCCCCAGGCCACACCGCTGGGTCACGGCAGCCGTCCGGACGCCGAAGCGCTGCGTCTGCGCGGCCCACTGACGCCGGTGTTCGCCCCCAGCCAGATCGACGCCCTGGAAGACGAGGACGGCCGGCCGCTGCTGAGCACCTCGATCTTCGGCCTGGGCGGTGCCGACGGCGCCCTGCCCTACGCCTACCAGGAATGGCTGCAGCAACGCGCCCGGCAGAAGGACCACGCCCCCGCCGAATTCCTCGACCTGTTCCAGCACCGCCTGCTCAGCCTGCTCTACCGGGTGTTGCGGAAACACCGGCTGGCGGTAGGTTTCCAGACCCCATCCGCCGCCCCCCTGCACCGCCCGTTGCGGGCCCTGGCGGGGCTGCTGCCGGAGGGCCTGCATGAGCGCGGCGCGATGCCCGACGCCAGCGTGCTCGGCCGCAGCGCACACTTCAGCGGCCAGCGTCGCTCGCTGGTCGGCTTCGCCGCCATGCTCCGCGAGCAGTTCGGCATCCCCGCCGAGTGCGAGGCTTATGCCGGCGCCTGGCGCGAGATTCCACCGGCCCGCCGCAGCGTGCTGCAACGCGGCGGCGCCAACCTGGGCCTTGGCCGTGACGCCATCGCCGGCACCCGCGTATGGGACGAACACGCCGGTTTCCATCTGCGCCTCGGCCCGCTGGACGAAGCCACGGCTCGGCACTTCTTCCCGGACGGCATCGCCTATCCGCTGCTGGCCCACCTCTGTGCGTTGTACTTCGGCCCCGACCTGGACTGCCGGCTGCGTCTGCTGGTGCGCGCCAGCGGGCCGCTGGCCCTGGGACGTGGCAATGGCCCGAGACTGAACTGGAACACCGGCCTGCGCCGCAGCGGCGGCGCCGTAAAACCCATCGACCTGACCCTGCGCCACGCGGAGATGCCCTGATGGACCTCGCCAGCCTGATCGGCCGCCTCAACCCCGAATCCCGCCGCGCGCTGGAGCGCGCCGCACAGCGCTGCCTGCAACGCACGCACCACTACGTCGAGATCGAACACCTGCTGCTGGAACTGCTGGACATCGACGGCGGCGACCTCGCCCGTCTGCTGCCGCGCTTCGGCCTGGAGCGCGACCAGCTGGTGGGCGAGATCAACACCGCCCTGGAGCTGTTCCGCATCGGCAGCACGCGCACCCCGGCGCTCTCGCCACAGACCATCGGCCTGCTGGAGGATGCGGTGGTGCAGGCCAGCGTGCTCGGCCAGCCGGCGATCCGCTCCGGGCTGCTCCTGCTCGCCCTGCTCGACCGCGAGGAGCGCCGCGCCCTGCTGCTCAACAGCGCCTCGTCGCTGCTGCGCATTCCCCACGAGACGCTGCGGGAGAAACTCCTGGAGTGGACCGAAGGCTCTCGCGAGCAGCCCGCCGGTGCCCGCACCCCGGACAAGGCAAAACCCGCCAGCGCAGCGGCCCAGGACAGTGGGCTCGACCAGTACACCCAGGACCTCACAGCCGACGCCCATGCCGGGCGCATCGACCCCATAGTCGGGCGCGACGGCGAGATCCGCCAATGCGTGGACATCCTCCTGCGCCGTCGGCAGAACAACCCGATCCTGGTCGGCGCCCCCGGCGTCGGCAAGACCGCCGTGGTCGAAGGCCTGGCCCTGCGCATCGCCGCCGGCGAGGTGCCGCCTCCGCTACAAGGCGTGATCTTGCGCGTGCTTGATCTGGGCTTGCTGCAGGCCGGAGCCGGGGTCAAGGGCGAGTTCGAACAGCGCCTGAAAGGTGTGATCGACGCGGTGCGCAGCAGCGAGCAGCCGATCATCCTGTTCATCGACGAGGCCCACACCCTGATCGGCGCCGGCGGCGCGGAAGGCGGCAGCGACGCCGCCAACCTGCTCAAGCCGGCCCTGGCCCGTGGCGAGCTGCGCACCCTGGCCGCCACCACCTGGCTGGAATACAAGAAGTACTTCGAGAAGGACCCGGCGCTGGCCCGGCGCTTCCAGCTGGTGCAGGTCGAGGAGCCCGACGAGGCTACCGCCGTCGACATGTTGCGCGGCGTCGCCGCGAAGCTCGAACAGCACCATGGCGTGCAGGTGCTTGATGTGGCGATCCAGGACGCGGTAAAGCTCTCGCACCGCTACATCTCCGGCCGCCAGTTGCCGGACAAGGCCATCAGCGTGCTGGACACCGCCTGCGCCCGCGTTGCCCTGGCCCAGCACGACGTGCCGCCGGCTCTGGAGAACCTGCGCCACCGCGAACTGGCGGTGGAGGAAGAGCTGCAACGCCTGCGCCGCGAACAGGCCACCGGCCTGGACCACAGCGCACGCATCACCGGCCTGGAGCAGGAGTCGCTGGGCAACCTTTCGGCCATCCGCGCCCTGGAAAAACGCTGGGGCGAAGAGCGCGAGGCGGTGCGCGAACTGCTGCGCTCACGCCATGAACTGCTGACCCTGAGCGAGAGCGCCGACGCCGCCAAGCCCGACGAAGAGCTCGACGGCCGCATCGATCACCTGGCTGCCGAACTGGCACGCCTGGAAGCCGGCCTCGACGCCATCCGCGAGGACGACCCGCTGGTGCCCGAACAGGTCGACTCGAAGACCGTCGCCGCGGTAATCGCCGGCTGGACCGGCATCCCGGTGGGCAAGATGCTCGCCGACGAGGCCCATGCCATCCGCACCCTGGCCCAGCGCATGAGCCAGCGGGTGATGGGCCAGGAAGCCGCGCTGGGCACCATCGCCCAGCGAATCCAGGCCTACCGCGCCGGCCTCACCGACCCGGCCAAGCCGGTGGGCGTGTTTCTGCTGCTCGGCCCCACCGGCGTGGGCAAGACAGAGACCGCCTACGCCCTGGCCGACGCCCTCTACGGCGGCGAGCGCAACCTCATCAGCATCAACCTCTCCGAGTACCAGGAAGCCCACACCGTCAGCCAGCTCAAGGGCGCCCCGCCCGGCTACGTCGGCTACGGCACCGGCGGCGTGCTCACCGAAGCCGTGCGCCGCCGCCCCTACTCGGTGGTGCTGCTGGACGAAATCGAAAAGGCCCACCCGGATGTGCTGGAGGCGTTCTACAACGTCTTCGACAAGGGAGTGATGGAAGACGGCACCGGCCTGGTGGTGGACTTCAAGAACACCGTGATCCTCGCCACCAGCAACGTCGGCGCCGAACTGCTGCTGGACACCCCGCCCAAACAGATCGCCACACCCGTCTTCGACGAGCGACTGCGCAAGGTGCTGCTGCAAGCCTTCCGTGCCGCCTTCCTCGCGCGCATGACGGTGGTGCCCTACCGCCCGCTGGAGGAAACGACGCTGGAAGGCATCGTGATCGCCAAGCTGGAAAAACTCCGAGAACGCTACAAGGCGGCCACCGGCAAGCAGTTCGACTTTGACCAGGCGATCGTCAAGGCGGTGCTCGCCAAGTGCAGTTCGGCGGGGGCACGGGACATCGAGAATGTGCTGATGGCGGAGGTGACGGGGAAGTTGGCGGAGTGGGTGCTGGAGTGACAGTTAATGCACTTGTGCAACTGCGGAAAACAATGAACCGCATCAGGTTGGCACACAGGATGAAAAATGATCAGGAGAGAGCATGCCCACTTATAAATACCAGTGCCTAGAATGCTTAAAGACCTATATAGGACCGGAACTGCTACGCCCCATCATGTGCAACTGCACCCCTCCCAAAAAAATGCATGGTGTTCGACAGCAGTCCCCGCTTTCCGCAGAGCTTATAAAAATTATCAATATCAGTGACGCAAGAAAAATGCGAGTCGACTTCTGCTCAAGATGGAACATAACCAATAAGTCCCATGCAACCCATGGCTCTAATTTTTCTGGAAACCAGAAAGTCGTCGATCTGATTAACGACATCGTATCAACCGTTCAGGGTGGGCTTCGAATCAGCGTCCGTCAACTTATAATCTCGGAATTCAGTTACGACATCGACACTTGCGAAATGATCAACTGACCCAGACACAACCTTGATAACAGCATATCTGGAGTAAAGTATGCCTAGCAACGAAGCCATAACCTTTTGCGGGGAACTCATGAACTGGGCTGCCTCAAGTACCATTTCTGAGCGTATCAAGAGCGCCATGGACACAAATGCCCAATGGGAGATATGGCTACAGGTTGAACTGGCGATCTATTTGAAATCGAAGTCCGGCCTTGTCGTCCGAGAACAGAATTATGATGCCAGCCGTAAATCGCTCGATATATTATGCAAGCTGAATACGAGAGGCTACGCCATCGAATTGAAAGCCGAGTCTCTGAAAACCGGCCTCACTTCAGGGATGACCATGGTCCAGGCTCTACTCTCAGACAAGTCGAAGCTCGAGGAAAATCCTCTGGTCAAAACCCTGATAAGTTTCGGGTGCAATAGTCTCACATCCCTCGTCATAGGTATTGGTAGCATTTCCAATCATCGACAGACAGCCTTGGAAATCCTAAGCGAAACACAAGCGTTCATTTTGAGCTTCAAAGATGACTTCGGTCTTTACATACTCATTATGGAATAGATTTCAAGCCCAATAGGTTGAAGAGAGACATATGAATCATGCCTTCAGACGCCAACGCCAGCTTTGCGCTTATCACAGCGTTCTCCGGCGTCCTATACCCTCAATATTTGGCTGGTGAGGAGAGCCTGAATCATCTTCATCAGCTTGCCGTCCATGGGTACGCTTTTACAAGTCTGATCCCAAATAACTTCATTGGCTCACGGGCAACTCTCGTCATTCACAACGACACTCAGCAACGCTCCCTCGATGCCTTGGTCGCCGAAATCCACCAGCTCCCCGCCGATGCCACCGCCGACCGCTACCAACTGGTCCTGCGCCCCTGGCTCTGGTGGCTGACCCTGGCCAGCAACAACCGCGTATTCCAGAACCTCGCCGCCAGCGACATCGTCACCACGATCTTCAAGGCCCACGGTTTCACCGACTTCAAGCTCTCTCTGAGCGGCAGTTACGAGCCGCGCGAGTATTGCGTGCAGTACGCCGAGAGTGATTTCGCCTTCGTCTCGCGGCTGCTGGAGGAGGAAGGCATCTTCTGGTTCTTCACCCACGAAGAGGGCAAGCACACGCTGGTCCTGGCGGACAGCAACGACGCCTTCCCGCCTATCCCCAACGGGCCCAAGGTGCCGTACCTGGGCCAGGAAATCGGCGTGCGCGAATTGCACGGCATCCGTTCGGCGCAGTACTGCCTGCAGGCGGTGGCCGGAACCTACAGCGCCACTGACTACGAGTTCACCACACCCACCACTTCGCTCTATTCCCAGGCTCAGGCGGAGGCCGGGCCGCGCGCGCAGTACGAGCATCCCGGCGGCTACACCGCCAAGGCCCGTGGCGATGCGCTGACCAAGCAGCGGGTGGACGGCCTGCGCAGCCAGGAAAAGCGCCTGATTGGCGAGAGCGATTGCCGCTGGCTGGTGCCGGGACACTGGTTCACCCTCACCGGTCATGATGACGCCAGCCTGAACATCGACTGGGTGCTGACCTCGGTGACCCACGAGGCCGACCACGAGCATCACCGCAATCGCTTCGAGGCCATCCCCAAGGCCACCGCCTACCGCCCTCCCCGCACCACACCCAAGCCGCGCATGCACACCCAGACCGCCAAGGTGGTGGGCAAGGCTGGCGAGGAAATCTGGACCGACCAGTACGGCCGCATCAAGATCCAGTTCCCCTGGGACCTGCAGGGCAAGAACGACGAGGCCTCGTCCTGCTGGGTGCGCGTGGTGCTGCCCTGGAGCGGCAAGGGCTTCGGCATGCAGTTCATTCCGCGCATCGGCCAGGAGGTAATCGTCACCTTCATCGACGGCGATCCGGACCGTCCGCTGGTCACCGGCTGCGTCTACAACGGCGACAACGCCCTGCCCTATGCGCTGCCGGACAACCAGACGCAATCCGGCATCAAGACCAATTCGTCCAAGGGTGGCGGCGGCTTCAACGAGCTGCGCTTCGAGGACAAGAAGGACGCCGAGGAAGTCTTCCTGCAAGCGCAGAAGGACATGAAGGTGAACGTGCTCAACGACAGCACCGCCACCATCGGCCACGACGAGACGCTCACGGTGCAGAACGCCCGCACCCGCACGGTGAAGGAAGGCGACGAGACCATCACCCTGGAGAAGGGAAAGCGCAGCGTGACCATCCAGACCGGCAGCGACACGCTGGACGTGAAGGATACGCGCACGGTGAAGGTCGGCGCCGACCAGACCCACAGCACCGGCGGCAACTACAGCCACCAGGTCAGCGGCAACTTCGAGCTGACGGTGGACGGCAACCTGACCATCAAGGTCAGCGGCACCCTCACCCTGCAGAGCGGTGGCAGCCTGACGCTGAAGACCGACGCCGATCTCGCCGCCCAGGCCGGCACTTCGGTGACCAGCAAGGCCGGCACCACCCTGACCAACCAGGCGGGCACCTCGCTCACCAACAAAGCCGGCACCACCCTGACCAACGACGCCGGCGTCAGCCTCACCAGCAAGGCCGGCGCCGAGCAGACGGTGGACGGCGGCGGCATGCTGACCCTCAAGGGCGGACTGGTGAAGGTCAACTGAGGACAAGGACATGGCCAACAGCGGAACCCTCGACCTCAAGCGCGGCGACAGCACCCTGCAGGGCCGCCTGCAGGACGGCGCACTGGAAGGCCCGCTGCGCATCAGCGAGCGCGGCCGCCCGCAGGCCAGCCTGGACTACCGCGACGGCGAACTGCACGGCACCAGCACGCTCTACCACCCCAACGGCCAGGTCAGTGCGCAGTTGCCCTACGTACGCGGGCGCCTGCAGGGCGAGGCGCGTTTTTTTGCGGCCGAAGGCTGGCTGCAGCGCAGGGTCAGCTACCGCGACGGACTGATGCATGGCGAGGCCTGCAGCTATCTCGCCGATGGCACGCTGGTCGAGCAGGCCTTCTACCGCGAAGGTGTTCAGGAAGGGCCGTTCCGCCGCTTTCACGGTAACGGCCAACTGGCACAGGAAGCCCGCTATGCGAAAGGTGCGCCGCTGGATCAACCGCGCGCCTATGCCGAGGATGGTCGCCCGCTGGACGACAATGGCAAACCTATTTCGCGGCTGCGCTGGTGGCTGGGCAGCCGTGGCGAGGCCAGCGGGGCCTGAGCGGACTCAGGGAATCAGCATCTGCACCTGGCCAGGAAACACCACCTTGATCGCCCCGCCCCAGGTGCACATCAGCGTGCCGTTGGCATCCAGCGCCGGCATGCCTCCCAGTAGCACCGTGGGCGCGCCGCCGGGGATCCACGGCGCGGCTGTAGCAGGGATGCAAGGCATCGGCGTCAGCACGCCGAGGGCAGCTGCGGTAGCGGCGGCGACGGTCGGATTCGCCGGGCTGGAGCACAGGCCGAAGGGCAGGATGTTCAACAGGGGGATGTGATCCTGCAGGTTGGCCGCCGGCATGCCACCGGTGAGGGTGCGATTGACCGGTAGCACATTGAGCACCGACGGTGCGACACCGAAACTGCATTGCAGCGTCGCGCCGCTGCAAACCTGGGGACAGCCCATGGAATCACCTCGCCTGATGCCTGCCTTGGCCAAACCTGCTCAAGCGTAGCCAGCTTCGCGCCACTGCGCCCAGCATTAAGACCTCCGCCGACCGGCAGAATCCTGCTTGACATTAAAGTTAACTTTAAACTTAGGGTGAGCCCATCCGCCGCCCGGCTCGCAACACTCGGCGGCTCCCACCAGGGTCAAGCAGAGGTCAGCAGATGAAGGCGCAGTTCAAGGCAGTCGAGTTCGGCACCCAGAGCGTTGAAGTGATCGAGGGCGGCTATTACGACCGCTACCGGATGAACCCGGACCTGAACGAGGTGGCGAGGGATCCCGCCGCCGGCAACATCGACTACTTCCGGCGCATTCCCAAGCAGATGGTCGCCTCGCGCGTCGGGCCGACCTGGGCGCCGAATTTCTACTATCGCACCAGCAGCATCCAGCTGCTGTTCCTGGCGCCCATCGACCGCCTGCGCGCCACGCTGCCGGTGCCGCTGGAACCGCTGCGCGCCCTGCCCGGCCAGGGGCTGGTGGCGCTGACCTTCTTCTCCTACTCGGTGTGCGACAACGACCCGTACGATGAAGTTTCGGTCGCCATCGTCATCCGCCGGCCGGGCGCCAGGGGCAGCCATGCCCTGGAACTGTTCGACGCCGTGCGCCGCCGCAGCTTCGTCGCCCATGTGCTGGCCCTGCCGGTTTCCACCGAGATCGCGCGGGTGCGCGGCGTGCATGGCTACCAGTTGCCGAAATGGCGCACCGGCATCGAAGTGAAGATCGGCAGCGAAGTGTCGGCCAGCATCCAGGGGCCCGACGGCAAAGCCGACCTCGTCCTGCGGGCGCCGCTGCCGGCACTGGAGATCGCCACCCCGCAATCGCGCCTGGGCACTGCCACCATGGTCCATCAGGTCGATGGCCGCTGGCACCAGACGCGCGTGCAGAGCAACACCCTGGCCTACGCGCAGAAGCTGCTGCCCGGCAACGTCCGGCTTGCCCGCAACGGCGGGCCGCTGAGCCAGTTGCTCGATGGCCTGGGCGCGGCGCGCATCCTGCGCCTGGACGTGGTCAAGGATGCGCAGATCGTGCTCCACCTGCCCTCGCCGCTGGAGAGCCAGCCCTGAACAGACGCCCTACTGCGGCTGGACGCTGACGGCGACGGCGGAGGTCACCCGCATCACCAGCTGGCGGCCGAGGTACTCGGGCTTCATCACCACGTCGGGGCGGACCTTGACCGTGTGCTGGCTGCCGTCGGCGAACTGCAGGGTGGCAGTGCGCTTGGCGGTGTCCATGGATTTGACGGTGGCGGTGATTTCCACCGTGTCGGCCGCGAGCATGCCCGGCTTGCTGCCCGGCTGCGCCGTGGCCAGCAGCCCGGCGCCGCCGCTGCCGGTTTCCTGGCCCGGCTCGCGCAGGAAGACGAGGCGTTCCAGCGCAACGATGGCGCGGACCCTGTCACCCACCTTGAGCTGGTCGAAGTTGCGCATCTCCGGCGGCGCCTGGAGGGTGCGGCTGTTGCCGTGGTCATCCTTGAGGGTGAAGGTCCGCTTGCTGCGATCGATGGCAGTGACGCTGGCCTGCATCTCCTCCGTCTCGGTCATCGCGCCGCCCGGCACACCCTTGGCAACCGACTCGGTGCTGTCGTACTGGTAACTCAGCTCATCGTTCTTCTGGCTCTGGCAGCCGACCAGCACGCCAGCGGCGAGGGACAGGCAGATCCAACGGGACACACTCATCAGGCGACTCCTTGCATCAGGGTGTTTGCGTTCGGGGTTTGCGGACAAGTACCGAGGCCGCATGCCGCTCTTTCATGGCTGCGTGATTACAGCGAGCGTAGCAGCCGCCCGGCCATCCACCGTGCGGCACGTCGCGCTCTGGCGCTTTCAGTACTTGATGTCCCGCGCGGTCTCGCGCCCCTGCTGCTTGGTCTGGCGCTTGTCCTGCCGGCACTGGGCGTTGTACTGCTGGTCGGCGGCGCGGCAATTCTGCTTGGTCTGGCGCGCATCCTGGCGGGTTTCCTGGCGCACATCCCGCGCCTGGCGGCGCTGGTTGCCCTGCTCCGTGGCCCAGGCGGTACCAAGCGAGGCGACGAGGAAGGTCGCCGCCACCAAAGCAGTGAACAGGGAACGGGTCATGGCGTCACCTCCTGCAGCACAGGGATAGAGACTCTCCAGTACAGCCGATTTCCTGCGGGCTTGCCGATGGCGGCGTGGGGTTCGCCGCACTCTTCGACGAAAGGCAGGCCAGGCCAAGAAGACGGGTGCATGCAGCGTCCCGCAGCCGGCCGCGCAACCTCAGTGATCGCGCACCAGCAGCACCGGACGCTTGCTCGACTGCAGTACGCCTTCGGCCACGCTGCCGAGCATCAGGCGATGCACGCCACGGCGGCTGTGGGTGCCCATGACGATGGCATCGGCCTTGACGGCATCGGCCTCGGCTTCGATGCGGTCAGCGACTTCCTCACCGGTGGTCTCCATCGTGACGCGCTGGTAAGTAGCGGGTACGGCGTACTCGCCGACCACCTCCCGAGCCTTGCTGAGGATGTCGTCGGCAGCCTTGAGCGCGGCGGCGTGCAGCGCCTCGGCGTCGTAGTACTTGGCGTAATAAGGCAGGTGTCCCAGCGGACGGTCGACGATGGTGATGACGTGCAGTTCACCGCCACTCATGCGGACCAGCCGTGCGCCTTCGGCCAGGGCTCGGAACGAAACGGGGCTGCCATCGACGGCGGCCAGTACGTGCTCGTACATGCTGTGCTCCTCGTTGTTTGGGCAGTTCGACCTTAACTGCCCGGGCCAGGAACGCCCTTGTGCCGTGTCAATGTAATCGCCCCATGGCGCATCAGTGCGCCGGAGCGACCTCGTCACGGCAGGCGGACGGGCTCAGCCCGGTCCAACGCTTGAAGGCGCGGCGGAAGCCGCGCACGTCACTGTAGCCAAGCGCCTCGGCGATGCGCTCGATGGGCATTTCCGGGTTGTTCAGCAGGCTCATGGCGCGGGCGTGGCGCACCTGGTCCTGCAACGTATCGAAGGTGATGCCGTGCTCGCTCAGGCGGCGGCGCAAGGTCCGGCTGCTCATGTTCAGCTCGCTGGCGACCTTGTCGATCGGGCTGCCGTGGGCCAGGTCACGGGCGATGGCGCGTTCCACCGTTTCCAGCAGGCCGGTCTTCTGCTGCACCGGAGCGGACTCCGCCTCCAGCAGGCTGAGCGCCTGGCGCAGGGCGACGGGATGGTGGCTGGGCAGTTGCACATCCAGCCAGTGGCTGGCGATGGCCACGCGGTTGTGCAGGCAGCCGAACTGCAGGTTCGGTCCGAGCAGGCGGCGGTACTCGGCCTCATAGCTGGGCGCGGCGTGGGTGAACTCGAAGCGCAGGGGCTGGAACTGGGGGCCGATCAGGGTGCGGTTGTAGACCAGCAGGCTGGCGAAGAACTCCTCCACGGCGAACACCTGGATGTCGGCGAAGGGCAACCGGCACTCCACTTCGATGAAGCTCTCTTGCGGCCCCTCGATCAGGTTGCACACCGCGATGCCACCGGTGGTGTGCTGGAAGCGCCGGCCCAGCTCGAAGGCATCGCGCAGGTTCTTGCACAGGGACAGCACATGGCCCAGCAAACCGAGGGTACCCAGCACGTTGCGATGACCGACCCAGAGCCCCAGACCACGCTCGGGCAATGCCGCAAGCGCGCGCTGGATCATGGCGACCGTCTGCCGGTAGGTGACGCGTTGGTCCGGGTCCTGCAGCTCCTCGGCGGTGAAGCCGAGCCCACGACACAGGCGCTCGCCGCTGACGCCTTCGTCACCGGCGACCTCGGCCAGGGTCTGCAGCAGGAAGGGCGAAACCAGGGCCAGGTCGTATTGCGCATCGATGCTTGTACTGGGCATGCAGGCTGCTCTCGATCGGGGGCGCCGGCGATTCTTGTTATGTGGCTGGCGCACGATGGCCGCATCATAACGCGTTCGCAGGCCCGCCAAGAGCGGGCGTAACAGAATATTACAGAGCCTCAAAAGACTGCCGAACCCAGGCATCACCGAGCAGTATCCATCTGACGTGTTCGGGGCCGACGGTGACCTTTTTCGGGAGAGGCCAAAGGCGAGTCTCACGACGTTCGAGCACCAGCGTCGGCAAGGTGTCGCCTTGCTGGAAGCGGCGCAGGGTCTTGCCTTCAACGGTTATCCAGGAGAAGGACACGCCCATGGCCTGCCAGTAGCCGCTGCGCGGGCAGGCTTCGCCGCTGACGCAGATGGGCGGGACAGGGAGTGATGGGAGGCGGACGAAGCTGGGCGACTCGGGGGTTGGCCGGCCTGTGGCGGGATCGAGGTATTTTTCTTTCGCCAGCTTTTCGATCAGCGCATCGCTGGGTTTGGGTGGCGGGATATTGGCCTTGCGTTCTTCCAGCCATTGCAGCTTGCCGTCCCAGGGCGGCAACTTGGCGGGTGGCAGCGGGAGGATGTCGTTGATTTCGGGAGCTTTGGGCGAGGCGTAGGAGTAGTCCGCGAGGATGCTCCAGATTTTTTCGTAGCGGTCGGCCCTTTCTAGGTCTTCTTTCTGGTCCAAGTAATACAGTTCATCGGAGAGAGGAGGATTGCGAAATCCGTTGTTTAGGAAAGAAGCTGAGCTTTCATCACCTGCTGCTACTCCGAGTTGAAACGCCTCTAACGCCTCTTTATAACGCTTGCGACCTTGAAGATTGACCCCAAGATCACTAGCGGCAGAGCCATTACCCTGCTCTGCCGCGCAATTACGCATCTGCCGAGCGATATCCGGCGCCATATCGCTGGGCGCCAGCTTGTCGGCCACGTAGGCCTGGGCGTCTGGACTACCCATATCAGCAGCCTTTCGGTAATACCGCAGGGCCATGTCCTTGTCCTGCACAAAACCCAACGCCCCCTGCTGCAGGGCGATGGCGATGAAAGCGTAGCCGGAGCCAACTTTGGCATTAATCAACTCTTCGGCCAGGCGCAGATGTTCAGCGGTGCGTAGTTTGAACGTGCCCTGCATGGAGCCGTTTTGCAGGTTGATACTGGCCTTGGCGTGACCGTGTTCGGCGGCAATGCGGTAGAGGCGTTCCACCTGAACATCCATGGCTGGATCTTCGTTGAGCTGGTTGTTCTTTTGCAGCCAGCGGGCGTAGTGGAACAACAAGTCGCTGTCCGCCGTGGGCATCGGGAACTCTTCGTGCTTGCAGGTGAAGGCCAGGTTGGCGCGAATCTGAGGTAGTGGGTCCACGGTGATTACCTTTTCCGGGGGAGTGACGGCACTGCCGGCCTCACAGGCGGTCAGCAGCAGCGCCAGGCAGATAAGCCCCCAGAACCTAGGCATCACCGAGCAGTATCCATCTGACGTGTTCGGGGCCGACGGTGACCTTTTTCGGGAGAGGCCAAAGGCGAGTCTCACGACGTTCGAGCACCAGCGTCGGGAGGGTGTCGCCTTGTTTGAAGCGGCGCAGTGTCTTGCCTTCCACGGTGATCCAGGAGAAGTGCACACCCATGGCCTGCCAATAACCACCGCGTGGACAGGGTTCGCCGCTGACGCAGATCGGGGGAACGGGGGATGACGGCAGGCGGACGAAGTTGGGCGAGTCGGGCGTGGGGCGGCCTGTGGCGGGATCGAGGTGTTTGTCCTTTGCCAACTTGCTGATCAGCGCTTCGCTGGGCTTGGGTGGCGGGATATTGACCTTGCGATCCTCCAGCCATTTCAGCTTGCCGTCCCACGGTGGCAGCTTGGCGGGCGGCAGTGGGAGGATGTCGTTGATTTCGGGAACTTTGGGCGAGGCGTAGGAGTAGTCAGCGAGGATGCTCCAGATGGCTTTGTAACGGTCAGCGCGTTCGAGGTCTTCCTGCACATCAAGGTAGTGCAAGCTGTTGGAAGGGGGGGGATTACGAAAAGCCTTACCCAATTTACCCGCTGAGATTTCATCGCCTGCCATGACTCCAAGCTGGAATACTTCTAACGCTTCACGATATTGCTTGTTAATTTGTAAAGAGATTCCCAAAGCCAGTGCAGCCTTCCCTCCCCCTTGTTCCGCAGCGCAACGAAACATCTGCAACGCCACTTGTGGTGCTGCACCCTTGGGCTCTAGTTTTTCACCTACATAGAACTGAGCCTCGGGGCTGCCCATATCGGCTGCCTTGCGGTAGTAACGCAAAGCCATGTCCTTATCCTGCACCAAACCCAACGCGCCCTGTTGCAGAGCGATGGCAATGAAGGCGTAGCCGGAACCAACCTTGGCATCGATCAATGCTTCGGCTAAGCGCAAGTGTTCGGCAGTGCGCAGCTTGAACGTGCCTTGCATGGAGCCGTTCTGCAGGTTGATGCTGGCCTTGGCATGGCCATGTTCAGCAGCAATGCGGTAGAGGCGTTCCACCTGAACATCCACGGCCGGGTCTTCGTTAAGCTGGTTGTTCTTTTGCAGCCAGCGGGCGTAGTGGAAGAGCAGGTCGCTGTCCGCCGTGGGCGTCGGGAACTCTTCGTGCTTGCAGGTGAAGGCCAGGTTGGCGCGAATCTGGGAGAGCGGGTCCACGGCGATATCCTTTGGTGGGGCATTGACGGTGCTGCTGCCCGAATCACAGGCAGCAAGCAACAGGCAGGCAAGCAGGAGAAGACGGCGCATCAGTCCTTGTTCTCCAGCTCGATGGGGTCGAAGAAGAACTCGATGATGGGGGCTTCAGTGGGAAGGCTGGCTGCTTGAAGTCTTTTGTTTGTCGCTATGATTTCCCCCCAAGCATCAAATGCCTCCTTCGGATCATCCTGCGCCCCCTTCCCATTGGTATGCAGGTGCCACAATCGCCGCCGCATGGGTTGCGTCACGCCCATTTCCTCGTGGGCGATATTCATCTCGCTGTCCACCTGCATGCTGCGGGTATTGATATTGGCTGAGCCGTGGGTGGTGAAGACGTCGTCGATGATCATCAGCTTGGAGTGGATGTATACCGGCATCCAGGCGCCGGGAGGCGAGTCCTTGGCCACCAGGGAGCAGATATGGATTTTCAGGCCGGGCCGTTCCGGTGGACGCTTGATCTCGCTGCGGATGATGGCGTCGATTTCCTCCTCAAGGTCTTTCTTGCGTTGGGGTGCCTGCTCGTCAGCCTGGCGCTGGGCGTCCCGCGCTCTTGCCCCCAGGTCCGTGCCCTGCAAGGCATCGGGCAGTGCCGTCACCAGCTCGGTGACCTTGCGTTCGAGGCGCTCATGCCAGGCTGGCTCCAGTTCGGCGGCGCGTTGCTTGGCCTGTTCGATGCGGCGCAGCTTGGTCACGATCGGCATGCCGTCTTCGCGGCCCAGGCGTTCGAGCATGCGCTGGGTGTTGGCGACGCCGGGGCCCACACCCTCCTCATTGGCGTTGGTGACCACGAACAGGTGCAGCGCGCCATGTTCGCCGGGTTTTCGGCCTTTTTTGGTTTGCTTCTTTGCGGTTTCCAGAATGACGTCGGCCAGTGCGGGCCAGCGGAAGTACTGGTTTTCGATGTAGATGAATTGGGTGGCGTTCTTGACCGTCTGCAGGTAGAGCGTCTCGATATCGCGCTTTGGCTTGTCCTCCTGGGCCTGGGTGCGCAGGAGCTGGGCCATCAGCAACGCTTCATCGTGGGCAGGGGCAGGCCGAAATTGACGGGCGACCAGGGTGTCGTTGCGCTGTACAAACAGATCCTCGCCAGTCTGCCGACGCCAGGCAGAGGCGAAGTTGTGGTGCAGGTAAGCCAGTATCGGGCCGGTAACGCGGCTGGAAATGTCCTGCCGTGGTAACCGACCGCGCGCGCCCTTGTTCGGAGGGGGCATGTCGCGGCCGCGACCTTTGGCCGAGTGCTGGTCGGTATCCCAGTACTCGTCGAGCATGTTGTGGCCCATGACGAAGCCAACGGCGCGCTCGGGGATTTCGTAGTCGACCAGGACAGTCTTCTGGTGGTGAGTGGGCGCTGCCGCTAGCGAGAATAACGTCATTTTGCTGAGGTCAGGGTCGAGGCTATGCAGCTTCGCTTGGTAGACGATTTCCGCGCGTTGCAACACGTCAAAGCCACGACTGACAAATATCGGACTGGCCTTGGTCCAGTACGTCGCCTCAATGTCCATGGCGGAGCATTCCTGAAACCAACTCCGGTCGTACGCATATTGCTCGTCCGAGGATGTTTGCCCCGCGCGATCCTTTATCCCAATCACTCCTTTATTCGGCAGGTTGGACTCCCCCGCTGTCCCTGCCAGGTTGTAAGGCGCCTCCCAGCCCAAAATACGCACCCGCACCGGGTTGTTCTTGTCCTTCGCCTTGGCCATCAACAGCTCTCCGATACTGGGAGCACTGCCATCTCGAATGAAGTACATCGACGGCTGGAAGCCCCAGCAGATGATGTCGACCGACCTGGTTGCCTTGGCAATGGCCTCATGCACGGCGCGGAAAGCCTCTTCGCCATTGATCAGCGGTTTGTAGCTGGCAGGCCTGGGCTTGTACTCGGTGTCTGTGACAAACCAGGGAGAATTGCAGGTGATTTCATTGCCGTATTGCAGTGCCAGAGGCACAACGATTTCACAGGTGGTCATGACTGGTCTCCCGCCCGTTTGGCGATATCTTTCAGCAAGTCGGCGTAGTCGGTGCGATGGTCGGTATGTTTCGAGGGCGGGCCGATCTCGGGATCATCGGAAGGCGACGGGTGATTCTGCAGACCGAGGCTGGCCAGCCGTCCCTGTTCCGGATTGCTGTAATCGTCGGGCACCGGAATTCGGTAGCTGACTCCGTTGGCCAGCTCCAGGCGGTACTGCCGGGTAACGACCTGGTGGTCGAAGACGAGGTAGCCGCTCTTGTCCAGCACGCCTTGCTGGAGAGGTGCTCCATCAGCAAACAGGGTATAGGGCATGCCGGCCCAGGTTGACTGGGTTGCGGTGGGGGCTCGTGAAATACGCAGTTTTACGCGTGCCACGGACTGGAGCTTCGGGTACTCAGGATGGGTCGCCGGCATGCTGGCGGGCCCGCGCAGGGAGAAGTGCGCGGCCTTGATGTTGAAGTCCCCCTTGGTGCCCGCTTCGATGCGGTACGGGTCGAAGGTGATGTAGCTGCCGCCTGCGTTGAGGGTGATTTTCTTCTTCGCGACGATGTGCACCTCATCCTCGGTGCTGGTGATTTCCAGGCCGTGGCGGGCGAGCAGTTCCATCCGATCGTTCTGCGCCTGGATCGTGACGGGCCCCTGATTGGCGAAGAGCTTCATGCCCATCTTCCTGGCGAACAGGCCGATGCCTTCGCCGACTGCTGCGGTGAAGCGCTTGGCGACGCTGATGTCCATGTTGGCGCCGGCGGTGGCGATCAGGTTTTTTCCGGCAGCCAGTTGCAGGTGCCCGCCACTGGTGGCGGCGATGCCGTCGGGTGCCGAGGCGAGGATGCCCGGTTCGTTAAGCAGTTCGAGCGCGGCCTTGAGCTGCTCCGGGGCGTATTGGTCGGGCTCGTGTGCCACGGCCAGCGCGGCATCGCGGGCCATGGCGCGGACCTGTTCCAGGGCTTGCTCCAGCTCGCGCACGGCGGCCTGCATGTCCAGCGTTTTGCCCTGTGCACCGGGCTGGGCGTCGGCGCTGATGAACAGGCCCTTGCCGGCTCGTAGCGAACCCCAGCCGTCGGTGCGCAGTTCGAAGCCTTCGCCGCGTTGCTGCCGTTGCGCATCCACCAGATGGCCGAGATTCAGCTGGCTCTTGCCGCTGTATTCGGTGCTGAGCTTGATGTGCTCTTTTCCGCGCGAGTCATCCAGGCGCAGCTTGTTGTTGGCCGGCGTCCGCAAGACGTTGCGCTTGTAGTTTTTCAGGGTGACGTGGTCGGGATGCCGCGAGTCGTGCATGGCGTAGGCGATGTAGGGCCGGTCCGGGTCGCCGTTTTCGAAGGCGATCCGTACTTCGGTGCCTTGTATCAAAGGCAGGTGCAGCCCATACGTGTCGCCGCAGTAGGGGCGGGCCAGGCGCAGCCACATTGACTCGCGCCCTGCGGGCCAAGTGTCGCGGTCGAAGACGAAATGGCACTTGTAGCGGCCTTCCATGTCGATGTGGCCGTACAGGTCATTCGGCTCGGGGCTCGTGACGCGCGCCGGGAGGGTACCGGCGATCACCGGCTTAGCCGGCACTTCCGGGCGGAAGCAGACCTGTTCGTCGTAGGGGATGGCTTCGAATTGCACTTCGAAGCTGCGGTCGCGAGCAGCGCGGCACTGCAGGTCGACAATCACCGCGCCCGCCGCGAAGCGCTTATCCGCGCCGTCGAGCTTCACTATCTGGCCGGGAAGGAGCGCGGGGCTGCTGGTGAAACCGGTCAGGCGCGTGCGCGCGTTGAGGTAGCGTTCATGGGCGAGGCGCGCGTAGAAGTAGCCGCTTTCGCTTTCCAGGTCTTCGTCCTGGGCGTAGGCGTCGCCGAGTTTCTGGTGCGGTTCGCCGTAGTGGTAAGCCTCGCCGTAGGTGGTTTTCGGCGATTTGAGCAGGTCGACATTGGCGTCCAACTCAGCACCGGCGTCGCGGTAGTAGTAGGCGCGATTGCTGACCTGCTGCAGGACCAGTCCATAGCCGCTCTGCAGGTTCCAGACGGCGTCCCGGCCGCTGGACTCCAGCGAGGAAAGCGGGCGCAGCGGTAAGGGTGGCG
>NZ_JACVAT010000009.1:0-235544 GCF_014851985.1 Pseudomonas sp. PDM17
CCGTCGGCGCTTCCCGCGCTGCCGTTGACGCCGGCTTCGTGCCGAACGACATGCAGGTCGGCCAGACCGGCAAGATCGTCGCTCCGCAGCTGTACGTGGCCGTCGGTATCTCCGGCGCCATCCAGCACCTGGCGGGCATGAAGGACTCGAAAGTGATCGTTGCGATCAACAAGGACGAAGAGGCGCCGATCTTCCAGGTTGCCGACTACGGTCTGGTCGCCGATCTGTTCGAAGCTGTACCGGAGCTGGAAAAGGCCATCTGAGCCCGATCCGCTTGCTGAAGGAACCCGCCCATGTGGCGGGTTCTTTCATTTCAGGTCCCTGATTTTTCTCGGGAAATGAGCGTTTTACTGCGCTGATGACCCATTGGTCACGAATCTTTGCCGAGAAGTCCACCGGCGAAGGTGTCTCATCTACAATGCGCGACGTCTCCAGTTCCTGAATGTGTTCAATCGACACCTGGCTACCGAGGTTTTCATGATCATCAAACCGCGCGTGCGTGGCTTCATCTGCGTCACTACCCACCCGACCGGCTGTGAGGCCAACGTCAAGGAACAGATCGAGTACGTCGAGGCGCACGGCCCCATCGCCAACGGTCCGAAGAAGGTCCTGGTCATCGGTTCCTCCACCGGCTATGGCCTGGCCGCGCGCATCAGCGCCGCCTTTGGCGCCGGCGCCGACACCCTGGGTGTGTTCTTCGAGCGCCCCGGCAGCGAGACCAAGGCGGGCACCGCCGGTTGGTACAACTCCGCTGCCTTCGAGAAGTTCGCCAAGGCCAAGGGTCTTTACGCGCGCAGCATCAATGGCGACGCCTTCTCCGATGAAGTGAAGAAAGTCACCATCGACACCATCAAGCAGGACCTGGGCAAGGTCGACCTGGTCGTCTACAGCCTGGCCGCTCCGCGCCGTACTCATCCGAAGACCGGCGAGGTCTTCAACTCCGTGCTCAAGCCGGTGGGCAAGGCCGTCAACTTCCGTGGTCTGGACACCGACAAGGAAGTGATCAAGGAAAGCGTGATGGAGCCGGCGACGCCTGAGGAAATCGCCAACACCGTGGCGGTAATGGGGGGTGAGGACTGGCAGATGTGGATCGACGCCCTGCAGGAGGCCGGTGTGCTGGCCGACGGCGCCAAGACCACCGCTTTCACCTACTTGGGCGAAGAGATCACCCACGACCTGTATTGGAACGGCTCCATCGGCGCTGCCAAGAAGGATCTGGACCAGAAGGTCCTGGGCATTCGCGAGAAGCTGGCCGTCACCGGTGGCGACGCCCGTGTTTCGGTGCTGAAGGCCGTGGTCACCCAGGCCAGTTCGGCCATCCCGATGATGCCGCTGTACCTGTCGCTGCTGTTCAAGGTGATGAAGGAGAAGGGCACCCACGAAGGTTGCATCGAGCAGGTCGACGGCCTGTTCCGTGAGAGCCTGTACGGTGCTGAACCGCACCTGGACACCGATGGTCGCCTGCGCGCCGACTACAAGGAACTGCAGCCGGATGTGCAGGACACCGTGAAGGACCTGTGGAACAAGGTGACCAACGAGAACCTGTACCAGCTGACCGACTTCACTGGCTACAAGTCCGAGTTCCTGCGACTCTTCGGCTTCGAGATCGCTGGCGTGGACTACGAGCAGGACGTCAATCCGGACGTGCAGATTCCGAATCTGATCCAGCTCTGAGTTTGCCCCAGTAGAAACGGCGCCTTCGGGCGCCGTTTCTGTTTTCCAGCCTGGTTCAGTTCGACGCGGTCACGGGGGCGTGGTTGCGCTGGAGGAAGTCCAGGTAGAGGCGGGCGGTTTCCTCCGGGCGCTCGATCATCGGCACATGGCCGCAATCGCGCAGGATGGCCACACTGGGTTTCTTCAGCAGTGGCTTCATCACGTCGATGCTGGAAACGTCCAGCACGCGGTCGCGGTCGCCCCACAGCAGCAGGGTCGGCGCAGTGATCTTCGGCAACTCGGGTTCCAGCGGGATATAGCGCTCACGTAGCTGCTGGAAAACCATGGCGTTGAACGCGCTGCGCTCCAGCGAGCGTTCCGCCAGATAGTCCTGCAGCCGCGACGGCAGCGGCGGCTTCTGTACGAAGACGAAGTCGAGCAGGGCGGGGAAGTCATCCACCGAGCGCAGCACCAGCGGGTTTTCGCCCTTCTTGAGGTGCTCGAACAGCTCGCTCGGGTGCGGTGCGATAACGCCGGCATTGTCGAACAGGCCGACTGACAGCACTTCCTGCGGATGCCGCGCGGCCAGCAGTGCGGCGATATGCCCGCCCATGGAGTTGCCGACCACGTGGAAGCGGCCGATGCCCTGTTCGCGCATGAAATCCGCCAGGCGCTCGGCCTGGGTGCCGACGTCGTAGCTGATGTTTGCAGGTTTGCTGCTGTCGCCGAAGCCTGGCAGGTCGACGGCGATGACGTGATAGTCGCTGGTCAGGAAGCGGGCGAAGCGCGGCCAGTTGCTCTTGTCGGCGCCGAAGCCGTGGATCAACAGAATGGTCTGGGCCTTATCCGGGCCGCCCTCGTAGTAGGTGATGTCGAGGTCGTCGACCTGCAGGCTGTTGGTGGACAGCCGGGCGCGGGCGCTTTCGACGTACTGCGCAGTCGCCAGCAGGGTGGAGGGGAAGGCATAGAGCACGCCAGCGGTGACGGCTATCGCCAGGAGAAGGGCCAGAAGGGCTTTCTTCATGAGAAGTCCTTATTACCAAATCAGGTCGGTGTGCTTTACGCTAGCATTTTGCGGCTCTAAGCATGGCCGTTCTTTCTTCTGGTGAGCGAGACTACCGATGCCCGATTGCTCCACGCTGATCCGTGCGGCGCTGTTGCTGGTGACTTTCTCCATTCCCCTGGCCGGTTCTGCAGCCGGCAAGTGCGAGCGCCTGGTGGCCACCGGAAACCCGGAATACCCGCCCTACCTGTGGCGTGATCCGGCGCAGCCGGAACGCCTGATCGGCGCCAACGCCGACCTGCTGGAGCAGATCGGCAAGGCGGTCGGGGTGAACATCCGGGTGATCTACACCGGCTCCTGGGCCCGCGCTCAGGAAGAAGCGCGGCTGGGTCGGGTCGACCTGATTGCCGGCGCCTTCCTCACGCCGCCGCGCCTGGAAACCATGGACTACATCCATCCGGCCTTCCTCACTACCGACAATGTGGTGTGGATGCGCAAGGACGCCACCACGCCCTATGCCGGTCGTGACGACCTGCGTGGCCTGAAGGGCGGTACCCTGGTGAACAACAGCTTCGGCCCGGACTTCGACACCTTCGCCAAGCAGGAGCTGACCCTGGAAGAGGTGCCCAGCCTGACCCAGGCCTTCCAGAAGCTGCTGCTCAAGCGCTCGGATTATGTGATCTACGAGCACTACCCCGGCCTGGCGGTCGCCGATACCCTCGGCATGGCCGACGATCTGCAGCCGCTGGAACCGCCGATCTCCAGCGAAGGTCTGTACCTGACCGTGGCGCACAACTCGGCCTGCAATGACCCGTGGCTGCGCGGACAACTGGCGAAAAAAATGACAGAATTGACGGCCGCCGGAGTCCCGCAGCGCCTGCTGCAGGACAACCTGGCCCGCTGGAAGGCCCAGCAGCTTCAGCCTGCCAGCACTCCCACCGAGTAGGACAATAGATTTCGTGATCAATCGACGGATGATGGTCGCCGGCCTGGCTTTGTTTGCATTGGCCGGCTGTGCGACGAACGACCCGGCTCCCAATGAACAGATGCGCCTCACCGAACAGGCGCTGGAACAGGCCAAGGCCGTGGGTGCGACCGATGACCTGGCCGAGCTCAAGCTCGCCGAGGACAAGTACCAGGCCGCCAAGGGCGCCCTGGCAGTCGGCTCGAACAAGAAGGCCCGGCAGCTCGCCGAGCAGGCTGAACTTGACGCCCGCCTGGCCGAGGCCAAGGAGCTGACGCGCAAGAGCGTCGAGCAACTGGCCGAGCAGAGCAAGAGCATCAACCGCCTGCGCAAACAGTTGGGAGAAGTGCAATGACTTCCGCACAACTGTTGCGCCGTGGCTCGTCGTGGATGGGGGCTCTTTCCGCCGTCGCGCTGCTGGCCGGCTGCGCCAACAGCCAGCTCAGCGAGAAGTCCCTGGAGCAGGCACGCCTGCAGTTCCAGGCCGTGAAGGAGGACTCCTCGGTGCTGCGCAGTGCGCCCAAGGACGTGATCCGCGCCGGCGAGTCGCTGGCCCGAGCCGAGCGCCTGTCCAACTACTGGGGCAGCAGCGACGACGTGCTGCAGTACTCCTACCTCAGCCAGCGCTACAGCGAAATCGCCCGCGAGCACAGCAACCTGGCCCTGAACCAGGAGCGCCTGGGCAAGCAGCAGATGGAGCGTGAGCGTCTGCAACTGGCGATGCGCGAAGCGCGTCTGCTCAACGTGCAGGAACAGAGCAAGTGGCTGGAACAGCAGATGGTCAGCCTTGCCACCAGCGAAACCGAGCGCGGGCTGGTGCTGACCCTCGGCGACGTGCTGTTCGATAGCGGCGAAGCGGACCTCAAGCCCGCCGCCAATCGCACCGTGCTCAAGCTGGTGCAGTTCCTCCAGCTCAATCCGCGCCGGGTGATCCGCATCGAGGGCTACACCGACGGTGAAGGAGACCGCGAGCAGAATCTGCAGCTGTCCAAGGACCGTGCGCAGGCCGTGGCTGACGCGCTGACCGATCTGGGTGTGGACGAAAAGCGCGTGCAGGTGCAGGGCTATGGCGAGTCTTATCCGATCTCGGACAACGCCTCCTCGCTGGGGCGCGCGCAGAACCGCCGGGTGGAGATCGTCTTCTCCGATGAGAAGGGCCAGCTCGGCGCCGAACGCTGATCCCTTCGCAATATCCCGTCACAGGAAAACCCCGGAAGCCTTGGCTCCGGGGTTTTTTGTCAGGGGGATCTCGAAATCTTTCGAGTGGCAGCTTGGCGAAAATAGCCAAGTGCGACTAATCCCCTCAGGGGAGCTGTAGACGAGAGAACGAGATGTCATCGGAAAAAAAGCTTTTCAATGTAATCGTGGCGGACCCGCAACCGATGATCGGTTGGGGCCTGGAACGCTATCTGCTGGAGCGCGAACTGGCGCAGGTGAAAGCCTTCGTCAGCGACACCGACAGCCTGCTGGATGTGCTCACTGCTCATCCCGAGGTCGATCTGGCCATCGTCGAGCTGGCGCTGCCCGGCGCCCGCGGGCGTGACGGTGTGCACCTCATCGAATGGCTGCAGCGCCACCATCCGGAAGTGCCTGTGCTGGTCTACTCGGTCATGGGCGCGCCACTCTTGGCCACCGCAGCGGTCAAGTGCGGCGCCGTGGGCTATGTCTGCAAACGCAACCCGCTGAGCCTGCTCGACGACGCCATCGCCCGCATCCGCAAGGGCGAAACCTACATCGATCCGATGCTGCGACCGCCGCGCCATACCGGCAAGCCGCTGAGCCCGACCGAGATCGATATCATCCGCCGCCTGGCCCATGGCGCCACGGTGGGGGAAATCGCCGAGCGGACCAACCGCAGTGTCTCCACTATCAGCACCCACAAGCGCAACGCCATGCAGAAGCTCGGCCTGACCACCGATGCGCAACTGGTGGTGGCGGGGCTGCTGGACTGGCTCGGGGAGATCTGAGCGAGCGGGGCGGCGTAACTGTATCGGACGGAATGCCTCAGACTGTTCTGGAACAGTTTGCACTTTTTGGCTACTGTTTCGGTTCAATGACCGAGGGATGGCCGTCATGTCCAATCTGCTGCTATACCAGCGCATCGCCCAGCAACTGGCGGAAGACATCCGTCGTGGTGTCTACCAGCCGGGCGAGCGCGTGCCGTCCGTGCGCAAGTTGAGCACTCAGCTCAACGTCAGCCACGCCACGGTGCTTCAGGCTTACGCCACCCTCGAAGACCAGGGGCTGATCCGTGCGCGCCCGCAGTCCGGCTTCTACGTGCACCGCACGCCAGCGCTGACAGCTTCGACCCCGGACATCGCCCGAGTCGAGCGGCCCGGGCTGGTCACCCGCAGCAGCATCATCAACCAGGTACTCGCCGAAGCGCGCCGCGAAGGCGTGTTTCCGCTGGGTGCTGCCGTGCCGCACGTGGACTACCTCCCGGTTCGCGCGCTGCACCAGCAGTTGGCCAAGGTCACGCGATTCTCCAGCCCGCGCGCCTTCAGCTACATGTTCAGCCCCGGCTACGAGCCGCTGCGTCGCCAGGTGGCGATCCGCATGCGTGACGCCGGCGTGGTGGTCGACCCGACCCAGGTGACCATCACCCACGGCTGCGTGGACGCCATCCACATGGCCTTGCGCGTGATGACCCGTCCGGGCGACCTGATCGCCACCGAGTCGCCGAGCTATTACGGCTTGCTGCAGTTGGCCGACATCCTCGGCCTCAAGGTCATCGAGATCCCCAGCGACCCGCTGACCGGTATCAGCCTGGAGGCCCTGCAACTGGCCGCCAACCAGTGGCCCATCAAGGCGCTGGTGCTGACCGCGCGTCTGAGCAATCCGCTGGGCGGCACCATTCCGGAAGACCGTCAGAAAGCGCTGCTCAAGCTCACCGCCGAGCACAACATCGGGGTGATCGAGGACGATATCTACGGCGAGCTGATGTTCGATCAGGGCCAGACCAAGGCGCTCAAGGCCCACGACCGTGATGGTCGCGTGGTGTATTGCTCGAGTTTCTCCAAGACCATTTCCCCCGGCGTGCGCATCGGCTGGATCATCACCGAGCGCTACCAGGAGGAAATCCGCCGCCTGCAGACCTTCACCACGCATTCAGCGTGCACCGTCACCCAGATGGGGGTGGCGGCCTACCTGGAGAACGGCGGCTACGACCGGCACCTGCGCTACATCCGCCAGGAGTACCGCAAGAACATGACCGCCTACCAGCTGGCGGTGCAGCAGTACTTCCCCGAAGGCACGCAGATGACCCGGCCCAAGGGCGGCTTCATCCTCTGGGTCAGCCTGCCGGCCAAGGTGAACACCAAGGAGCTGCACGTGCGCGCGCTGGAGCAGGGCATCAGTATCGCGCCGGGGCTGATCTTCAGTAACACCGAGCAGTTCAACAACTGCCTGCGCCTGACCTGCGGCATCCCGTGGGACCGCGAGGCGGAGCGGGCGATCATGACCCTTGGCATGCTGGCCTGCCAGCTCTGCCAGGAGGAGCTGATCGCTGCCTGACGGCTGTTCAGCGTCCCTTCATTGCTTGCGTCATGGGGCGCACTACCGTTCGCGGTCGTGCGCCCCATGAAGCTTCCGGCGCACGAATCGACCCGTTTCCACTCGCCGTCTCGTCCAAGGTCATTGACCCCTCGATGAGACCGATGCCGTGCCGCTCGACAGTCAAACCCTCCTGCCTGCTGGCCAGTGGCGACCCGGCGCTACACCAATACGCGCGACATCGGTGATACTGGACGGCTGGCGCAGTGCCTGCAGACACCCGCCCCGATACGGATCGAGAGAGTTGAAGATATCCCCCAAGGACGAAAGCGACGCGGCATTGCTGCGACGCTACCGACAAGGCGACGCCGAGGCCTTCGCCGAGCTCTACGCTCGTCATCGCCTCGGCCTGTTCCGCTTCCTCTGCGGCCTGTGTGGCGACCACGCCCAGGCCGAGGAAGTGTTCCAGGAAACCTGGATGAGCCTGATCCGCAGCGACAGCCAGCCGCTGGGTGCGGCCAGCTTCAAGACCTGGCTGTACCAGATCGGCCGCAACCGTCTGATCGACCATTGGCGCAAGCTGGGCCGTCACCTGGGCCGTCAGGAGAGCTTCGACGAGCAGCTGCACGGCGAGGCGCTGGCCGGCGAAAGCGTCGACCCCGAGCGCGAGCTCAGCCTGAGCCGCGACCGGCAGCGCCTGCAAGGCGCGCTGGAGTCCTTGCCGGAAGAGCAGCGCGAAGTGTTCCTGCTGCGCACCCATGGTGACCTGGAGCTGAACGAAATTGCCGAGCTGACGAAAACTCCGGCCGAAACGGTGAAGAGCCGGCTCCGCTATGCGATGCAGAAACTGCGTCGGTTGTTGTCCGACCCGTCGGTGACCGAGGAGGTGAATCCATGAACCGCGATCCGCACGAGCAGGACCTGCTCGAGCACTACCGCCGGCACAGCGATGAGCAGCCGTCGGCGCAGCTGGACGCGCGCATCCTGGCTGCAGCCCGTGCCACCGTGCAGGAGAAGAGGCCGAGTCTCGCCCAGCGCCTGCACCATTGGCTGCAGGGCGCCGGCAGCCGGCAGCGCTGGGGCGTTGCCGTAGCGGGTCTGGCAACCCTGGGCATCGGCCTGAGTCTGACCCTGCGGACCTACGAGGAGGCGCCGGATCGTTTCGATGCACCGGCCGCTCCGGCGATGATGCGTGCGCCGGCTCCCGCTCCGGCCATGGCACCGCCAGCGGCCCCGTCTGCCGCGCCCTATGCGGCGGAGCCGAGCATGGCCGCACCGCAGAGGGATAGCGTGGCTGCCGGTGCTTCGATGGACGAGCTCGCCAAGCCTGCGCCGATGAGCAAGAAATTGGCCGTGGAGAGTGCGAAGGCCAAGGTTCAGGCAGAGGCTCGCGAGCTTTCTGACGCCCAGGTGCAGGGAAAGGTGCAGGCGTTCGCGGCGGAGACCGACGAGCCGCGCACCAGCCTGTTGCATCTGCGCGACTTGCAGGACAAGGGAAAGAAGGAGGAGGCTGAACGTGTGCGCGAGAGCCTGCGGCAGCGCTTCCCGGACCTGGATATCGATCACGCCTTGAAGGATTTGCCTGACAACCCTTGATCAGTGACAGGCGGGGTTCAGATCGCGCCTGTCAGACTGATCGTCGTAATGGTTTGTCATGGCAAGGCTCTTGCTCTGCCTCGCATCTCGCGCCAGCATTGCGCGGTTTTTCTGACGGTCAGCTCCATGAAGATGTCCAGAATTCTCATTGTCGCCAGTTTGTCCCTGCTGCTCGCCGCCTGTGGTGATGAGCACAAGGACAAGGCTGCTGCTCCGGTTCCGGCTCCAGCGCCCGCTGCAGTGCCGGCGCCAGCGGCCAGCGCGCCCGCGCCCGAGCCGAGCGCCGAGCAACCGCGCGAGTCGGAAGCCAAGCCCGCTGCGGCCAAGGCCGTGGCCTCGCCCAAGGCGCCCGCGGTCGAAGCGGCCATCAAGCCCGAGGCCAAGGCGCCGTCGAAGACCCCGGCGCAGGTGAAGAAGCCGGTCGACCCTGTCGTCAAGCAGCCACTGCCGCCGGTGAAGCTCGATCTGCGCCTGCCCAAGGATATAGTCCACCCGCTCGATCCGGATAAGTCGGTGACCGAGTTGGAGGACAAGCCCCTGCTGCCGCAGATGTTCGGCGAAAAGACCGGGCAGAGCCCGTTCCAGGTGGGCGGCCGGTTGATCTCGCGCGAGCCGAATGAGCGCGAAACCAATGACGACAGCTGGCACTCGGATATTCGCGGCGCCGAACTGCAGTTCCAGTTCCGCAACTGACCCCCTCGGTTTCCCTGTAGGAGTGAGCCTGCTCGCGAACATCGCCGCGCCTGGAGCTCCAGACAAAGCTTTGCGAACAGGCCCGCTTCTGCGAAGGTTCGCTCAGAAGCGGTGAACGCCGTCGCGAATCGCCTCGAACAGCGCGCCGTCCAGCGCCCGGTAGTCCGCCTCGCCGGGTAGTCGCACGAACAGCGCCTCGGTCACGGCTGAGGGGTCGTAGGCGTTACGCTTGAGGTCGGTCTTCTTGTACTTGAAGGTCCCGGTGGTCTCCACCTGGACCAGCAGGCGCAGGAATAGCGGCACGGCGTAGGCCGGTAGCTCGCGGTCCAGGTGCGCCGCCAGCAGCGCGGCGTCCAGGCTCGCGCCATCGGCCAGGCGCAGCGCGGCCATGCCGCAGCGGCCGTTGGTGCCGGGAATCTCCACGCCGTAGACCACCGCATCCTCCACGCCGGGGAAGGCGCCCAGGGCGTTTTCCACTTCAGTGGTGGAGACGTTCTCGCCCTTCCAGCGGAAGGTGTCGCCGAGGCGGTCGACGAACTGCGTGTGCTTGAAGCCGATGTCGCGCATCAGGTCGCCGGTGTTGAACCAGGTATCGCCTTCCTTGAACACGTTGCGGTAGATCACCGCCTCGCTCTTGGCCGGGTCGGTGTAACCGTCGAACGGCCACTTGTCGCTGATCTCGCTGATCAGCAGGCCAGCTTCGCCCTTGTCGACCTTTTCCATGAAACCCTTGGCGTTGCGCACCGGCTGGTCATTTTCCAGGTCATAACGAACGATCGCGTAGGTTGCCGGCGAGAAGCCCACCGTATTGTCGAAGTTGAATACGTTGGTGAAACCGATGTTGCCTTCGCTGGACGCGTAGAACTCCGTGATGCGCTCGATGCCGAAACGCTCTTTGAACTCGTTCCAGATCGATGGGCGCAGGCCGTTGCCGATCATGCAGGTCAGGGTGTTGCCGCGCTCTTCTTCGCATTGCGGCTGGTTGAGCAGGTACCGGCAGAGCTCGCCGATGTAGCCGAAGCAGGTCGCCTGGTAGGCCTGCACGTCCTTCCAGAAGGCGCTGGCGGAGAACTTGCGGCGCAGGGCGATGGCCGCGCCACCGGCGAGCACGGCGCTCCAGCAGACGGTCACGGCGTTGTTGTGGTAGCAGGGCAGGGTCAGGTAGAGCACGTCGCTGTTCGTCAGCCCGAGCCCGGAGTGGCCGAAGCCGCCGTAGGCCTTGATCCACTTGCCGTGGCTCATGATCGAGGCCTTCGGCAGGCCGGTGGTGCCGGAGGTGTAGATGTAGAAGCAGGCGTCCTTCAGACGTACCCGCGCTGTCTCGGCGAGGTTGTTCGAATCCTGTTCCTGCGCCAGACGCATCAGGCTTTGCCAGCCGGCCGGGGCCTGTGCCGAGTCTTCACCGTCGGCGATCCAGTAGCAGCGCCCGCCGCTGTTTTCCAGGGCCGGGCGGACGTCCTCGAAAGCCTCGCGCAGTTCCTCGCCGACCACGAAGTGGCTGGGCTTTACCAGGTTGAGGCTGTGGCTGAGCACCTGGCCGCGCTGGGTGGTGTTGACCAGCGCGCCGATGGCGCCGAGCTTGGCCAGGGCGGCAAGTACCACCATGAGTTCGGCTCGGTTCTCCAGCATCACCGCGACCACGCTGGCGTGGCCCACGCCTTCGGCCTGGAAGGCCCGCGCCAGGCGGTTGGCCCAGCCGTTGAACAGCGCGTAGGACAGGCGCCGCCGTTCGTCGATCAGCGCCGGGCTGTCCGGGTAGAGGCGCGCAGCGCGCTCCAGCGCCCAGCCCAGGGAGAGGTTCTTCTCGCGGTTGCGGATGCCGGTGTAGTACAGCCCGCGCAGCATGCGTGGCACGCGACCGAGGGCGGCCGGCAGGTGAGCGAGGAAGCGGGTCGGGGTGATGATATCGGCGTGGCTCATTGACGCGTGCCCTTATTGTCATTGTTGTCTGGCGTGCAGACGCTCCAGCGCGACTCTAGGTCGGCCCCTGGCGGGAGGCTATGGCCCGGGCGCGCGTGTGGCCGGGCAGATCGGCAAACCGGCCGGCAGAGCGTTCATCGCAGTCTAGGAGGGGATGGCCGGACGACCAGGGCGGGTTTGTGTCGATTGGTAAACGTCACAGGGCGCGCTGCCCGCGGCTATGCGGCGGATAACACGTGCCGCGTCATGCGCCCTACGGGGAGCTGGTGCCTGGAAGGGACGTAGGGCGGATGACCGCTCGCGGTTATCCGCCGTTGGCCTTAGTGCGATGGGCGGCAGCGGTCAGTCGAGGAAGAGATCGGGCACCAGGCTGCCGCCGTTCGGGTCGAAGCGGTACTGCTCGAAGTCGCTCTGGCCCTGTTCGCGGAGGATGTCCTCGTCGATCAGCAGGCGGCCGCTGATGGCGCGCTCGCTGCTGGAGAGGATGGCGTAGGCGGCGTCGGCCATGATCGCCGGCGTGCGGGCGCGTTTGAAGGCGTCGCGGCTGCCCAGTTCGAACTCGATGGCGGCAGTGGCGATCATGGTCTTCGGCCACAGGGCGTTGACGCTGATGCCGTACTTCTTGAACTCCTCGTGCATCCCCAGGGTGAGCATGCTCATGCCGTATTTGGTGACGGTGTAGGGGCCGTGCTGGGCGAACCACTTGCCGGCCAGGTTGATCGGCGGAGACAGGCTGAGGATGTGGCCCTTGCTCTGCTTCAGGTAGGGCAGCGCGGCCTGGCTGCAGACCATCACGGCGCGGGTGTTGATCTGGTACATCAGGTCGAAGCGCTTGGGCTCCAGGCGTTCCACGCCGATCAGCTTGATGGCGCCGGCGTTGTTGATCACCGCGTCGATCCCGCCGAAGTGCTCGGCGGCCTTGGCCATGGCGTCGCGCACGGCGTTCTCGTCGCGCACGTCCAGTTGCAGGGCCAGCGCCTTGCCACCGGCGGCCTCGACTTCCTCGGCGACGCTGAAGATGGTGCCTTCCAGTTTCGGGTGGGGCTCGGCGCTCTTGGCGGCGATGACGATGTTGGCGCCGTCGCGGGCGGCGCGTAGGGCGATCTCGCGGCCGATGCCGCGGCTGGCGCCGGTGATGAAGAGAGTCTTGCCTTTGAGGGACATGGTTGGGGCTCCGTGTTCTTGTTGTCTTTGTCGGACGGAATCGCGGATGAATCCGCTCCTACGAAATGTGCTTTCTGATGTCTGGTGCGCTCGGGCCTGCCCTCACCCTAACCCTCTCCCGGAGGGAGAGGGGACTGTCTGCTGCAAGGATGAATGGCGTGCCTCCCTTTTGCTCCGAACGGCTCCCTCTCTCTCAGGAGCGGGGCGCCCAGCCGGGGCTGGGGTGAGGGAAGCCAAGCTGTCAGGCGGACTCCAGCGCTTCGACCTCCACCAGCAACTGCCGGGATTTCACCTGCTCGCCCTTGATCACCTGCACGCGGCGGATCACGCCGTCGACGCCGGCCTTGAGCGGGTGCTCCATCTTCATCGCTTCCAGCACCAGCAGCAGCTGGCCCTTGCTGACCCGCGCGCCCTCGGCCACCAGCACGTCGACGATGGCGCCATCCATCGGCGCCTTTACCGTGCCGGAGCCTGCGCCAGCAGAGGCGCCGGCTGGCTCATGGGTGACGTCCTGCAGTTCCAGGTTGCCGTCCGCGCCATACAGCCACAGGCGTGCGCCATCTCGGTGGAAGGGCAGGCGGCGGCGAACGCCGTCGGCTTCGAGGATGGCGTCGCCGTTTTCTTCGCCGAGCAGGTGCAGGTGGATCTCGCTGTCACCGATGCGCGCCAGCAGCGTCGGCCGGGGGCCGTGTTCGAGGACTTGCAGTTCGACGGCGAATTTCTCCTCGCCATGCTTGAGGACGAAACGCCACGGCGCGCTGCCGGCGCTGCGCCAGCCGGAAAGGCCGGGCTGGTGCGCGCGGTCGCTGGCCGAGGCCTGGTAGAGCAGGGCGGCGGCACAGGCCAGTTCCAGCGCCTGCGGCTGGCACGGGGCCAGGCTCGGGTCGCCGGCGAACTGCTCACCGATGAACGCGGTGGTGGCCTTGCCGGCGGCGAATTCCGGGTGCTTGAGCAGGTTGGCGAGGAAGCGCTGGTTGCCGGTTACGCCCAGCAGCACGCAGTCCTCGACGGCGCGTATCAGCTTGCGCCGCGCCTCGTCGCGGGTGGCGCCATAGGCGATGACCTTGGCCAGCATCGGGTCGTAGAACGGCGTCACCGGCTGGCCTTCGCGCAGGCCGTGGTCGATGCGGATGCCGTCCAGCTGTGGCGGTGTCCAGCGCAGTACCTGGCCGGTCTGCGGGAGGAAGCCGCCACCTGCATCCTCGGCGTACAGGCGCACTTCGATGGCGTGGCCCCTGAGCTGGACCTGCTCCTGGGTCAGCGGCAGCGGATGGCCTTCGGCGACGCGGATCTGCCAGGCCACCAGGTCCTGGCCGGTGACCAGCTCGGTGACCGGGTGCTCCACCTGCAGGCGGGTGTTCATTTCCAGGAAGTAGAAGGCGCCGCTGGCGTCCAACAGGAATTCCACGGTGCCGGCGCCCAGGTAGTTCACCGACGCGGCGGCCTTCACCGCAGCGTCGCCCATGGCCGCGCGCAGCTCCTCGCTGAGTACGGGGCAGGGCGCTTCCTCGATGACTTTCTGGTGGCGGCGCTGTACCGAGCAGTCGCGCTCGCCGAGGTAAACGATGTTGCCGTGACTGTCGCCGAACACCTGGATTTCCACATGGCGCGGCTGCACCACGGCTTTCTCCAGGATCAGCTCGCCGCTGCCGAAGGCGTTCTGCGCTTCCGAGCGCGCGGTGCGCAGCTGTTCGGCGAGGTCTTCGCTGCGCGTCACCAGGCGCATGCCGCGCCCACCGCCGCCAGCGCTGGCCTTGATCATCAGTGGGTAGCCGATGCGCTGCGCTTCGCGGGTGAGGGTGGCGTCGTCCTGCTCCGCGCCTTCGTAACCGGGGATGCAGGGCACGCCGGCTTCGAGCATGGCGATCTTCGAGAGGCGCTTGCTGCCCATCAGGTGGATGGCTTCCACGCCAGGGCCAATGAATACGATGCCAGCGGCCTCGCAGGCGCGGGCGAAGTCGGCGTTCTCCGAGAGGAAGCCGTAGCCGGGGTGGACGGCGCTGGCGCCGGTACGCTTGGCCGCTTCGAGAATCGCATCCGGCTTCAGGTAGGACTGCCCCACGGGTGCCGGGCCGACGCACACGGCTTCGTCGGCCAGTTGCACATGGCGCGCGTTGGCATCGGCCTCGCTGTACACGGCCACGGTGCGGTAGCCCAGGTCATGGGCGGTGCGGATCACCCGGCAGGCGATCTCGCCACGGTTGGCGATGAGGATTTTGTCGAAACTGGGCATGACGGTTTCCTCGGGGCTACTGCGCCCAGTTCGGTTTGCGTTTCTGCACGAAGGCCAGGGTGCCTTCGGCGCCTTCCGCGCCGGTCACCGCAGCGGCGAACTGGCGGGCAGCGTCGTCCAGCAGCGGGCCGAGGGCTTCGCTCTCGGTGGCGAGCAGCAGCGCTTTGGTGGCGGCGTTGGCACCGGGGGCGCAGCGGCGAACCTGGTCGATCGTCTGGGCGAGCTGTTCGCCGAGGTTATCGGCGCTGTCCGCGCAGGCATGCACCAGGCCCAGCCGCAGCGCCTCGCGGCCGTCGAAACGGGCGGCGGTGAGGGCCAGGCGGCGCGCCTGGGTCAGGCCGATGCGCTTCACC
The DNA here is from genome assembly GCF_014851985.1 of Pseudomonas sp. PDM17. Taxonomy (NCBI): domain Bacteria; kingdom Pseudomonadati; phylum Pseudomonadota; class Gammaproteobacteria; order Pseudomonadales; family Pseudomonadaceae; genus Pseudomonas; species Pseudomonas sp. PDM17. The sequence goes on from NZ_JACVAT010000009.1 coordinate 15,072, forward strand.
ACAAAGGGCGCGATCTGCGCCGGCAGGATGCCGAGGCTGGTTTCCGGCAGGCCGAACTGCGCGTCCACTGCCGCCAGGGCGATGTCCGAGACGCAGGCAAGGCCGAAGCCGCCGCCAAGCACTGCGCCTTCCAGCACGGCGACCAGCACCTGGGGTTGCGCCTGGGCTTCTTCCAGCAGACCGCCGAAGGCGCGGTTCAGCGCGGCGTAGGCATCCGGACCGGCGGCGCGGGCGCCGGCCATGTCCTTGATGTCGCCGCCGGCGCAGAAGTGCCCGCCGGCGCCGCGCAGGACGATGGCGCGCACGGCGCGGTCGTCGCGCACGGCGGCCAGCACCGCGCGCAGTTCGCCGACCATTGCCAGGCTCATGGCGTTGCGGCTGTCCGGGCGGTTCAGGGTGACGTGCAGCACGCCGCCGTCACGTTCCAGCAGCAGGGTTTCGCAGTTCGGCAGGGTCATGGCATCAGCCCTTCTTCTTGCCCGGCAGGGTGCCCATCATCTTGCAGATGATGCCCAGCATGATTTCGTCGGCGCCGCCGCCGATGGAAACCAGGCGGGTGTCGCGGTAGGCGCGCGAGACCGGGTTTTCCCACATGAATCCCTGGCCGCCCCAGTACTGCAGGCAGGCGTCGGTGACTTCGCGGGCCAGGCGGCCGACCTTGAGCTTGGCCATGGAGGCCAGGCGGGTCACGTCCTTGCCGCGGATGTACTGCTCGGTGGCCTGGTAGGTGAGGGCGCGCAGGCACTCGATCTCGGTCATCAGCTCGGCCATGCGGAAGTGGATGACCTGGTTGTCGATCAGCGACTGGCCAAAGGTCTTGCGCTCCTTGCAGTACTCGATGGTGGCGTTGACGCAGTATTCCAGCCCCTTGATCCCGCTGGCGGCGCCGAACAGGCGTTCTTCCTGGAACTGCAGCATCTGCATCATGAAGCCCGCGCCCTCGGCGCCGATGCGGTTGCGCTGGGGGACGCGCACATCGTCGAAGAACACCTGGGCGGTCTCCGAGCTGCGCATGCCGAGCTTGTCCAGGTGCGGGCTGACGCTGATGCCCTTGGACTTCATCGGCACCATGATCAGCGACTTGTTGACGTGGGGCTTGTCGTCGGAGGTGTTGGCCAGCAGGCAGATGAAGTCGGCCGACGGCGAGTTGGTGATCCACATCTTGCTGCCGTTGATGACGTAGTCGTCGCCATCCTTGCGCGCGGTGGTCTTCAGGCCCGCCACGTCGGAGCCGGCGCCGACTTCCGAGACGCCGATGCAACCGACCATCTCGCCGGCGATCGCCGGGCGCAGGAACTCCTCGCGCAGCTCGTCGGAGCCGAAGCGCGCCAGCGCCGGGGTGCACATGTCGGTCTGCACGCCCAGGGCCATCGGCACGCCGCCGCAATGGATGGTGCCGAACTCTTCGGCGGCGACCACCGAGTAGCTGTAGTCCAGGCCCATGCCGCCGAATTTCTCCGGCTTGGAGATACCCAGCAGGCCCAGATCGCCGGCCTTCTTGAAGACTTCATGGATCGGGAAGCGCCCGGCTTTTTCCCACTCGTCGACGTAGGGGTTGATCTCGCGCTCGACGAAGTTGCGGACGGTGCGGCGGAGTTCTTCGTGTTCCTGGGTGAAGATCATCGTTGTTGTTCTCCTTGAGCCTGAGTTGTTCCCTTGCCCTCTCCCCAACCCTCTCCCTGAAGGGAGAGAGGGCTGTTCGGAGCGGGCTGGAAGTTCGCTTTACGCCGGGTCGCTTTGGCTCCCTCTCCCTTCAGGGAGAGGGCGGGGGGAGAGGGGCTCGGCCCGCACTCCCGACCTCCAATCAGAACCTCGCTACCCCAAAACTATTACCCTTGAGCGGCCGCACGGCCGCCTCTGCGCAGATGTCCAGCAGGTAACCGAGCAGCGCGCGGGTGTCGCGCGGGTCGATCAGCCCGTCGTCCCACAGGCTCGCCGTGCCGTAGAGCGCGGTGGACTGGGCGTCGAGCTTCTGCGCGGTCATCTGTTCGAGCATGTCGAGCATCTTCGGGTCGGGCTCCTTGCCCTCCTTGGCGTGTTTTTCCTCGGTGACGATGCGCAGCACCTTGCCGGCCTGGGCGCCGCCCATCACGGCGGTGCGGCTGTTGGGCCAGGCGAAGATGAAGCGCGGGTCCAGCCCGCGGCCGCACATGGCGTAGTTGCCGGCGCCGTAGGAGCCGCCGACGACCAGAGTGAGCTTGGGCACCGTGGCGTTGGCTACGGCCTGGATCATCTTCGAGCCGTGCTTGATCACGCCCAGGCGTTCGGACTCGGTGCCGACCATGAAGCCGGTGGTGTTGTGCAGGAACAGGATCGGCGTGTTGCTCTGCTCGCACAGCTGGATGAACTGCGCCGCCTTGGCCGCGCCCTGCGGGGTGATCGGGCCGTTGTTGCCGATCAGACCACAGGCGTGACCTTCGATGTGCAGGTGGCCGCAGACGGTCTGGCTGTCGAACTCGTTCTTGAAGTCGAGGAAACGCGAACCATCGGCGATGCGCGCGACGATCTCGCGCACGTCATAGGGCTTCTTGGCGTCCGCCGGGACCACGCCGAGCAGCTCCTCGGCCGGGTGCAGCGGGGCATCCCACTGTTGCTTCGGGCGCGCCGGCAGCTGCGCATTCCACGGCAGCGAAGCGAGGATCTCGCGGGCCAGGCGCACGCCGTCGGCGTCGTTCTCCGCCAGGTACTCGGCGGTGCCGGCGACCTGGGCGTGCAGTTCGGCGCCGCCGAGGTCTTCATCGGTGGCGATTTCACCGGTGGCGGCCTTGAGCAGCGGTGGGCCGGCGAGGAACATCTTGGCCTTGCCGCGCACCACCACCACGTAGTCCGACAGCCCCGGCTGGTAGGCACCGCCGGCGGTGGACGAGCCGTGCACCACGGTGACCTGCGGAATGCCCATCGCCGACATGCGCGCCTGGTTGGCGAAGCCGCGCGCGCCCTCGACGAAGATGTCCGCCGCGTAGTTCAGGTTGGCGCCGCCGCTCTCGGTCAGCGCCACCACTGGCAGCTTGTTCTCGAAGGCGATCTGCTGCAGGCGCAGGGTCTTCTTCAGCCCGGTGGGGGAGATGGTGCCGCCCTTGATCGCGCTGTTGCTGGCGGTGACCAGGCAGCGAACCCCGGCGATGTAGCCGATGCCGGAGATGATGCCGCCGCCGGCCTGGGTGCCGTCCTTGTCGTCATGCAGCTTGTAGCCGGCCAGCGAGGAAATCTCGAGGAACGGCGCGCCAGCGTCCAGCAGCAGGTTCAGGCGTTCGCGCGGCAGCAGCTGGCCACGCTTGTCGAACTTGGGCTTGGCCTCGGCGGCCTTGTCCAGCACCTTCTGCTCGACCTCGCGGAAGCTCGCCACGGCGGCCAGCATGGCCTCGCGGTTGCGGGCGAATTCTTCGCCCTGGGGATCGACTTCGGATTGGATGACGGGCATCGCTTACTCCTGATCCTTGAGGACGTCCGGCAGGTAGGCACGGTGGAAGCCATTGTAGGAACGGCTCTGCCCCGGCTTGCCCTTCACCAGCGGGAAGGCGCGGCTGCCCTGGCTGGCGGCGCCGTCGATACGGATGGTGTTGCCGCTGATGAAGGCGGCGCCGGGGGAGAGCAGGAAGACGATGGCGGCGGAGACTTCCGACTCGGTGCCGATGCGCTTGAGCGGCACATGCTCGCGCAGGGTCGGGATCACTGCCTTGAATGCGCCTTCGTAGGTGTCCATGCCGCTGGAAGCGACCCAGCCGGGCGCCACGGCGTTGACCCGCACCCCGGCATGGCCCCACTCGATGGCAGCGGTCTTGGTGAAGTTCTCCATGCCGGCGCGGGCGGCGCCGGAGTGGCCCATGCCGGGCATGCCGCCCCACATGTCGGCGAGCATGTTGACGATGCTGCCGCCAGTCTTGCTCAGGCTCTGGTTGAACACTTCGCGGGCCATCAGGAAGCCGCCCACCAGATTGGTGCGCACCACCGCCTCGAAGCCCTTCAGGTTGATCGAGGCCAGCGGTGCGGGGTACTGGCCGCCGGCGTTGTTGACCAGGTGATGGATCGGCCCGCGCTCGGTGATGACCTGCGCCACCAGCGCCTTCACCGCGTCTTCGTCGCGGATGTCGCAGCTGTGCCAGCTGGCGCTGCCGCCGTCCTCGATGATTTCGCCGGCGGTCTTCTCCAGTTTTTCCGCCTTGCGCCCGACCAGCACCACGTGGGCGCCGAGGGCCGCCAGCTCGTGGGCGGTGCAGCGGCCGATGCCGCTGCCGCCGCCGGTGACGATGATGGTCTGGCCGTCGAACAGGCCGGCTTTGAAGATCGAGTCGTAGCTCATTGTGGTTCTGACTCCGAGGTATCCCGTAGGGCGAATGAAGCGGCACGCTTCATCCGCCGTTTGTGAATGGCGGATAACGCCGGTGGCGTCATGCGCCCTACGTTCATTTCATCAGCGTGCGTTCAGTTCGTCGGCGATGTGTTGCGGCACCGCCACCGGGAATTCCAGCAACTGCTGGGCGAAGGCCTTGCCCTGCGGGTCGATGCGCAGGCTGGCGACGCCGCCGCCGCCCAGGGCGTTTTCCAGCAGAAAGTTCAGGCTATGGCTGCCCGGCAGGTGCCAGCGGCTGACGCGACCCAGCTGCGGGTCGAGCACGTGCTGCATCCATTCGGCCACGGCGCCTTCGCTCAGCGCCTCGGCGATCCACGGCAGGTATTCGGCCTTGCGGGCCATGACGCCGATGTTGCTGTGGTTGCCCTTGTCACCGGAGCGCGCCACGGCCAGCTTCACCAGCGGCACGCTGGCCTGGGCCGGGCCCTTGGCGGCCGGTACCGGAACATCGTCGGCCAGCGCGGCCGGGTCGAAGGCGTCAAGGGCGGGCAGGGCGGCGCCGTGGCGCTCACCGTCGATGTCCACGGCCAGCTCGCAGCGGTCCTTGTCGATCAGGAAGGAGAACAGGCGGATCACCGGGTACACGGTCGGGCGACCGCCGACGATGCCGGTCAGGCCCGGCGCCATGCCGGTGGCGGCCTGGGCGATCTCGCGGGAGAACAGCACCAGCGCTTCCTTGCGGCTGTGGCGCACGGCGAGCTTCACCACGATCTCGCGGTTGTCGCTGCGGCGCCCGTGCGGGCCGTAGGTGGCTTCGCTGCCGAGCAACTCCACGCTGACCTCACGGTACGGCCCCCAGCCGCGTTCCATGAGGATTTCCTCGGTCTTGGCGATGATCGCCTGGCTGACCCGCTCAGCCTTCTTCACCGCGTCGATGCCGGCGATCAGACAGCTGGCGGTGCAGCGGAAACCGTCCGGATAGGTGGCGCTGACCTTGTATTGCCCGGTCGGCGGCAGGCCGCGCGCGCCGCTGACGGCCACGCGGTTGTCGCCCACCTGGGTGAGTTCGACCTGGGTGAAATCGCAGACCACATCAGGGAGCAGGTAGGCGCGCGGGTCGCCGATCTCGTAGAGCATCTGCTCGCCCACCGACAGCGGCGTCACCAGCCCGCCGGTGCCCTGCGGCTTGGTCACCACGAAGTCGCCGCTGGCCTGCACTTCGACGAGCGGGAAGCCGATGTGCTCGTAGTCCGGCACGCTTTCCCAGTCAGTGAAGTTGCCACCGGTGCACTGCGCGCCGCACTCGATGATGTGCCCGGCCAGCGCGGCCTGGGCCAGTTTGTCGTAGTCGTTCCAGGCCCAGCCGAATTCGTGTACCAGGGCGGCGCTGACCACTGCGCTGTCCACCACGCGGCCGGTGATGACGATATCGGCGCCGGCCTTCAGCGCTTCGACGATGCCGGGGGCGCCGAGGTAGGCGTTGACCGAGACGCACATCGGCGGCATCGGTGCGCCCGAGAACATCTCGCGGATGCCGGCCTTGGCCAGTTCGCCCAGGCGCGGCTGCAGGTTGTCGCCGTGCACCACGGCGATCTTCAGCGCCACGCCAGCCTTCTCGCAGGCGGCGGCGAGGGCGCTGGCGCAGGCCGAGGGGTTCACCCCGCCAGCGTTGCTGATCACGCGCACCTGTTTCGCCGCGATGTCACCCAGCAGGGGTGTCATCACTTCGACGAAGTCGGTGGCATAGCCTGCCTCGGGATTTTTCAGGCGGGCGCCGGCCATGATCGACATGGTGATCTCGGCGAGGTAGTCGAATACCAGGTAATCCATGTCCGCGCCGCGCACCAGTTGGGCAGCGGCAGTGGAGGTGTCGCCCCAGAAGGCGGAGGCGCAGCCGATACGTACGGTTCTAGTCATTGTTCTGCCCGTGACGCTGAGTGATGGATCGACATTACCAAGCAAGCGCTTGGTTGAAAAGCCCCGAAAGTGCTACAACCCCAACCAATGGATGGCCAAGCGCTTGCTTGGTTGGGCTCCGGGGGCTTACATTTCGTCAGACAACACAAGCACTTGCAGGGCGTTTCGATGAATCGCCCTGAGCAGATCGGCCGATGGGCCTCATGGGGAGAGAACAGCGTGGATGACCGCAAAGCCCGCGAAGTCATGCTGGAGCTGGTCAAGACCGGGCAGATCACCGACCCGGAGAGCGCCCGCGGCAAGCTGTTGCACACGGCCGCGCACCTGTTCCGCAGCAAGGGCTACGAACGCACCACGGTGCGCGACCTGGCCGGCGCCGTGGGCATCCAGTCCGGCAGCATCTTCCATCACTTCAAGAGCAAGGACGAAATCCTCCGCTCGGTGATGGAGGAAACCATCCTCTACAACACCGCCCTGATGCGTGCCGCCCTGGCCGACGCCACGACCCTGCGCGAACGCCTGCTGGCGCTGATCCGCTGCGAGCTGCAGTCGATCACCGGCGGCACCGGCGAGGCGATGGCGGTGCTGGTCTATGAATGGCGCTCGCTATCGGAAGAGGGCCAGGCCTACATCCTCAGCCTGCGCGACATCTACGAGCAGATGTGGCTGGAGGTGCTGGAAGAGGCGCGCCTGGCCGGTTTCAGCCAGGGCGATCCGTTCATCCTGCGGCGCTTCCTGACCGGGGCGCTGTCCTGGTCCATCACCTGGTTCCGCCCCGAAGGCAGCCTGACCCTCGACGAGCTGGCCGAGCAGGCGTTGCTGCTGGTGATGCGCGAGTGAGTTCTGCGTTGGGCGAAATCGATCGCGGACGGAGTCCGCTCCTACGCATGTGTCAGGTTCGGTAGGAGCGGACTTCGTCCGCGATTGCCTACCGGCGGCGCCGATTCGATCAGAGGATCCGCAACGGATAGCTGAACAGCAGCAGATGCAGGCAGTTCACCGCCGCATGCAGCAGCACCGGCACCGCCAGGCGGCCGCTGAAGTGGAAGGCCAGGCCGTAGCCCAGGCCGGCGACGCCGGCGACCACCGCGAACAGCGGGTTGATCGGCCAGTGCACCATGCCGAACAGCACGCTGGCGGCCGCGACCCCGGCGACGGCGCCGAAGCGGCGCACCAGCTCAGTCTGCAGCAGGCCGCGGAAGAAGGCTTCCTCCGTCAGCGAGATCACGCAGACGTTGACCAGCATCCACAGCCAGAAGCCGGGCGGCCATTTCGGATTCCACACCACCAGGCCACCAGCGACGGCTACCAGCGGCACGGCGAACAGCGTGGTGACGATGACGATGGCGGCGAAGTCCGGAGAGCGCTTCTCCGTCGGTACCGGGTCGCGGCGCAGCCACCAGGCCAGCAGGGTCGCGCCCACCAGCGCCTTGTCCCAGGACAGGTGCAAGGCGTAGACGGGAGCGTCCGGGCTGAGCTGGCGCACCGGCCAGAGGGTCCAGGAGGTAGTGCCCGGCAGCAGGTGCGCGGCCAGGGCGATACTGAGCACGAGGCACACCAGCCACCAGAGCAGGCGCGGCAGGCGATGCTCGCCGTAGAGGGTCCAGGCGACGTAAACGGCGCCGATCAGCAACCCCACCGGCTGGACGAAACCCAGCGCGAATCCGCAGAGCAACAACACGATTGGCAGCAGCGGCAGGAGTTTCCTGAGCATTCTTTCCTCCAACAAGGAGGCGCAGTCTAGGCAATTTCGACTGCTGCTGGCCATGGCTATGGCCAGTTTTTGACTGAAGCGTCAGTCAGTTAGGCGATTTTCACCGCTTGTCGTCGGCTTCCTTGGCATCCATCTCGGCGTTGCGCTCGTGGATGCGCTTGAGCTGTTCCTCGGTGAGCGGGAGCTTCTTCGCGGTGTCGCGCAACATCATCAGCGCGCCGACGATGGAGCCCAGGGCTAGGGCGATGATCAACCAGGCATACCAGGGCATGGTCCCGTCTCCGACAGTGGTAGTAGAGCGTCACGATACGCTGTGATTCAGACCTTGTCAGGCGCGGGCCGGTTCCGATGGATTGCTTCGGGCAGGTCGCTATCGTCCTTGAGCCGTACGCCACTCACCCGCAGGCGCAGCGCCTGTTGCAGCAGGTGGGCGATCTTGTGCGCCGCCAGCTCATGGGGCAGACCCTGTGGGCGCACGTTGGAAATGCAGTTGCGCTCGCTGTCCATGCGCCCCACGCGCGGCTGCCAGGTGAGGTAGAGGCCGAGGCTGTCCGGCGAGCTGAGACCGGGGCGTTCGCCGATCAGCACCAGCGCGAGCTTCGCTCCCAGCGCCTCGCCGATGCCGTCGCCAATGGCCACGCGGCCCTGCTCGGCAAGCACCACTGGCGTGTGCTGCCAATCGGTGGCGAAGCGCTCGCGCAGGGCGCTCAGCAGCGGCAGCGCGTGTTGCTGGACAGCGAAGGAGGAGAGGCCGTCGGCGATCACGATGACCAGCTCCGCGGCGAGCTTCTCGCCCTTGAGCTGCCACTGGCTGTCCGGGTGCAGGGCGCGGCCCAGGTCCGGGCGCAGCAGGTAGGTCTGGCGGTCCGGCGCCTCGCTGCGCGCGCGCAGGACGCGAAAGCCCTCGTGGGCCAGCGCCTGCTGCAGTGCCTCGAAGTCCAGCGGATGGTGCACCGCATCGCGGGCCTGGGCGTGGGCCAGACCGAACTTCAGCACCTCGCGGGTCGGCAGGCTGGAGCCGACGCGGCCCAGCGCGATGCGCGCGCAAGTGTGCGCACGCAGCTCGTCCCAGGGGTCGTTCTGGATCAGGTCCATGTTTCCAGCTCCTCAGAAGGCCCGCAGCAGAGCGTGGCCACGGCTGATCGGGCGCAACTGGCCCGAGGCTTCGGTGATCGCCATCTTCGCCAGCCAGGCGTCGAATTCCGGCGCGCGCTTCAGGCCCAGGGTACTGCGCAGGTAGAGGGCGTCGTGGAAGGAGGTGCTCTGGTAATTGAGCATGATGTCGTCGGCGCCGGGGATGCCCATGATGAAGGTGATGCCCGCCGTGCCCAGCAGGGTCAGCAGGTTGTCCATGTCGTCCTGGTCGGCTTCGGCGTGGTTGGTGTAGCAGACGTCGCAACCCATGGGCACGCCCAGCAGCTTGGCGCAGAAGTGATCCTCCAGCCCGGCGCGGATGATCTGCTTGCCGTCGTAGAGATACTCCGGGCCGATGAAGCCGACCACGGTGTTGGTCAGCAACGGGCGGAACTCGCGGGCCACGGCGTAGGCGCGGGCTTCACAGGTCTGCTGGTCGACACCGTGGTGGCCGCCCGCGGAGAGGGCGCTGCCCTGACCCGTTTCGAAGTACATGACGTTGTCGCCCAGCGTGCCGCGGTTGAGTGACAACGCCGCTGCTTGGGCTTCGCGCAGCAGGGCGAGGTCGATGCCGAAGCTCTCGTTGGTCTTCTGCGTGCCGGCGATGGACTGGAACACCAGGTCGATCGGCGCGCCGGCCTCGATGGCCTGGATCTGCGAGGTGACGTGGGTGAGCACGCAGCTTTGCAGGGGAATCTCGAAGCGCTGGCGCAGTTCATCCATCATCCGCCACAACTGCATCAGCGTGGCTGGCGAATCGCTCGCCGGGTTGATGCCCACCACTGCATCGCCGGCGCCGTACAGCAGGCCATCGAGCAGGCTCGCGGCAATGCCGCGCAGGTCGTCCGTGGGGTGGTTGGGCTGCAGGCGCACCGAGAGGTGGCCGGGCAGCCCGATGGTGTTGCGAAAGCGCGTGACCACGCGGCACTTCTTCGCCACCAGGATCAGGTCCTGGTTACGCATCAGTTTGCTCACTGCGGCGGCCATCTCCGGGGTGATGCCTCTGGCGGCGGCAGTCAGCGTGGCGCTGTCGGTGCTGTCCAGCAGCAGCCAGTCGCGGAAGTCGCCGACGTTGAGATGGCGGATCGGTGCGAAAGCGGTGGTGTCGTGGCTGTCGATGATCAGCCGGGTGACTTCGTCGGCTTCGTAGGGGATCAGCGCCTCGTCGAGGAAGCGCTGGAGCGGCACGTCGGCCAGGGCGATCTTCGCCGCCATGCGCTCTTCGTAGCTGTCGGCAGCCAGGCCCGCCAGGGCATCGCCGGAGCGCGCCGGGCTGGCCTTGGCAAGCAGGGTCTTCAGGTCGGCAAAGCGGTAGGTCAGGCTACCGACGGTGGTCTGGTAGGGCATGCGAACGTCCCGGTGGCTGCGCGCCGGCCGCGAAAGCCGGCGCACAGTGGGTGGCTGTCAGGCTCCCGTCAGCATAGCGTCCGCCGGGGCGCTGGCGCGATGGGCGGCGGTGAGCTGGAAGTAGACGAAGCCGGCTGCCATGAAGGCCAGGAATATCCCGGCGATCTGCAGGTTGAACCAGACCATCGCCACCAGGCACAGCACGGCCAGCGCCAGGGCGATGCCCGGCACCACGGGGAATCCCGGCGCGCGGAAGCTGCGTTCGAGGTCCGGTTCGCTGCGGCGCAGCTTGAACAGGCTGAGCATGCTCATGATGTACATGACGATGGCGCCGAACACGCTCATGGTGATCATCGCCGCGGTCAGGCTCATGCCCTGCAGGGCGATCAGGCCATCGCTGTAGATCGCCGCGATGCCCACCAGGCCGCCGGCGATGATCGCCCGGTGCGGCGTCTGGAAGCGCGACAGCTTGGCCAGACCGCGCGGCAGGTAGCCGGCGCGGGCCAGCGCGAAGAACTGCCGCGAGTAGCCCAGGATGATGCCGTGGAAGCTGGCGACCAGGCCGAACAGGCCGATCCACACCAGCATGTGCAGCCAGCCGGAGTTCTCGCCGACCACCATCTTCATGGCTTGCGGCAGCGGGTCGTTGATCCCCGAGAGGGCCTTCCAGTCGCCCGCGCCGCCGGCGAACAGCATCACCCCGAGGGCCAGCACCACCAGGGTCAGGATGCCGCTGACGTACGCCTTGGGAATGGTGCGTTTCGGGTCCTTGGCTTCCTCGGCGGCCATCGCCGCGCCCTCGATGGCGAGGAAGAACCAGATGGCGAAGGGGATCGCCGCAAAGATCCCGCCGATGGCCGCGCCGCCGAAGCTGTCGGAACCGGCCCAGCCATTGAGCACGAAGTTGCTGAAGCTGAAACCCGGCGCCACCACGCCCATGAACACCAGCAACTCGGCCACTGCGAGGATCGTGACGATCAGCTCGAAGGTGGCGGCGATGCTGACGCCCAGGATGTTCAGGGTCATGAAGATCAGGTACGCGCCGACAGCCGCGTGCTTCGGATCGAGGGACGGGAACTGCACGTTGAGGTAGGCGCCGATGGCCATGGCGATGGCCGGCGGGGCGAAGACGAACTCGATCAGCGTGGCGAGCCCGGCCACCAGTCCGCCTTTCTCGCCGAAGGCGCGGCGGCTGTAGGCGAAGGGTCCGCCGGCGTGGGGAATGGCGGTGGTCAGCTCGGTGAAACTGAAGATGAAGCAGGTGTACATGGCCGCCACCAGCAGGGTAGTGACCAGGAAGCCGAGGGTGCCGGCCACGCCCCAGCCATAGCTCCAGCCGAAATACTCACCGGAAATCACCAGGCCCACGGCGATGCCCCACAGGTGCAGGGTGCCCAGGGTGGGTTTGAGTTGCGTGCTCATGCGAAGTCTCCAGGACAGAGGATGAAAGACACGACCCGTGCAGTCGTGCAGTGGCCGTGCCATTCCCCGGAGCCCGGTCGCAAACCGCCAGATCGCGTCGTTTCGTGAACATTCGCCACCTGTTCGCCTGCTTCGAAGCGGTGCGACGACGTTTCGCGCGTCCCGTTCGGGTGCGCTGCAGCGGCGCTTGTTGCAGTGAGATGACTGCGCCGTGAAGCTTCCTGGCCGCGCGACGGCTGTCACAGGATGGCAATCTGCCGCTGCTCTACTGGCGCCCATCCCAGCGACCGGAGATTCGCCAATGACCACCCGCGCCCTGCATGAGTTGTTGCGCCAGGTAGCGCCCTTGGCCCCGGAACTGAGCATCAGCGACGTGGCTGAGCGCTTCCTCGACGCGGAGCACCGTTCCTTCCTTTCGCTGCCGGTGGTGGATGCCGCTGGAATGCCGCTGGGGCTGGTCAGCCGCAACGGCCTGCAGGACATCTTCATGCAGCGTTTCGGCCGCGACCTCTGGGGGCGCCGCCCCGCCAGCGACGTGATGAACGCGCAGCCGCTGAAGGTGCGCGCCGACCTGAGCCTCGAAGAGGCCTCGCAGCAGGTCACCGCGCAACTGCGCTACCCGATCACCGAGGACTTCGTGCTGATCGACGAGCAGGGCCGCTACCTCGGCCTCGGCACGGTGCTTGACCTGCTCAAGGCCATGGAGCAGCGCGTCGCCCAGCGCAACCGCGTGCTCAACAGGACCCTGCAGGACCTTCGCGAATCCCAGGCGCAACTGGTGCAGTCGGAGAAGATGGCCTCCCTCGGGCAGATGGTCGCCGGCGTCGCCCATGAGCTGAACACCCCGCTGGGCTACGTGAAGAACAACGTCGCGCTGCTGCGCGAGCTGCTGATCCCGCTGCTCGGCCTGACCGAGGCGCAAACACTGCTCAATGAGTGCCTGGACGATGCGGCCTGCGAGCCCGAGCAACTGGCCCGCGCCCGTGCCGCCTTCGAGCAGGCTCGTGACGAGGCGGCGCTGGAACAGTTGGTGGGGGATCTCGACCAGCTGTTCGGTGACACCGATTTCGGCCTTGCGCAGATCGGCGAGCTGGTCGGCGGCCTGAAGGATTTTGCTCGCCTGGACCGCGCCCGCAGCGAGGAAGTCGACCTCAACGACTGCGTGCGCAGCGCGTTGCTGATCGCGCGCAACAGCATCAAGGAAAAGGCCGAGGTCGCCACCCAGCTGGGCGCGCTGCCCAAGATCGCCTGCGCCGCCAGCCAGATCAACCAGGTGCTGCTCAACCTGCTGACCAACGCCGCCCAGGCCATGGAGAAATTCGGCCTGATCCAGGTGAAATCCTGGGCGGACGAAACCCAGGTGCACCTCTCGGTGCAGGACAACGGCAAGGGCATGAACGAGGAGGTGCGCGCGCGCATCTTCGATCCCTTCTTCACCACCAAGCCGGTGGGGCAGGGCACGGGCCTGGGCCTGTCGATCAGCTACAAGATCGTCCAGGACCACGGCGGCCGTATCCGCGTGGCGTCCGAACCCGGACGCGGCACGCGATTCCTCATCAGCCTGCCGATCCAGCAGGCCAGCGAACTGAAACGGAGCGCCTGAACATGAGCCAGCAGCCTGTCCGCATCCTCTTCGTCGACGACGAGGAACGCATCCTGCGCAGCCTCGCGATGCAGTTTCGCCGTCACTACGACGTGCGGGTGGAGACCGATCCGCACAAGGCCCTGCAGCGCCTGCGCGAAGAGCGCATCGACATCCTCGTCAGCGACCAGCGCATGCCGCAGATGACCGGCGCCGAGCTGCTGGCCCGGGCCCAGGAGATCGCTCCGGACACCCTGCGCATCCTGCTGACCGGTTATTCCGACCTCGATGCGGCGGTGGATGCGCTCAACAGCGGCGGCATCTTCCGCTACCTGACCAAGCCCTGGGACCCGCAGGAAATGGCCTTCACCCTGCGCCAGGCTGCGGAAATCGCCCAGCGCCAGGCGCCGGCCGAGCCCATCGACACCAAGGCCATCAGCCGCGTGGTCGCGCCGCTCAACGTACTGCTGCTGGATGAGGATCCCGAAACCCTGGCCTGCGTCGGCGAATTCTGCAGCGCCGGCACTCACCGGCTGCACCGCGCGCGCAACCTGGCCGAGGCCATCGTGCGGCTGAACAGCGAGCCGATCGACATTCTCGTCAGCGACCTGAAGCTTGCCGGGGAAGACACCGCACCGTTGCTCAAGTCCCTGGCCCAGGCTCACCCGCGCCTGCTGAGCATCGTTGTCACACCGTTCCGCGACACCCAGGACCTGCTGGCGCTGATCAATCAGGCGCAGATATTCCGCTACCTGCCCAAGCCGATCCGCCGCGGGCTGTTCGAGAAGGGCCTGAAGGCCGCCGCCGAGCAGGCGCTGCTGTGGCGCGCGCAGCCCGAGCAGAAGGTCGCGCGCATCGCCGAGGTGCCGCGCGAGGAGCGCGAGCGGGAGAAGGTCGGCAGCCTGCTGGGCATGCTCGGCCGCCTGCGCGAGCGGCTGAGTGCCTGATCGCCGTCGGCGACGCAGCATTCCTGCCGGGCGGGCTACGGAAGTCGGCGCGTTTCTGCGACAATGCGCGCCGATTTTTTCGATACCCGCGAGAGAGCCCATGTCCGCCTGCCAGACCCCGATCATCGTCGCCCTGGATTTCCCCACCCGCGAAGCCGCGCTGGCGCTGGCCGACCAGCTGGACCCGAAACTGTGCCGGGTGAAGGTGGGCAAGGAGCTGTTCACCAGCTGCGCCGCCGGTATCGTCGAGACCCTGAACAGCCGCGGTTTCGAAGTCTTCCTCGACCTGAAATTCCACGACATCCCCAACACCACCGCGATGGCCGTGCGCGCCGCCGCCGAGATGGGCGTGTGGATGGTCAACGTGCATTGCTCCGGCGGCCTGCGCATGATGAGCGCCTGCCGCGAAACCCTGGATGCCTTCAATGGCCCGTCGCCGCTGCTGATCGGCGTGACCGTGCTGACCAGCATGGAGCGCGAGGACCTGGCCGGCATCGGCCTGGACGTCGAGCCCCAGGAGCAGGTGCTGCGCCTGGCTGCGTTGGCGCAGAAGGCCGGCATGGACGGCCTGGTGTGCTCCGCCCAGGAGGCGCCCGCGCTGAAGGCCGCGCACCCGGCGCTGCAACTGGTCACCCCCGGCATCCGCCCGGCCGGCAGCGCCCAGGACGACCAGCGTCGCATCCTCACCCCGCGCCAGGCGCTGGACAACGGCTCCGACTACCTGGTGATCGGCCGCCCGATCAGCCAGGCCGCCGACCCGGCCAGGGCCCTGGCCGAGATCGCTGCCAGCCTGGCCTGAAGCTTTCTTCGGACATGAAAAAGCCCGCAGTGATGCGGGCTTTTTTGTTTCGGCTCTTTGTAGGGCGCATAACCCGGAACGGGTTATCCGCCGCGATGGCGGATAACGCCGGAGGCGTTATGCGCCCTACATTGAGCGGCGGACTTGAAGTCAGTGCGCTTGCGCTACGGGTTCCCGACCAACCCAGCGCTCGCGCAGTACGTCATACACCCAGTTGAACACCAGCGCGTAGGGCAGGAAGAACAGCACCAGGCCGATGTCGAGGATGAATGCCTCCAGCAGGCTCACCGACAGCCACCAGGCGGCCAGCGGCACCAGCAGGATGATCAGGCCCAGTTCGAACAGCGAGGCATGCAGCACACGCACCGACAGGGTACGGCTGAAGCCCATGCGGTTCTGCGCGCGGTCGAAGGCGGCGTTGAACAGCATATTCCACACGGTGGCGATGGCCGAGAACATCAGGGTCATGGCGCCCATGTGGCCCAGCGGTTTGTCCATCAGCCAGGCCAGGGTCGGCGCGCAGATGACGACCGCCAGCAATTCGAAAAGGCCGGCGTGGAACATCCGCTCTTTCAGGGTTTTAGTGGGAGTCATGGGGTATCTCCAGGCATCAAGCTCTCAATTCACGAGAAGGCCGACTCCGTCGGTCCGGCGCCATTATCATCGGTCGACCGGCTGGATCTAAGTTGGATACCATCGGCTTAACCGATGGAAGAGGCTGCCACCATGCAATATTCCCCCGAATCCCTGCAGGCCTTCGCCGAGGCCGCCTGCCTGGGCTCGTTCAGCGCCGCCGCGCGCAAGCTGGGCAAGAGCCAGTCCACCGTCAGCGAGGCCATCGCCCGCCTGGAGATCGACCTCGGCCTGACCCTGTTCGACCGCAGCAGTCGCCAGCCGCAGCTGACCGAGGCCGGCCACGCGCTGCTCGGACGGGTGGAGGAAGTGCTGATGGCCAATGACCGTCTCGGCCAGCTCGCGCATCAGCTGGTCGGCGGACTGGAGTCGCGAGTGACCCTGGCGATGTCGGACACTTACCAGTCGGCCGAATTCGAAGCCCGGCTGGCGGAGATCGATGCGCGTTATCCGGATCTGGAGTTCGAATGGCTGATCGCCGAGGACAGCGACGTACTCGACCTGGTCGTCCAGGGGCGCGCCAGCCTTGGCTTGCTGGCGGCGCAGAAGGATTACCCGCCGGACGTCAGCTCGGCGACCCTGAGCGAGCAGGCCGAGTTCGGCCTCTTCGTCAGCCGCGACCATCCGCTGGCCGGCCATGCACAGGTAGAGCGCGAGGATCTGCTGGCCTACCGGGCGCTGCGCCTGAACACCTACCTGGATGACGCCGCACCGATGCTCGGCGGCCGCTGCTGGAGCGCGCCAAACTACCTGCTGTTGCTGGACATGGCGGTACTGGGCTTTGGCTGGATCGAATTGCCCAGCTGGATGGTAGGACGTTTCGCCAGTGGGCGTATGCAGGAGCTGAAGGTCGCTGGCTGGCCGCGCCGGGTGGCGGTGGACGTGATCTGGTCGCGGCAACGTCGGCTGGGGCCTGCCGCGAGTTGGCTGGCGGAGCGCCTGCTGGGACGCTAGGCGCTCTGGATCACAGCTCTGCATCACAGATTGCGGACTAAATGTGTCGAAGCCTTTGATGCTCTGTCCTGGATCAGTAGGATCGGAGTTTTCCGGGGAAGAGAGGGTAAGGATGCACGCCAAGCTGGAGAATTGTCTGAAGGCAGTCGATCAGGTACTGCTCGGCAAGGAAGTGCAGGTGAGACTGGCACTGACCTGCCTGCTGGCCCGCGGTCACCTGCTCATCGAAGACCTGCCCGGCATGGGCAAGACCACCTTGAGCCATGCCTTGGCGCGGGTGCTGGGGCTGAGCTTCCAGCGCATCCAGTTCACCTCCGACCTGCTGCCCGGTGACGTGCTGGGCACCTCGGTGTTCGACAAGGACAGCGGGCAGTTCGTCTTCCACGCCGGCCCGATCTTCTCCGAGCTGGTGCTGGCCGACGAGATCAACCGCGCCACGCCCAAGAGCCAGAGCGCGCTGCTCGAGGCCATGGAGGAGGGCCAGGTGACCATCGAGGGTGCGACCCGTCCGCTGCCCGAGCCGTTCTTCGTCATCGCCACGCAGAACCCGGTGACCCAGGGCGGCACCTTCGCGCTGCCCGAGTCCCAGCTTGACCGCTTCCTCATGCGCCTGTCTCTGGGTTACCCCGGTCGCGCCGCCGAGAAGGCGCTGCTGCTGGGCGAGGCGCGCCGCGACCTGCTGCCACGCCTGGAACCGATGCTCGACCCGCAGGAGCTGCAAGCGCTGCAGGGCGAGGTGCTGGAGGTGCGTGCCAGCGATGCCCTGGTGGATTACGTGCTGCGCCTGGTGGAGGCCACGCGTACCCAGCCGGCCTTCGCCCTCGGCCTGTCGCCGCGCGGTAGCCTGGCGTTGCTGGCGGCGGCCCGTGCCTGGGCGCTGCTGGCAGGGCGCGACTATGTGATTCCCGAGGATGTGCAGGTTGTGCTGCCGTCGGTGGCCGGCCACCGCCTGCGTGACCAGGCCGACCCGGCCGGCCATGGCGGCGGCGCGCTGGTGCAGTGGTTGCTGCGCGAAGTTCCGGCGCTCTGAGGGGCTTGCCATGCTCGTCAGGGTCAGACCGCTGTGGCAGAGCTGGATAGCCAGGCGCATACCACCGTCATCGTCGTTGCAGCTCAATCAGCGGCGCATCTTCATCATTCCCTCCCGGCAAGGGATGGCCTTTGGCGTCGCCCTGGCGCTGATGTTGCTCACGGCGATCAATTACCAGAACAGCCTGGCCTACGGTCTGACCTTCCTGCTGCTCTCGCTGTTCATCGTCGCCATCCTGCACACCTACCGGAACCTGGGCGGCCTGCGTCTGACGGCGCTCGGCGCGCAGCCGGTGTTCGTCGGCGAACAGGCTGCCTTCCGCGTGCGCCTGGAAGGCGAAGGGCGCGCCCGGCAGGCCATAGGCCTGGGCTGGGAGGCCGAGCGCATGCAGTTCGCCGATGTCGCGGCAGACCATGCCGAAGAAGTGCTGCTCACGATGACAGCGCAACGACGGGGCTGGCTGCGCCCCGGTCGCCTGCGCGTGGAAAGCCGTTTCCCGCTGGGGCTGCTGGTGGCCTGGAGCTGGGTGGACCTGGACCAGTCGGTGCTGGTCTACCCGCATCCGCAGCCCGGCGACCTGCCGCTCGAAGGCGGGCCGGCAGAGAATGACGAAGAGGGCGTGCGTCCCACGGGGCGTGGTGTCGATGATTTCCAGGGACTGCGGCCCTACCAGCCGGGCGACTCGCGCCGGCGCCTGCACTGGAAGGCCTACTCGCGCGGCCAGGGTCTGCTGGTAAAGGACTTCTCCGCGCTGGCCGGACGCAATGTCTGGCTGGAGTTCAACAGCCTGGGCGGGGACACCGAGGGGCGCCTTTCACGCCTGTGCTTCTGGGTTCTGCAGCTGTCGCTGCGCCAGCAGCCCTTCGGCTTGCGCTTGCCGGATGCGCAACTGGCGGTTGGCCTGGATGATGCCCATCGCGATGCCTGCCTGCGCGCCCTGGCGCTGCATGGTACGAAGCGATGAGCCGCGCGACCGCCGCTTCCGTCCAGCCGATTCCACGGGTTGCCCTGACCTGGCTGCTGGTGGCCCAGGCGGTGGTAATCATTCCGCACCTTGAACACTTGCCGCTGTGGATCGTCGCGCTGTGGTTGGGTTGTGCGGCCTGGCGTATCCAGGTATTCCGCATGCGTGCCAGCTATCCCAGCGGCATCGCCAAGCTGGCGCTGGTGGCAGCGGCGGGGCTGGGCGTTTGGTTTTCCAGCGGCTCTCTGATCGGGCTGGACGCCGGTGTGGTACTGCTGATCGCGGCCTTCGTGATCAAGCTGATGGAGCTCAAGACCCGCCGCGACGCCTGGGTGCTGATCCTGCTGGGTTTCTTCGCAGTGACCACCAGCTACCTGTTCCAGGACGACATCATCGCCGCCGCCTTCAGCCTGCTGCCGGTGTTGGCCCTGCTGGCAGCGGCCATCGGCCTGCAGCAGAGCAGCTTCGCCGCACGCCCTATGCCGACCCTGCGTCTGGCCGGCGGCCTGCTGCTGCAGGCGCTGCCCCTGATGTTGCTGTTGTTCTTGCTGTTCCCGCGCATGGGGCCGCTGTGGTCGCTGCCGCTGCCGGGCGACAAGGCCATGACCGGGCTGAGCGACAGCATGGCGCCAGGTGACATGGTGGAACTGAGCCAGTCTTCCGCGTTGGCTTTCCGCGTGAGTTTCGATGGCCAGCCGCCGCCGCGCTCGCTGCTGTACTGGCGTGCCTTGACCCTGGAACGCTTCGATGGCCTGCGCTGGAGCACCGCATTCCAGCGGGGCGATCGTCCGCCGCAATGGCAGCAGCGGGGCACTCCGTTGCAGTACCAGGTGATCATGGAGCCCAACGGCCGGCCCTGGCTGTTCGCTCTGGATGCGGGGCAGACCAGCCTGAACGATGCGCGAATGATGAGCGACTTCCACCTGGAACGGCGCCTGCCGGTGCGCCAGGGGCTGATGTACCGTGCCACCTCCTGGCCTGAAGCTTTGCTGGAGCCCGATGATGCCGCCCGCGCGCAACGGATCAACCTCAGCCTGCCGCAGGGCGGTAATCCCCAGGCTCGCGCCTGGGCGCAACAACTGCGCGAACGCTACCCGCAGCCGGCAGAGCTGGTGCAGGCGATGCTGAGGAGCTTCCGCGAGCAACCCTTCCGCTACACACTCCGGCCGCCGGATGCCGGCTCGGAGCGCATCGACGGCTTTCTGTTCGACACCCGCGCCGGCTTCTGCGAGCACTACGCCGGCGCCATGACCTTCGTCCTGCGCGCAGCTGGTATTCCGGCTCGCGTGGTCACCGGCTATCAGGGCGGCGAGGCCAGCAGCTCCGGCAATTACCTGGCGATACGTCAGTTCGACGCCCACGCATGGGTGGAGTACTGGCAGCGTGGCCGGGGCTGGACGCGGGTCGATCCGACGGGGGCCGTGGCTCCCGAACGCATCGAGCAGGGGTTGGAAGCGGCCCTGGGCCAGGAAGGCAGCTTCCTGGAGTCCGATCCGTTTTCGCCGCTGCGCTATCGCAACTTTGCGCTGCTCAATCAGCTGCGCATGGCCTGGGAAGACGCCAACTACGGCTGGCAGCGCTGGGTGCTGGGCTACCAGTCCGAGCAGCAGGGCGACATGCTCAAGCGCTGGTTCGGCGGGCTCGACCGGCAATGGATCGGCGCCCTGCTGATCGGCGGTGGCGCGCTGTTGCTGGGCCTGCTGGCGCTGGTGCTGTTCAAGCCCTGGCAGCGCACCGCCGATGTCCAGTTGCGCAGCTTCCAGCGCTTCGAGCGGATACTCGCGCCGCTGGGCATGCGCCGCGAGCCGGGAGAGGGCGCGCGGGATTTCTGTCGTCGCGCCATCAAGGTCTTGCCGGCCCACGCGCAGGCGATCCGCGACTATCTGGATGCCTTCGAGAAACAGCGTTACGGCGGTGCGGCTGCGTCTCCAGCCGAGCTCCGTGGGCACCTGGCGCGCCTGCGCCGAGAGCTGCCTTGGCGCCTGCGGCCGTCGCGCGGAAAAGGAACGTGACATTGCGCCCCTTGCCGCTGCGTCGGCCGGGGCTAACCTGATATTTCATCCTCTGAGTGGAGCCTGCCGTGACCTCCTTCTGCGATTACCTGGTAAGCCATCTGATCGAGCAGGAGGTTGCGCTGTTCTCCGCGTCTTCCCGCCTGAAGGCCGAATCCGATCCGGAAGCGCTGCACGACCTGCGCATCGCCGTACGCCGGTTGCGCAGCCTGCTGCACCCGGTGCGCGGCATGCCCGGTATCGACGAGCTGGAGCAGGCACTGGGCGACATGGGCCGGCTCAGCGGCCCGCTGCGCGACCTCGAAGTGTTGCTGCCGGTGCTGGAGGCCGAGGGCTATGAGCGTGCCGCCGCGCTGCGCCGGCCGGCGTTGATCTCCGGCTACGCCACGCTGCTTGCCAGCCCGCAGTGGGAGCGTCTGCTGATGCGCCTGGACGGCTGGCCACAGCTGTGGCGCACGTCCGAGCGCCACGGCGTGCTCAAGGGGCTGCACCACAAGGTGGAAAAACGCCTGGCCCGGGAGTGGCAGAAGCTGCGCGATGCCCTGAAAGACCCGGCCCACGACCGTCATCGCCTGCGCCTGCTGATCAAGCGGGTGCGCTATTCGCTGGAGGCCTATCCCGAGGAGTCCGCCGTGCCGCAACGCCTGCTGGCGCCGCTGAAGGAGGCGCAATCGGCACTGGGCGACTGGCATGACTACGAGCAGTGGCTGATCCGCAGCGAGCGCGAGCTGGACCTGATGCCGCTGCAACCGCACTGGAACGCCCGCCATGACCTCGCCGAGCGTCTCGCCGACGAGAGCCTGGAGGCCCTGGAGAAGGCTCTGCATAGAGGCCGTTGATGATCGGGCATTTTCTGCAAGGGACAAGGCTTTGGATGGTTTGCCGGTGCCGCCGGTACCCCTAAGATCGCAACCAGTTGCCATTCTCCAGAAGCTTCAGGGAAGTCCGATCATGTCCTTCAGCGAAATGCTCCGGGCGGTGCGTACTGCGCCGTTGTCCATCGTCATCCCCGCCGCCTGGGCCCAGGGCCGCGCCAGTTTCGGCGGCCTGGTGGCGGCGCTGGCCTACGAGGCCATGGCGTCGGTGGCCGAGGCCGGGCGGCCGGTGCGTTCGCTGGCGATCACCTTCGTCGGCCCCATCGAGGTGGAAGTGCCAGTGAGCTTCGAGGCCGAAGTCCTGCGCGAGGGAAAGTCGGTCAGCCAGGTGTTCTGCCGCGCCGTGCAGAACGGCCAGGTCGTGCTGCTGGCTCAGGGCAGCTTCGGCGTGGCGCGCGAATCCAGCGTGCAGATGGAGGGCCTGCCGCCGCCGGCGTTCAAGGCCATCGAGGACTGCCAGGAGCTGCCCTACATCCGCAAGATCATGCCGGCCTTCACCCAGAATATCGCCATGCGCTGGGCCGTCGGGCACATGCCGTTCTCGGCCAGTCGCGAGCGCGAGATGGGTGGCTGGATGCGTTTCCGTGGTGATGACGTGGGCGACGAGCCGATGGAGATCAGCCACCTGCTGGCGCTGATCGACGCCTGGCCGCCGGCCAACCTGCCGCACCTGAAATCGCCTGCGCCCTCCAGTTCGCTGACCTGGACCGTGGAGTTCGTCCAGCCGCTGCCGTCGATGCCGGCCAATGGCTGGTGCCAGTACCTGGCAACCATCGAGCATGCCCGTGACGGCTACGGCCATATTGCGGCGCAGACCTGGTCGGCGGACGGCCAGCTCCTGGCAATCGGCAGGCAGACGGTGACCATCTTCGGCTAGAAGCCTGGCGGCTAGCGACCGGGCGAGGTCTCCGTACGATTGCGCCCGCCGGCCTTGGCCCGGTACAGGGCGCGGTCCGCGCGGGCGAGCAGGTCTTCCAGGCGCAGTTCGCCTTCGCGTCGCTCGGCCACGCCGATGCTCAGGGTCAGGCGCACGCGGTTGCCGTCTTCGCTGGTGAAGGACAGCGCCTGCACGCTGTTGCGCACCCGCTCGGCGACTTGCAGCGCCTGCTGCAGGTCGGTTTCCGGAAGGATCGCGGCAAACTCCTCGCCGCCCAGGCGGCCGAGCAGGTCGACTTCGCGCAGCCCCTGGGTGAGCTCCCTGGCTACGGCCTGCAGCACCGCATCCCCGAAGGCATGGCCGTGGCTGTCGTTGATCGGCTTGAAGAAGTCGATGTCCAGCATCAGCGCCGCGCACTGGCGGTCGTAGCGCTGCGCGCTCTTGAGCAGGGCGACGCCGCGTTTGACGAAGGCGTGGCGGTTCTGCAGGCCGGTCAGCGGGTCAGTGGTGGCCAGCAGGCGCAGCTCCTGCTCCATGGCTTTGCGCTGGTTGATGTCGAAGCTCCACACCAGCGAGGCGGGGCGGCCGTCCACTTCCATCTTGCGCGCCCAGACGATCGCCCAGTAAGCGGGGTTGCCCGCCAGACGGGTTTCCCAGCTGTCCAACTGGCCATTGTCGGCCAGCGACTGGCGGAAGCGCGCTTCCTCGTCCGGGTCATCGAACAGGCGGTGCAGGGTGAAGGGCTCGTGCGGGCGGATGCCGGTGCGCTGCAACAGGCGCGGGCTGACGTAATGGGCTCGGGAGTCTTCGTCACTGAGCAGCGCCACGTCGCTGGGGCTGGTGTCGAGGATGTAGCGCAGCAGTGCCTTGCGTTCGCTCAGCTCCTGGGTGCGTTGTTCGACGCGTTGCTCGAGCGACTGGTTGAGGTCGTGCAGGCGCTGGGTGAGCTGCAGCTTGCGCCGCGAGTTGGCGATCACTCGCAGAGCCAGCAGCACGCTGCACAGGCCGAGGCCGAAGAGCACCCAGGCCAGCAGGTTGAAGGCGCGCTGCAGATCAAGGCGTTCGGCGTCCATGTAGTTGGTCAGGGCGATGTTGGTGACCACCACCAGTTCATGGGTGGGTTCGAGCAGCGGGGGCAGTTCGCGCAGCATCTCGCCGGCCAGCACCTTCGCCGCCGCCGGCTGGCCCCAGGGGGCACGCTGAAGCCAGGCGTCGCTCAGCTGCTGGATCGTCTCCAGCGTCGCCTGCACTTCCGGACGCGGCTCCACCAGGTAACGGTAGACGGGCGTGGTGCGCAGTGGCGGCAGGAGGCTGGCGAGCACCTCGATGCGGGTTGCCAGGGCATCGCTGTCGCTCTTGCCAGCGAGGAGCTGGCGGGCAGTGTTCAGCGAGCGTTCCAGCTCAGCGCGCAGCTGGTAGGCCTGCCACAGTTCACTGTGGGCGTCGGGATGGGCCAGCTGGCGGACGTGCTGGTGCACCATCAGCAGCGCCGCACCGGCACCGGCGGTCAGCGCGGCGATCAGGCCGCTGAGAATGATGACGGTCAGGCGGCGATGGCGCCGCCTGGGAGGCTGCGGGGGCACGGCGATCACTCCAGGGTAATGCGGCTTACCTGCCAGACGGTGCGGTTGAAGTAGACCTGGGTCCGCAACTCCGGGTGATCGAGCATCGGGTAGATGACGAACAGCGGGCCGCGCTCGGCGATGCCGATGGCCTGGCCATCGCGGCGGTAGGCGAGGATGGGGTCGAAGGCGTCGAGGTCGCTCAGCGGAATCAGCGCGGAATAGTCGTTCAGCGCCTCGACCCGCAGGCGCTGGGAATCGGTGCGGTCGAAATCGGCGAGCAGGGTGCTCAGGCGCACGCCCTGCCAGCCATAGACGTGGGATTCGTCAGGGAGCATGGAGCGCCGCTCGGTCTGCGGCAGCGCTTCGAGGTCGCGCAGACTGTAATGGCGCAAGAGCTGCGGCTGGTCCTTCACTGCAATGGTCAGCACGGTGCGCTCGGCCGCCGGTTCCGGGGCTGAGTACGCGGGCATGACAATAAACAGGCAGGCCAGAATGCCAATAAAATGACGAAAAGCCGACATCTCAACAGCTCGTGACGAAATCTCGACGATTATATCGGCGAACCTGCCAGGGACTTGAATGGCCGAAATGCCGCGCCCTGATGTGATGGCCGGCTCAGCCGTTACGATTTCGCCAGGCACGCCACCATTTGCCGCTCAGGACGAAGCGCGGGAAGGTGACGAATTGCTCGACCAGCAGCCGACCGACGGCGTCCTTGCGGTCGCTGAAGGGCTCGGGCGCCTGTTCCTCGAGCTTGTGCCCTCGGCCCTGGATGGCCAGCGAGGCGACCATGCCGATCACCCCCAGCAGGATCGCCGACAGGCTCAGGCTGAACAGCCCGTTGAGCAGCGTCAGGGCGCCGAGGATGAACAGCGGCACGGCGATGATGTGCAGCGCGAGGTTGGTCGGGTTGCGGTGGTTGGCGGCGTAGCCCTGCCACTGCCAGGCGAGGAGGTTGGGGTGACGTTTGCCCATGGTGCTGCTCCCGAGACTGAGAAGCCCGCCTGAGCGCAGGCGGGCGGAATGTCAGCAGTCTAGGTGTTGCCCCGGAGCCGGCGCCAATGGGCGCAGACTATGCGGGCGATAGGGATTACAGGCGCAGCTGGCGGATGGCGCGGCTGAGCTCGCCGGCGAGGTCCGCCAGCTGGTGGCTGGTGCCGGCAGAATCGACGGTCTGCTGCACGGTGTGTTCGGTGACGTCGCGGATGCCCACGACCGAACGGGTCATTTCCTCGGCCACCTGGCTCTGTTGCTCGGCGGCCACGGCGATCTGGGTGTTGCTCTCGCGCATCAGCGCCACGGCCGAGGCGATGGCCGCCAGTGCTTCGCCGGCCTCGCGGGCCTCCGCGACGCAGCCGTCGGCCTTGATCGAGCTTTCCTGCATGAACTCCACGGCGTCGCGGGTACCGGACTGCAGCGCGTTGATCATCTGGGTGATCTCGTCGGTGGAGTCCTGCACGCGCTTGGCAAGGTTGCGCACTTCATCGGCGACCACGGCGAAGCCACGACCCATCTCGCCGGCGCGGGCGGCCTCGATGGCGGCGTTGAGGGCGAGCAGGTTGGTCTGCTCGGCGATGCCGTGGATGACGCTGACTACGCTGCTGATCTTGTGGCTGTCCTGGGCCAGTTGCTGGATCATCTCGGCGGTCTGCTGCACGCCCTGGGACAAGCCAGCGATGGACTGGCCGACCCGACCGACAACCTGCTGGCCGTTGCCGGCGAGGCGGTCGGCTTCCTGCGACTGGTCGCGGGTGTCGGCGGCGTGCTGGGCGATGTGGTGGACGGTGGTGGACATCTCGTTGATGGCGGTGGCCGCCTGGTCGGTCTCGCTCTGCTGGCCGAGCATGCCCTGGCGCACCTGGCCCATGCTGCTGGCGAGGCTGCGCGCGCCTTCGTCGAGGCGCCCGGCGGCCTGGGCGACGGTGCCGACCACGCGCTGGTAGCCGGCCTGCATGGCGTTGAAGGCGGTTGCCATCTGGCCGACTTCGTCGCGGCTTTCCAGCGGCACGCGAGCGGACAGGTCGCCGCTCTTCTCCACGTGGAGCATCACGTCGCGCAGGGTCAGCAGGTGGGTGAGGATGAAGCGGATCAGCAACTGCGAGGCGGCCAGCAGGGCCAGCATCAGCACCAGCACGGCGCCGGCGAAGGGCAGGGCGCGGTCCTCGAAGACGCTCCAGAAGTCGGCGCCGGGGGCAAGCACGGCGACGCGCTGGCCGTTGCCGATGTCCTGCACGTAGGCACCTGCCAGGGCGCCATCGCGGGTCTGCGCGCCCTGCAGGTCAACCCAGCCGCTGGTGCGGGCGAGGGCGGAACCGTCGATACCGGCGATCTGTGGCGCGCTGCCGCTGGCGAAGCTGACGAGGTTCGGCGAAGCCGGCAATGCCGAGCCCGCCGGCCAGTTCTTCAGCAACTGGGCCTGGGCTTCGGCACCCTGGCGTGCCTGCTGGTTGCGCCCGTCGAGTTCCTGGTGCATGGCGAACATGACCAGCAGCAAGGTGGTGACGAAGGCGACCGCGTTGACGGCCCAGAATTTGTACTTGAGGGAAATATCGCGGATCCAGGCGGCCATAAATCTCTTCTTGTCGGTCAAATAATGGCAATGCGCCATTATTGTCGTGAAAAGGGGGAAGGTTGGCCATTGATACCGATCAAGCCACCTTCTGCCCCCGACATATCGGCCGACGAGCCGCGATCTTGAGAGTTGGTTCAAATTTCCGGCAGGTTGAAAAACGCCCGCGCGCTGGCCGTGGTGTGGGCCGCGACTGCCTCGGTGCTTTCGCCGCGATGCTCGGCGACGCAGGCCAGAACTTCCGGCAGATAAGCCGGCTGGTTGCGGCCACTCTTGGGCTTCGGCCGCAGGGTGCGCGGCAATAGATAAGGCGCGTCGCTCTCCAGCATCAGCCGGCCTTCGGGAATCTCCCGCACCAGTTCCTGCAGATGGGTGCCCCGGCGCTCGTCGCAGATCCAGCCGGTAATGCCGATGTGCAGGTCGAGGTCGAGGTACGAATAAAGTGTGCGACGCTCGCCGGTGAAGCAATGCACCACGGCGGCCGGCAGCTTGTCGCGGAAGTCCTTGAGGATCGCCAGCAGGCGCTCGCCCGCATCGCGCTCGTGGATGAACACCGGCAACTGCAACTCCACGGCGAGGCCCAGCTGTTCTTCGAAAGCCTTCTCCTGCTGCGGGCGCGGCGAAAAGTCGCGGTTGAAGTCCAGGCCGCATTCGCCGACCGCCTTCACCCGGTCCTCGGCCAGCAGGCCGCGAAGAACCTTGGCGCTGCCGCTGTCCCAGTGGCTGGCTTCGTGCGGATGGACGCCGGCGGTGCAGTAAAGACGCTGCTCTTCGTCCCGTTGCCGGCACAGCTCCAGGGCCTGTTCGCTGTCGTCCAGGCTGGTTCCGGTCAGCACCATCTGTACGACGCCGGCCTCGATGGCGCGAGCGAGGACCGCTTCACGTTCCGGGACGAAGCTCGGGTGGGTGAGGTTGACGCCGATGTCGATCAGTTGCATTTTTGTTCCCTTTGTTCGGAAGCGGAGCATAGCAAAAGCCGCTTTTTTGACGAAAATTCTTCAAAAACAACAGGTTGAGGAATATTCCGAAGATCTATCGGAAGTTTCGGGTTGGTGTTTATCCCCTCCTGTGAGAGTCTTGCGCGCCCTTGGCGGCCGGGAACTACCGGTCGAAACCGCACTCTAATCGGCCCACCGCCGAGTGCGAGCCCCCGGAGAGCTGGATGACCCGACTGTTGCTGCTACTGCTGTGCCTCGTGGCCCTGACGCCACTGCCGGCGGCCGCGCGCCTGACGGCCCAGCCGGAAAACTGGGAGCAGGAAAGCAGCGACGCCCGCGACCTGGCCACCATCCGCTCTGGCGGCACCCTGCGGGTTCTGGTCAACCAGAGCCGCAACAGCTCCGGCGAAATCAAGGGCGAGCCGATTGGTATCGAGTACCGCCGCCTGCGTGCCTTCGAGCAGTACCTCAACGACAGCGCCCCGGGGCGCAAGCCGCTCACCATCAAGTTCATTCCCAAGGCCAAGGATCAATTGCTCGGCGCGCTGCAACGCGGCGAAGGCGATCTGGTCGCCCCCGGGGAGGTCCTGTTGGCCCGCGACGGCCAGAACGTCAGCCCCAGCCTGCCGTGGAAGGCCGACGTGCCGTTGGTGCTGGTGACCAAGCAGGGCAACCGCAAGTTCGTGCGCCTGGAGCAGCTCGCCGGCCGCACCATCACCCTGCCGGCCGGCAGCGCCGCTGGCGAGGCCGTGCGCAAGGTCAACGAGCGTCTGGCGCAGAAGCACATGGCGCCGCTGGTGCTGGAGTGGACCGATTCCTCCCTGGCCGTGGAAGATGTGCTGGAGATGGTCCAGGCCGGCATCTTCAACTACACCGTGGTCGAGCAACCCATCGCCGAGCGCTGGAGCAAGGTCTTCACCAAGCTGCGCGTGGACCGTCATCTGGTGCTGGACAACAGCGAGCCGATGGCCTGGTACGTGCGCCGCGACGCGCCGATGCTGCGTGCCAGCGTCAACCGCTTCCTCAAGGACTACCGCGCGCCGGCGGACCAGGACGTGGCCTTCCAGCGCCTTTATCGCCGCGCCTACCAGGTGCGCAATCCGCTGGTCGTGCCTGACCGCAAGCGCCTGGAAGCCGTGCGCCCGACCCTGCAGCGCTACGCCGAGCAGAACAAGGTCGACTGGCTGGCGCTGGCTGCCGTGGCCTTCAAGGAATCCAATCTCAATGCCAGCGCGCGCGGCGCTGGCGGCGCTACCGGGCTGATGCAGATCACCCCGGCGGCGGCCCGCGCCGTGGGCGTGGATACCGTGCACCAGAAGGACAGCAATGTGCAGGCCGCCAGCCGTTACATGGCGATGCTGCGCAAGCGCTTCTTCTCCAGCCCGCGCATCAATGAACGTGACCGCATGGCCTTCGTTCTTGCTGCCTACAACGCCGGTCCCGAGCGGGTGCAAAGCCTGCGCGCGGAGGCCAAGCGCCAAGGCCTTAACCCCAACCAGTGGTTCTTCCAGGTCGAGCGCGTGGCGGCCGAGCAACTGGGCATGGGCGTGGTGAACTACGTCAGCAGCGTCAACAAGTACTATCTTGCATATCAGCGCGAACGTGATGGCCTCGAGCCACGTGAAAGCGTGGCGGCAATCAAGAAGTAATCGGTTTGTTCGATAGTTATTAGCGCTATTTTGCGCTTTTGATATCGGAAAAACTGGATATAGTGATCGCCAAGCAACCACGGTTGTCACCCACTTCCTACGCAACCCTTCGCTCCCACTCGAGCTTCCATAAGGACGCACCATGAACTCGCTGATCAAATCCATCCTGACCACCAACGCCGGCGCCGGCATCGCTGTACTGCGTATCACCACCGGCCTGACCTTCATGGCACACGGCTCGCAGAAACTCTTCGGCGCCTTCGGTGGCCCGGGTCTGCAAGGCATGGCGGGCTGGCTGGAATCCCTCGGCGTGACCCCCGGCTACCTGATGGCCGCTCTGGCCGGCAGCGCCGAATTCTTCGGCGGCCTGGCCCTGGTCCTTGGCCTGCTGGTGCGTCTGGCGAGTATCCCGCTGATCGTCGCCATGCTGGTTGCCGTGTTCAGCGTGCACCTGGCCAACGGCTTCTTCATCACTGCCAACGGCTTCGAATACGCCTTCACCCTGATCATGATCAGCGTCGCGCTGCTGATCAGCGGCGCCGGCCCGTTCTCACTGGATCGCAAGCTGTCCAGCTGATCGCCAAGGCAGTAGCAGAAAGCCGGTAATGAAAAAGGGCGGACACCCAAGGTGTCCGCCCTTTTTGTTTGTCTCTGAATCGGTGGAACGCGATTCAGTGGAAGAGATACTGCACGCCGCCATTGATCAGGCCGCCGCCCACCAGCAGGAAGACGAACAGTCCAGCACCCAGCAGCAGCGGCTTGGGGCCTTCCTTGCGCAGGTCGCCCAGGCGGGTGGCCAGGCCCAGGGCGGCCATCGCCATGCCGAGCATCACATCGTCCAGCTGCTGCAGCGGCGCCAACCAGCTTTCCGGCACCCAGCCCAGCGAGCGCAGGCCGGTCACCAGCAGGAAGAACACGGCGAAGCCCGGAATGTGCAGTTTGCGGCGCGCACCCGGCTCGGCGGCTTCGGCGCAACCCACACGGCCGAGGATCAGCAGGGCCGGGGCCAGCAGCAGGACGCGCAGCATCTTGCTGATCAGCGCGGCGTCGGCAGCGGCGGGGTCCATGGCGCGGCCGGCGGCAACCACCTGGGCGACTTCGTGGATGGTCGAGCCGGTGAACACGCCGAAGGCCTGCTCACTGCCGAACAGGTTGGGCAGCGCAGCGTAGATCAGCGGGTGCAGCAGCATCGCCAGGGTGCCGAACAGGACAACGGTGGCCACCGCGACGGCGGTGTGTTCGGCGCGCGCCTTGAGCACCGGGCTGCTCGCCATCACCGCCGCGGCGCCGCAGATGGCGCTGCCGGCGCCGATCAGCAGGGCGCTTTCACGCGGCAGCTTGAGCCAGCGCTCGCCGATCCACCAGGCGACGGTCAGGGTGCTGGCGACCATCAGCACGTCGATGATCAGTGCGGCCGGGCCGAGGGCGGCGATGTCCTGGAAAGTCAGGCGCAGGCCGTAGAGCACCACGCCCAGGCGCAGCAGTTGCTGGCGCGACAGGTCGATGCCGGGGCGGATGCTGCCGAAGCGGGCCAGGCCCAGGTTGCCGGCGAGCAGGCCGATGAGGATCGCCAGGGTCAGGCTGCCGAGTCCCAGGTGCTGCAGCGCGGGGATCTCCATGAGCTGGCGGGAGCCGAAGGCGATTCCCAGGCAGAGCAGGGCACCGGGGGCGTAGTAGGGCAGGCGGCGAAGGGCGTTCATTACAGGCTCCTTGTGTAAGGTGAAGCCATGGTGCCGCCGCCCTGCTTAGTGTAAAAACGGATTGTTCTTATTGGGTTGACCGGTTTTATCGATATGGGCCCGCGCATCACCCTTCGCCAACTGGCGACCTTCACCGCTATCGCCGAACTGGGCAACGTGACCCAGGCAGCAGCGCGCATCGCGCTGTCGCAGTCCGCCGCCAGCCAGGCGTTGCAGGAGCTGGAGCGCGCGCTCGGCACGCGCCTGTTCGATCGTAGCGGCAAGCGCCTGGCGCTGAACGACAACGGCCGCGCCTTCTACCCCAAGGCCAGTGCTTTGCTGGCGCAGAGCGCGGAGCTGGAGAGCCTGTTCGAGTCGGCGCCGGTGCAGCTGAGCCTCGGCGCCAGCCGCAGCATCGGTGGCTATCTGCTGCCGCAGGTAATGGCCGGTTTTCTCGGCGAACTGCCCGAAAGCCGTCTGGAGTTGCAGGTTGCCAACAGCGGCGGGGTGATCGAGGCGCTGGCCGAGTTCAGGTTGGACGTGGCCTTCATCGAGGCGCCGATCCAGCATCCGCAGATCCAGCTCACTCCCTGGATGGCGGACGAGCTTTTACTCGTAGTGGCGCCGGATCATCCCCTGGCGCTGGCCGAACGCGTCAGCCTGAAGGATTTGTCGGCGGCTCGCTGGGTGCTGCGCGAAGCCGGTTCCGGTACCCGTGTGACATTCGAGCAGCAGGTATTGCCACGCCTGGGCAGTGTCAACGCGCCTCTGGAGGTGAGCAACGCCGAGGCAATCAAGCATCTGGTGGGCAGCGGCTTCGGCATCGGCTGCCTGTCGCAGCGCGTGGTGCAGGCGGAGCTTGCACGCGGCGAACTGGTGCGCCTGGAAAACCCGCTGGGACCGCTGCGGCGTACCTTCTTCCGTGCGCTGCATATCGACAAGTACCCCACGGCGGGCCTGCGTCGCTTTCTCGATTACGCCCAGGGCTGGGCGGCGCGCTCAGACGCTGTCTAGCGGCCACTCGCCAATGGCGCGGTAGCGCACGCCAGTGGGGCTGTTCTCCGAGCTGAACAGCGTCACGGCACGGGCTGGCAGCAGGAAGGAGGCTGCGGCGGCCGGCGTGTGGTGGGTATGGCGAGCGAGGGTGATATGCGGATGGAACGGGCGATGCTCGACCTCGAATCCACTCGTATGCAGCTCCTCGCGCAGGGCGTGCACCAGTCCGTGCAGGGCGGCCGGCGCGTTGCTGGGCGCCAGGTGCAGGATGCCGTTGTTCCAGCGCGCGATGTGGTCCAGTTCAAGGTTGAAGCCTTGGCGTGGCAGGCGTTCGCCGATGGCGCGCAATTCGGCCTTGCGCCCGCGCGGCACGGAGCCGAGAAAGGCCAGTGTCAGGTGCAGGTTGGCCTGGGCTACAGGCTGGCCGTCGTGGTGCAGGCTGTCGCGCCAGGTGCAGATGCGCGCCGCCAGTTCCGCTGGGCAGGGCAGGGCGAAGAACAGCCGCATGGGGGGTGTGGTCATCGACTGAAGTCTCCTTGACAGCTTTGCCGGGGCTTCTCTAGGATGCCGCACAGCGCCGATTTAAGTAGCAACTTGCGGGGCGCGGATGCAAGCGACAGCTGACATCGAAATACCGCTAAAGCGCTGGTTCGGTGTGCCTCTCGCCGCGTCCAGCAGGACCCCTGAGGCGGAGACGTGACACCATGACCTGTCCCAACCCGCATGTGCGCCTGGCCCCGATCACCACTGGCCTGGTGCGGCGCAATCCGAAGATTCTCCTGGGCGGCAATCACCAGCCCACCCTTGTCCGTTACCTCGATGGCTGGCCCAAACGCTGGAACGGTTCGCGTACCTTTCTGATCCAGTTTGCCGAAACCTTTGCCGATCTCGCGCGCTTCCCGACTGACAGTTTCGACTTCGCCGTGGTGCAGTCGCCGGTGGTCGAGCAGTTGGAGTCGGCTGTTCACGAGCTGACCCGTGTGGCCCGGCAGGGCCTGATTACCCGGCGCCCACCGTCGTTCTGATCAGGTAGGCGCGAGCTTGCTCGCGAACGGATTCACCGGCGCCACCAACGCTGGGCGGATTCGCGAGCAAGCTAGCCCCTTCAGATAGGCTCCTTCAGGGATACTCGATTTCCACCACGAACCACATCTTCTCGCCGGACGGGCTGCGCACCATCACCTCGGCGTCCAGCTCCTTGCCCACCAGGGCGCGGGCCAGGGGCGAGTCGATGCTGATGTGGTTGTTGCGCAGGTCCAGCTCATCCGGGCCGACGATGCGGTAGCGGGCCTGTTCGCCGTCCTCGTCTTCCAGGGTGACCCAGGCGCCAAAGTAGACCTTGTTCGGATCCGCCGGGCGCTCGCTGACTACCTTGCAGTTTTCCAGGCGCTTGCGCAGGAAGCGCACGCGGCTGTCTATCTCACGCAGCATCTTCTTGCCGTAGGTGTACTCGGCGTTCTCCGAGCGGTCGCCTTGCGCGGCGGCCTCGCTGACCGACTGGGTCACCTGTGGCCGACGCACGTTCCACAGTTCATGCAGTTCTGCGCGCAGGCGCGCTTCGCCTTCGGGAGTGATCAGCGGGGTACCGGCAGGGCGGGGCGGACGATAGCGGCTCATGGCATCCAGTGCGGCGAGAGTGATCGGGGCAGTCTACCCGATCAGCTCTCGCGCAGCAGGCGCAATGGGCTCACATTGAGCGCGCGGCGGGTGCCCAGCAGGCCGGCGCCGCCCACCAGCAGCGCACCCAGTACCGGCAGCCCCAGCAGCCAGGGATGCGGACTCCACGGCAGGTCGAACACCAGGCGGTAGAGCAGGTAGCTGATCAACTCGCAACCCAGCGCCGCCAGCAGGCCGCTGACCGCGCCGAGCAGGGCAAACTCGCTGCGCCGCGTGCGCATCAGCAGGCCGCGTTCGGCGCCCAGTGCGCGCAGCAGTGCGCCCTGGCGCAGGCGCTCGTCGAGGGTCGCCTGCAGGCCGGCGAACAACACCACGAAGCCGGCGGCGAGGACGAACACCAGCACGTACTCCACCGCCAGCGTCACCTGGTCGAGGATGCTGCGCAGCTGCGCCAGCAGCGCGTCCACTGGCAGCAGGGTGACGGTGGGGTAGGCGCGGGCGAGTTCGATCAGTTGGCGCTCCTGGCTTACCGGCAGGTAGAAGCTGGTCAGGTAGGTCACCGGGAGGTCGGTCAGGGTGCCGGGCTCGAAGACCATGAAGAAATTGGGCTGGAAGTTGTCCCATTTCACCGAGCGCAGGCTGCGGATCTGCGCTTCGCGAGTCTGCCCGGCGACGGTGAAGCTCAGGTGATCGCCGACTTTCAGGCCGAGGTTGCCGGCGAGCTTCTCTTCCACCGAGACACCCGGCAGTTCGCTGTTCTCGCCGGTCTGCCACCAATCACCGGCGACTATCTGGTTGCCCGCAGGCAGGCGTTCCGACCAGGTCAGGCCAAGGTCCCGGTGCAGGGCGCGCTCGCTGCGCACGTCTTCCTTCAATGTCTGGACGGGCTTGCCGTTCACCGCCACCAGCCGGCCAGGCACCATCGGATAGAGGTCTTCGGCGTTGGGCGACAGTGCCTTCACCCGTTGCTCGAAACCGTCTTTCTCGGCCGGCAGGATGTTCAGCGCGAAGTGGTTCGGCGCATTGGGTGGCAACTGGGAATGCCAGGTGTCCAGCAATTCACCGCGCAGCAGGGCGATCAGCGCCATGGCCAGCAGGATCAGGCCGAAGGCGAGGCTCTGTCCGGCGGCGGCCAGCGGGTAACGCAGCAGCTGGCCCAGGCCGAGGCGCCACGGCAGGCTGGCACCCTGGAGGGCGCGGCGCAGGCCACGCAGGGCCAGCAGCAGGATGAAGCCAAGGATCACCGCGGCGATGGCGCCGCCGCCGAGGAGAGCGAGGGTGAGTTTCAGGTCCAGGCTCAGGCGCCACATGATCAGGCCGAGGGCGAGCAGCGCACAGCCATAGGCGGCCCAGGTGCGCATCGGCACCGGCAGCAGGTCGCTGCGCAGCACGCGCAGCGGCGGTACGCGGCCCAGCGCGGCGAGCGGTGGCAAGGCAAAGCCGGCCAGCGCGACCAGCCCGGTCGCCATGCCGGCGAGCGCGGGGACTATGCCGGCTTCGGGAATTTCCGGCGGCAGCAGGTTGCCCAGCAGGTGCATCAGGCCCAGCTGCGCGAGCCAGCCGAGGAAGGCGCCGCAGACGCTGGCAACCAGTCCCAGCGCGAACAGTTGGCTGCCATACAGCAGAAGGGCTTCGCGGCGCGACAGACCCAAGCAGCGCAGCAGTGCGCTGGCGTCGAAGCGGCGGGTGGCGAAGCGGTTGGCCGACAGCGCCACGGCCACGCCGGCGAGCAGCACAGCGGCAAGGCTGGCGAGGTTCAGGTAGCGTTCGGCGCGGCCCAGGGCATCGCCGATCTGACGGTTGCCGTGGTGCGCGTCCTGCAGTTCCTGGTTGGCGGCCAGGTTGCCTTGGGTAGCTTGCCGGTAAGTTTGCAGCGCATCGTGCGCGCCGCCCCAGAGGTCGCGATAGCGCACCCGGCTGCCGGGCTGCACCACGCCGGTGGCGTCCAGGTCGTGCAGGCTCATCATTACGCGCGGGGTGAGGCTGTAGAAGTCGCCAGCGCGATCCGGTTCATAGGTCAGCACACGGGCGATGCGCAGGGACTTGCGGCCGATGTCGACGCTGTCGCCGATCTTCAGGTCGAGGCTGGCGAGCAGGCGCGATTCGACCCAGATGTCGCCCGGTGCCGGGCGGCCGCCCTCGACTTCCGGCTGCAGAGGGGCAGGCGCGCTCTTCAGTTCGCCACGCAGGGGATAGCTGTCGCCGACGGCCTTCACGCTGCTCAGCTGGATGCCGTTGTCGGTGGCCACCACGCTGGAGAATTCCACGCTCTGCGCGTGCTGCAGGCCGAGCTTGAGGCCGCGGTCGATCTGTTCCGGCTGCGCCGGCTGGGTGCCGGTGAGTACCAGGTCCGCGCCGAGGAATTCGGCGGCGCGCACCAGCATGGCGCCGTTCAGGCGCGCGCTGAAATAACCGATGGCAGAGCTCGCCGCCACCGCCACCAGAAGGGCGAAGAACAGCACGCGCAGTTCGCCGCTGCGCCCCTCGCGCCACAGCTGGCGGAGGGACAGGCGGAACAGGTTGGGCAGCGACAGTGGCTTCATCGGCTCTCGTCCGTCAGGGTTCGACGTGGTCGATCAGGTGGCCGCTTTCCAGGCGGATATGGCGCTGGCAGCGGTGGGCGAGGCGTTCGTCGTGGGTCACCAGGACAAGAGTGGTGCCGCGCTCGCGGTTCAGTTCGAAGAGCAGGTCGCTGATGCGCTCGCCAGTGTGGGTGTCGAGGTTGCCGGTCGGTTCGTCAGCGAACAGTACGTCCGGTTCGGCGGCGAAGGCGCGGGCAATGGCGACCCGCTGCTGTTCGCCACCGGAGAGCTGGCGCGGGTAATGGGTCAGGCGCTGGCCGAGGCCGACGCGTTCCAGCAATTCGCGGGCGCGCTGCTCGGCGTCCTTCCGGCCGTCCAGTTCCAGCGGCAGCATGACGTTCTCCAGCGCATTGAGGCTGTCGAGCAACTGGAAGGACTGGAAGACGAAGCCGACGTGGGCGGCGCGTACTCGCGCGCGCTGGTCTTCATCGAGGCTGCCCAGGGTGTGGCCGAGCAGGACGATCTCGCCGCCGCTGGGCAGGTCCAGGCCGGCGAGCAGGCCGAGGAGGGTGGATTTGCCCGAGCCGGAGCTGCCGACGATGGCGAGGCTGTCACCGCGGGCGAGGTCGAGGGAGAGGTCGTGGAGGATGGTCAGCTTGCCTTCCGCGCTGGAAACAACCTTGCTAAGGTTCCGCGCGGTGAGAATGCTTTCGCTCATGGAGAATCCGATGCGTGCATGGCTAATGGGCGGCTGCCTGGCGTTGCTTCTGATCACGCAGCAGGCCGCGGCGCAGACGCTGTTGGTCGTCGGCGATAGTATCAGCGCCGGTTTGGGGCTGGATACCAGCCTGGGGTGGGTCAACCTGCTGGACAAGCGTCTTCAGGAGCAGGGTTTCGACTACAAGGTGGTGAACGCGTCGATCTCCGGCGATACCACTGCAGGAGGCCTCGCGCGCCTGCCGGCGCTGCTTTCGGAGCAGAAGCCGAAGCTGGTGGTGATCGAACTGGGCGGCAACGATGGCCTGCGCGGAATGGCGCCGGCGCAATTGCAACAGAATCTTAGCGGCATGGTTGAAC
The DNA here is from genome assembly GCF_014851985.1 of Pseudomonas sp. PDM17. Taxonomy (NCBI): domain Bacteria; kingdom Pseudomonadati; phylum Pseudomonadota; class Gammaproteobacteria; order Pseudomonadales; family Pseudomonadaceae; genus Pseudomonas; species Pseudomonas sp. PDM17. The sequence goes on from NZ_JACVAT010000009.1 coordinate 52,182, forward strand.
AGTCGCAGAAGTCGGGTGCCAAGGTGATCCTGCTCGGCATGCGCCTGCCGCCGAACTACGGCCAGCGCTACACCGATGCTTTCGCCAAGGTCTTCGACAGCGTGGCAGGCGAACAGAAGATTGCGCTGGTGCCGTTCTTCCTCGAAGGGGTAGGGGGCGTACAGGGCATGATGCAGGCTGACGGCATTCATCCGGCGGTGGCGGCGCAGCCCAGGCTGCTGGATAACGTCTGGCCGACGCTCAAACCGCTGCTGTGAGGCGACTTTACTGGTGTAAACCGCAGAATCGAGGCTTCCCCGCGAACGACCTTTCGGCTATGTTTGCGCACCCTTCTGGAACCCCCTATGTCGCGCCCCGCCTGGACCCTCTTCGCCTACCAGCTGATCGAACCCGATGAGCAGCTGGACTTGTTCGCCTGCCGCGAGGTCCGGGTGCATCTGGTCGCGCGCCAGCTGGAGCTGGGAACCCCGGCCGACCGCACGTTGTGCGGCAGCCTGCTGCCGGCACAGCCGATGTGGCGCGGCGCCGAGAAACCGCTGCTGCGCGATCGGCGCATCTGCGCGGCCTGCCTGAAACAACTCGAAGAGGAAAAGCGCGGCGCGCGCAGTTCCTGGCTCATCTGATATCTCCCGTTGACGGGGCTTGCGGTGGTAAACTGATCACCCTTTGCTCATTGCCCACGTCAAGGATCCTCGGATGTTGTCGCGCGTCATTGCCGCCTGCTCGCTGTCCCTCGCCGCGCTGCTCTCGGCCGGCCCCGTTTCCGCCATTGAATTGCCGCTGCCGGCACCGGGCGACGATATCGTCGGCCAGGTCCAGGTCATCAAGGCCAAGTACGAAGACACCTTCGCCGACCTGGGCGAGAAGTACGGCCTCGGCTACTCCGAGATGATCGCTGCCAACCCGGGCGTCGATGCCTGGCTGCCGGGCGTGGGTACCGAGGTCATCATTCCGACCCGTTTCGTCCTGCCGGCAGGTCCCCGCGAAGGGGTGGTGATCAACCTCGCCGAATACCGCCTGTACTACTTCCCCAAGGACAAGAATGTTGTCTACACCTACGCCCTGGGAATCGGTCGCGAAGGCTGGGGTTCGCCGGTGGGCAGCACCAGCGTGATCGCCAAGACCAAGGATCCGGCCTGGTACCCGCCGGCCTCGATCCGCGCCGAGCACGCCGCCGACGGCGATCCGCTGCCGACCGTAGTGCCGCCGGGTCCGGACAACCCGCTGGGTCCGTACAAGATGAGCCTGGGCTTCCATGGCTACCTGATCCATGGTTCGAACAAGAAGTTCGGCATCGGCACCCGTACCAGCCACGGTTGCTTCCGCATGTACAACTGGGACGTGACCCAGCTCTTCTCGATGATTCCGGTGGGCACCAAGGTGCGCATCATCAACGAGCCGTACAAGTTCGGTCGCAGCGAAGGCAAGATCTACCTCGAAGCCCACGCGCCCATCGATGACAACGGCGACCCGTCCGTGGTCGACAAGCACACCGCAGTGATCAACGCCCTGCTCAAGCGCGAAGACATCGCCAGCCAGATGCAGATGGATTGGAACGTGGTGCGTGAAGTGGTTGCTGCCGAAGACGGCCTGCCGGTTGCCATTGCCCAGCCGCAGCAAGTGCAGCAGGGTGGTTCGGTTGCCGCTACTGTTGACCAGGACGCGGTGCCGCTGCAGTAACTCGCAGCGCGCACTAAGAAGCCCGCCGACCGTTACCGGTCGAGCGGGCTTTTTGTTGCCTGCCTGTTTTGTCGAGGGGACAAAACGGCGGGCATAAAAAAACCGACCCCGAGGGGTCGGTTTTTTCGAACAGATCCGAAGATCTATTACTTGCGGCTGGCTTTGTCCAGCATACGCAGGGCGCGCTCGTTAGCCTCGTCAGCGGTCTGCTGGGCTTTCTGAGCGGCGGCCAGAGCTTCGTCAGCCTTGCGATAGGCTTCATCGGCACGGGCTTGAGCGCGAGCAGCGGCGTCTTCAGTAGCGGTCAGACGTGCTTCGGTTTCTTTCGAGTGGCTGCTGCAACCGGTGGCCAGAACAGCAGCCAGAGCCAGAGCAGAGAATTTCAGAACGTTGTTCATCGTGTTCCCCTTAAGGTGGACATTTCCATTAAAAGCAATCTCCCATGACTGGGAAATTAGCCGGACTACATAGTACCCATTACTTGTAGTAAGTAAACTGACCAAGCGCAAGTACGGCACTTTTTTTTCATGTTACGGGTGCTGTTAGCAGTTGTGCGAGGCCGATTTGGGCAAAAACTGTCCAATCTGGCAAAGGAGTGTTGCCAGCAGGTGTCAGGCGGGGTCTGAGGCGGGTTTCAGGGCTGCGGAACCAAGCTGTCAGATGACTGTCGACAATGGTCGAACAACTGTTTAATCGCCGTTGTGCATTTGTCCAACTGACAACTTGCAACTAGGCCGCAACAGGTGAAGAAAGTGTGAAGGGGAAAACGAAAAAGCCCGGCTAATTGCTTAGCCGGGCTTTTTCATGAATCTGGCGGTGAGGGAGGGATTCGAACCCTCGATACGATTTCTCGTATACACACTTTCCAGGCGTGCTCCTTCAACCGCTCGGACACCTCACCAGATTTCTCGACAGCGCTGTGTCTGTCGAGGCGCGCACTTTACTCAAAGGTTTCCTCCTTGGCAAATCTTTTTTGAAAATTTTTTCCAAGGGATTCATCGGCTTAAGGAGCATGGCCGGGATCGCGGGTACACTGGCTCCTTCTGAGACACGCTCTGGTACGTAGGAAAGCGCATGGCCAGCTGGGACATCTTCTGCAGCGTAGTCGACAACTATGGCGATATCGGCGTCACCTGGCGGCTGGCCCGGCAACTGGCCGGAGAGCACCGCCAGCAGGTGCGGCTGTGGGTCGACGATCTCGCGGCCTTCGTGCGCATCTGCCCGGCAGCCGATGGCGCGGCTGCGTCGCAGCAGCAATCGGGTGTGGAAGTTCGCCTGTGGCCTGTGCCCTGGCAGGACACCGCCGCGGCGGATGTGGTGGTCGAGGCCTTCGCCTGTGAAATGCCGGCTGCCTATATAGAAGCGATGCGCGAGCGGCACACGCCTTCGCTGTGGCTGAACCTGGAATACCTCAGCGCCGAGTCCTGGGTGGAGTCCTGCCATGGTTTGCCATCGATGCAGGCCAACGGGCTGCAGAAGTACTTCTATTTCCCCGGCTTCACCGCTGCCACCGGCGGGCTGTTGCGCGAGCGTGACCTGATTGCCCGGCGCGATGCCTTCCAGGCCGATCCGGCGGCCAGCCTTCGCTTCCTGGAAAGCCTTGGCGTGCACCCCGAGCCTCACGAGCGGCGCATTTCCCTGTTCGCTTATGAGAATGCCGCGCTGGCTGGCTGGCTGGACGCACTGGCTGGAAGTACCGTCGCCACTTTATTGCTGGTGCCCGAGGGCAGGGTGCTCGCCGATATCGAGCGCTGGGCGGGGCAGGCTCTGGGAGTGGGGCAGCAGTACCGGAAGGAGGCCCTGCGTGTTCAGGTGCTGCCCTTCGTGCGCCAGGAAGACTATGACCCGTTGCTGTGGAGTTGCGATTTCAACGCGGTGCGTGGCGAGGACTCGTTCGTGCGGACGCAATGGGCGGGGCGGCCCTTCGTCTGGCACATCTACCAGCAGGATGAGGATGTCCACCTGGAGAAGCTGGAAGCTTTCCTGGCCCTGTTCGGTGAGGGAATGGACGAGACGCTGCGGATGGAGCTGCAGTCGTTCTGGATGGCCTGGAATGGCCAGGGTGACGCCGGCGCTGCCTGGCAAAAGCTGGAAAGCCGGCTGCCGGAGTGGGCCGCGTGGATTGGCAATTGGCAGCGGCGCCTGAGCGAACAAACCGATCTTGCCGCGGGGCTGGTGCGTTTTTATACAAATTGGCTATGATATGGCCCCTGATTTTTGTCTCCAATCCAATCGGATAATCGTATGAAAACCGCACAAGAGTTCCGCGCTGGCCAGGTTGCCAACATCAATGGCGCCCCCTGGGTCATCCAGAAGGCCGAGTTCAACAAGTCCGGCCGTAACTCCGCGGTCGTCAAGATGAAGCTGAAGAACCTGCTGACCGGTGCTGGCACCGAGACCGTGTTCAAGGCCGACGACAAGCTGGAGCCGATCATCCTCGATCGCAAGGAAGTCACCTACTCCTACTTCGCGGACCCGCTGTATGTCTTCATGGACACCGAGTTCAACCAGTACGAGATCGAGAAAGGCGACCTGGAAGGCGTGCTGACCTTCATCGAAGACGGCATGACCGACGTCTGCGAAGCCGTCTTCTACAACGAGAAAGTCATCTCCGTTGAACTGCCGACCACCATCGTTCGCGAAATCGTCTACACCGAGCCGGCTGTCCGTGGCGACACCTCCGGTAAAGTGATGAAGACCGCTCGCCTGAAGAACGGTGCTGAAGTCCAGGTTTCCGCCTTCTGCGAAATCGGCGACTCGATCGAAATCGATACCCGCACTGGCGAGTACAAGTCCCGCGTCAAGGCCTGAGCCTGATCCGAGACAGAAAAAAGCCCGGCTGATGCCGGGCTTTTTCGTTTCTGCCTTTCGTGGAATCACACGCTGACGTTCAGACGCACGTCGATATTGCCGCGGGTGGCGTTGGAGTAGGGGCAGACCTGGTGGGCCTTGGCGACCAGCTCTTCGGCCTCGGCCTGGTCCAGGCCCGGCAGGTTGATGTTCAGTTCCACTTCCAGGCCGAAACCGCCGGGGATCTGGCCGATGCCGACCTTGCCGGTGATCGAGGCGTCTGCCGGGATCTGCTTCTTGCTCTGGCTGGCGACGAACTTGATGGCGCCGATGAAGCAGGCCGAGTAGCCGGCAGCGAACAGCTGTTCCGGGTTGGTGGCTTCGCCGCCCGCGCCGCCCAGTTCACGCGGAGTGGACAGTTTCACGTCGAGGATGCCGTCCGAGGAGATGGCGCGGCCATCACGGCCTCCGGTAGCGGTAGCGGTGGCGGTGTAGAGGGCTTTGATGGTTTGCATGGTGGTCTCCGATTCGCGGTCAGGTAACTCGGTATGAGAGTGTCTTGCTGCTCAATATCTTGTGCGCTAAGCAGTTCGTGAGGTGAAAATTAGTTCGAATTAATTTAGTGCGCAAGATAATTATTGGAAGATTTCTGACTAAGGAACCTGCAGCTTTGGCATAAGCCCCGGATTACGGGGCTTGCAAGTGTCCGCGCAGGTCCACGAGCTCCTCCTGGAGGCGCTTCAGACTGTCCAACGTTAGACCGCTGCTGGCCAGGATGCAGGCCGGAATGCTCTCCGCCTGTCGGCGCAGCTCGTGGCCCTTGTCGGTCAGGCGCAGCTGTACCACGCGTTCGTCCGCCTGACTGCGGGTGCGGGTGATCAGACCCTCTGCCTCCAGGCGCTTGAGCAGGGGCGTGAGGGAGCCAGGGTCGGTGAGCATGCGCGAGCTGATCTCGCCCACGGTGATGCCGTCTTCTTCCCACAGCACCAGCATGGCGATGTACTGCGGGTAGGTGAGGCCCAGCTCCTGCAGCAGGGGCTTGTAGACCTTGGTCATCTGCAGGGAGGTGGAGTAGAGGGCGAAGCACAGCTGGTTATCCAGCTTGAGGGCTTCGCAGGTCGGGTCTTGCTGGGTCATGGCGTGCTCCTGGCCGGGGCGCTCGAAGCGAAGAGATGATTGCGCATTAATTTAGCGCGATGGTTAATTCTTGAACAGCGCTTCCGCAAGCGCTGCATCCCAGGGCGGCGGGAAACCGAAACGCTCCAGCAGGAAGCCCAGCAGGCGCTCACTGCGTGGGTGGGTGCCGCGCTCCAGGCGCAATGCGTGGATAACGCCAGGCTCTGGTTCGGGAAGGCCGTTCTCGCAGAACAGCGGCAGCAACTGGCCGCTGATCAGGTACTCGCTGCACAGCCAGGTGGGCAGGTGAGCGAGGCCGATGCCTTGCAGTGCACCTTCCACCAGCGTCTCTGCATTGTTCGCGGTCATGCGCAGCCGGCGCGGGCGCAGGTGTTGCAGCTTGCCGTCGATGAGGAAGCGCCAGGCCAGCGGCGGCGCCAGGCCTTCCCAGTCGAGGCCGATGTGCTCCGGTAGCTCCAGTGGCGAGGCTGGTCTGCCGTGCTGCTGCAGGTAGGCGGGGCTCGCGCAGACGATCCGCCGCATGGGCGCGAGACGTGTAGCGACCAGGCGGCTGTCGGGCAGGGTGCCGATGCGCAGCACCAGGTCGACCTGGCCGAGGTTTTCCCCGCGAGTGTCGGTGAAGCTGTCGATCAGCCGCAGCTGCACGTCCAGGCCGGGGTTGGCGGTGAGGAAGTCCGCCAGCGCCGGGGCCAGATGACGGCGACCAAAGGGGACGGGGGCGTCGATGCGGATCAGGCCCTCCGGCGCGGTGCTCAGGGATACCGCTTCCGCGCGTGCCTGGCGCAACTCGATGACTATCCGCCGCGCCCGCTCGGCGAACGCCAGCCCCGCCGGTGTGGCGCGCACGTTGTGGGTGCTGCGCACCAGCAGGGTCGAACCCAATCCCTGCTCCAGCGCGTCCATGCGCCGTGCCACGGCGGAAGGGGTGAGCTGGCGCAGGCGGGCGGCGGCGGAGAAGCTGCCGTTGTCGAGCACGTCCAAGTAGAGGTCGAGCTGGTCTTCGAGGCTGGAAGGGTTCATCGCGGGTTATGGCTTTGCGAAAAGGACAAAGCCATTGTGCTGCGCTTTGCGTTTCCCATCCAGCCGGGGTTTTCTAGCATGGACGCCTTGTTGTGGAGGTGCGTCATGTGGGACCTGGTCTTGGACTTTCTGCTCGGCGTCGTGCTGGGCAGCCTGGGTGGGCTGTTCGGTATTGGCGGCGGGCTGCTGGCGATTCCGGCACTGGGCGTGCTGTTCGGGCTGGACCAGCAGCTGGCGCAGGGCACCGCGCTGGTGATGGTGGTGCCGAATGTGTTGTTGGCCATCTGGCGTTATCACCAGCGTAACCGTATCGATTTCGCCCAGGCCGGCGTCCTGGCGCTGACCGGCCTGGTCTGCGCGTTCTTCGCTTCCAGCATCGCGGTGAACCTGGATGCCCGCAGCATGCGCACCGCCTTCGTGGTCTTCCTGGTGCTGCTGGCCCTGTATCTGCTGGTGCGTCTGTTCCAGCGCGTGCCCCAGGGCAGCGGCACGCCGCGCTACGGCCTGCCGTGGATGGGCGTGCTGGGACTGGGTGCCGGTTCTCTTGGTGGGCTGTTCGGGGTGGGCGGTGGTGTGCTGGCGACGCCGGTTCTGACGTCCGTCTTCGGCCTGACCCAGGTGATCGCCCAGGGTCTTGCGCTGGCTCTGGCGGCGCCCAGCACGGGCGTGGCGCTGGCGACCTATGCCATGCACGGCCATGTGGACTGGCGCATGGGCAGCGCGCTGGCGCTGGGCGGGCTGGTCAGCATTTCCTGGGGGGTGCGCCTGGCCCATGCGCTGCCCGAGCGTCAGCTGCGTCTGGCCTTCAGCGCTTTCCTGATCGTCTGCGCAGTGCTGCTGGCGGTGCGTTGAGCCGCATTACGAACGGAAGCCTTCGACGATGTACTCGGCCAGCTTGTCGGTCACCGGGGTCATCTTCTGCCCGCGTAGCAGCACGATGCTGGCGTTGGGGAGCATTGGCAGGCCCTCGTCCTCGCCGATGATGCGCAGATTGCCAGTGAGCAGGCTCTGCAGTTGCGCTGTGACCGCCAGCCCCGCACTGGCCACGGCGAACAGCGCCGACAGGCTCGGACTGCTGTAGGCGATGCGGTAGTCCACTTCCATCGCCTCCAGCGCATTGCAGGCCCAGGCGCGGCAGAAGCAGGCGGTGTTGAACATCGCCAGCGGCAGCGGGCGCTGCTCCTGCGGGCAGAAGCTCTCGGCGGCCATCCAGACGAAGGACTCCTGGCGCAGCAACTGGCCGATCTCGGTACCCGGCTCGCGGGTGACGATGGAAAGGTCCAGGTCGTTGCGCATCAGCAACTGCGCGGACGAGTCGCAGTGCACTTCCACCTGCACCAGCGGATAGGCCTCGGCGAAGCGCGAAAGGATGCTGGGCAGGAAGCGCATCACATAGTCATCCGGCGTGCCGATCTTCACCGAGCCGACCATGTGCGGCTGGCGGAAGGTGTTGAACACCTCACCCTGCAACCGCAGGATGCGCCGCGCATAGCCCAGCAGGATCTGCCCCTCGGGCGTTAGGCGCACCTGGCGGCCGTCGCGTTCGAACAGGCTGCGCTCCAGCACGTCCTCCTCCAGGCGTTTCATCTGCATGCTCACTGCCGACTGAGTGCGGTTGACCATCTCGGCCGCGCGGGTGAATCCGCCGTGGTCGGCGATGGCGACGAAGGTGCGCAGCAGTTCGCTGTCGATGCTGGGGAAGCTGCTCATTCATCAATCTCCGAGATGGGTTGCATAAGAATGATTCGTTGGATTGATCTTAGCGCGAGGCTGAAACTGCATCCAACCCCACAGGGAGGGAAGCATGATGAAAGGTCAACTCGGTTTCGTAGCAGCGTCCTACCATGTCCACAAAGTCTCCACCGTTCCGCTTTGGAAGCGCGCCATTCAACGTGTCCTGCACTGGCACGAACTGGCCCGCCAGCGTCGTGAGCTGGCGACCATGAGTGATGAGGCGCTCAAGGATATCGGCCTGAGCCGTGCCGACATTCAGCAGGAAGTCGAGCGCCCGTTCTGGATGGATTATGTCCGCCGTTGAAATCGCCGGGCGGCACGGACCCTCGTCGTGCCGCCCGCTCCCCAAAGCCTGATCAGCCTCATGACCCGCTGGATGACAAGGAAGCCCATGTCCACCCGTTACCACCTTGCCCAGGTCAACATCGCCAGGGCCCGCGCACCGCTGGATCACCCCCTGATGAAGGGCTTCGTCGACCAGCTCGATCACATCAATGCCCTCGCCGAGCGCAGCTCCGGTTTCGTCTGGCGCCTGCAGACGGAGGAGGGCGATGCCACCTCGATTCGCGTCTTCGACGACCCGCTGATCATCGTCAACCTGTCGCTGTGGGAGTCGGTCGAAGCGCTCAAGGATTACGTCTATGCCGGCGAGCATCTGCAGGTCCTGCGCAGCAAGCGCGACTGGATGGAACGCCTGCCTTCGCCGAGCCTCGCGCTCTGGTGGCTGCCGGAAGGCGAGCTGCCGGATGTGGCGATGGCCCGCGACCGCCTGGAGCGTCTGCGGCTGGAGGGCCCCTCGGCGGAGGTCTTCACTTTCGCACGTCCCTTCCCGGTACCCACGCCGCTCGGTGAACCCGCCTGATGCAGCCAGGCGCTGCGATTGGCGTTAGGCTCTAGGGCTCGCCCAGCCCCGGAGTCCACGATGCCGACCGTCGAATCCCTGTCCCTCAAGCAGGCCCGCCGCCTGGCACTCGCCGCCCAGGGGTTCACCCTGCGCAAGCCCGGCGGCGAGGTGCAGCGCCGTCATGTGCGCAGCCTGCTCGAGCGGCTTGGCGTGCTGCAGATCGACTCGGTGAACGCGCTGGTGCGCTCGCACTACCTGCCGCTGTTCTCGCGACTGGGCAACTACTCGCCGACGCTGCTGGAAGAGGCCGCCTGGAGCGGCGGGCGGCATCGCCGTCTGTTCGAATACTGGGGGCATGAAGCGTCGTTGCTGCCGCTGGAACTCTATCCGCTGATGCGCTGGCGCATGCGTCGTGCGGCCGAGGGGCGTGGCATCTACCAGCAGCTGGCGCGCTTCGGGCGCGAGCAGCAACCGGTTATCCAGCGGGTGCTCGATGCCGTGCGCGAGCAAGGCGCGCTGGGGGCTGGCAGCCTGACCACCCGCGAAGAGCGCGCCGGCCCCTGGTGGGACTGGAGCGACGAGAAGCACGCGCTGGAGTGGCTGTTCGCCGCGGGCGAGGTGACGGTCGCTGGGCGTCGCGGTTTCGAGCGTCTGTACGACTTGCCGGAGCGCGTCCTGCCCGCCGATCTGCTGCAGCGGCCTGAAGTGGACGAAGACGAGGCGCAGCGCCAGCTGCTGCTGCATTCGGCACAGGCGCTGGGCGTGGCTACCGAGAAAGACCTGCGCGATTACTTCCGCCTCGACCCTGCCGACAGCAAGCTGCGGCTGGCCGAGCTGGTGGAGGCGGGCGAGCTGTTGCCGGTGCAGGTCCAGAGTTGGCAGGCGCCGGCCTACTGCCTGACAGACCCGGTGATCCCGCGCAAGGTGCGCGCCAGTGCCTTGCTCTCGCCGTTCGATTCGCTGGTCTGGGAACGCGCCCGTACCGAGCGGCTGTTCGACTTCCGCTACCGCCTGGAGATCTACACGCCGCAGCACAAGCGGGTTTACGGCTACTACGTGTTGCCGTTCCTGTTCGACGAGCGCCTGGCCGCGCGGGTCGATCTGCGCTCCGATCGCGCTGCCGGCAGGCTGGTGGTGCATGCCGTCCACGAAGAGGAAAAGGGGCTGGGCGAAGAAGGGCACGCTGCGCTGGCGCAGCAACTGGGCGAGATGGCGAACTGGCTCGGGCTGGAACGGGTAGCGGTGAACTGCCGGCGGCCGTCCGGCGAGCGTCTGCAAGGGTTGCTGGCGAGGGTCTGAAAACAAACGGGCCTCCGCAGAGGCCCGTCCGGGATCACTTGCCGCTGGCGATGCGCTGGCGGATGTGGTCCGCGCGCTGCTGCGAGCCGGGGTGCGAGTCGAACATGCTGCTCTCCTGGCCGCCGCTCAGCTTGGCCAGCTTGTCGAAGGCGGTGGCCAGGCCTTCCAGCGGGATGCCACGCTTCTTCAGCAGGTCGAAGGAGTAGTCGTCGGCGGCCGACTCCTGGGACTGGGAGAACTGTGCGTTGACCAGCGCTTCGCCGATCTCGCCCAGCTGCGACTGCGACAGTGCGGCCACGGTGGCATTGCCCGAGGCGGCAGCAGCGTTGCGTGCGGCGGCGGCTGCGTAGGCGGTCTGGGTGGCTTTCTTGATATGGCCCAGGGCGACGTGGCCGATCTCGTGGCCGACCACGCCTTCCACTTCGTTGTCGTTCATCAGGTCCATCAGGCCGGAGTAAACGCGCACGCAGCCGTTGGCCATGGCAAAGGCGTTGACGTCGTCGGTGAGGTAGACCTTGTAGTTGACCGCCGTGCCGTTGAGCGGGTTGCCCAGAGCGGCGGCGATCTTGTCCAGGCGCTGGGTATAGGGGCTGGAGGCCGGCGCGATCTGCGCTTCAGCATCCTGCTTGGCGCAGGCTTCGTCGGCGACCTGCTTGATCTCGGCGTCGCTCAGGGTGGCGGCCTTCATGGCCATCATGCCGGACTGCATGAGGCTGTCGGTGTTCACGTTCTGGCAGCCGGAGAGGGCTGCGGCGGCGCCAATGACGAGGGCGAGGAGGGAGCGGTGCAGTTGCATCGGGATCTTCCTTGGTTGACGGTTTCCATGGCGCGGCGGCTGCCGCGCGGGGCGCCACTCTAGGTAGGCGCCCCCGGCCGCGTCAATGCGGGCAGTGTTTTTAGGACTGCTCTGAGACCCGTGTCGGACTCAGCGGCGAACCTGTTTCAGGGTTTCCGCAATGAGGAAGGCCAGCTCCAGCGACTGGTCGGCGTTCAGGCGCGGATCACAGTGGGTGTGGTAGCGGTCGCTCAGGCCATCCTCGGTGATCGGCCGCGCGCCACCGATGCACTCGGTGACGTTCTGCCCGGTCATCTCGATGTGGATGCCGCCGGCATAGCTGCCCTCGGCCTGGTGCACTTCGAAGAACTGCCGGACCTCGGTGAGGATGCGCGCGAAGTCGCGGGTCTTGTAGCCGCTGGAGGCCTTGATGGTGTTGCCGTGCATGGGGTCGGAACTCCACAGCACCTGCTTGCCTTCGCGCTGTACCGTCTGGATCAGGCGCGGCAGGCCGTCGCCGACCTTGTCCGCGCCCATGCGCACGATGAGGTTGAGGCGGCCGGGGTCGTTCTCCGGGTTGAGGATGTCGATCAGTCGGATCAGCTCCTCGCTGTCCATGCTCGGGCCGACCTTCACGCCGATGGGGTTGCCGACGCCTCGGAGCATTTCCACGTGGGCGCCGTCGAGCTGGCGGGTGCGGTCGCCGATCCACAGCATGTGCGCCGAGCAGTCGTACCAGCCGCCGGTGAGGCTGTCGCGGCGGATGAAGGCTTCCTCGTAGTTCAGCAGCAGCGCTTCGTGGGCGGTGAAGAAACTGGTCTCGCGCAGTTGCGGCGCGGTATCCAGGCCGCAGGCGCGCATGAAGGCGAGGGTCTCGTCGATGCGGTCGGCCAGTTGCTGGTAGCGCTCGGACAGCGCCGAGTTGGCGATGAAGTCCAGGTTCCACTGGTGCACCTGGTGCAGGTCGGCGAACCCGCCGCCGGCGAAGGCGCGCAACAGGTTCAGCGAGGCAGTGGACTGGTGGTAGGCCTGCAGCAGGCGCTCCGGATCCGGCACGCGGCTCTTCTCGTCGAAGCCGATGCCGTTGACGATGTCGCCGCGGTAGGCGGGCAGGGTCACGCCGCCGATGGTTTCATCGCCGGAGGAGCGCGGCTTGGCGAACTGCCCGGCCATGCGCCCGACCTTCACTACCGGACAGCCGGCGGCGAAGGTCATCACCACGGCCATCTGCAGCAGTACCTTGAAGGTGTCGCGGATCTTCGCCGCGGAGAACTCGGCGAAGCTTTCGGCGCAGTCGCCGCCCTGCAGCAGGAAGGCGCGGCCGGCGGTGACCTCGGCGAATTGCCGGCGCAGCTCGCGCGCCTCGCCAGCGAACACCAGCGGCGGGAAGCTGGCCAGGGTGCGCTCGACTTCGCTCACGCGGTTGGCGTCGGGGTAGGCGGGCTGTTGCTGGATCGGCTTGCTTCTCCAGCTATCGGGGCTCCAGGGCAGGCTCATCGGCGGGGTCTTCGCGGCTGTGGACAGTATCCGCCCATGGTATCAGCTCGGCTTTTGCCCCGCGCGTGGTCGCTGGCGTGTGAAGAGAGGGGGGACATCCTTGTCCAGGGGAACACGGGTCTTCGGAACTCGTTGGTGCGATCAGCCGTCTGCGCGGTACGCGCGAGCGTGCCGTGTCTGGAGTCCGGGCGGGGAAAGGTGGCGTGCCGAGAGAGCTTGGGAGGTGTTGCGCTGGTGCATGCTCGGTTGTGCCTCTTGGGCTGTTATTCTTGCGGCCTTGCTGACGTGTCGGTCGTGGTTGGCCGTCTTGATTCGAAGGATTATTGCGTGCGCGAGCCCCTGTATTTCAATGGCAATCCGTGCCGTTCGCCGCTCCCGGCGGATCGCATTGTCACGACCGTTTCTGCCCGGAGCCGGTCATGAGCGAGGAGCTGCTGAGCGAAGAGTTGCTGATCGTCGAGGAGCGCGATGACTTCGGCGTGATACGCGTCGTGGAGAGCGGTGCCTTCCGCTACCTGGAGTTCGGCGACGAGGTCGAGCAGAGCTGCGTGCTGATGGGTGATCCGAGCTGGCTGGAATACGACTACTCGCGCGCCATGCTGGTCGGTGCGCTGTGCCATCCGCGCCCGCGCCGCGCGCTGTTCCTCGGCTTCGGCGCGGGCAGCCTGACACAGGCTTGCCTGAAGTACCTGCCGCTGGAAGAGGTGGAAGCCATCGAGCTGCGCCCATCCATCCCGCGCCTGGCCCGCGAGCACCTCGGGCTGGTGGACGACCAGCGTCTGAACCTGCGCATCGGCGACGCCGTGCAGGAGCTGGCCGAGTGCGAGCCGGCGGACCTGATCTTCCTCGATCTCTACACCGATACCGGGCCGGCGCCGGCGCACATTGGCTGGGACTTTCTCGGTGCCTGTCGCGAGCGTCTGAAGCCGGGCGGTTGGCTGGTGATCAACCAGTGGAGCACCGACGATGGCCGGCCGCTGGGCGCCGCGCTGCTGCGTGGACGCTTCAACCGGCATTACTGGGAGTGCCCGGTGCCCGAGGGCAACGTGATCGTCTTCGTTCCTGCCGAACTCGACCAGGAGCTGAACCTGCGCGGCCTGAAGAAGCGCGTCGGCCAGCTCGAACCCAAGCTGGGCTATTCGCTGCGTACCTACATCGAGTCACTGCGCCCGGCGCAGTGACTCTCCGCATCCCTCAGGGGATCTGGTAGCTGAAGGCGAAGTTCAGCCGCGGGCTGCGCTCGTTGTTGTCCAGCGCGCGGTCGCCGAAAGGCTTGGCGACCTCCATCGACACCAGGTAATGCTTGCGGTTGGAGAAGCGCACGCCCAGTGCTGCCGAGCCGAGCTTGCCTTCGTTCAGGCCGTCCTGGTTGTAGCGGGTGCGTGCGGTGTCTACGACGAAATAGGGCTGAATCTGGTTGAGCACCGCGCTCTGCCGCAGGAAGGAATAGTTCACCTCGTAGGAGGCGCCCCAGCCCTTGTCGCCGCTGGCCTGGTCGTCCGGATAGCCGCGGCCGAAGTTGCCGCCGCCATAGGTGACCTGCTCGGAGTCGGGCAGCACGTCGTCGCTCCACTGGAAGGCAGCACTCACCACGCCCTGCCAGTTGGAGCCGAACTGGTCCTGCTGCGCGCCAAAGCCGAGCAGGCGGGTGAAGTTCTTCTTGATCGGCTCCGGCGCTTCCGCGCCCATGCCGTTCAGCCCCTGGTAAACCGCCACGCTGCCGGCGCGCACGCGCTTCTCGGCGAACTGCTGGACGACGGTTTCGATACCCACCACGCGCAGCTTGCTCTTCTGTTCGATACGGAAGGGGATGGCCGGGTAGACCAGGTCGTAGGTGCTGGTGTCGTTGACTGTGTAGCCACGCAGGTTGAGGTCCCAGGTCAGGTCGCGGCGCAGCATCAGCGGGATGCCCAGGCCGGCGCTGACCCGCTCGTTCTGCCGCTTGCGTTCGAACTCCAGGCCGCTGGCCAGGCGCAGGTTCTCGCCGGGGCGCGAGTTGTACTTGCTGTAGCCGGCCAGCAGCTGCACGCCGTTGTCGCCCAGCAACTGGCTGTAGTTCCAGGCGCGGTAGTACTCGTGGTCGTCGCCCGGCGGGTAGAGGTAGCTGAACTGCAGCTGCTCGCCCCAGCCAAGCATCGACATCACTTCGGCGTTGAACAGCCCGCGTTGCTCGCCGCGCCGGGAGTCGAGGTTCATCCCGGTATCGAAGCGCTTTTGCTTGCCAGCCAGTTCCAGCACCGCGCCACCGTCGCTGGTGGTGGGTGGGTTGAGCGCCATGGCCATCTGCATGCCGGGCACCCGGCTCATCAGCACGCTGAAGCGCTCGAAGCTCTCGCGGGTGAGGGGCTTTTCCGCTTTCAGCTTCTCGATCCAGCGGTCCACGCGCTGCTGGTGGACACCCAGGTCGCCCGCGGCGCGGACCTGGCTGATATGGCCCTCGACCAGCACGATGCGCGCGACGCCGCTGCGGAAGTCCTGGTTGGGCACGTAGGCGAAGGAGATGAAGTAGCCGTCGTCCTGGTAGCGCTGGGTGATGGCCTTGGCCGCCGCCACCAGTTCGCTGACCTGGATGGTGCGCTTGGTCAGGGGCTCCAGCAGGGGTTTCCAGGTTTCGACGGGGTAGTGCTTGCCGCCGGCCAGCTCGATGCGCTTGATACGGATGCGCTGCTGGAGGATCTGCGCGGGCTGGGTGGCTGAAGGTTCCGGCGCGGTGACCTTGGGGGCCTTGGGGCGGATGTCGCCGCCAGGGAGGTTGGGGCGGGGCAGGGTCTGTTCGATATCGGAGCCGGGAAGCTGGATCGGGCGCTCGGCCCAGGCGAAAGGTGCAGCCAACAACAGGGGCAGGACAGCAAGTTTGCGCATCTGGCTCCTCCATGAGACCGACTTCGATAAAGGACCAGGAGCCGTGGGCGGCTCCTGGTAACCACAGTATGGGTGTAATTCGGATTATTGCTTGGGCGTACCGATCGCCAATCCACCACCCAGTCCGCCGGTCACACCACCCAGCGCGCCACCCACGGCGCCCAGCGTATTGCCCAGCAGGCCTCCCTGACCGCTGGTACCGCCAGTCGTACCGGCGCCTGCGCCGACTGCCACGCCCGAACCCTGGGTGTTGCTGCCGATGCCCACGCCTGCCCCGGCGACCAGGCCGCCACCACCGGTGAGACTGCTGGTCACGCCGCCGACGGTGCCGGCCACGCCGTTGACCAGGCCGCCTACCGGGTTGCTGCCGCCAGTGGCGCCGCCCAGAGAACCGGTGAGGCCGCCTACTGCGCCAGTCACACCGCTGACCAGGCCACCCACCGGATTACTGCCGCCGGTGGCGCCGCCCAGGGATCCGGTGAGGCCGCCCACTGCGCCGGTCACACCACTGACCAGGCCACCCACCGGATTGCTGCCGCCAGTGGTGCCGCCCAGGGAGCCGGTGATGCCGCCCACGGCACCGGTCACGCCGCTGACCACGCCGCCCACTGGATTACTGCCGCCGGTGGCGCCAGCCAGTGCGCCGGTGACGTTGCCGAGCAGACCACCGCCCGGATTGCTGCCATTGACCAAGCCGCCGGCCGCGCTGACTGCCTGACCCGCATCGCTGACGATTCCGCCGACCGGTGCCAGCGCCGGATTCGCGCTGGCTACCTGGTTGCCTGTCTGGGTCACAACACCGCCGACGGTGGTCAACAGGTTGTTCACCGGCGCTCCCAGTCCGGTGGCGGCGCCGACGCCGCGAGTGGTTCCTTCGACCTTGCCGACCAGTCCGGCGGTGGTGCCGCTGAGCTGGGTGGTCAGTTGGCTCAGCGGGCCGGTGGTCACTGCGCCGCTGAGAGAGTCGCCGAGCATGGTGATCTTGCCGCCGACGCCGTCCACCAGGCCGCCGACCTGGCCGGTCAGGCCATTGAGCGGGGTGTTGGCCAGCACCGGGGCATCACCGATGGCCGCCACGGTGTCGCCCAGGCTGCTGACTGCGCCTCCGGTGTGGCTGACCAGGCCAGTGGCGCCGGCGACGGTGGTGCCAATGGCGTTGGGGTTGTTGCCCAGCTGGCCGAGGCCGTTGGTGACGCCGGTGCCGACGCTGTCCACACCGGCGCCGACTTCCTGGACCAGCGTCCCGGCATTCTGCGTGACGCCATTGCCCAGCACCGGCAGATCGACTGTCTTCACCACGGCGCCGACGGTGCTCACGGTGTCGCCGACATTGGAGACCGCTTCGCCGGTATTGGTCAGGATATTGCCGGTGGTGCTGGCTGGCGGAGTGGTGGTGCCGCCGCCTGTGCCGTCGCCGCCGCCCGTTCCTCCGGTACCGCCAGTGCCTCCGGTTCCGCCGGTGCCGCCGGTTCCGTCGGTGCCGCCCGTACCGCCAGTGCCGCCGGTACCGCCAGTTCCATCGGTTCCGCCGGTGCCGCCGGTTCCATCGGTCCCACCGGTACCGCCAGTGCCGCCGCTGCCATCGCCGCCGGAACCGGCGCCATCGTCGGTGCTGCTGCTATCGGAAGCGCGGTGGTGACTGCTGCCGCCGTGGCTGCTGCAACCTTGCAGCGACAGGGCAACGACGAGAAGGGAAAGTGCGAAAACACGAATCGGACCTGACATAGCGAATTCCTCCATGAGAACGTCAGTCAGCTGGCTGCCCGGTTCGGTATCCCGGCGAGTCGCTGCGCTGCTCTGGAGTCAGTTCTAGAGGTTTGTTTTCAGGCGCGAAATTGGAACTTGTATATAGCCGTTTTGTGTTTGGCAGGTCTTTGAATTAAAAGGAAAAACTAAAGGATTATGGCGACTTGCCAGGCGTTTTTAATACCTTGGATATAGCGCTTTTCGCACGATGGTTCCGTTTGGCGTTTTCCCGGTGCGTTCATTTGCCCTGGAAACGGCCTTCGCGGCGCTCGAGCATGGCGTTCAAACCCTCCTGCGCATCCTCGGTGGACAGCAGCTCGCTGGCCATCGCCGGCAACAGTCGCGCTGCCGCTTCCTCACCTTCGTCGAGACTGCGGCGCGCGGAAGCCAGGGTGGCGCGGATGCCCAGCGGCGCCTGGGCGGCGACCCGCTGGGCCAGCCACAGCGCACGGGGCATCAACTCTTCGGGCGCGGTGACTTCCTGAACCAGGCCGATGCGATACGCCTCGTGGGCGTCGAAGGGATCACCGGTGAGCAGCCAGCGCATCGCGTTGCCCCAGCCGGCCACCTGGTGCATGCGCAGGGTGGCGCCGCCGAAGGGGAAGATGCCGCGCTGCACTTCGAGCTGGGCGAAGCGCGCATTGCTGGCGCACAGGTTGATGTCGGCGGCGAGCATCAGTTCGATGCCCAGGGTGAAGCAGTAGCCCTGCGCGGCCACCAGCAGCGGCTTGGTCAGGCGCCGGCCGCCGAAGGTGCCCCACGGATCGGCGGAGCCCTCAGGCATGGTCCAGCCGGTGCGGAAGGTCTCGCCGATGTTGGCCAGGTCCAGGCCGGCGGTGAAGTGATCACCGTGGGCGAACACCAGGGCGCAGCGCAGGTCGTCGTCGCGCTCGTATTCGCCGAAGGCCTGCACCAACTGGGTAAGCATCTCCAGGTCGAAGGCGTTACGCTTGTCGACCCGGTTCAGGCCGAGCAGCAGGACGTGGTCATGACGTTCGACGGTGATGCGCGGTTCGCTGCTGGCGGTCATCGGCGGGCTCCGGTCAGGTGGCTTGCACGGTATAGCCGGCAGGGACGGGGTTGTCCACGGAATGACCGTTCGCCGGGCATGTTCCGAAAAGAAACACATTGGTCAGGTTTTTCCGGTATGATACGCGCCGGCCAAACGCTGGCCTCGTTTCGGATCCCGCATTCTCCCGCAGTTTCACACTCGGGCTATGTGTCCGCAGTGCGGACTTCCTTGACGCATTCTTCCAATCTTCATTTCGCAAATCCCCGCTTCCAGCTGCCTGGGTGACTTCACTGTCGTACAGGGCATGCGCAGCTCGGCTATTGGGTCTTTGCGGATGTACTTAGAGGCAAAACCCATGACCCAGGAAACCGCCGGCTTCGCCGCGCTCGGTCTTCACCCCAATGTTCTCGCTGCCATTGCCGCTGTCGGTTATGAAGAGCCGTCGCCGATCCAGGCCCAGTCGATCCCGGTGATCCTCGAAGGTCACGACATGATCGGCCAGGCCCAGACCGGTACCGGCAAGACCGCTGCCTTTGCGCTGCCGATGCTGTCGCAGATCGAGCCGAGCCGCCGCGTTCCGCAGGTGCTGGTACTGGTACCGACCCGCGAGCTGGCCCTGCAGGTTGCTACCGCTTTCGAAACCTATTCCAAGCAGATGCCGGGCGTCGGCGTCATTGCCGTCTACGGCGGCGCGCCCATGGGCCCGCAGCTGAAGGCCCTGCGCCAGGGCGCCCAGGTCGTGGTCGCCACTCCGGGCCGCCTGTGCGACCACCTGCGCCGCGACGAAAACCTGCTGTCCACCGTCAAGAGCCTGGTGCTCGACGAAGCAGACGAGATGCTCAAGCTCGGCTTCATGGATGACCTTGAAGTAATCTTCGAAGCCATGCCGTCCAGCCGCCAGAGCGTGCTGTTCTCCGCGACCCTGCCGGCCTCGATCCGCAGCATCGCCGAACGCCACCTGAAAGAACCCAAGCACGTCCGCATCGCTGCCAAGACCCAGACTGTCGCCCGCATCGAGCAGGCGCACCTGATGGTTCACGCCGACCAGAAGCCGGCCTCGATCCTGCGTCTGCTGGAAGTCGAGCAGTTCGACGCGCTGATCGGTTTCGTCCGCACTAAGCAGGCCACCCTGGACATCGCCGAGCTGCTCGAGCGCCAGGGCTACCGTGCCGCCGCGCTGAACGGCGACATGCCGCAGGCCCAGCGTGAGCGTGTGATCGAGTCCCTGAAGGATGGCTCGCTGGACATCGTCATCGCCACCGACGTCGCCGCCCGCGGCCTCGACGTGGCGCGCATCACCCACGTACTGAACGTGGACATGCCCTACGATCCGGAATCCTATGTACACCGTATCGGCCGTACCGGCCGTGCCGGTCGTGAAGGCCGTGCCCTGCTGCTGGTGACTCCGCGTGAGCGCCGCATGCTGCAGGTGATCGAGCGTGTGACTGGGCAGAAGGTTGGCGAAGTTCGCCTGCCGGACGCTGAAACCGTCCTCGAAGCGCGCCTGAACCGCTTGGCCACCGGCCTGCAACCGTTGCTGGCCAACGCCGTTGCCAGCCGTGGCGCCGTGCGTGACGAGCTGTGCCGTCGCCTGGGTACCGACATGGACACCCTGGCCGCCGTACTGCTGGCCAAGCTGACCGAAGGCAAGGCGCTGGACCTGGAATCGGTCCGCCGCGAACAGCCGCTGACCCCGGCCGCCCCGCGTGAGCGCAGCGACCGTTACGAGCGCAGTGAGCGTGGCGATCGCCCCGAGCGCGGCGACCGTCCGGAGCGCAGCGGCGCGCCGCGCACCATGGCTCCGCCGTCGGAAGGCAAGGCCCGCTGCCGTACCGCCCTGGGCGCCCGTGACGGCGTGCAGGCGAAGAACCTGCTGGGCGCCATCCTCAACGAGGGCGGCCTGTCCCGCGAGGCCATCGGCCGCATCCAGATCCGCGAGACCTTCAGCCTGATCGAGCTGCCGGAAGAGAACCTCGACCGTCTGCTGACCAAGCTCAAGGACACCCGCGTCGCTGGCAAGGCACTGCGTCTGCGTCGTTACCGCGAAGACTGATTCGTCAGTCCCCGCGCATGAAAAAGCCCCGCCATTGGCGGGGCTTTTTCGTTTCCGGTCCTGGACGGCTTCCCCTGCAGGGGTGGCTGCTTCAGCCGAAGCGATAGATATCCATTCCCAGCGCGCCGAGGGTGAAGCCGGCGTGCTCCACCGTCATCGCCGAGCCGCCGGCGCCACGGGCGAAGTACAGCGGCAACAGGTGCTCGTCGCGCGGGTGGTTGCGCGCTGCGTGCGGCGCCTGCTGGCGGTAGTCGAACAGGGCGGCTTCGTCATCGGCTTCCAGGTGCTGCACCATCCAGTCGCGGAAGGCCTTGGCCCACGGTGTGATGACTTCCGGGCCGGCGTGCCAGTCCAGTTCGCCCAGGTTGTGGGTGATGCTGCCCGAACCGATCAGCAGGATGCCTTCCTCGCGCAGCGCACGCAGGGCCGCGCCGATACGGCGCTGCATGGACGCGCCGAGGCGGCTGGGCAGGGACAGCTGGACCACGGGGATGTCGGCGCCCGGGTACATCAGGCTCAGCGGCACCCAGGCACCGTGGTCCAGCGGGCGCTCGGAGTCGAGGGTGGCCTGCAGGCCGTCCTCGGCCAGCAGCTCGACGACGCGCTGGGCCAGTTCCGGCGAGCCGGCGGCGGGGTACTGCACGGCATAGAGCTCGGGCGGGAAGCCGTAGAAGTCGTGCCAGGTCTCCGGCTTGGGCGATGCGGTGATGCGCAGGTCCGGGGTTTCCCAGTGGGCGGAGACCACCAGGATGGCTTTCGGACGTGGCAGCTCGCGGGCCAGGCGCTTCAGGGGCGCATCGCTGGCGCCGGGGTCCAGGGCTAACATGGGGGAGCCGTGGGAGATGAACAGGGCAGGGAGCATGGCGAACCTCGCTACTTGAATGGCTCTATGTTCACGCGGGTAAAGATCGAAATCCAGTATAGGTTTTTGACAGTAATGATCGTTTTTGTAGATTGTTCTGTCTGTGGCTATTCCCTTGAGGCGCATCGCTGTAGAAGTGCCAACTCGGTTGCAGAGTGATGGAGGCAGTCGCCTTAGCGCGCTTTGGCAGGATGTCAGTCGGACGATGCGTTAGAGTTTGCGGAAATTTCCGAAGCGAATGGCGAATTCGGCTATGCAACAAATTGAACAAGTCCTGGTGCTCGAGAGCGGCGACTGCCTCCATCTGGAGGACGGCACCGAGATCTGCGTGCAGCGGGTCCGTGGTAACCAGGTGCGGCTGAAGATCCTCGAAGCCGGCGAGCGTCAGCGCGAGCGGCGCGGTGCCTGGTGGCGCTGGCTGTTACCGCGCGTGATGCGCAGTGTTTGAACGGGTGACCTATGCAGCATGAATTCTGGCAGTCGCGCTGGGCGCGCAATGAAATCGGCTTCCACCAGCAATCGGTGAACCCCGGTCTGCAACGGCACTGGCCGAATCTGGAGTTGCCCGAGGAATCGCAGGTGCTGGTGCCGCTGTGTGGCAAGAGCCTGGACATGCTCTGGCTGGCGCAATGGGGGTACCGCGTGCTGGGTGTCGAATTGGCTGAGCGAGCCGCCGTCGACTTCTTCGCCGAACTGGGCGTTACGCCGCAGGTCACCGGGGAGGGCGCGCTGCGGCGCTATAGTTACGAGCGCCTGGAGATTCTCCAGGGGGATTTCTTCGACGTCACGGCCGAGCAGGTGGTCGAGTGCAGTGGCCTTTACGACCGCGCGGCGCTGATCGCTCTGCCGCCGGATCTGCGTGCCGACTACGTGGCGCACCTGCAGCGCATCCTGCCGCAACAGGCGCGCGGGCTGGTGGTCAGCCTGGAATACCCCCAGGCCGAGATGGATGGCCCGCCGTTCGCCGTGCTGGCGGATGAAGTGCGTGGGCTCTTCGTCGAGGGCTGGGAAGTGGCGGAAGTGGAGCGTCTGGACGTGTTGGCGGAAAACCCGAAGTTCCTCAAGCGCGGCGTCAGCCATCTGGATGAAGTGGTGTTCGCGCTGCGACGTGGCTGAATCGACGGTATGAAAAAAGGCGACCCGAGGGTCGCCTTTTTTATCGTTCCGAAACTCAGCGGCCAGCGGCGCGCAGGGCTTCGATACGGTCTTCCAGCGGCGGGTGGCTCATGAACAGGCCAGCCAGGCCGTGTTTGAGGTTGCCGTTGATGCCGAAGGCCTGCAGCGTATCGGGCATCTGCACCGGCACACCCTGTTCGGCGCGCAGGCGTTGCAGGGCGGCGATCATCGCGCCGGTGCTGGCCAGGCGGGCGCCGGCCTCGTCCGCGCGGTATTCGCGTTTGCGCGAGAACCACATGACGATGATGCTGGCGAGGATGCCCAGGACCAGCTCGGCGAAGATGGTCGCGACGAAGTAGCCGATACCCGGGCCGTCTTCGTTCTTCAGGATCGCCTTGTCGACGAAGTTGCCGAAGATGCGTGCGAAGAACATCACGAAGGTGTTCACCACGCCCTGGATCAGTGCCAGGGTGACCATGTCGCCGTTGGCCACGTGGCCGATCTCGTGGGCCAGCACGGCTTTCACTTCTTCAGGCGAGAAGCGCTCGAGCAGGCCCTGGCTGACCGCGACCAGTGCGTCGTTACGGTTCCAGCCGGTGGCGAAGGCGTTGGCCTCGTAGGCGGGGAAGATGCCTACTTCCGGCATCTTGATGCCAGCCTCGCGGGACAGCTCTTCCACGGTCTGCAGCAGCCACTGTTCGTGGCGGGTGCGCGGCTGGCTGATGATCTCGGTGCCGGTGCTCATCTTCGCCATCCACTTGGAGATGAACAGCGAAACCAGGGAGCCGGCGAAGCCGAAGACGGCGCAGAAAATCAGAAGGCTACCGTAATTCTGGCCGGTGAAACGGTCCACGCCGAGCAGTTTCAGGGTGATGCTGGCGATCACCAGAACAGCCAGGTTGGTGGCCAGGAACAACAGGATGCGCATCATGGCGTAAAGCTTCTCCTCACGGTGACATTGGCGAAAGCCGCAGTGGGTCGCGGCTTTCCGGATCGCCGGGCACAGGCAGGCACGGGATCGCTGAATAGTATGCGGGGTATATACGGTTGGCCCCCAGGCGATTCAACTCGGGGACTATTTCAACTTGTGTCGCCTGCCCGTGTTACGGGCGCCCCGGGTCGCTCTCGAAGAGTAGACGGGTCAGCCGCGCGACGCGTTCTCCGTGCCGGGCGGCCAGTGCCTCGCGCAACTGGTTGGCCAGCGTGGCCTGGTCGCGGCGCACGCTGGGCGGCAGTTCCTCGCCGTCGCGCACGGCATGGGGGACGATGCGGGTCAGGCGCATGAAGGCCTTTTCGCTGAGCACCGCCTGGTCCAGCGCCTCGTAGCGAATGGTGGTCTCGAAGCGCAGATAACCTTCATCGGCCAGCCACAGCAGCGCACCCAGGCAACTCTGGTGGCGGGTGCTGGGCAGGCCGAACTCGTCGGGCTCCTCCCGGCCGATCAGGTCCTCCACATAGAGGGCGATCTTGCGCGGGAAGGCCTGGTAGAGAGTCAGCAGGCCGGAAGCGGCATCCTTGTAGAAGTCGTCGATCTGCAGGTCCATTTATGCGCTGGGCTTCACTGGCGATGAGTTATTGGCGATAGGTTTTCAGGAAGTTGCCGATGCGTCCGATGGCCTGTTCCAGGTCATCGACTCGCGGCAGGGTAACCACCCTGAAGTGATCCGGCCAGGGCCAGTTGAAAGCGGTGCCCTGAACGATGAGCAACTTCTCGGAAAGCAGCAGGTCGAGGACGAATTTCTCGTCGTTGTGGATCGGGCAGACCTTCGGGTCGATGCGCGGGAAGGCATAGAGCGCGCCCATGGGCTTCACGCAGCTGACGCCGGGAATGTCGTTGAGCAGTTCCCAGGCGCGGTTGCGCTGTTCCAGCAGGCGCCCCCCCGGCAGGACCAGGTCGTTGATGCTCTGGTAGCCGCCCAAGGCGGTCTGGATGGCGTGCTGGCTCGGCACGTTGGCGCACAGGCGCATGTTGGCCAGGATATCCAGGCCTTCGATGTAGCTCTGCGCCTTGTGTTTCGGGCCGGAAATGGCGATCCAGCCGGAGCGGAAGCCCGCCACGCGGTAGGACTTGGACAGGCCGTTGAAGGTCAGGCAGAGCACGTCCGGCGCCAGGGAGGCGGTGGAGATGTGCTGGGCCTCGTCGTAGAGGATCTTGTCGTAGATCTCGTCGGAGAAGATCACCAGGTTGTGCTGGCGCGCCAGTTCGACGATGTCCAGCAGCACTTCCCTGGAGTAGACCGCGCCGGTGGGGTTGTTCGGGTTGATCAGCACCAGGGCCTTGGTGTTGCTGGTGATCTTCGCCTTCATGTCGGCGACGTCGGGGAGCCAGCCGGCCTGCTCGTCGCACAGGTAGTGCACCGGCTTGCCGCCGGAGAGGGCGACGGAGGCGGTCCACAGCGGGTAGTCGGGCGCCGGGATCAGCACCTCGTCACCATTGTTGAGCAGCGCCTGCAGGGCCATGACGATCAGCTCGGACACGCCGTTGCCCAGGTAGATGTCCTCGATGCCGACGCCTTCCACCTGCTTCTGCTGGTAGTACTGCATCACCGCCTTGCGCGCGCTGAACAGGCCCTTGGAGTCGCTGTAGCCCTGGGCGGTCGGCAGGTTGCGGATGACGTCCTGGAGGATTTCGTCCGGCGCCTCGAAACCGAACGGCGCCGGGTTGCCGATGTTCAGCTTGAGGATGCGGTGGCCTTCCTCTTCCAGGCGCTTGGCGTGCTTGAGCACGGGCCCGCGAATGTCGTAGCAGACGTTGGCGAGCTTGTTCGATTTGGTGACCTGCATGATCTGGGATTCCGAAATAGTCCGCGGCCGGCGACTTGGCAGGCTGTAACGCGGGTGACAGACTGGCGTCAAATGATCGGTTCGGAAGTGCTTTTCCCTGGTATCGACCCTGAAAATCGACAGGAAAACAGTGGAATTCTCGAAAAATTAGAGTTTTTAAGGCTTTTATATCGCGAGAATGTCTCTGTGCGGCAGATTCTGAACCTGATGTTAACCACGCGCATCATACGTGCGGCCCGATTCCCGGAAAAGGAGGCATCGGGCATTTTTTCCATTAATGGAGGCAGATCGATGGAAAAGCTGGAAAAGCCCCTGGATTCCTGGCGTGACGAACTCACCGACGAGCAGTTCCATGTCTGCCGCCTGGGCGGCACCGAACGCGCCTTCACCGGTGAGTACCACGACACCAAGACTCCCGGTATCTACCACTGCGTGTGCTGCGGCACCGCGCTGTTCGACTCCGACGCCAAATATGATTCGGGCAGCGGCTGGCCGAGCTACTTCCAGCCGGTGAACGGCGAGGTGGTCAAGGAGCTGGAAGACTTCAGCCACGGCATGCACCGCATCGAAGTGCGCTGCGGCAAGTGCGACGCGCACCTGGGTCATGTCTTCCCTGATGGGCCGCGGCCGACCGGGCTGCGCTACTGCATCAACTCGGCATCCTTGAAGCTGGTGCCCAAGGAGTGACCCCAAGGCCCGCCACCGAGCGGGCCTTTCTTTTGGGCGTTCACCTGTAGGAAGCATGATTCCTCGCTATTTCAGTGGGTGATTCGTGATCAATTGAATTGCGTGCAATTTAATTGATCACTATTCTTGGGGTTCCCACTTTCCCCCGGAGCCATGCCCCATGAGCGACGCACTGCTGAACATTCCCGTGACCACCATCAAGGGCGAACAGAAGACCCTCGCCGACTTCGGTGGCAAGGCCCTGCTGGTAGTGAACACCGCCAGCCAGTGCGGCTTCACCCCGCAGTACAAGGGGCTGGAAAAGCTCTGGAAGCAGTACAAGGACAGGGGCCTGGTGGTGCTCGGCTTCCCCTGCAACCAGTTCGGCAAGCAGGAGCCGGGCAACGAAGGCGAGATCACCCAGTTCTGCGAGCTGAACTTCGGCGTGAGCTTCCCGCTGTTCAAGAAGATCGACGTCAACGGCGCCGCGGCCCACCCGCTCTATGTGCAGCTGAAGAAGCGCGCTCCCGGCCTGCTGGGCAGCCAGGGCATCAAGTGGAACTTCACCAAGTTCCTGATCGGCCAGGACGGCCAGCTGGTCAAGCGTTTCGCTCCGACCACCAAGCCCGAGCAACTGTCCGCCGAGATCGAAGCGCTGCTGTGATGAAAGACGCTGTATCCCTGCCGGCCGAGCTGCAGCTGGACAACCAGCTGTGCTTCCGCCTGTACGCCGTGTCCCGCGCGGTGATCCGTGGCTACCGGCCGATGCTCGAGGCGCTCGGCCTGACCTACCCGCAGTACCTGGCCATGCTGGTGCTCTGGGAGTGGCAGGCCGAACCGCCGCAGCAGCCCTCGGTGAAGGCGCTCGGCGAGCGCCTGATGCTCGATTCCGGCACCCTCACGCCACTGCTCAAGCGCCTGGAGCAGCTGGGCCTGGTGCAGCGCCGCCGTGCGCAGCATGACGAGCGTGAAGTGCACCTGGGGCTGACGGCAGAAGGGGTGGCATTACGCGAGAAGGTGCTGCCGCTGCGAGAGGAGTTGCTCTGCCGCAGCGGCATCGACCTGAGCGTCACTGACGGCCTGCGCGAGCAGCTGGACAGCCTGCTGCTGCAGTTGTCGAAACTGGACGCCTGACTCAGTTGCGCGGCCGTGGCCCGGCCCAGCGTTCGAGGAGGGCCGCCAGCTCGTCGCGGTGAAAGGGCTTGGCCAGGTAATCGTCCATGCCGGCGGCGCGGCAGCGCTCGCGTTCCTCCGGCAGGGCGTTGGCGGTCAGGGCAACCACCGGCAGGTTCGGCCAGCGGCCACTCTCGCGGATTTCACGGGTGGCCTGGTAGCCGTCCATCACCGGCATGTTGCAGTCCATCAGTACCAGGTCGAACTCGGCGTCTTCGAGCTGCTTCAGCGCCTCCTCGCCGTTGATCGCGATGCCCACCTGGCAGCCCAGCTTCTGCAGCAGGCCGCGTGCGACCAGCTGGTTGACGGGGTTGTCTTCCACCAGCAGCACGCGGGCGGAGAATTGCTCCTGCGAGGTGGCGCCAGTCGTCTTCGATGAGGGCGACGGCTGGTGCTCGAAGGCCTGCTTCAGTGCCTGGTAGAGCACTGCGCGCGACAGTGGCCGCGCCAGTTGCCGCAGCGGGGCGAGGCGCTGGGCCAGCTCGGGGTCGAGGAAGTTGCCGTAGGCCGTGACCAACAGCACCGGCTTGGCGACGTTCTGGCGCAGCACGACCAGGCAGTCCGGGCAGTCCGAGAGCAGCGCGTCCAGCTCCACGCCGGCGAGGCTTTCGTCAATGTCCAGGCGCTGGTAGTCCACGCCCCATTCCGCCAGCCAGTTCTGCAGCAGCGCGGCGAGCCCGCTGCTGGCGGCGCACTGCACGACAAGCTTGCCGTTAAGTTTCGCCAACGGTTGCGCGGGCTCCAGTGTCTGCAGGGGCAGGGTGACGATGAACTCGCTGCCCAGGCCTGGCTCTGAGGTGACGCTCAGCTGGCCCTTCATCGCCTCACAGAGCTTGCGCGTCAGCGCCAGGCCCAGCCCGGTGCCGCCGTACTGGCGGGCGATGCCGGCGTCGGCCTGGGTGAAGGGCTGGAAAATCTTCTGCAGGGCCTCGGGTGCCACGCCGATACCGGTGTCGCGCACGCTGATGCGGACGCCTTGTTGCAGGGATTCGGCTCCCAGCGGCTCGACGCGCACATCGACGCGGCCGAAGCGGGTGAACTTGAGGGCGTTGGACAGCAGATTGCTGACCACCTGGCGCACCCGCGTCGGGTCGCCGGAGAGTTGCGCCGGCAGTTGCGGGCTGATCAGGCAGGTAAGTTCCACTGCAGGGCCGGCGTTCTGCGACAGCAGACTGGCGGTGTCTTCCACCAGGGTGCCGAGGTCGAAGGGAATCTGCTCCAGCTCCAGTTGGCCGGCCTCGAACTTGGAGAGGTCGAGTACGTCGTTGAGCAGCTCCACCAGCACCTTGCCCGAGTCGTGGGCGATGGACAGCTGCTGGTGTTGTTCGGCGGTCAGCGGGCCGTCCAGCGCCAGGCCGAGCATGCCCAGCAGGCCGTTGAGCGGGGTGCGGATCTCGTGGCTCATGTTGGCCAGGAAGTTGCCGCGCGCCTGGGCCATGGCCAGGGCGGTCTGCCGCGCCTGTTCCAGTTCCTGGTTGGACAGCGTCAGGCGTGCGTTGGCCGCCTTCAGTTCAGCGGTACGCGCGGCGACGATGCTTTCCAGCTCTTCCAGGTACTGGGTCAGGCGGTCTTCGGCTTCGCGGCGCTGCTCCATCTCCACCGAGATGCGATTGAGCTGGCGGTTGGTGACCTCCACCAGCACGCCGATCTCGTCGCGCTCATGCCCGCGTGGGCAAGGCAGACGCAGGCGCGAGGGCGAGCGCGGGTCGTGGCGGGAGAGGGCGTCGATCAGGCTCACCAGCGGCTTGGTCAGCAGCGCATAGAAGAGCACCAGCAGGATCAGCGAGAGCATCAGGCTGCGCACGAAGCCGGAGAGGAAGGTCATCCCGGCACGGCGCAGGAAGTCGTTGCCGAAGACGAAGGTGTCGATCTCCAGGCGCAGCACGCCAAGGGATTCGGCCGGTGCGTGCTCGACGAAAAGTGGTTCCTCGTAGGAGCGCTGCTCGCCGAAGAGGAAGTCGCTGAGACCGCGCAGGTGGCTTTCCGCTGGCGGCCGGTCGGCGCTGGCCAGGGGCACGTTGGCGTTGTCGATGATCTCGGCGCGGATCACCGCGGGCGAACGCAGCAGGCCCACGACCAGTTCCTGGGCCAGTTCGGCGTCGATGTTGTAGGCAATGCGCGCGGCGGGGTTGTGGCTGACGTCCAGCAGGGCGCGCACTTCGCGGTTGATGGAGGCGTCCTGGCTGGCATAATCGACGCCTACCTGGATGAGGCTGAGCAAGGTGCCCAGGATGAACGCCACCAGCACTGTCAGGCTGGCCTGCTTGAACGAGAGGCGATGTGTAAGCGCAATATCCATGGTTGCGGAGCGTCGCCTCGCAGAAGCTTTCCTGCGGCGTAGCATAGCCCATCGGAACCGTCTGTCGGGATAGCCCGAAGGCGAAGAAATTCCCGAGCATGCGCCCGGAGATTTTCCCCTGTAGAGCCTGGAGACTCACGTGGATTCCCGTCTGAACGATTTTCTCGCCCGCGCCGAAACGCTGATGGCGCGCCTGGAACCGTTGCTGCCCGCGGTCCGCGAAACAGTGGATTGGCAGCACAGCCTGGCGGCGCGCTGGCACCGTGACGGCCGCAGCGGCTACCTGCAGCCGCTGAAGGTCAGTCTCGACCTGCGCTTGGCCGACCTGCTGGGTGTCGACCGGCAGCGCGAGCAACTGGCGCGCAACACGCGGCAATTCGTGGCCGGCCAGCCGGCCAACCACGCGTTACTGTGGGGCGCCCGTGGCACCGGCAAATCCTCTCTAGTGCGCGCGTTGCTGGCGGAGCTGGCCGGCGAGGGGTTGCGCCTGATCGAGATTGAGCGCGACCACCTCGCCGACCTGCCGCGTGTGGTCGAGCTGATCCAGGGGCTGCCGCAGCGCTTCGTGCTGTTCTGCGACGACCTGTCGTTCGACGCGGGTGAGGGCGATTTCCGCGTCCTCAAGAGCGTGCTCGACGGCTCGCTGGAGCAGGCCCCGGACAACGTGCTGCTCTACGCCACTTCGAACCGGCGCCATCTGGTATCGGAAAAACAGAGCGACAACGAGAACTGGAAGATGGTCGACGGCGAGTTGCACCCCAACGAAGCCGTCGAAGACAAGATCGCCCTGTCCGACCGCTTCGGCCTGTGGTTGTCCTTCTATCCCTTCACCCAGGAGCACTTCCTCAGCGTGGTGCGCCATTGGGTCGAGGTGCTCGCACAGAAGTCCGGGCTCGCCGCCTGGACCTGGAGCGAGGAACTGGAGAAGGAAGCCATCCGCTGGGCGCTCGGACGCGGCAACCGGAATGGCCGCTGTGCCTATCAATTCGCCCGCTACTGGGTGGGCCGACAATTGCTGGAAGGAGACACTCCATGATCGATCTGCAACAGGCCGGCGCCGGCCTTGGCGGCTATGCGCTGCTGGCCGCGCAGGCGGAGTCGCTGTTCGCCGACGAGCGCGACTTCATTGCCAACGCCTCGCAGTTTTCCGCGTTCCTGTTCAACGAGCTGGCGGACCTGAACTGGGCCGGCTTCTACCTGAACCGCAACGAAGAGCTGGTGCTCGGCCCGTTCCAGGGTAAGGTCGCCTGCGTTCGCATTCCGTTCAGCAAGGGCGTGTGCGGCGCTGCGGCGCGTACCCGTGAAACCCAGCGTGTGGAGGACGTGCATGCCTTCCCCGGCCACATCGCCTGCGACAGCGCCTCCAACAGCGAACTCGTGGTGCCGCTGGTGAAGGACGGTCGGCTGATCGGCGTGCTGGACCTGGACAGCCCGTCGGTCGGCCGTTTCAGTGCGGAAGATCAGGCCGGTATCGAGCGCCTGGTGGAGATTTTCCTGCGCCTTTCTGACTGCTGATGGTTCGCGGGTAACAAAAAGCCCCGCCCGGGCGGGGCTTTTTCATTGCAGGCGTCGCTTCAGCGCTTAGCCATGATCTTGGCGATGATCTGCAGCTCGCCCTGGACGATCTCGGCCAGGGCAGGGCGGGCCAGGGTGCGCTCGAAGTGCGCGGCCAGCTTTGGCCAGTGCTGGGCGTCCAGCTCTTCCTCGCCGTGACGCAGGTTCACCAGCTGGCAGGCGATAGCGATGTCGGCGAGGCTGAAGCGGTCATCGACGAACCACTGCTGTTCGCCCAGGCACTTCTCCAGGTAATCGAAGTGCTCCGGGAGCTTCTCCTGCATGGCGCCTTTCACCGCCACTTCATCGCAGACCTTGCCCATCAGCGGCTTGAGCAGACGGTTGCGGAACACGGTGAAGGTGGTCAGCGGGGCCAGCTCGTAGTCGGCGTATTTTTCCAGCCAGTTGATCCGCGCGCGGGCCTCGGCGCTTGTGCCGCACAGCGGGGTGCGCTGCGCGTCGCGGTCTTCCAGGTAGTGGCAGATGACGCTGGAGTCGGCGAGGGTGAAGTCACCGTCGCGGATCGCCGGCACGCGGCGCAGCGGGTTCAGTTCGCGGTACCAGTCCGGCTGGTTGAACGGGTTGACGTTCTCCAGCTGGTAGTCGAGGCCTTTTTCGGCGGCGAACAGGCGGACTTTGCGGACGAAGGGGGACAGCGGGGCGCCGAAGACGACGAGGCTCATGCAAGGCTCCTGGGGCGAAGGTGGCCGGGGTTTTGATTCGACGGTGGATCAGTCGTAAAGGTTCTTCTTCTTCCAGATATCGTCTTCGTCCAGCGCCTTGAGGCCGTCGCCCAGTTCGCTCGGTTCGTCCGAGGCGGGCTGGGAGGTTTCCAGCACCAGGGCGTTGGCGTGGGCCAGTTGGGCTTCCATCTGCTTGAGCTGCGCCTGGTAGCGACCGATCTCGGGCTGCTTCTGCAGGTACTGCGCGCCACGCTCGAAGGCCAGACGTGCCTGGCGCGGTTGGCCCTGCTGCAGCGCCTGCTGGCCGAGGTTACCGAAGAACTCTATATGGAGGAGGGTGAGCAGGTGGCGGATTTCCTTCACCCACTTCTGAGCCTCGGCCCGCGGCAGCATGTTGTCCTGGGCGCAACGGGTGAGCTGGGCATGCAGTGCTTCGAAGAGGAAGCGCACGTCCTTGGCCTTGGCCTCGGTGAGGATCGGCTGCGGCGCGTTCTTCACCGGGATGGCTTCGCCCTTGGCGACCAGGCCGCGCAGCTCGTCCATGCGCTGCTTCAGTGCGGCGTTCTGTTTATCGACGGCCAGCAGGCGTTCGCTGAGGTTCAGCTCGAAGCCGCTGAGCAGCAGCTTCAGTGCCGGCGACATGAACTGGCCGGGCAGGGACTCGGAAACATCGGCGCAGCGCCGGCAGCGGTCGGACAGATCAGCCTTCAGGCGCGCCTGCTCCAGCTTGCGGTTTTCCACCAGGTGATTGATGTAGCCGATGGCGACCAGCAGGGCGATACCGACGAGAACCAGGACCGTAATGACGATTGGCGACACCGTGGAGTGCTCCGGATGTTTTTCCGCGAGTGTAATGTCTTAGTGATACTGCTGATAGCGGCAGCTCAGTTTTTACTCAGAAGTCTTTGATTTAAAAAATATTTCTCTGGAGGGTTGACGACCTAACAAAGCGTCCCTAGAATGCGCGCCACTTCGACGCGAAACGCAGAACTGCCAGAACGGCGAAGTCGGAAAGATGTTAAGTTCCGGGCCGCGTCCCCTTCGTCTAGTGGCCTAGGACACCGCCCTTTCACGGCGGTAACAGGGGTTCGAGTCCCCTAGGGGACGCCATTGCGGGAATAGCTCAGTTGGTAGAGCACGACCTTGCCAAGGTCGGGGTCGCGAGTTCGAGTCTCGTTTCCCGCTCCAGATTCTCGATCATCGCCACGGCGGTGACCGAAAGATGAAATGGCGTTACCCTTCGGCGAAAGCTGAAGGTTGCAACAAGTTGCTGCGGGAATAGCTCAGTTGGTAGAGCACGACCTTGCCAAGGTCGGGGTCGCGAGTTCGAGTCTCGTTTCCCGCTCCAAAATCGAAACGCCGTCCATCAGGACGGCGTTTTCGTTAACCACCGGCGAAAGCTGAGGGTTACAGCAGGTTGATGCGGGAATAGCTCAGTTGGTAGAGCACGACCTTGCCAAGGTCGGGGTCGCGAGTTCGAGTCTCGTTTCCCGCTCCAGAATCGAAACGCCGCCCATCAGGGCGGCGTTTTCGTTTGTGCGCTGAAAAAGCGTCCCGCCGTCATCAGCGAGGCGCTCGCGCCCGTACTGCCCCGCGCCAGTCCGGCGCAGTTCCGTCGCAATACACGCCGTCCAGCCCCGAACTGAACCGCGAGAAATCCTTCGAGCGCCTGTATTGAAGAAGATTCCGACGCAGCCCTGAGGGACATCCCGTTTATCGGCCCGGATGGGCGCCCGAGAATGCCTGCGCTCGATCGCCGCGCGATGGAGCGAGCCCTGTTCGTAGCGCCTGGCGGCGATATGAACGGGAATTCCTGGTCGCTCCGCTGTGGTTGCCAAACAAATGGTGGAATTGCTGAATCGCCTGGTTCAAGGTACCTGACGGCCTGCGCCACCGGATGCTGTACTGGGGCATCCTCGGCGCCATCGTGTTCCGCGCCATCTTCGTGGCCATAGGCACCGGCCTGCTGACCTTCGGTCCCTGGGTGGAATCCTGTTCGCCGCCATCGTCGCCTGGACGGGCGTGATGATGCTCAAGGGCGGCAACGATGATGACGAAGAGACGGACTATTCCAAGCACGTAGCCTACCGCTTCGCCAGGAAGTTGTTCCCGGTCTGGCCGAAGCTGCTCGGTGGCCGCTTCTTTGTGGGGCGCAAGCAGCTCGAAAGCGAAGTGCTAAAGCCGGAGAACAAGGGTATCAGCCTGGCCGCCAGGGGCGCGCTGTTCGCCACGCCGCTGTTCCTCTGCCTGGTGGTGGTCGAGGTGTCGGACGTGCTGTTCGCCTTCGACTCGGTACCGGCGGTGATCGCCGTCAGCCGCGAGCCGCTGATCGTCTACTCGGCCATGCTGTTCGCCATCCTCGGCCTGCGCACGCTGTACTTCGTGCTGGAAGCGCTCAAGCGCTACCTGGTGCACCTGGAGAAGGCCGTGGTGGTTCTGCTGTTCTTCATCGCTGCCAAGCTGGGTCTGAATGCCACTGACCATCTGTTCCACCACGGCATCAGCATCGATGCCAATACCAGCCTGATCGTGGTGCTGGTGGGGCCTGGCGCTGGGCATACTTGCCAGCCTGCTGTTCCAGGGCAAGGAGGACGCTCAGGCCGAGGCTTCCGAGCGCTGATCCGGACAATACCGCTACGCAAATGCCCGCCTCGCCGCGGGCTTTTTCGTCTCCTGAAACCGCGGACTCGACGAAGCCGGTGATCGGATTTTTCAGGGTTTCGACGGAACCAGTCTCATTTGGCGCCAGGGTCCGCCGTAGAGCGGTTCGGATGCGATGTCACGGATCGCCCGAGCGCGCTGGGCGCGCAGGTTTTTCACGAGTTTTTCACGGACTTTGCTCCGTGCCGCAGGTGGCATGGCCATTGGCCGCACAGCGGCAATTGGCCTGATCTAAGCTCCACTCAGGTCGGCCTCTCGAGCAGAGGTTTCCATGCGAAGTCCCCCTGAAGAAAACCTCCGAAGCGCACTGCAGGCCTGCCGCGAGAGCTTCCTGTTCGTGGGATTCTTCAGCCTGTTCATCAACGCGCTGATGCTTGTGCCGACCTTCTACATGCTCCAGGTCTACGGGCGGGTAATCACCAGTGGCAGCCTGACCACGCTGACCATGCTGACGCTGATCATGACCCTGCTGGTGATCACGCTCGGTTCCCTGGAGTGGGTCCGCTCGCGCATTCTGGTGCGGGTCAGCACACGGCTCGATGTGCTGCTCAGCCGCCAGGTCTACAAGGCCAGTTTCAAGCGGGCGCTGTACAGCGGCGGGATGGATGCCTCGGCCCAACCGCTCAATGACCTCACCGGCCTGCGCCAGTTTCTTGCCGGCAGTGGCCTGTTCGCCTTCTTCGATGCGCCCTGGCTGCCCATCTACATCGCCGTGATGTTTCTCTTCCACCCCTGGCTGGGCTGGGTGGCGGTGGGCAGCGCAGTGCTTCTGCTGGTGCTCGCGCTCATCAACGAGAAGCTGACCGCGCCGGCTCTCGCACAGGCCAACAAGGAGCACATCGCGGCGTCGCTGCATACCACCAAGAACCTGCGCAACGCCGAAGTCATCGAGTCCATGGGCATGCTGGAAACCCTGATGGACCGCTGGGGCGCGCGGCAGCGCGGCGTGCTGTTGCTGCAGTCCCTGGCCAGCGACAAGGGCGCGATCATCAGCACCATTTCGCGCACCTTCCGCCTGCTGGTGCAGTCGCTGGTGCTGGGGCTGGGCGCCTACCTGGCCGTGGATCACCAGGTCGGGCCGGGCATGGTGTTCGCCGGTGCCGTTCTGCTCGGCCGCGCGCTGGCGCCGCTGGACCTGATCATCGGCAGCTGGAAGGGCTTCATCTCGGCCCGCTCGCAGTACAACCGCCTCAACGACATCCTCGAAAAACTGCAGGCGCAACCCGAGCGCATGCCGCTGCCGGCACCGCAAGGGCATATCCAGGTGGAGAATCTGGTCGTCGCGGCGCCCGGCTCGATGACGCCGATCATCAAGAACATCAGCTTCAGCGTGCCCGCCGGTTGCGTGGTGGGCATCATCGGCCCGAGTGCGGCGGGGAAGTCGACCCTGGTGCGGGCGCTGATGGGTGTCTGGCCGCCACTGCACGGTGTCGTCCGCCTGGATGGCGCGGACATCAGCACTTGGAACAAGCACGACCTGGGCCCGCACATCGGCTACCTGCCTCAGGACATCGAACTGTTCGAGGGCACCGTGGGCGAGAACATCGCCCGCTTCACCGAGCTGGACTCGGAGAAGGTCATCCAGGCGGCGAAGATCGCCGGCGTACACGAAATGATCCTGCTGCTGCCAGATGGCTACGACACCGTCATCGGCAGCGAAGGGCTGATGCTCTCGGGCGGGCAGCGCCAGCGAATCGGGCTGGCCCGCGCGCTGTATGGCAGCCCGAGGCTGATCGTGCTCGACGAACCCAACTCCAACCTCGATGACGTCGGTGATCGCGCCCTGGCGGCCGCCATCCACCAGCTCAAACTGAGCGGCGCGACCGTGTTCGTCATCACCCATCGCACCAACCTCGTTTCCCAGCTGGACCGGTTGATGCTGATGAACGACGGCACCGTCACGCTCTACGGCCCCCGCGACCAGGTGCTGGCCGAACTCACCGCCAGGCAGCAGCCACAGGTGCAGCAACGGCCCATGCCGGCGGGCGCGAGCATCGCTCCGGTGGATACCCACAAGGATGACGCCGATGCCCAGTCACCCCATTGAGAGCTTTGCCGACCTGCCCGTGTCGGACCTCAAGGTGCGTCGCGTGGGGCTGGTCATCGTCGCGGTGACATTCGGTCTGTTCGGCACCTGGGCTGCGTTCGCGCCACTGGACGGCGCGGTGTACGCGCCGGGGGTGGTGACCGTGCAGGCCTACCGCAAGACGGTGCAGCACCCCGAAGGCGGCATCGTCAAGGAGGTGCTGGTGCACGACGGCGACATCGTCAAACGCGATGCCCCGCTGATCGTGCTCGACGACGCGCAGCTGCGTTTCGAGTTCGACATGACGCGCAGCCAGCTGATCGCCGCCGAGGCCATGGAGGCGCGGCTGAAGGCCGAACGCGATGCGCAGACCGCGATCGATTTCGACGGTGTTGGCGATCTGGCCAGCCCCCGCGGCGTAGAGGCGCGGCAGAGCGAGACGCAGGTCTTCAACGCTCGCCAGGGCTCGCGGCAGGGCCAGATTTCCGTGCTGCGCGAGCGCATCGGCCAGTTGAACCAGCAGATCGACGGGCTGCAGTCGATGATCGGCGCCAAGGTCCAGCTGGCGAATTCCTACAGCGGCGAGATCGGTGAGCTGTCCGACCTGCTCAAGCAGGGTTACGTCGACAAGCAGCGCCTGCTCGAGCAGCAGCGCAAGCTGGAGATGATCCGTGCGGAAGTC
The DNA here is from genome assembly GCF_014851985.1 of Pseudomonas sp. PDM17. Lineage (NCBI taxonomy): Bacteria > Pseudomonadati > Pseudomonadota > Gammaproteobacteria > Pseudomonadales > Pseudomonadaceae > Pseudomonas > Pseudomonas sp. PDM17. The sequence goes on from NZ_JACVAT010000009.1 coordinate 89,137, forward strand.
GCCGATCACCGCTCCACCATCAACCGCACGCGCCTGCAGATCAACGAAACGCAGCTGCAGATCCTGCAGATCGACAAGGACTTCAGTGCCGAGGTCGCCAAGCAACTGGCCGAGGTGCAGACGCGCATCTACGACTTGCAGGAGAAGAGCTCGTCCCTGCAGGACCGCCTGGGCCGCATCGTCATTCGCGCGCCCGACGCGGGCATGGTGATCGGCATGACGGTGCACACCGTGGGCGGCGTAGTGCGGCCGGCGACGCCGCTGCTGGACATCGTGCCCTCGGTGTCCGAGCTGGTGATCGAGGCCCAGGTGCCGCCGGTGGACATCGACCGCGTGGCCATCGGCAAGCGCGCGGACATTCGCTTCAGCGCCTTCAACAGTGCGACCACGCCGGTCATCGAAGGCGAGGTGATCAACGTCTCGGCGGACCGTCTGGTCAGTGAAAAGACCAACGCCGCCTACTACCTGACGCGGGTCCGGGTCACCGAGAAAGGTGCCCGTGCGCTGGGCGAGCGCAAGTTGCTGCCGGGCATGCCGGCGGACGTGCTGATCATCACCGGGCAACGCACCCTGTTGCAGTACCTGATGCAGCCGGCGCGCAACGCTCTTTCCCAATCGATGATCGAGGAATGACCATGGCCGCATCCTGCTTTGTGCTGGCGGGGACGCTGATGTTGGCGGCGGGGGGCGCGCTGGCGCAGACCTCCCCGGTGGTGCCCGGTGGGGTCAGTGTCGCCGATGACGCCACCGACCTGTTGCACCTGTACCACGAGGCACGACTGGAGGACCCGCAGATACTGGCTTCCTATGCCCACGCACAGGCGGGCAAGGAGTACCAGCGCGAGGCCATGGGCGTGCTGCTGCCGCAGCTGTCGCTCAATGCCGGGACCAACCAGATTCACCAGCGCAACGACCTGATCGACGAGAGCTACGACAGCGAGAACTACAGCCTGGTGCTGCGCCAGTACCTCTACAACAAGGCGGCCTGGGAGAACTACCAGAAGTTCAAGAGCATGGCCCTGCAGTCGGAGTCCGAGGCGCTGGATGCCCAGGCCGAGGCCACGGTGGAGCTGGCGCGGCGCTACTTCACCGCACTGGCCGCCGAGGACGAGCTGGAGCTGGTGGTCGCCGAACGGCGCACCACCCAGGAAAGCCTCGACCGGGTCAATGCGCTGTTTGCCAAACAGTTGGCCCTGGTGACCGACCAGCTCGACCTTCAGGCGCGAGTGGACCTGCTCGCGGCGCAGGAACTGGAAGCACGCAACCAGGCGACCATCAGCCGTGAGGCGTTGACCGAGATCGTCGGGCGGCCGGTCAAGGAGCGGCTCAGCCGGGTGCGTGATGACGTGCGCCTGCAGATGACGGAACAGAGCCTGGAGAGCTGGGTGCGTGACGGGATTGCCCTCAACCCGGCGCTCAAGGCGCGGGAGAGCGGCGTCGAGGCGGCGGAGGCGGCGCTGCGCAGCGGCAAGGGCGGGCACTACCCGACCCTGAGCCTGAACCTCAGCGCGCAGCAGACCAACGAGGGCTACAACAACTCCCTGGCGCCGCGCACCGACAGCTATGTCGCCGGCGTCGGCCTGCAGGTGCCGATCTACAGCGGCGGCTCCACTTCGGCGCGGGTGCGCGGGCTGTACCAGGACCAGCTGGTGGCCGAGGAGCAACTGGAGGAAATCCGCCGGCGGGTGGTCAAGGAGATCACCAGCGCGTACCTCACGGCCAATTCCAACGGCGAGAAGATCCAGGCCAACCGCCTGGCCCTGGTTTCGGCGCACAAGTCGCGGGAGTCGGCGGAGAAGGCGCTGGGCTACGGCATGGTCAACGCGGTGGATGTGCTGGCCGCGGTGCGCAACGAATTCCGTGCCCGACGCGACCTGCTCAAGACCCAGTATGAGTTCCTCAGCAATGTCTTCACCCTCAACCGCTGGGCGGGCAAGCCGCCGATCGAGAGCGTGCAGAGCGTGAACAGCTGGCTGAGCCCCGGCAGTTCCGGCCAGGACTTCCCGCGTCCCTGATCCCCTCTTGGAGGGCGCGCGATGCGCCCTCGCAGTTCCGGCTTGCGTCCTTGCGCGGCCGGCTAATTCCCCGCTGCCGGTTGTCGTCTTCGCATACTTGCTGCTCTCGTAAAGTGCCGGAATTGACGAGAATTTGACGAGATTGTGCTTATCGTGATTTCTCCCCAGCCACTCGTCGTTTAATTGACGAGTCGGGCCTTGACCGGCAGCAGCCTCCCGAGTGTCGCGGGCGTTTCCAAGCTTTTGATTTTCCGGGCGTGGAGCGCGTTGCGGGGGACGGGCGGCACGACCGTTCGCCGCGAAATCGAACCGCTGGTCGACGGGTGGCAAGGCGGGTAGCGAAGCGGCCTGACCTAGACTCAGGTGACCGGACGAGGGAGCACAGATCATGTGCAACTGGTTGATAGATATTCGTATTCATGCCGCCACGAAGGCTTTTTCCGGCCTGGGAAAGCCTCCCTTGGCCGGGCGTGCGGAGGTAACGTCCGCGCCAAAGAAGTCCTTGTCCGCCAGCTCCGGGGCTGGCAACGCGAGAACCTGTCGCCGCTTCCGTCCTGCTTCCAATCGCCGTGGCCCGGTGAGACCAACACCGAGCGGCTGGAGCGCGCGAATCCATTTGCAGAGGGGGTCAGCCAGCCATGTCTGACCACGGAAAACCGATACGGGTGATGCTGATCGATTGCCGCCCGCTCGTTCTGATCGGCCTCAACGACCTGATCAATGCCAGGAAGCCACGCATGGAGGTCAGTGGCCAGGCCACGACCTACACCTACGCTCTGGACCTGGCCGACCAGCAACGCCCCGACGTGATCTTCTTCAGCTTCTTCCCTGATGCCCTGAACCCGCTGGAGGTGGTCGGCGAACTGACCCGCAGCGCGCAGGTGAAGGTGCTGGTGCTCAAGGGGCTGTACGAGGCCGTCCCGGTCGCCCAGGCGATCGAGGCGGGCGCGCGGGGCATCGTGCTGGCGGAAGACCCGACCGAATCGATCATCCAGGCCATCGTCAATGTCCACCATCGCGATATCGGCCTGGACCGGGCCTGGGCGGGTGGGCTTTCCGGCTACGCCGCGAGCTCGCATGTCCCCCTCAAATGCAACCATGAGCAAGCCAAGCAGGCGCGGCTGACGCTGCGCGAGCGCGAGCTGATCAGCGCCATCGTCGAGGACCCGTCAGCCAAGTACATGAGCATCGCCGAGCGCCTGGGCATCAGCGAACACACGGTGCATAACCACCTGAGCAACATCTACCAGAAGCTCAATCTGATCAACCGCATGGACCTGCTGATGTACGCGCTAAAACACGGACTGGCGGGCAGTGAGGAGCCGCCGGAGTCCGCCTGGGTGGAGCTGGACCGGACGCAGCCGCCGGGCAACGGCTCTTCGCTCAGAGGCACTTGAAGCGACACCTGCCTGCGCGAATGCCTGCTCTGTTTTCTCCGTCCTGAAAAACGATGCGGGGGTGGTCTCCACTCCACCCCCGCACCTTTCCCGCGTGCGAACTACGTGGCGCTGCCGTGCACGATATCGGTGTTGAGGATATCGACGCCGACCAGGGTAATGGTCGTCAGTTGCCCGCCGGTCTCGTGGATCGTCACGATGCTGTTGGCGCCACTGTTGTCGATGTTCTGCACGGTCGACGTGGCGTCGCCATTGAGGACCAGCTTGTCCCGCTGGCCCGTAGTGTCGAAGCCGGTGACCTGGTACTTGTTCTCGGTGCGCGCCAGGTCGATGTTGAACGCCTCTTTCGTTCCGGTCACGCCCGCCAGCACGTAGTCGAAGGCTCCGCCGGCAGCCTTGTTGGCGAACAGGTTGGCGGAGAAGGCGCTGGTCACCGCGTCGCCGTCCTTGTCGGTCACCGTGGCGTTGAACGACAGCTTGACGTCACTGGCCAGGTTTTCGACCTGTTTGATGAACTGGATGGTCGGGACCTTGATCATGCCCTCGGCCATGGTCAGCTGGATGGCATCGATCAGCTTGCCGGCGACGGTCTGCACGGTGAAGGATTTCTGCCCGCCGGACTCGTTCTGCAGGTTCGCCGCCAGCACCTTGATCGGTGCGCCGGAGGTCGTGCCGTCGTCGTAGTAGGCGACGTAGTACAGCGACTCCGATGTCGGGTCATAGCCGCCCACCGAGTTGTCGATGAAGACCTTCACCGAGGTCAGCAGCGTCTGCGGGTTGGCGACGAAGCTGTCGTCACCGGCGGTAATGCCGGCACCGCTGCCCTGCAGGACGTTGTTCTTCACGCCGATCCCGGAGGTGCTGACGTTGAGGGCCTTCTGGTCGTCGATGTAGGACGGCAGCGGGGTGGTCTGCAACTGCGCCTCGGTGGGGTCGGTCAAGCCCAGGCCGATACCGGTGAGGATGCTGTCCGAGCCGGTCTGTGGTGCCAGCGCCTTGGCCGCGAAGAACACCACGGCGTCGGTGCCGATGGTCAGGGTCTGCACCGGGTCCGGGCCGCCGGCGCCGAGCTGGCCGTTGGCGGTGCTCAGCACCAGTGTCGAACTGAAGCCCTGCACCAGGTCCAGGGTGTAGGTGCCGTCGGCCAGGGCCGTCAACGTGTAGTCGACGCTGGTGTTGGCGGTGCTGGCGTTGTTGTCGAAGTCGCCGGTGAGGGTGCCGGCGAAGTGGAACGCGCCATTGGCATCCGGCGACGGTGACGTTTCGGTGAGCGTGCCGGTTCCGGTGGTGGTGGTGCCGTTGGGTCGAACCAGGGTGAACTGGCCGTTCGCCAGGACGATATCCAGGCCCGCCGCGCTGCTGCCGTCGGCGCCGAAGGCATGGTCCCAGTAGCCGGTCTGGGCGATGGTGCTACCGGTGCCGACGATGTTGCCGAAGGCCAGGGCTGGCCCGTCGTCGCGGAAAATCAGGTTCTGTCCGATGTTCAGGGTGGCCTGGGCGCTGTCGCCGTCCTTGTCGGTGATGGTCGCGGTGAGTTTCACCAGGCTGTCCGAGGTGAGCGTTCTGGTGTCATTCGGATCGCTGGCATTGGCGTGGACCACGGCGCGCATCTGGTCGAGGGTGACGTCACCGTTGCTGGCGGCGCTGACGGTGAAGACCAGTACGTTGCTGACGGCAGTGCGACCTTCCACCACGCCGTTGTTGACCGACAGGTTGACCGCCTGCCCGGTGGCGGTGTCGACCAGCCCGGACGCTCCGGCGACCACGCTCAGGGCGTAGGTGAGGGTGCCCGACCCGTCGGCGCCGTAGCCCGAGGTGAAGTTGGCAGCGAAGTTGGCCGTGGCGTTGGTGGCCAGCACGGTTTCGTCCACCGTCAGGGTCGGCTCGCTGCCGGTGGTGCTGATGGTCGGCCCGTCGTCCTTGAAGATCAGGTTCTGGCCGATGTTCAGCGTGGTCTGGGCGCTGTCGCCGTCGCCGTCGGTCTTGGTCCCGGTCAGGGTCACCAGGTTGTCCGAGGTGAGCGTCCGCGAGTCGTCCGGGTCGCTGGTGTTGGCGTGGACGATGGCGCGTTGCTGGTCGAGGGTGACATCACCGTTGGCATTGACGCTGACGGTGAACACCAGGTCGTTGCTGATGGCGCAGCGACCTTCCACTACTGTGCCATTGAGCGAGAGCACCACTGACTGGCCGGTAGCGGTATCGGTGAGCCCGGAAGCGCCCGAGACGCAGCCCAGGGTGTAGGTCAGGGTGCCGGCCCCGTCGGCGCCGAACGACGAGAGGAAGTTGGCGGAGAAGGCCTGCAGGGCGTTGGTGGTCAGGTCCGAGTCATCCACGGTCAGTACCGGTTCGGTACCGGTGGGGCTGATGCTCGGGCCGGCATCCTTGAACACCAGGTTCTGGCCGATGTTGAGGGTCGCCTGGGCGCTGTCGCCATCCTGGTCGGTCTTGGTTGCGGTGAGTTTCACCAGGTCATCCGAGGTGAGGGTTCTGGAGTCGTCCGGATTGCTGGTGTCGGCGTGGACGATGGCGCGCTGCTGGTCGAGGGTGACGTCACCATTGGCGGCAACGCTCACCTTGAACACCAGCAGGTTGGTGGTGACCGTGCGGCCCTCCACCACGGCGCCGTTCATGGACAGGTTCACTGCCTCACCGGTGGCCGTGTCGGTCAGCCCGGAGCCTCCGGCGATCACGCTCAGCGCATAGGTCAGGGTGCCGGCCCCGTCGGCGCCGAAGCCCGAGGTGAAGTTGGCGGCGAAGTTCTGCGTGGAGTCGGTCGCCAGGACCGATTCGTCCACCGTCATCACCGGCTCGACGCCGGTGGTGCTGATGTTCGGTCCGTCGTCCTTGAACACCAGGTTCTGCCCGATGTTCAGCGTGGCCTGGGCGCTGTCGCCGTCGCCGTCGGTCTTGGTCGCGGTGAGTTTCACCAGGTCGTCGGAGGTCAGGGTCCTGGAATCATCCGGGTCGCTGGTGTTGGCGTGGACGATGGCCCGTTGCTGGTCGAGGGTGACGTCGCCATTGGCGGCCACGCTGACGGTGAACACCAACTGGTTGGTGGTGGCGGTGCGGCCTTCGACCACGGCGCCATTCATCGACAGATTCACCGCTTCGCCAGTGGCCGTATCGGTCAGCCCCGAAGCACCGGCGATCACGCTCAGTGCATAGGTCAGGGTACCGGCCCCGTCGGCTCCGAAGCCTGAGGTGAAGTTGGCGGCGAAGTTCTGCGTGGAGTTGGTCGCCAGCACCGATTCGTCCACCGTCATCACCGGCTCGACGCCGGTGGTGCTGATGTTCGGTCCGTCGTCCTTGAACACCAGGTTCTGCCCGATGTTCAGCGTGGCCTGGGCGCTGTCGCCGTCGCCGTCGGTCTTGGTCGCGGTGAGTTTCACCAGGTTGTCGGAGGTCAGGGTCCTGGAATCATCCGGATCGCTGGTGTTGGCGTGGACGATGGCCCGTTGCTGGTCGAGGGTAACGTCGCCATTGGCGGCCACGCTGACGGTAAACACCAGGTCGTTGCTGATGGCCGTGCGACCTTCCACCACGGCGCCATTCATGGCCAGGTTCACGGCTTGTCCGGTGGCCGTATCGGTCAGCCCGGAGGCACCGGCAATTACGCTCAGCGCATAAGTCAGCGTGCCCGCGCCGTCGGCGCCGAAGCCCGAGGTGAAGTTGCCGGCGAAGTTAGCCGTGGCGTTGGTCGCCAGCACGGTTTCGTCCACCGTCATCACTGGCTCGACGCCGGTGGTGCTGATGTTCGGTCCGTCGTCCTTGAACACCAGGTTCTGCCCGATATTCAGCGTGGCCTGGGCGCTGTCGCCGTCGCCGTCGGTCTTGGTCGCGGTGAGTTTCACCAGGTCGTCCGCGGTGAGGCTTCTGGAGTCGTCCGGGTTGCTGGTGTCGGCGTGGACGATGGCGCGCTGCTGGTCGAGGGTGACGTCGCCATTGGCAGCCACGCTGACGGTGAACACCAACTGGTTGGTGGTAGCGGTGCGGCCTTCGACCACGGCGCCATTCATCGACAGGTTCACCGCTTCGCCGGTAGCCGTGTCGGTCAGCCCCGAAGCACCGGCGATCACGCCCAGTGCATAGGTCAGGGTACCGGCCCCGTCGGCACCGAAGGCCGAGGTGAAGTTGGCGGCGAAGTTCTGCGTGGAGTCGGTCGCCAGCACGGATTCGTCCACCGTCATCACTGGCTCGACGCCAGTGGTGCTGATGTTCGGGCCGTCGTCCTTGAACACCAGGTTCTGACCGATGTTCAGCGTGGCCTGGGCGCTATCGCCGTCACCGTCGGTCTTGGTCGCGGTCAGTTTCACCAGGTCGTCGGAGGTCAGGGTCTTCGAGTCATCCGGATTGCTGGTATTGGCGTGCACGATGGCGCGCTGCTGGTCCAGCGTCACGGTGCCGTTGGCGGCCACGCTGACGGTGAACACCAGGTCGTTGCTGATGGCTGTGCGGCCTTCCACTACGGCGCCGTTCATGGCCAGGTTCACGGCTTGTCCGGTGGCCGTGTCGACCAGCCCGGAGGCGCCGGCGATCACACTCAGCACATAGGTCAGGGTGCCCGCGCCGTCGGCGCCGAAGGCCGAGGTGAAGTTCGCGGCGAAGCTCTGCGAGGCATCGGTGGTGAGGACGGATTCGTCCACCGTCAGCGTGGGCTCGGTGCCGGTGGTGCTGATGCTCGGGCCGTCATCCTCGAAGATCATCTTCGAGCCGATTTCCGCCGTGGCGGTGGACACCTGCAGCAGCTTGAAGCCGCCGATGTCGAAGGCGGCGTGGTCATTGCCCTTGGCGCCGACTGCCGAGCCGTTCTCGACCAGCACGCGATTGTGGTCGGCTGTGGTGGTGTACTCGATCTTGTAGCCGGCCAGCACGCCGGTAATGGTCGCCACGCCACCCGTGATGATGATGGTGATGCCCGGATCGTTCACCGAGCCGTTGGAGTTCTCCAGCACCGCACCGGTGGTGCTGTTGAGAACGCGGACGTTGGTGATGGCGACCGTCGCGTCGCCGGCATAGCCGTCGATGAAGGCGTTACCCGCTTCGACCGCAGTGCTGAAGGCGCTGAGTTTGACGATGGCGCTCTTGCCGCTCTGTAGCTGCACGACGTCGAAGCTGGCGGTCTTGGCATTGAACATCTGGGTGAAGTCGATGTTGGCTTCAACGTCCGCTTCGTTCTGGTCCAGGTTGGGGATGGTCACGTTCTGCCGGGCGCCGGTGACGAAGGTGAACCTTATGCCTTCCTGCTCGGTGATCATCTGGTTGTTGGTGCCGAAGGTGGTCGGGCCGCCGGCCTGGCTGGTGTTGATGGTGTCACCGGTGGTGATGTTGGCGCCGGTGGACTGGTTGGCCGGGTCCCTGCCGGTGGCGATGATGGTCGGGTCGGTGATGCGGGTCACCCCGTTGTCATTGACCGTCGTGGGCGTTGCCGTGGTGAACATCAGGAACAGGTTCTGCCCGGACGGCGCGTCGGCCAGGCTGAAGGTCAGGTCCTGGCTGGTGCCGATGAAGACCTTGTTCAGCAGATCGAGAGTGTCGTCGGGATTGCTGGTGACCGGGTGCTTGAGCGGTTGGTACTCCACGGTCCAGATCTTGCCACCGCTGACCGGCGAGCCGGTTTCCTCGATGTAGGCGGCGAACACGATGGCGCCCGCGGGACCGCCGGCACGTCCGACGAGCACGTTGTTGTTGGTGGCGTCGGTGTAGAGAAGGATGTCCTGCCCGGCGAGGGTGTCCAGGCCGCTGTCCAGGCCGTTGAGCGCCGCGCCGTTGCTGCCGGTGAAGAGAATGTCGGTGATGGCTCCGCCGGGGGCGGCACTGATGGTGAAGGCGTTGCTGCCGGTATTGCCGGCCGCGCCGGTATAGCCGCTCAGGGCGGCGCCCGAGGCAGTGCCGGCGCCCAGGGCCGTCAGGCGGGCGGTGAACGCGGCGGGCAGGGACGCGAGGAGGATATCGTTGTCATTGGCGTCGCCCGCCGGGCTCGCGGTGGCCGTGGCGTTCTGCAGGCCGGTGGTTTCGTCCAGCGAGACGGTCACGCCGGTTGCCGACACGACGGGGCCGGCGTCGGTAAAGGTGGCGGTCGCCGTGGCGCCGTCACTGGAAGCGGAGAGCAGGAATCTTGCCCCCGCCGAGTCGTCCGGGTCGACATACCAGGAAGTGGTGATGCTGCCGTTGATCTGGCCGTCCAGGTCGCCGGCGCCGCCGTCGGTCACGTACCAGGGATCGTGTCCGGCACCGGCACTGGTGTTGAGCACGTCATCTGCAGTGCCCCATACGCCGTCGGCGCCGGGATTGGTGGCGTGGTCCACCTCGATCTTCACGGTGCTGCCGGCAGTGAAGCCGCTGGCGGTGATGATGGCGGTGCTGCCGGGGGCGTAGTCGTCCTGGTCGGTGGTAACGGAAGGGCTGTTGGTGTCATCTGCGGTGGGGCGCGTTGGCGACGCAATCTTCTTATGGAGGGTCATGATGTTCTCCCGAGCATTTCCATGCGTGGCGGCCAGACCTCGACTGCTGGCCTTTTACTGCTACATGCCACGACTATGGGGACGCCCCGGGGAATGCGCATCGGCCGATACTCCCAGGCGCGCTGGGAGTTTCGGACTAGACGGGCAGGGCAGCGCAGGCGCTGCGCGGGTTGCAGCGCTGCGCTTGCCGACGGGAGGTAGAAGCGTCGGATCGTCGAGGGAAAAAGTGGCGAACAGCTGGCGATCGCCCATGAAAAAGCCCGCATTGTGCGGGCTTCTCTGGTTCTGCTCGGTGCTTAATGCTTCGGCGTGTCTTCCGGCAGCGCGAGCAACTGCTTCTCGCGGTTCCAGTCGAAGGGATCGCCGTTTTCTTCGGCTTCGAAGCGACGCTCGTCGAGCTGCTGGTACATCTGCAGCTCTTCGTCGGGCATGTAGTGCAGGCAGTCGCCGCCGAAGAACCACAGCAGGTCACGCGGGATCAGGTGGGCGATCTGCGGGTAGCGGTGGAAGATCTGGCTGATCAGATCCTGGCCCAGGTACTGGGCGCCTTCCGGATCGCGCGGCAGTTCCACCAGCAGCTCGTCGAAGCGCTCGAGGAACAGGCCGTGGTTGTCCTCGGGAACCTGCTCGGCTTCGCCCAGGGCGCCAAGGATCATGCGCAGGTGGTTGAGCAGGGCGATGTGGTGGTCGAGATAGGCGCTGGCCATGGGATTCCTCTGGAGCTGTGTGCAAACGGCCGGGGAGTATATCGGGTTTCGCCGCCGCTGCCGCCGGAGCGATCAGCGGAGCGGGCGCATCTGGATCTGCCGACGCTGGTTGTCGATCTGCTGGCGCTGCTGGTCGAGCATCCGTTGCTGCTGTTGCAACTGATCCTGCTGCAGCTCGTTCTTCTGCCGCTGGATCATCTGGTCGCTCTGTCGGCGTTGTTCGTTCCAGCGTTGCTGGTTGTTCTGCTGGCGCTGCAGGTCCTGCTGCTGCATCTGCAGGCGCTGGTCCTCGTAGTTCAGGCGCTGGCTGTCGAGCTGGTTCTGCCGCAGCTGTTGCTGGCGGCGCAGGCTGTCCTGCTGTTGCTGGATCGGGTCGATGACCGGGCTGGGCGCTGGCGCCGGACGCGGCCGGCTGGGGTAGAGCCAGGGATCGGCGTGGACGCTGCTGGCCAGCAGCACGAGCAGCAAGAGGATGGATCGACGCATGTGCGGTTCTCCATGAGGGGTGATGCCTTCAGTGTGCACCTGATAGCCCGCGCAGGCATTGCTGTGCGTCGGAGAAAAAAGAGGCGCCCGAAGGCGCCCCGTGCGTGAAAGCTGCCGCTCAGTCGGCCTTGCCGGCCAGTTCTTCTTTTGAAAAATCGTCCACGTCGATCACCGCGCGACGAGCGCGTTCGGCGGCGTGCAGGGTTTCCGCTTCCGCGGCTTCCAGCACGCCCGCCTCGGCGGCGGCATCGATGGGCGACTGCCCTGGCTTGGGATTGACGCCGTGCTCCTTGAGCGCCTTGTGCAGCTTCTTCTGCAAGGGAGCCGCGGCAGCGAGCTGGTCGTAGGCGAGGGTGAGCTTGGCGACCGGATCATCTTCGCCAGTGGGCAGGTGCGCGCCGGCGAGGATTGCCTGCAGCGCCGGGTCGCTCAGCGGGCGGCCGAGGATGTGGGCGATCTCGGCATCCAGCGCGTCGCTCGGGCCACGGTGGCGACGGCCCAGCGGCAACACCAGCACGCGCATCAGGCAGCCGAAGGCGCGGTTGGGGAAGTTGTCGATCAGGTCGGCCAGCGCGGCTTCGGCCTTCTCCAGGTTTTCCTCCATGGCCCAGTGCAGCAGCGGGTGCAGGTAGTCCGGGTTGTCCAGGTCGTGGTAGCGCTTGAGCGCGGCAGAGCCCAGGTAGAGGTGGCTCAGCGCATCGCCCAGCCGCGCGGACAGGCGTTCGCGGCGCTTCAGCTCGCCGCCGAGCAGCATCATGCTGAAGTCCGCGAGCAGGGCGAAGGACGCGGCCAGACGGTTCAGCGCACGGTAGTACGGGCGGCTGATACGGTCGCCTGGCACCTGGTCGAAGCTGCCGAAGCCCAGGCCCAGCAGCAGGCTGCTGGCGGCGTTACTGACGGCGAAGCCGATGTGGTTGAGCAGCAGCTCGTCGAACTCGCGCTCGGCCTGGTCCTGGTCCTCGCGGCGGGCCAGTTCCATCTCCTTGAGCACGTACGGATGGCAGCGGATGGCGCCCTGGCCGAAGATCATCAGGTTGCGCGAGAGGATGTTGGCGCCCTCGACGGTGATGAAGATCGGCGCGGCTTGCCAGGAGCGGCCCAGGTAGTTGTTGGGGCCCATGATGATGCCCTTGCCGCCGTGGATGTCCATGGCGTGGGCGATGCACTCGCGGCCGCGTTCGGTGAGGTGGTACTTGAGGATGGCGGAGAGCACCGAGGGTTTCTCGCCCAGGTCCACCGCGTTGGCGGTGAGAATGCGCGCGCTGTCCATCATCCAGGCGTTGCCGCCGATGCGGGCGAGGGCTTCCTGGATGCCTTCGAAAGCCGACAGCGGCACGTTGAACTGCTCGCGCACCTGGGCGTAGCGGCCGCTGACGTAGCTGCCGGCCTTGGCGGCGCTGGTGCCCACCGCCGGCAGGGAAATCGAGCGGCCCACCGACAGGCAGTTCATCAGCATCATCCAGCCTTTGCCGATCATTTCCTGGCCGCCGATGATGTACTCCAGCGGCACGAACACGTCCTTGCCGGAGTTCGGGCCGTTCATGAAGGCGGCGCCCAGCGGTACGTGGCGACGGCCGATCTGCACGCCGTCGGTGTCGGTGGGGATCAGCGCGAGGGTGATGCCGAGGTCTTCTTCCTCGCCCAGCAGGTGGTCCGGGTCATGGCACTTGAAAGCCAGGCCGAGGAGGGTGGCCACCGGGCCGAGGGTGATGTAGCGCTTCTCCCAGGTCAGGCGCAGGCCGATGACTTCCTCGCCTTCCCACTGGCCCTTGCAGACCACGCCGACGTCGGTCATGCCGCCGGCATCGGAGCCGGCCTGCGGGCTGGTCAGGGCGAAGCAGGGAATCTCGTCGCCAGTCGCCAGGCGCGGCAGGTAGCGCTGGCGCTGGGCGTCGGTGCCATAGTGCAGCAGCAGTTCCGCCGGGCCGAGGGAGTTGGGCACCATCACGGTGGAGGCGAGGTCGCCGCTGCGGGTGGCGAGCTTCATCACCACCTGGGAATGGGCGAAGGCGGAAAAGCCCTTGCCGCCGTATTCCTTGGGAATGATCAGGCCGAAGAAGCCCTGGCTCTTGATGTAGGCCCAGGCTTCGGGCGGCAGGTCCATGGCCTTGCCGACCTCGTAGTCGTCGATCATCGCGCAGAGCTGCTCGGTGGGGCCGTCGACGAAGGCCTGTTCCTCTTCGGTCAATTGCGCCCTGGGATAGCCCAGCAGGGTGTGCCAGTCCGGGCGGCCGCTGAACAGCTGGCCATCCCACCAGACGGTGCCGGCCTCGATGGCCTCGCGCTCGGTCTCGGACATCGGTGGCAGGGTCTTCTTGAACCAGGCGAACAGCCGCGAGGTGAACAGGCTGCGGCGCAGGTCGGTGGCGAGAATGGTCACCGCGACCACGGCCCAGAGCAGCCACAACAGCACCATCCAGCCATGGGCGTGGCTGAACAGGCTCATCAGTGCCAGGTACACGGCGACGATGCCGAGTGCCTTCAGGGGGGCGGCGCGGCGGTGCGCGAGCCAGGCGACGCCGAGGATCGGGACGAGTAACCAGACGAGCAGCATGCGGATTCCTCCATGACAGCCAGCCCCGGCGAGAGCAGGCCGCGGCGAGCTTGGTGACGAAAGTGCGCGAACACAGCGGCAGGTATTCCCGGTGGGAGCCCCCTCCGCCATGCACCGGAAGCTTAGCTGGGCGAATCGGACCGATGGCCGCATGGCCGGACAGCTTGGCCGGATCGCCTTGTCGGTCAGGAGCCTGCGCTGGTTAGACTGGGGCCGACATCAAGGATGACCAGCCCGGAGACAACGCCATGCAGCCCTACCTCAAGCCCAGCCGCTTCGTTGATAGTGACCACCCCGGGGTAATCGAGTTCGCTCTAAATCACCGCGGCGACGGCGGCACTCCGCTGGAGCAGGCGGTGGCCCTGTATTACGCGGTGCGCGACCAGATTCGCTACAACCCCTACGTGTTCAGCCGCGACCCGCAGACGCTCAAGGCCAGCCATGCGCTTGGGGCCGGGCAGTCCTACTGCGTGCCCAAGGCTACGTTGCTGGCGGCCTGCGCCCGGCATTGCGGCATCCCCGCGCGCATCGGCCTGGCCGACGTGAAGAACCACCTGGCCACGCCGCGCCTGCTGGAACTGCTGCGCAGCGAAGTGTTCGCCATGCACGGCTACACCGAGCTGTTCCTCGAAGGCCGCTGGGTCAAGGCCACGCCGGCCTTCGACATCGGCCTGTGCGAAGCCTTCGGCGTGCTGCCGCTGGAGTTCGACGGGCGCAACGACAGCGTCTTCCACCCGTTCAACCGCGAAGGTGAACGGCACATGGAGTACCTGCGCGACCACGGCCAGTTCCCCGATGTGCCCGAGGAGTTCTTCTTCGGCTACCTCAAGCAGTGCTACCCGCACCTGTTCACCGGCGAGGACGCGCCGCTGGACGGCGACATGCGCAGTGAAGCGTTCACATGAGCGCGATCGCCATGAACGCAATCGATAGTAACCATCAGTACGTGTGTCTTTTTTCCTCGCGCCTTAGCCGGTAGGGTGCCGTCATCCGAAGTCACGCCTTCAGGCCGTGCCTTCATCCGATGACGACAACAAGAGAGGCGCAGCATGCTCAAGATCTGGGGCCGGAAGAATTCCTCCAACGTGCGCAAGGCGCTCTGGTGCGCGGAAGAGGCCGGGCTGGCCTATGAACGGATCGACGCCGGCGGCGCTTTCGGCCTGGTCAACGACGAGCCCTACCGCTCGCTGAACCCCAACGGTGTGGTGCCGACCCTGGACGACGACGGCTTCGTGCTCTGGGAGTCCAACACCATCGTCCGCTACCTTGCCGCGCGCTATGCCCCGGACCTGTACCCGCAGGACCTGCAGCAACGCGCCAGCGCCGAGAAGTGGATGGACTGGACCACCTCATCCTTCGCTGCGCCGTTCCGCACCGTGTTCTGGGGTACCCTGCGCACCCCGCCGGAGCAACGCGACGCCGCCGCCATCCAGGTCGCCATCGATACCTGCGTGGGTCTGCTGGCGGTCCCCGAGGCGACGCTGGCGAAACAGCCGTACCTCACCGGCGAACAATTCGGCATGGGTGACATTCCGCTGGGCAGCTTCATCTATGCTTGGTTCGAAATGCCCATCGAGCGCCCGGCACAGCCGCATCTCGAAGCCTGGTACGCGCGCCTGAAGGCCCGCCCGGCCTACCGTACGGCAGTGATGACCGACCTGACCTGAATGCCTGCGCGTGCCCCGGAGGTTGCAATCCTCGCGGCGTACCCTTATCAAGCAGGCCTTTTTTCCAAAGACATGCGTCTTTCCACCGACTTGCAACGGGAAAACCCATGAGTTCCGCGCTGTCCATCCGTCAACTGACGAAGACCTACGGCAACGGCTTCCAGGCCCTCAAGGGCATCGATCTGGACGTCGCCGAGGGCGATTTCTTTGCCTTGCTGGGCCCCAACGGCGCCGGCAAATCCACCACCATCGGGATCCTCTCCACCCTGGTGAACAAGACCAGCGGCACGGTCAACGTGTTCGGTCATGATCTGGACAAGGACCCGTATGGCCTCAAGCGCTGCCTCGGCGTGGTGCCCCAGGAATTCAACTTCAACCAGTTCGAGAAGGTGTTCGACATCGTCGTCACCCAGGCCGGCTACTACGGCATCCCGATGAGCGTGGCCAAGGGCCGCGCCGAGAAGTACCTGACCCAGCTGGGCCTGTGGGACAAGCGCAACTCCGCCTCGCGCGAGCTCTCCGGCGGCATGAAGCGCCGCCTGATGATCGCCCGCGCGCTGGTCCACGAGCCGCGCCTGCTGATCCTCGACGAACCCACCGCTGGCGTGGACATCGAGCTGCGCCGCTCGATGTGGAACTTCCTCACCGAGCTTAATGGCGAAGGCATCAGCATCATCCTCACCACGCACTACCTGGAGGAGGCCGAGCAGCTGTGCCGCAACATCGCGATCATCGACCACGGCACCATCGTGGAGAACACCAGCATGCGCAAGCTGCTGAACAAGCTGCACGTGGAGACCTTCTACCTAGACCTGCAGGGCACCCTGAGCGCGGCGCCGAAGCTGGACGGCTACCCGGTGCGCCTGGTGGATGACCACACCCTGGAAGTGCAGGTGGACAAGTCGCTGGGCATCAACGGGCTGTTCGTCCAGCTCAACGCCCAGGGCCTGCAGGTGCTGAGCCTGCGCAACAAGAGCAACCGCCTGGAGGAACTGTTCGTGTCGCTGGTGGAGAAGAATCTGTCGAAGGTGGCGGTATGAGTCACGAACTGCGCGCCAACTGGGTCGCCCTCAACACCATCGTCTACCGCGAAGTCCGCCGCTTCCTGCGCATCTGGCCGCAGACCCTGCTGCCGCCGGCGATCACCATGGTTCTGTACTTCGTCATCTTCGGCAACCTGATCGGCCGGCAGATCGGCGACATGGGCGGCTTCACCTACATGCAGTACATCGTGCCGGGGCTGATCATGATGTCGGTGATCACCAACTCCTACGGCAACGTGGTGTCGAGCTTCTTCGGCAGCAAGTTCCAGCGCAACATCGAAGAGCTGCTGGTCTCGCCGGTGTCGCCGCACACCATCCTCCTGGGCTTCGTCTGCGGTGGCGTGCTGCGCGGGCTGGCGGTGGGCGTGATCGTCACCATCCTGTCGCTGTTCTTCACCGACCTGCAGATCCACCACCTGGGGATCACCGTGCTGGTGGTGGTGCTGACCGCCGGAATCTTCTCCATGGGCGGCTTCGTCAACGCCGTGTTCGCGCGCAACTTCGACGACATCTCCATCGTCCCGACCTTCGTGCTGACACCGCTGACCTACCTGGGCGGGGTGTTCTACTCGATCACGCTGCTGCCGCCGTTCTGGCAGACCGTGTCGTTGGCCAACCCGATCCTGCACATGGTCAACGCTTTCCGCTACGGCATCCTCGGCGTGTCCGACATCCGTATCGGCACGGCGGTGGTCTTCATGCTGGTGGCGACGGTGCTGCTCTACATCTTCTGCGTGCGCCTGCTGGTGAGCGGGCGCGGCATGCGGCAGTGAGCGGCGCGTTGCGCTGATGAAAAAGGCCCCGGTTGGGGCCTTTTAATGCGCCAGCTGGGACCTCGCTGCATTGGTTTGCCCTCACCCCAGCCCTCTCCCGGAGGGAGAGGGGGCCGCACGTGCCGGCTGACACTTTGGTTTCCACCTGTGCCGAACAGTCCCCTCTCCCTTTGGGAGAGGGTTAGGGTGAGGGGCTCTTAGCCCGGAAACTCGATGACGAACCGCGTCCACCCCTCGGCCGACTCACAGCGAATCTCCCCGCCATGGGCGTGGACGATGGAGCGGCAGATCGCCAGCCCCAGCCCCGCATGTTCGCCCTGGCCTTCGCGGCGGGCCGGGTCGGCGCGGAAGAAACGGTCGAACAGGCGCGGCAGGCGGTCGGCGGGAATCTCCCGTCCCGGGTTCTCCACGCTCAGGCGGCCCGGCTCCAGGCGTACGCGAATCTGCCCGCCGTCCGGGGTGAAGCGCAGGGCGTTGTCCAGCAGGTTGGCCAGCACCCGGCGCAGCAGCGCGCGGTCGCCCTGTACCGACAGCTCGCCGTCGCGCTCCAGACGGATGGACTTCTCCTCGGCCAGCGGCCCGTAGAACTCCAGCAGCTCGTCCACCTCGCCGGCCAGCGCCAGCGGCTGGCTGCTGGGGCTGAGCAGGCCGTGGTCGGCCTTGGCCAGGAACAGCATGTCGTTGACCATCGTGGTGAGCCGCTCCAGCTCCTCCAGGTTGCCGTGCAGCGCTTCGCGATAGTCCTCCAGGCTGCGCGTGCGCGACAGCACCACCTGGGTCTGGGTCAGCAGCCCGGTCAGCGGCGTGCGCAGCTCGTGGGCGATGTCGGCGGAGAACGCCGACAGGCGTTGGAAGGCCTCTTCCAGGCGCGCCAGCATGGCGTTCAGCTCGCCCGCCAGGCCGCGCAGTTCCTGCGGCATCTGCCCGGCGTCCAGGCGGGTGGTCAGCGAGTGCGCGCTGACCTGCGCCGCCACCTCGCTCATGCGTCGCAACGGGCGCAGGCTGGCACGGGCGGCCCAGGCGCCGAACAGGGCGGTCGCCAGAGCGGAGAGGCCCATGGTCATCCAGATCAGCCGTTGCATGCGCTGGAGGAAGTGCTGGTGGTGGGTGATGTCGAGGATCAGCGTCAGCTGCGCGCCATCACGTTGCCGAGGCTCCAGCGGGGCCTGCAGTTCGCGGAAGGCCTGCTCCTCGCCGGTGGCCATGTTCATCGCCGGGTGTTGCTCGAACCAGGTAGCGCCGTCTGCGCCCTGCAGGCGCAGGCCGAGGTCGGGGTGGCGACGCAGTTCGCGGCGCAGTTCGGCGGTGTGCGGTGCCAGCTGCTGCGGGCCGCCAACATCGCCCAGTACGTCGCGGAAGATCGCCAGCTTGCCGGCCATCAACTGGTGGTCCAGTTCGATGAAGTGCGCCTCGCTGGCGCGGCTGAAGATGATCCCGGCCAGCAGCGACACGGCAGCGGTACAGGCGGCAAACAGCAGGCTCAGGCGCAGGCCGAGGGACAGGCGCGCGCTCATGCTTCGCGCTCTTCCAGCACGTAGCCCATACCGCGCACGGTGTGGATCAGGCGCTGCGGGAAGTCGTCGTCGACCTTGGCGCGCAGGCGGCGGATGGCGACTTCGATGACGTTGGTGTCGCTGTCGAAATTCATGTCCCACACCTGGGAGGCGATCAGCGACTTGGGCAGCACCTCGCCGCGGCGGCGCAGCAGCAGTTCCAGCAGGGCGAACTCCTTGGCGGTCAGGTCGATGCGCTTGCCGGCGCGCTGCACGCGGCGGCGCAGCAGGTCCACTTCGAGGTCGGCCAGTTGCAGGGTGGTTTCCTGGATCTGCTGGCCGCCACGGCGCAGCAGCGTGCGCACGCGGGCCAGCAGTTCGACGAAGGCGAAGGGCTTCACCAGGTAGTCGTCGGCGCCCAGTTCCAGGCCGCGTACGCGGTCTTCCACGGCATCGCGGGCGGTGAGGAACAGCACCGGCACAGCGCTGCCGGTCTGGCGCAGTGCCTGGAGGATCTGCCAGCCGTCGCGGCCGGGCAGCATCACATCGAGGATCAGCAGGTCGTGTTCGCCGGCCAGGGCCAGTTGCAGGCCTTCGTCGCCGTCGGCAGTCAGGTCGACGGCAAAACCGGCCTCGCTCAGGCCCTGCTGCAGGTACTGGCCGATGCGCGGTTCGTCTTCGACGATGAGGAGTTTCATCCGGGTATCCCTTGTGGCGCTCGGGGCGCAGCTGTCATCAGGGTAATGGGGCGGTCAGCGAACTGACAGTGTCGGTATTGCAGACTGGCGGCGTGTTCATTTTTCAGCGTCATCGAGGAGCCCGCCATGCACCTGATTATCTCCACGCTGTTTGCCGTGCTGTTCTTCCCCGCCACGCCAGCCTGGGCTGACGGGGGAGGGGATATCACCTTCCAGCGTATGCAGGAGCAGGCCGCCACGGTGCACCAGGCCTGCTAATCCGATTCATCGTGCTGCCCCTTGCCCGCCTCTGGCGGGCTTTTTTTCGCCCTCTTTATACCTCGCGCCACGCAGGCGAGCGCCAAGCTGACAGAGTTGTAATCTTCCCGACAGCTAGCCCTCAGCCGCCGGCAGCGACCATGGCCACAGACCTTAAAGGAGAGTCGCCATGTCCCTGCGTCATCTGAACCAAGCCTCCGTCCTTGGCCTCGTCGCCGCCATCAGCCTGCCGGCCCTGGCCGACGCCGGGCGCGCCTACGATTTCGGCG
The DNA here is from genome assembly GCF_014851985.1 of Pseudomonas sp. PDM17. Taxonomy (NCBI): domain Bacteria; kingdom Pseudomonadati; phylum Pseudomonadota; class Gammaproteobacteria; order Pseudomonadales; family Pseudomonadaceae; genus Pseudomonas; species Pseudomonas sp. PDM17. The sequence continues at coordinate 108,958 of NZ_JACVAT010000009.1, forward strand.
AGCCGGCCAAGGCTGCTCAGGCCACCCGCACCGTCGATATCAAGCTGGACGAGATGTTCTTCGAGCCCGAAAGCATCGACGTGAAGCCGGGCGAGACCGTGCGTTTCGTCATCCACAACACGGGCAGCCTGCTGCACGAATTCAACCTGGGCAGCGCGGCCATGCACGCCGGCCACCAGAAGGAAATGCAGCAGATGATGGATTCCGGGATGCTCACCCCCACCGGCATGCAGCACGACATGAGCCAGATGGACCACAGCAAGATGGGCCATGGCGATAAGCCGATGGACCGGCTGATGAAGCACGACGACCCCAACAGCGTGCTGGTGGAACCGGGCAAGACCGCCGAGCTGACCTGGACCTTCAGCAAGGCCACCAGCCTGGAGTTTGCCTGCAACATTCCGGGCCACTACCAGGCCGGCATGGTCGGCAAACTGACCGTCAAGCCCTGAGCGGGAGCGCCGTGATGATCCGCGCAAGGGAGTGGGCTCTGGGGGCGTTGCTGCTGGCACCGTTGGCGGTGCAGGCGGGCGTGTATGACCTGACGATTGGCGAGGGCGAGCTGAAGCTGTCCGACGGCGCCCGCAAGGCGCTCACGGTGAATGGCCGCACGCCCGCGCCGGAACTGCGCTTCAAGGAGGGCGAGGACGTCGAGTTGCGCGTCACCAACACCCTTGACCGCGACACCTCGCTGCACTGGCACGGGCTGATCCTGCCGTACACCCAGGACGGCGTGCCGGGCATCAGCTTCCCCGGCATCAAGCCTGGCGAGACCTTCACCTACCGCTTCACAGTGAAACAGTCCGGCACCTACTGGTACCACGCCCACAGCGACTTCCAGGAAATCGAGGGGCTCTACGGCCCGCTGGTGATCGAGCCGAAGGCTCGCGAGCCGTACCGCTACGACCGCGAGTACACCCTGCTGCTGGCCGACTGGCACGACACCCGACCGGAGACCGTGTTCGCCAACCTGAAGAAGCAGAGCGACTACTACAACCGCAACCAGCGCACCCTCGGCGACTTCATCGCCGACTCTAGCGCCAAGGGCTTCATGGCAACCCTGCGCGACCGCCTGGACTGGGGCGGCATGCGCATGACGCCGACGGACATCGCCGACATCGCCGGCTTCCGCTTCCTGGTCAACGGCCAGGACAGCGAGCAGAACTGGACCGGCCTGTTCAAGCCCGGCGAACGGGTGCGGCTGCGCATCATCAACGGCTCGGGCATGAGCTACTTCGACCTGCGCATTCCCGGCCTGAAAATGACCGTGGTGCAGGCCGACGGCAACGACGTGCAGCCGGTGACGGTGGACGAATTGCGCATCGCCGTGGCCGAGACCTACGACGTGATCGTCCAGCCGCAGGAAGACCGCGCCTACACCTTCTTCGCCGAGGCCATGGACCGCAGCGGCTACGCCCGCGCCACCCTGACCCCGCGCGCCGGGTTGCAGGCCGAGGTGCCGGCGCTGCGCGAGCGGCCGCTGCTGACCATGGCCGACATGGGCATGAGCCACGAGGGCATGGATCACAGTGGAATGGCGATGGCTGGGCAGGGCGGTGATTCGAACGATGCAGGCATGGCCGGCATGGACCACTCGCAGATGGCGGGCATGGATCACTCGGCCATGGCTGCGCCGAAGTCCGACTACGCACCGGGCAGCGGGCTGACGCCGCAGCCGGCCGAGCCGCGCAATCGCCTGCTGGTCTACGCGGATCTCAAGGCCATGCGCCCCTATGCCGATTACCGCGCGCCGGACCGCACCATCGAGTTCCGCCTCACCGGCAACATGGAGCGCTACTTCTGGTCCATCGACGGCAAGAAGTACTCCGAGGCCGAGCCGATCCGCCTGACCTACGGCGAGCGGGTGCGCATCCGCTTCGTCAACGACACCATGATGACCCACCCCATGCACCTGCATGGCATGTGGATGCAGCTGGACAAGGGCAACGGCCGCTTCAACCCGCTCAAGCACGTGGTCAGCGTGGCGCCGGGCAGCACGCTGGACGTCGACGTGCCCGCCGATGCGCTGGGCGAATGGGCCTTCCACTGCCACCTGATCTACCACATGGCCGCCGGCATGATGCGCAAGGTCATAGTCGAGCCGGCTCCTGCCAGCGCCAGCCTCTGAGGAACCGCCATGAAACGCATAGCAACGGTGGCCTGCGCGGCGACCCTGGGCCTGGCCTTGCCCGCTGAAAGTGCCGAGATGGACGACATGCCCATGGGCTCGCTGCTGATACAGCGCCTGGAAAGCCGCTTCCACGGCAACGATCAGGCGCTGGGCTGGGAAGCTCAGGGCTGGTACGGCACCGACTACCAGAAGCTGCGCCTGAAGCTGGAAGGCGAGCGCGACGCCGGCGGCCCGACCACCGACAACGAGGTGCAGCTGCTCTACCAGCGCATGGTCGCGGACTTCTGGGACTGGCAGGTGGGCGTGCGCCACGACGACCAGCCGGGACCGTCGCGCAGTTATGCGGTACTGGGTATCCAGGGCCTGGCGCCACAGTGGTTCGAGGTGGACGCCAACCTGTTCCTCAGTGAGCGCGGCGATCCGTCCTTGCGGCTGGAGACCGAGTACGAACTGCTGCTGACCCAGCGGCTGATCCTCGAACCCTCGCTGGAATACAACCTGGCGCTGGCCGATGACCGCGACATCGGCGTGGGCGCCGGGGGCAGTGAACTGGAAGCAGGATTGCGCCTGCGCTACGAAGTGCGCCGGGAGTTCGCGCCGTACTTTGGTTACGTCTGGAGCAAGACCTACGGCCGCAGCGGTGATCTCGCCCGCGCGGAGGGCGAGGACGACGAGGAGGGGTACTGGGTCGCCGGTGTGCGCATGTGGTTCTGATTGGCTCTACGTAGGATGGGCGCATGCCCAGGGCGTCGAAGTGGTCGCCTCGTCTGCCGCCTGCTGAAAGGGGCGGCGGATTTGTATACACTCGCCGCCTCGCGCCACCACCCGCATCGCCGATCCAGCAGGTCATCCCCATGCAGCATCCCGCCGAACACTCGCCCCTGGGCAAATCCAGCGAATACGTCTCCACCTATGCGCCGGAGCTGCTGTTCCCGATCTCCCGCACCACCAAGTGGGCGGAGCTGGGCCTGACCGCCCAGACCCTGCCGTACCAGGGCGTGGACCTGTGGAACTGCTACGAACTGTCCTGGCTGACTGCGTCGGGCAAGCCGGTGGTGGCCATCGGCGAGTTCGCGATCCCGGCGCAGTCGCCGAACATTATCGAATCCAAGTCTTTCAAGCTCTACCTCAACTCGCTGAACCAGACCGCTTTCGACAATGCCGATGCCGTGCGCGCGGTAATGGAGCGCGACCTGTCCGCCGCCGCTGGCGCGCCGGTGGGCGTGCGTGTGCGTGGTCTGGACGACGTGGCGAGCGAGGGCGTGGCCGTCATCGAGGGCACCTGCGTCGACGACCTGGACGTCGCGGTGGAGAGCTACGACCACCCGCGCCCGGAGCTGCTGCGCTGCGATGACACCCGCCGTGTCGACGAAGTGCTCTACAGCCACCTGCTCAAATCCAACTGCCCGGTCACCGGCCAGCCGGATTGGGGCACCCTGGTCGTGGAATACAGTGGTCCGGTGCTGGATGCCGCGAGCCTGCTGGCCTATGTCGTGTCCTTCCGCCAACACCAGGATTTCCACGAGCAGTGCGTCGAGCGCATCTACCTCGACCTGCAGCGCCTGCTGCAACCGACCCGCCTGACTGTCTATGCACGCTACGTGCGCCGTGGCGGACTGGACATCAATCCCTACCGCAGCAGCGAAGCCGTGCAGCCGGACAATCGCCGGTTGGTGCGCCAATAAGGCTTCGGTAAAACGCGGATACGAAAAACCCGGCCGCGGCCGGGTTTTTCTTGTCTGGTGGAAGCGAATCAGGGATCAGATCCCCATGTTCGCCAGGCTCTGCACGATGGAGCGCAGCGTGCCGGCCAGCGTCGGATGGCTCGCCTCGAAGCGCTCCACGGCCAGGTTGACGTTGTCCATCAGGGTCTCGTCGGCCAGCGCCTCTTCGTTGGCCAGCTGCAACTCGATGTCCTTGATCAGGGCTTGCAGCGATTCGCGCTCTTCCGCATTCAGCGGCGGCTGTCGCTCCAGCTGGTCGCGCAGGGCCTGGAGTTCTTCCTGGAGGCGTTGTGTCGGCATGGTGGTGTCCTTCTGCGGTACGTACCCAAAGATGGACCTCGCCCGGCGGGGAAAAGGTCCATCGCCATGCCTTTGAGCTTAACTCGCCGCGCGCACCCTTGCCTGATGCCGATCAATTCGCAGGAGACGTTCGAGCAGCGGGAAGAAGTGTTCCAGCTCCGGCGTGCGCATGGCCGGGTCCTTGCCCAGGTCATCCAGCCGGCGCAGGGTCAGCGCGTCCTGGGAGAAAGGCGCGTTGAGGAAGGCGCTGGAGCCGCGCTCGTCGAACGGCCCGCCCTGCAGCGCCAGGCTCTGCCGCGAAGCCCAGGACAACCCGGCGTGGTAGGCCGGATCGACAGCGCAGAGGTAGCGCTTGGCGGCCACGTGCAGGCGGATCGGCTGCCAGACGGATTCGGGCAGCAGCTCGCGCAGCAGGTTGGCGCCGAACTCCTCGTGACGCTGGTCCTGTTCATCAATCAATTGCGGGTCTTCATACAGGTGGCCGATGTCGTGGAGCAGGGCAGCGATCACCAGACTGTCGGAACAACCGGCGCGCTCGGCCAGGGTGGCGCACTGCAGGGCGTGTTCGGCCTGGCTGACGGCCTCGCCGTAAGGCTCTGCGCCGTGGCTGGCGAAGCGCTCGGCCAACTCGTCGAGGAAGCGGTGGCGTTCGTGCTTCATGGCTTTTCTCCTTTCAGGCGGCGACCGGCGATGTCCTGCAGGCAGGAATCCAGCTCGCCCAGATGATCGATGACCGAGTGCACGCCGAGGCGGTACAGGCCCAGCGTCGCCTGGGCGCGCAGGCGGTCGCGGTCGAGGTTGCCGAGGGCGTCCCAGTCTCCCGGCGCGTGGCCGCAAAGCGGACCGCTGGCGGCCAGGCCGATGGTCCACAGGCCGGCGTTGAGGCCCGCCTGGAGCAGGCGGGGCTGGCCGCTGACCAGCACGCAGCCGTCCAGGTGCGGGCTGTCCAGCTGCATCAGCGCCTGCCAGCAGGAGTCCGGTGCGGGCCATTGGCGCCCGGCGATGTCCAGGCCGGTGGCGAGGCGGTCGTCGAGGGCGGCGGCCAGGTGCACCGTGGTGGCGTTGGGCAGCTCATCGAGCCAGGCGCAGGGCACGCCGCGCTGGTTCAACGTCTGCAGGGCGTCCAGGGCGCCGGGAGTCGCCTCGGCGTGGGCCTGGGCAGCGTCGTCCAGGGCGGACTGGAAGCGGTTGCGCTCCTGGGCATCGGCGGGACGGCCCAGGGCAAGATCCAGCGCGTCCTGCGGGGGCAAGGTCACAGCGCTGGTCAGGCGTTCCGGCGGACAATCGGGGCAGGTACGTTGCAGGGCAATCGGCAGCGTCCTTGCGCCGAAGTCCACCAGGTCGCCCGACAGTCCGAACAGTAGGGAAGTGAAGCGCGGAAGGTCGGCGGTCGCAGGCATGGTGGGCTTTTCTGGTAATTGGTCTAGGCCAGACTAGCGGGCCAATGTGACGGTCCGATGAAGTCCGCCGCCATGCCGTTATAATCGCCGCGCCTTTTTGCGGAAGACGCCCATGCCGGTCGAACCCATGCCTCATTACCTGCGCATCCGCGATCAGCTGGCGCAGGACATCGCTAACGTCGCCCTGAGCCAGCGCCTGCCCGCCGAGCGCGAGCTGGCGGAGCGCTTCGGTTGCACCCGAGTGACCCTGCGCGAGGCGCTGCAGCAACTGGAGACCGAGGGCTTGCTGTACCGGGAGAACCGCCGTGGCTGGTTCGTCTCCCCGCCGCGCATCCGCTACAACCCGACGCGCACCACGGGTTTCATGGATTACGTCGAGGCCCAGGGTCGCGTGCCGCGTACCGAGGTCCTGGCCGCCGAACGCCGCGCGGCCGGGCCGGCATTGGCGCGGCGCATGGGGTTGGCTGAAGAGGCCGAGGTATTCCGCATCCTGCGCCGTCGCTGGGTCGACGAGCGGCCGGTGATGCTAGAGGAAATCACCCTGGACGCCAGCTGGTGCGCAGGCCTGCTCGATCACGAATTGGATACCTCGCTCACCCGCGTGCTGCGCGAGGAGCTGGGGCTGAGCCTGTCTCGCTCCGAGTTGGCCATGCACTCCACGGCGCTGGTAGAGGCGCGGGCGACGCCGCTGCAACTGACGCCGGGCTCGCCGGGGCTGTACGTGGAGCGCTCCAGCTATTTGGAAGACGGCCGGCTGGTGGAGTGGGACCAGGAGTTCTGGCGCTCCGACGCTCTGGAAATTGTCATCGACGCACGGTATCCCGACTGAAGTGGCACTATGCTTTCAACTGGAAGCAAGCGAAACGGCATCCTGCACCCCTGAATCGAAATCCTGTGAGAACGGTCCGGGTCTGCAAAACCGTTGCGCCTCTATATACTCTGCCCGCATAGCGGGGCCGCCATGGCTGGCCCGATAGACATTCACTGGAGAATTCCCGATGCGCCCACTAGGCGTCCAATGGACGAAACGCTGCTTCAGCCTGCTCGCCGCCGCTGGCCTTGCCACCATTCCGTTCCTGGCGCAGGCTGCCAGCGAAGACGACCCGTGGGAAAGCGTCAACCGCCCGATCTTCACCTTCAACGACACCCTGGACACCTATGCGCTCAAGCCGCTGGCCCAGGGATACCAGTACGTCACGCCGAACTTCGTGCAGGACGGCGTGCACAACTTCTTCGGCAACATCGGTGACGTGAAGAATCTGGTCAATGACCTGCTGCAGCTGAAATTCCACAATGCCGGCGTCGATACCAGCCGCCTGCTGTTCAACACCACCTTCGGCCTGGCTGGCGTCTTCGACGTGGCCACCCACATGGGCCTGCGCCGCAACGACGAAGACTTCGGCCAGACCCTCGGCCATTACGGCGTGGGCAGCGGGCCCTATGTGATGCTGCCGTTGCTGGGCCCGAGCACCCTGCGCGATGCCCCTTCGCTGATCCCGGACTCCTACACCGGCCCGTATCCGTACATCGACAATGTGCCGGTTCGTAACAGCATGCGTGCCGTGGACGTGGTCGACACCCGCGCCGACCTGCTCAAGTCCGAGAAGCTGATCAGCGGCGACAAGTACACCTTCATCCGCAACGCCTACCTGCAGAACCGCGAGTTCAAGGTCAAGGACGGCGAGGTCGAAGACGACTTCTGATCGGCCTTGCACGCAGACCTTACCTGTTCTCCAGCCCGCGCCATTCGTGGTGCGGACTGCGCCTGCTTGAACCCTTGAGCGGATGGGAGTAGTGTCTGCGCCTTGTCGCGACCGACCCGCGCCGCTGTTCCCTAGAATGAGCGCCAAACCACAACCCCGGCGCCGTTTGCCTGGATGACCCATGCACAAAGCCAGTGCCTCGCTGCTGATTATCGATGACGACGACGTCGTCCGCGAAAGCCTCGCCGCCTACCTGGAAGACAGCGGATTCAAGGTCACACAGGCCACCAACGGCCTGGAAGGCCTGAAAGTCTTCGAGCACGAACTCCCCGACCTGGTGATCTGCGATCTGCGCATGCCGCAGATGGACGGCCTCGAGCTGATCCGTCGCGTCACCGAGATGGCGGTGGAAACCCCGGTGATCGTGCTGTCCGGCGCCGGCGTCATGAGCGACGCCGTCGAGGCCCTGCGCCTGGGCGCCGCCGACTACCTGATCAAGCCGCTGGAAGATCTCGCCGTCCTGGAGCACTCGGTTCGCCGTGCTCTGGATCGCGCCTACCTGCGCTCGGAAAACCGCCGCTACCGCGAAAAGCTGGAAACCGCCAACCGCGAGCTGCAGGCCAGCCTGAACCTGCTCCAGGAAGACCAGAACGCCGGTCGCCAGGTGCAGATGAACATGCTGCCGGAGACGCCATGGGAATCCGAAGGCCTGGCCTTCGCCCACCAGATCATCCCGTCGCTGTACCTGTCGGGTGACTTCGTCGACTACTTCCGCGTGGACGCCCGCCGCATCGGCTTCTACCTGGCCGACGTTTCCGGCCACGGTGCTTCGTCCGCCTTCGTCACCGTGCTGCTGAAGTTCATGACCACGCGGTTGTTGTACGAGTCCAAACGCAACGACATGCTGCCGGAATTCAAGCCGTCGGACGTCCTCGGTCACATCAACCGCGGGCTGATCAACTGCAACCTGGGCAAGCACGTAACCATGCTGGGTGGCGTGATCGACCTGGATACCGACCGTCTGACCTACAGCATCGGCGGTCATCTGCCGTTGCCTGTGCTTTATGTCGACGGCGAAGCCCGCTATCTGGAAGGCCGTGGCCTTCCAGTGGGGCTGTTCGACGAAGCGACTTACGAGGATCATGTCCTCGATCTTCCCAAGTCCTTCAGCCTTTCCCTGTTCTCGGACGGCATTCTCGACGTCCTTCCGGGAGCTACGCTGAAGGAAAAGGAGACGGCCCTGCCCGAGCAGGTCGTCGCCGCCGGCGGAACCCTGGATGGCCTGCGTCAAGTCTTCGGACTGGCCAAGTTGTCCGAGATGCCGGATGATATTGCCTTGCTGGTGTTGAGCAGGAACCTTGCATGAGTACCGGTAAAATCCAGTTCGCCGAGCAGGATGGCTCATTTGTCCTGAAGTTTGTGGGCGAAGTCCGACTGACCCTGTGTTCGGCGCTGGATGCCACCATTGAAAAAATCTTCGCTGCGTTGAATTTCTCGGCGATCATCATCGATCTCACGGAAACCCAGAGCATCGACAGCACCACGCTGGGCCTCCTGGCGAAGCTGTCCATTCTCTCGCGGCAGAAGGTCGGCCTGTTGCCCACGCTGGTCACCACCAACGCGGACATCACCCGGCTGCTGCAGTCGATGGGCTTCGACCAGGTGTTCAACATCGTCGATCGCCCGATTCCGTGCTCGGATTGCCTGACCGATCTGCCTCCCCAGGACCAGTCCGAGGAGGTGGTGCGCGGCAAGGTGCTCGAAGCCCACCGTATCCTGATGGGCCTGAACGAGACCAACCGTGAGGCCTTCCATGATCTGGTGAGCGCGCTCGAGCGCCACTGATTCGATGAGCCCCAATGCAAACCGGCGCCCTGGGGCGCCGGTTTGCTTTTGCTCGTCTACAGCGTTTGCCGCGCTCAGCGGCCGGCGAGCAGCGCCTCGAGCTTCTCCTGGTCGCGGGCGAACAGGCGGATGCCTTCGGCCAGCTTCTCGGTGCCCATGGCGTCTTCGTTCATCTGCCAGCGGAAGGCGCTCTCGTCCAGCACCTGGCGGGCTTCGCCGCCGCCCGGCTGCAGAGCGCGCGGCAGTTCGCCTTCGGCGTCGGCCAACAGTTGCAGCAGGTCCGGACTGATGGTCAGGCGGTCGCAGCCAGCGAGCTGCTCGATCTGTCCGAGGTTGCGGAAGCTGGCGCCCATCACCACGGTCTCGTAACCGTTAGCCTTGTAGTAGCGATAGATGCGCGAGACCGACTGCACGCCTGGATCTTCCGCGCCCACGTAGTCGCGGTTGTTGGCCTTCTTGTACCAGTCATAGATGCGCCCGACGAAGGGCGAGATCAGGAATACGCCGGCGTCGGCGCAGGCCGCAGCCTGGGCGAAGGAGAACAGCAGGGTCAGGTTGGTCTGGATGCCTTCGCGCTCCAGTTGCTCGGCGGCGCGAATGCCTTCCCAGGTGGAGGCGATCTTGATCAGTACGCGGTCGCGGCCAATGCCCTGCTGGTCGTACAGCTCGATCAGGCGATGGGCGCGCTGCAGCGTGGCCTCGGTATCGAAGGACAGCCGGGCGTCCACTTCGGTGGAGATGCGCCCCGGAATCACGCCCAGGATGTCCTTGCCCACGGCAACGGCGAAGCGGTCGCAGGCCAGGCCGGCGTCACCCTTTGCGCCTTCGGTGGCGCGGGCCAGGTGCTCGGTGTAGCGGGGCAGGGCAGCGGCCTTCAGCAGCAGCGACGGGTTGGTGGTGGCATCCACCGGCTTCAGGCGGGCAATGGCGTCGAAATCGCCGGTATCGGCGACAACCGTGGTGTACTGTTTGAGTTGTTCCAGCTTGGAGGTCATGGCGCGTCTTCCGTAGAGAGTGCATCGACCTTACCCGAGCCCGATGCGCCACTCAACGGGACTCAGTGACCGGCGAGAAGTTCTCCGGCCTGATCGAGCAGTCCGAGGGAATCCTTGGTCTTGTGAACGTCCACCGAGAGCAGCTGGCGGAAGCGCCGCGCCCCTGGGAATCCCTGGGCCAGGCCGAGTACGTGGCGGGTTACGTGGTGCATGGCGCCACCCTCGGCGATGTGCCGCTCGATGTACGGACGCATCCGCGCCAGGGCCTCGGCGCGGGTGATGGCCGGCTCCTGCGAGCCGTAAAGCGCGGCGTCCACCTGGGCCAGCAGGTAGGGGTTGTGATAGGCCTCGCGGCCGAGCATCACGCCGTCGAATACCTGCAGGTGCTCGCGGCATTCTTCCAGGGTCTTGATGCCGCCATTGAGGACGATCTCCAGCTCCGCGAAGTCGCGCTTGAGCTGCGCGGCGATGTCGTAGCGCAGCGGCGGGATTTCGCGGTTTTCCTTGGGCGACAGGCCTTCGAGGATGGCAATGCGCGCATGCACGGTGAAGCTGCGGCAGCCGGCGTCGCGCACCTGGCCGACGAAGTCGCAGAGCTCTTCATAGCTGTCACGACCGTTGATGCCGATGCGGTGCTTGACCGTCACCGGGATCGATACCGCGTCACGCATCGCCTTCACGCAATCCGCTACCAGGGCCGGATGGCCCATCAGGCAGGCGCCGATCATGTTGTTCTGCACGCGGTCGCTGGGGCAGCCGACGTTCAGGTTCACCTCGTCGTAGCCCGCTTCCTCGGCCAGTTTCGCCGCGGCCGCCAGATCCGCCGGGTTGCTGCCGCCCAGCTGCAGCGCCAGCGGGTGCTCGCACTCGTCGTGGCGCAGGAAGCGCGCGGCATCACCGTGCAGCACGGCACCGGTGGTGACCATCTCCGTGTAGAGCAGCGCGTGGCTGGAAAGCTGGCGCAGGAAGTACCGACAGTGACGGTCGGTCCAATCCATCATCGGCGCCACGGAGAAGCGGCGGGAGGGCTCGGGGCGGTTGGTGGCAGTCGGTGTTGCGCTGGTCATAGGTACTGGATATCTGGCTTCGCTAGGAGCGCGAAATCGCTCGCGCCGACGGAAAGGGCGGAGATTTTACCGGGGTTGCCGGCGCAGCGCACGGAAACCGGCAGGCGGTCTGCCACAGGCTTGACCTGACCGGACGGTCCGCATCGATGCAACTGCTACCCTCTGGGTTCCTGACAGAAGGATCTCACTCGATGAAACCCCTATTGTTGACGCTGCCACTGATCCTGCTGGCCGCCTGTTCTTCGCCGGGCAAGCTGAAGGAGGAGGCGCCGGCGTTGCGGCTGGAGAGTGGCAAGTCGCCCTCGGTCTACATGACCTGCCTGCTGCCAGAATGGCAGGCTATACGCCCTTCGGCGGCGGTGCGGGAAATCCGGTTCGGCTACCGGCTGCTGGCGCCGGCCGCCTCGGGCGATAGCACCGAGGTGCTGCTGGAGACGACGGCGGCGGACAAGGGTAGCGATGTGGCGCTCTATCGCCGCAATCCACCGAGCCCGGACGATGCGATCACCCAGGCAGCGCGCAGCTGCCTGTAGCGACTCAAGCAGCGCCTCGTCTACCACTAAGGAACGATAGCCGCCGGGTGCAGCAGGCGGCCTAATGGCTCTGACAAGAATAATCGGGCTCCCCGGCAGCGTGCCCGCGCTGCGCAGCGGCAGGGCCCGCCAGAAGAGAGCTGTTGCCATGGATATCGCGCGTCCGCGTATCGTCCTCATTCTTACCCTGCAGACTTGCGGCCTGGTGCTGCTGTTCATCGCCCAGGCGCTGGGCGGCTGGCCATTGTCTGTGTGCCTGCTGCTTGCCGCGATACTGCTCTGGGGGCCGTGGTTCGTCCCCGAGCGGGCGGCGCCGGCCGGAGCGCTGGCGGTGTTGCCGGACGTCGCCGAGCTGACCCGCGAGCTGTCCCAGGGCACCAGCCGCAATGCTTTGTCCGCCGCCGGCGTGTCGTTCTCGGTGCAGCGGCTGGTGGAAAAGCTGGAGTCCCAGGTAGTGGCCGCCGAGCAGATCGTCGGTAGCGCCGAAGTGATGATCCACACCGAGCGGGCTACCTCGAATCTCGCGCGCCAGGCGAAGGAGGCCGCCACGCTCGCCCGTGCTGGCAGTGATAGTGGGCGCAGCGAGCTGCAGGCCGCCATCGATTGCATGCGTCTGCTGAGCCAGCGCGCCAGCGCCAGCCGTGCGCTGATCGAGACCCTGAATACGCGCAGCGAGGATATCCAGCGTGTCACCCAGGTCATTCAGTCCATCGCCAGCCAGACCAACCTGCTGGCTCTCAACGCGGCCATCGAGGCGGCGCGGGCAGGGGAGCACGGCCGTGGCTTCGCCGTGGTGGCCGAGGAGGTTCGCGGGCTCGCCGGGCGCACCGCCGAGGCCACCGACGAGGTGGGGCAGATGATCGAGGATATCCAGCGCCAGACCGGCGAGGTGGTGGAGCAGATTCGCCAGCTTACCGATGACCTGGGCCTGGGCGTCAGCCAGGTGGAGAGCACCGGCCGCCAGCTGCAGGATATCGCCGGGCTGGCTGCCACCGTGGAAACCCAGATCACCGAGATCGCCGAGGGCGCGGAGATCAACCGCAACCAGCTGGACAGCCTGTTCGCTGCCGTCGAGCAGGTGCGCGGCGACCTGCGCGCCAGCGATGAGCAGACCCACCGTCTGGCCGATGCCGCGATGCAGCTGGAAAGCCAGGCGGAGACCATCAGCGAACGTCTCGCCGAGGTCGCGCTGGACGACTATCACCAGCGCGCCTACGACCTCGCCCGCGCCGGTGCCCAGGCCATCGGCGCGAAGTTCGAGACGGACATGGAGAACGGCCGGATCGGCTTCGATGATCTGTTCGACCGCGACTACCAGCCGATGCCCGGCACCCGCCCGCAGAAGTTCCGCACGCGCTTCGATCGCTACACCGACGAGGTGCTGCCGCGCATCCAGGAAGACCTGCTGCAACGCCACGAGGGGCTGGTGTTCGCCATCGCCTGTACCGCCGAGGGTTATGTGCCGACCCACAACCAGGCGTTCAGCCATCCGCCGAGCGGCGACCTGCAGGTGGACATGCTCAAGAGTCGCAGCAAGCGGCTGTTCAACGACCGCACCGGCGTACGCTGCGGCAGCCACAACCAGCCGATGTTGCTACAGACCTACTGCCGCGATACCGGCGAGCTGATGCATGACCTGTCTGTGCCGATTTACGTGCGCGGGCGCCAGTGGGGTGGGTTGCGTCTGGGTTACCGGCCGGAGGCCTGAGACCCAAAGCCGAATCGCAGGCGAAAAAAAGCCGCGAAGGAGTTGGACGCGGCTTGGTGCGGGCGTCCGGGAGACGCCCGCGAAAGGGACTCAGTGATGCCCGCAGAGGGCGTCGCGGCCTTGTTCGCCGAGGATGTTGAACAGGATGTTCAGCACCACGGCCCAGATCGCGGTCATCGCGATGCCGCTGTGAGTGATCGGCTCCATCCACTGGGGCAGGGCGGCGAAGAAGTCCGGGCGCACCACCGGCACCATTCCCATGCCAATGCTCACCGCCACCAGCAGCTGGTTGCGGCGGTCGACGATGTCCGCTTCGTGGAGGATGCGGATGCCGCTGGCCGCGACCATGCCGAACATGGCGATGCCGGCGCCGCCCAGCACCGCCGGCGGAATCGAGGCGACCAGGAAGGCGGCCTTGGGTAGCAGTGACAGGGCGATCAGGAACAGCGCGGCGGCGGCGGTCACATAGCGGCTGCGCACGCCGGTCATCTGCACCAGGCCGATGTTCTGGGCGAACGAGGAGTGGGTGAAGGTGTTCATGAAGCCGGCGATGAACGACGCGCCGGCGTCGCACAGCAGGCCACGGCGCAGGCGGTTCGGGCAGATTTCGGTCTCGGTGATCTTGCCCAGGGCGAGGAACATGCCGGTGGACTCGACGAAGATGATCACCACCACCAGGCACATGGACAGCACCGGGGCGAGGTGGAATTCCGGCGTGCCGAAATGCAGCGGAGTGACTACGTCGAACCACGGGCGCTGCTCGATGCCGTCCAGGCTGACCATGCCCATGCTGGCGCCGATGATGTAGCCCAGCAGCATGCCGATCAGCACCGAGACGTTGACCCAGAAGCCCTTCATGAAGCGGTTGATCAGCAGGATCACCGCCAGCACGAAGGACGACAGGGCGAGGTATTCGATGGCGCCGAAGTTGGCGGCTGCCTTGCCGCCTCCGGCCCAGTTGATCGCCACCGGGAACAGGCACATACCGATGGAGGTGATCACGGTGCCGGTCACCAGAGGCGGGAAGAAGCGCACGATACGGCTCATGAACGGCGCGATGACCATGCCGAAGAAGCCCGCGGCGATGGTGGCACCGAAGATGCCGGTCATGCCCACGCCGGGCATCCCGGCCATGGCGACCATGCTGCCGACGGCGGCGAAACTGGCGCCCATCATCACCGGCATGCGGATGCCGACCGGGCCGATGCCGAGCGATTGCACGAGCGTGGCGATGCCGGCGACCAGCAGGTCGGCGTTGATCAGGAAGGCGATTTCTTCACGGGAGAGACCGGCGGCCTGGCCGACGATCAGCGGGACGGCGACGGCGCCGCCATACATCAGGAGAACGTGCTGGAAGCCGACCAGCAGCAGCTGCAGCAAAGGCAAACGCTGATCGACGGGCGAGCCGGTATGGGAGCGCTCAGTTACCACGGACATGCAACACCTCGGTTTTTATTGTTGTCAGTCGCTGGTTGCCGGACGGGCACGACAACCGGGAAGTACTGGCCGATCTCACCCCCGGGGCCGAGCGGGTGAAGCGGTGCGGGACTTTATAAACGCGATGTGTATTACGTTCAATCGATTTTTGTATACAACTCGCCGGTCACGTTTTGTCTCCATGGTGCTGCATCGCTCTAGGCCGCATGTTTCCTGGCTTCGGTAATTCTGTAGCCATTGGTCGAGTGGACTACATTTTTTGTTTCAGCATTCGGCCCAGCCTGTAGGAGCGCGCCATGCGCGCCATGCGCGCGATCGCGGGCATGGCGCGCTCCTACAGGGAAATGCCAATCTGCGCGCATAAAAAAACCGCACCCGAAGGTGCGGTTTCTCTGGCCGTGCCGCAGGCTCAATTAACCTGGGCGCCCCTGGAGATCCAGTCTCCGACGAGCTTGCGCTCTTCCGGGGTCATCTGGGTGATGTTGCCCAGCGGCATCACCTGCGAGGCCACGGCCTGCGCCTGGATGCGCGGGGCGAGCTGCTGGATCTGCTGCGGGGTGTCGAACATCACGCCAGCCGGCGCGGTGCTGAACAGGTTGCTGGTCGGCTTGGCCGAATGGCACACGGCGCAGCGTTCCTGGATGACGTGATGGACCTTGTCGAAGCCTTCGGTCGAGCCGGCAGTGGACGCCTGGGCCGGAGCGGCCTGAGCCTGCTGGGCAGCGGCGGCCTTGGCGGCTTCCTCGTCCTTGGCGCGCTCGGCCGGGGTCTTGCCGCCGACGGCGGTTTCCGGCAGTGGTTGGTACTCCACCTTCGCCGGCTGGGCGCTGGCAGTGTTGTCGCTGCTGGGGAAGTTCGGGCCGGTGACGAAGGCCAGGGCGATCATGCCGACAGCGCCGGCGGGCAGCGCCCAGGCCATGCCGTTGCCATTGTGGCGGGTGTTGAAGTAGTGACGCACGATTACCGCCAGCGCCGCGATGCAGGTCAGGATCAGCCAGTTGTAGTGGCTGCCGTAGGTGCTCGGGAAGTGGTTGCTGATCATGATGAACAGCACCGGCAGGGTGAAGTAGTTGTTGTGGCGCGAACGCAGCAGGCCTTTGGCCGGCAGTACCGGGTCGGGCTCGCGGCCTTCCTCGATGGCCTTAACCAGTGCGCGCTGGGCCGGCATGATCACGCGGAACACGTTGCCCACCATGATGGTGCCGATGATGGCGCCCACGTGCAGGTACGCACCGCGACCGCTGAACACCTGGCTGAGCAGGTAGGCGGCGAGGACCAGCAGGCCGAACAGGATGGCGCCCAGCAGGGCGGGTTTCTTGCCAAGCGGGGAGTCGCACAGGGTGCTGTAGACGAACCAGCCGGCGATCAGCGAGCCGATGCCGATGGCAACGGCGGCGGCTGGGGCCAGGTCGCTGCCAGGAGCGATCAGGTACAGGGTCGGGTTCAGGTAGAACACGATGGTCAGCAGGCAGACACCCGACATCCAGGTGGAGTAGGCCTCCCATTTGAACCAGTGCAGGTTGTCCGGCATTTTCGGCGGGGCGAGCTTGTACTTCTCCAGGTGGTAGATGCCGCCACCATGGATCGCCCAGAGGTCACCGGAAAGCCCCTCGCGCGGGTTGGCGCGGTTGAGGTTGTTTTCCAGCCAGACGAAGTAGAACGAGGCGCCGATCCACGCGATACCCACGATCATGTGGATCCAGCGGACCAGCAGGTTCAGCCATTCGATGAGATGTGCTTCCACAGTTTTTTACCTCTTGCCCGGGCATCGCCGTCGCGCTGCGCGGGCCTCTCTTATTAGTTCGCTTGGGGGTCGAGGAGGAGCTGTTCGTCCTCGGTGAAGAAATGCTCGTCGCAGTTGTTGCCAGAACCGCTGCGATCGACCACCAGGAAGTCATCCCGCTTTTCGATCGTCAGCACCGGGTGGTGCCAGACGCCGCGGTGGTAATTGACGCCCTGCTTGCCGTTGGACAGGAAAGCGCGGACGAGACCCGATACAGGTACATCGCCAACTGGCGCGACCACGATCAGAAAAGGGTTGCCGAGCAGCGGAATGAAAGCCTGGCTGCCCTGCGGGTGACGTTCCAGCATGCGGATGCGCAAGGGCATCTCCAGGGACTCGGCGCTGAAGATGCTGATGATCGCCTTGTCATCGGGCTGCGCCGTTTCGACGGTGGCGAGCTTGTGATAACGGCGGGTGGAACCGTTGTTGATCATGAAGAAGTCACTGCCTTCGGTTTCGATGACATCACCGAACGGTGCGAAGGCTTCCTTGGTCAACGGCTCGATCTTCAGGGTACGCATGGCTGGTCTTCTTTTTCGTTGTTCGCATTGGCCCCGTCGCTGGGACAGGGAGTGAAGGTCCGCTCGCTCAGAGCTGCTGCAGGCGGAACATCGCGATCTTGTTGATCTCCGCCAGGGCGGTCTGGAACTCCTGCTCCGGCGTGTTGTGGATGCGCTCTTCGAACGCGGCCAGGATCTGGTGGCGGTTGCTGCCCTTCACCGCCTTGATGAAGGGGAAGCCGAACTTGGCCTTGTAGGCGTCGTTGAGTTCGGTGAAGCGGGCGAACTCCTCGGCGGTGCAGTCCTGGATGCCGGCGCCGGCCTGTTCGGCGGTGCTCGAGGCGGTCAGTTCGCCACGTACGGCGGCCTTGCCGGCGAGGTCCGGGTGCGCGTTGATAAGCGCCAGCTGGGCATCGTGGCTGGCGGACAGGAGGATGTCGGCCATGCGCTGCTGCAGCAGTTCAATGTCGTTCAGGCTGTCGTCGACGCCCAGGTCATAGGCTTTCTCGGCGACCCATGGGGAGTGCTCGTAGATGTCGGCGAAGGCGGCGACGAACGCGGCGCGGTCGAGGCTGGCCGGGGTCAGGGTCTGGAAGCGGCTCATGCCTTGTTCTCCTGCGCTTTGTACGGGTGGTTCTCGTGCCAGTGCTTGGCGATGTCGACACGGCGGGTGATCCACACCTTCTCGTGACCCTTAACGTACTGGATGAAACGCTCCAGCGAGGCCATGCGCGCCGGACGGCCCAGCAGGCGGCAGTGCATGCCGATCGACAGCATCTTCGGCGCGCCCTCGGCACCCTCGGCGTAGAGCACGTCAAAGGCGTCCTTCAGGTATTCGAAGAAGTCGTCGCCCTTGTTGAAGCCCTGCACCTGGGTGAAGCGCATGTCGTTGGTGTCCAGGGTGTAGGGGATCACCAGGTGCGGCTTCTCGGCGGTGCTCGCCGGGTCCCAGTAGGGCAGGTCGTCGTCGTAGGTGTCGGAGTCGTAGAGGAAGTTGCCGTCCTCGCGGACGATGCGCCGGGTATTCGGGCCCAGGCGGCCGGTGTACCAGCCCTGCGGGCGCTGGCCGGTCAGCTCGGTGAGGATGCGCACGGCCTCGAACATGTGCTCGCGCTCCTGCTCCGGATCCATGTACTGGTAGTCGATCCAGCGGTAGCCGTGGCTGCAGATCTCGTGACCGTCGGCGACCATCTGGCGGATCGCCTCGGGGTGGCGCTGGGCGGCCATGGCCACGGCGAACACGGTCAGCGGCAGGTCGTACTTGCGGAACAACTTGAGCAGACGCCACACGCCAGCACGGCTGCCGTATTCGTACAGCGATTCCATGCACATGTTGCGTTCGCCCTTGAGCGGCTGGGCAGCAACCATTTCAGAGAGGAAGGCTTCGGATTCGGCGTCGCCATGGAGGATGTTGCGTTCGCCGCCTTCTTCATAGTTGAGGACGAAGGACAGGGCGATGCGCGCATCGTTGGGCCAGTGCGGATGGGGGATGTTGTTGCCGTAACCGATCAGGTCGCGTGGGTAGTCAGCGCTCACTGCAGTGTTCCTTCTTGTGGTTGGCGGTCGGCGCCGGGTCGGTGGACTGTGCGCTGCCGTTGATGGGTGCATTGTATACAAAATGTGGAGCGGTCTGTAAATACAATCCGCGCAACGGTCGTTTCATTCCTTTCGCGAGCGTTCGACAGGGCGTGGATGCCGGGCGCGCCCTGTTCTGGCGCAGCCTGAGGCGGGTTTTCCAGTGGTCTGGTACCCGGCTGTCGGCTGGCGCGACAGGGGTTTTTTGCGGGATCTAATCAGTTTTTTGTATACAATCAATTGTGCCGCTGGGTATATTCGCTTCAGCCAAACGCACCCGCGGGCCGCTTCGATAGCGGCCCGTTCATTCGCATCAACGAGACAGAGGAGGAAGGTGTCGGCCGGCTCCGCCGCAGGACACCGATAAGCCCATGGGACGCCTGACCACTCACGTACTGGATTCCGCCCACGGCTGCCCCGGCCATGGCATCAAGATCGAGCTGTTCCGCGTCGAAGGCCAGCAGCTGGAACTGATCGCCACCCGCGTGACCAACGACGATGGCCGTTGCGACGAGCCGTTGTTGCAGGGCGAGGATTTCCGCGCCGGCGTCTACCAGTTGCTGTTCAATGCCGGCGACTACTACCGCGCCCGTGGCGTCGAACTGCCCCAGCCGGCATTCCTCGACCAGGTCGTGCTGCGCTTCGGTATCGCCTCTGAAAGCGACCACTACCATGTGCCGCTGCTGATTTCCCCCTACAGCTATTCCACCTATCGCGGCAGCTAGTCCCCCGCCCGTAGGTCTTCCCCCGGACTCTTCGTGGAGTCTTCCTCAGCCCGCCCACACTGCGGGCTTTTTTTTGCCTGTCGTACGGAAAATCGCGTAGGACGCACGGGCGGGATGGGCACATTTGGACTAGAAGAAAGGAGGGAAAAAACTGTTTCGAGGGGTGGTATGAGCAGGATTCTGATCGTCGATGAACAGCCGGTGACCCGTCACGCGCTGCGCCTGATGATGGAGGCGGACCGGCACGAGGTCGTCGGCGAGGCGGACAACGGACCCGATGCGCTGCATCAGGTGCGCGTATGCAAGCCGGACCTGATGATCCTCGAACTGTCGATTCCACGCCTGGGTGGGCTGGAGGTCCTGCAGCGCCTGGTGGCACAGGAATCACCCGTGAAGGTGCTGGTGCTCACCTCACAGGACTCCGAGTACTTCGCCGGGCGTTGCCTGACTGCCGGCGCCGCCGGTTTCGTCAGCAAGCAGGAGAACCCCCAGGCGGTGCGCGAAGCGGTGCGGGCCATCGCCCAGGGGCACAGTTATTTCCCCAGCCATGCGCTGGGCAGCGTCAGCGCGGCAGAAGAAGCCGGTCATGGCGAACTGATCAAGGGACTGTCGGTCCGCGAACTCAGTGTGCTGCAGTTGCTGGCTCGGGGCTTGAGCAACATCGCCATCGCCGACCAACTGGCCATCAGCGACAAGACGGTGAGCACCTACAAGGTGCGGCTGATGCAGAAGCTGCACGCCAAGTCGCTGGTCGAGCTGATCGACATCGGCCGCCGCCATGGGCTGGTGGAAGGTGGTGCGCGGGAAGAGTCCGGTAGCGCAGCGTCGGAGCTGGACGATGAGCAGCATCGCGAGCTGGGCCTGTTGCGCAGGTTCATGGAATCCATTCCCTATCCGATCAGCCTGCGCGGGCTGGACGGTCGCATTCAGTACTGCAGTGATGCCTCGCTGGAGACCCTGGGTAGAACACGTGAAGAAGTCATCGGCAGCACCTGGTCAGAGCTTGGCGTATTCGCCAGTACTGACGAGGCTCAGCTGTTGCAGGACCGCTTCCTTGCCGCGGTGGGCAAGGGCGAGAGTCTGGACTGGGACGTCGAATTCCAGGGCGCTCAGGATCGTCGGGTGGTTCACGTCTGGGCAAGACCCTATCGGGACGCGCAGGACGCCCTGCTGGGGGTCATGAGCGGCGTCGTCGATATCACCCACCAGGACAATGTGATTCGCGGGCTGCGTAATGCCAATGCCCGGATTGGCACCATCAGTCGCGGCAAGGGATTGTTCCTCGCGAGCATGGGCAGCGAATTACAGGGGCCGCTACAGAATATCCTGGCGATGATCGGTATGGCGCTGAACCAGGATGATCCTGCGCGGCGTGTCGAGCCGTTGGAGGTTGCGCGCAGCATGGCAGAGAACATGTTGCACATGCTGGACGACCTCAATCTGCTCAGTCGTGCGGACCTGGGACGGCTCCACCTGGCGCCGGAGGAAGTGGACTTGAAGGCGCTCGCGCAGCGGCAGTTGGACATGCTGGCCGAGCCAGCGATGACCAAGGGATTGGCGCTGGACGCGGATTTCAGTCTGGCCATGCAGCCTCGGGTCTGGTGCGATCCGTTGCGCTTGCGGCAGGTGCTGAACAACCTGCTCAGCAATGCGCTGAAGTTCACCGATCACGGGGCAATCGTTTTGCGGCTGCGAGCGCGCGGTAGTGGCGAAGGCATGGTGGAGGTGCAGCTTGATGTCATCGACACCGGAGTGGGCATTCCGCTGGAGGAGCAGGAGGCCCTGTTCGAGCCCTTCACTGCGCCGTTGAAGGGCGAGCGGGTGCGTCGTGGCAGCACCGGGCTGGGTCTGGCGCTGTCGCGCAGCCTGGTCGAACTGATGGGGGGCGAACTGACCATGAGCAGCCGTCCTGGAATCGGAACAGAGTTCAGCATCAAGTTGCTGTTGCCTGCCGTGGAAGGCTGAGCAGCTTTCGCCTCGCTCCAATCCGGATGGCACTCTGTCACCGCACTGCTAAAACAAAGGCCCCGGCAATCGCCGGGGCCTTTTTCATCTTGCGCAGCAGAGACTCAGAGGAAGATGAACTTGGCCACGAAGATCGCACACAGTGCATACAGGCTGATGGTTACGTCCTTGTGGCGGCCGGTGAAGACCTTCATCGCTACGTAGGTCACGAAGCCCAGCGCGATGCCGTCGGCAACCGAGAAGGTCAGCGGCATCATGATCACGGTGACGATGGCCGGGATGGTCTCGGTGTGCTCGTTCCAGTCGATGTGGGCCATGCCGCCCATCATCAGCATGGCGACGTAGATCAGCGCGCCGGCGGTGGCGTAGGCAGGGATCATGCCGGCCAGCGGGGCGAAGAACATCGCGGCGACGAACAATACACCCACCACCACGGCGGTCAGGCCGGTGCGGCCACCGGCGGCGACGCCCGCAGCGCTTTCCACATAGCTGGTCACCGGCGGCACACCGAGCACCGCGCCGAAGGCGCTGGAGGTGCTGTCGGCTTTCATGGCTTTCGACAGGTTCTCGATGCGACCGTCTTCACGCACCAGATGTGCACGCTGGGCAACGCCCATCAGGGTGCCGGCGGTGTCGAACATGTGCACGAAGAGGAAGGCCAGGATCACGCTGATCATGGTGACGTTGAACGCGCCGGAAATGTCCATCGCCATGAAGGTCGGCGCCAGGCTCGGAGGCATGGAGAACACGCCGCCGAACTGGACGATGCCCAGCGCGATGCCGGCCACGGTGACGGTGAGGATGCTGATCAGGATGCCGCCGAACACGCGGCGGTATTCCAGTACGGCGATCATCAGGAAGCAGATGGCGGCCAGCAGCGGGCCGGGGCTGGTCAGGTCACCCAGGTGGACCAGGGTGGCGGGACTGGCGACTACGATGCCGGCGGTCTTCAGGCCGATCAGCCCGAGGAACAGACCGACGCCGGCGCCCATGGCGAAGCGCAGGCTGACCGGGATGCTGTTGAGCAGCCATTCGCGGATGCGCGAGAAGGTCAGGATCATGAAGGCGATGCCGGAGATGAACACCGCGCCCAGCGCGATCTCCCAGCTGTAGTTCATGGTCTTGACCACGGTGTAGGTGAAGAAGGCGTTGAGGCCCATGCCCGGCGCCAGGCCCACCGGCCAGTTGGCGTACAGGCCCATCAGGAAGCAACCGAGCGCCGCGGCAAGGCAAGTCGCGACGAAGGCGGCGCCGTGGTCGATGCCGGCGTCGGCCATGATGTTGGGGTTGACGAAGATGATGTACGCCATGGTGATGAAGGTCGTGAGACCTGCGGCGAGTTCGGTCTTCACGGTGGTGCCGTGCTGGCTGAGCTTGAACAGGCGTTCGAGCAGGCCGGTAGCAGGCGGGCTGGTTGCAAAGGCTTGTTGTTCTTGTTTGGTGCTTTCCACAGCGGTACTCCTCAACGCTCTTGTTGTTGGTCCCTTGCCGTCGGCTGGTTCACCTGCGTCCCTTGCGCTAACGGAAAGAGTTGTGAGGGTGTGAATGTTGACCTTTGGGTCAGGAAGTCACGCCGCGATTATGCAGTTGTGTACAAAAAGTTCAAATAATGTTTAGTGTCTTGCCGAAAGATTTTTACAAGCAAAGCGTCGGAATGGTCGCACGCTGACCTTCTCCAGGCTCCTGTGCCGCGCGGCCTTGGGGTTGATGGGGAGTCGCTCGCGACGGCTGCACGATAGTGGCCACTTTGTGTACACTGTGCCCCATGCCTGGCCCGCGGCCAGTTCCTTTCCCGCCCCACGGATTTCGCGCCGGTTCAACCCGGCTGAGCAGGGTTCGACTCCGATGACCGACCAGTTGCAACAGATCAGGAAGCAGCCGCGCAATGGCAAGGCGCGCAGCGGCACTCAGGACGAGATCGTCTACGCGCACATCTTCGACGCCATCCTCGAACAGCGCCTGGCGCCCGGCACCAAGCTGAGCGAAGAGGCCCTCGGTGAAATCTTCGGCGTCAGCCGCACCATCATCCGTCGCGCCCTGTCGCGCCTGGCCCACGAACAGGTCGTGCTGCTGCGTCCGAACCGTGGCGCCGTGGTGGCCAGCCCGAGCATCGACGAAGCCCGGCAGATTCTCTTCGCCCGCCGCACCGTCGAGCGCGCGATCACCGAACTGGCGGTGGACAACGCCAGCAGCGATACCCTCGCCGAGCTGCGCGACATGGTGAAACAGGAGCAATCCAGCTTTGCCCGCGGCGACCGTGGCGCCGGCATCCGCCTCTCCGGCGAATTCCACCTGAAGCTCGCCGAGATGGCGAAGAATGCCCCGCTGGTGGTGTTCCAGCGCAGCCTGGTGTCGCAGACCTCGCTGATCATCGCCCAATACGAAAGCGGCGGCCGCTCGCACTGCTCGTTCGACGAGCACAACGAGATCCTCGACGCCATCGAGAAGGGCGACAAGGAAAAGGCCGTGACCCTGATGATGCACCACATGGCGCACATCGACGACAAGCTGAACCTGGACGTGGACGGCGCCTCCGGCGACCTGCACGCAGTGTTCTCGCACCTGCTGGCCGGCAAGAAGAAGCCGCGCCGCAGCAAGGCCGACGCCGACTCGGCAGCCTGATCGCCGAGCCAGAAAAAAGCCCCGCAGATGCGGGGCTTTTTCGTTTCCGGGGGAGGGCGGATTTGCCGTTCCTACAGGTTCTGCGCGGTTTCCTGGCCTTGCTGCCAGCCACCGCCCAGTGACTTGTAAAGCAGCACCAGCGTGGTGGCTACGGCTTCGCGGCTGCGCACCTGTTGTTCCTCGGTGGCCAGCAGTTCGCGCTGGGCGTTGAGCACGTTGAGGAAGTCCACCGCGCCGGCCTTGTATTGCTCACGGGCGTTGGCCAGCGCGGTGCGGCCATGTTCGGTGGCGGTATCGAGGCTGGCCAGGCGACGCTGGTCGGCGGCGTAGTCGGTCAGCGCGTCGTCCACTTCCCGCCAGGCGTTGAGCACCGTGCGGCGGTAAGCTATGGCCGACTCCTGTTGCTGCGCCTCGCGCAGGGCGAGCATGCCCTTCAGGCGACCACCCTCGAAGACCGGCAGCGACAGGCTCGGGCCGATGCCGAAGGTACGGCTGTTCCAGTCGCCGAAGTTGGACAGTTGCAGCGCCTGGAAGCCGAAGCTGCCGTTGAGGCTGATGCGCGGGTAGAAGTCCGCCTTGGCCACGCCGATGCTGGCGGTGGCGGCGTGCAGCGCGGCTTCGGCGCGGCGGATGTCCGGGCGGCGCTGGGCCAGTTCCGACGGTAGGCCGACCGGTACGCCACGCGGTGGTTGTGGCACCGGTTTGGCCTGGGCGAGTTCCGCCTGTAGCGCACCGGGCGCTTCGCCGAGCAGGTAGCCCAGGGCGTTGATCAGCCGCGCCTGGCGCTTCTGGCTATCGGGCAGGCGCGCTTCGATGCTGGAGACCTGGGTCAACGCTTCTGCCACGTCGAGTTCGGTGGCGACGCCATCGGCGCGGCGCAGGCGGGTCAGCTCCAGGCTGCGCTGGGCGATTTCCAGATTGCCGCGGATGATGGCTTCCAGGTCCTGTTCGGCGCGCAGTTGCAGGTAGTTGCGTGCGGTCTCGGCAAGCACCGAGACCAGCACGTCGCGACGGCTTTCCTCGGTGGCCTGAACGTTGGCGTCGGCGGCTTCCAGCTCGCGGCGTACACGGCCCCAGAAGTCCAGCTCCCAGGACAGGTCGAAGCCACCGTCGAGCTGGTTGAAGTTGTCCTTGCCGGCTTGGCCGGATGGGTCGCTCAGGCCGACCTCGCTGTTGCGCTTGCGCTGGTAGCCCAGGTCCGCGCCGACGTTGGGTGCGGCATCGCCGCCCAGTGCCTGGCGGATCGCCCGGCTCTGCTGCAGGCGCGCGTCGGCTTCGCGCAGGTCGAGGTTGGTATCCGCCACGCGGCGTTGCAGGTCGTTGAGCTGCGCATCGCCCAGCAGCGTCCACCACTGCGCTTCCAGCGGCGCATTGAGGGTCTGGCTGGGCGCGTTGCCGCGCCGGGCGGACCAGTTCACTGCGTCGGCATCGTCCGGGCGCTGGAAGTCCGGGCCGACGCTGCAGGCGCCGAGCGCGAGCAGAGCCAGAAACAGCGGCGTGCGGGCGGCGATCATTGCGCGGCTACCTTCTGCTCGGCCTCGACGTGCTTGCCGGTGTCGATGCGGGCGATCACCGACATGCCCACGCGCAGCTTGTCGCGCAGCGGCTGGTCGGCGTCGAGGATGATCTTCACCGGGATGCGCTGGACGATCTTGGTGAAGTTGCCGGTGGCGTTGTCCGGGGCGATGGGCGCGAAGCTCAGGCCGGTGGCCGGGGCGATGCTGTCGACGTGGCCGCGCAGTTTTTCGCCGGGGAAGGTGTCGATGCTGACCTCCACGGCCTGCCCTGGCTGCACGTCGGTCAGCTGGGTTTCCTGGAAGTTGCCGACCACATAGGCGTTCTGCAGCGGCACCACCGCGAGCAGTGCATTGCCCGGCGTGGTGTAGGCGCCGACGCGCACGGCACGGCGGCCGACCATGCCGTCGAAGGGCGCGCGAATCTCGGTGTACGACAGGTTCAGTTGTGCCTGCTGCAGTTGTGCCTGGCCACGCTTCAGCGCGCCGAGAGCCTCGGCCTGCTGGGCCAGCAGTACGTCGAGCTGCTTGCGGGCGGCGAGGGCGGCAGCCTTGTCCTTGTCCAGCACGGCCTTCGCCGAGTCGACGCGCGAGCGCGCCTGCTGGGCATTCTGCAGCGTGCCCGCGCCCTGGGTCGCGAGGTGCTGGTAGCGGTTCAGTTCCTGCGCGGCGAAGGTCAATGCGGCCTGGTCGGCCTGCACCTGGGCGGCGCTCTGGGCGATCACCGCCTGCTGGCGTTCGAGGTCGGCGGCGACGTGGTGGTGACGCGCCTCGGCGGCCATTACGTCGGCTTCGGCGGCTTCCAGGGCGGCGCGGTAGTCGCGGGCATCGATGCGCGCCAGGACCTGCCCGGCCCTCACCGACTGGTTGTCTTCCACCAGCACTTGCTCGATGAAGCCGGCGACTTTCGGCGCGACCAGGGTGAAGTCGGCATGGATGTAGGCGTCATCGGTGCTCTGCTCGCGGCTGGGGCCCAGCAGGCGCAGCAACAGGTAGACGACGAGGGCGAGAAGCAGCACGGCAACCAGGGCCAGACTGCCGCGACGGGAGCTCAGTTTCGACATGGGCAGACCTTTCATTGATTAGGCACGACAGGGCGCGGCGGGTAGACCCGCAGCGGCAGCAGGGGGATCAGGACGAGCAGGGCGGCGGCCAGCCAGGACATCGCCAGCAGCGTGTCGGAGGCGGCGAGCACGCCGGCCTGGCCGCGCACCTGGCCGGCCAGGCGGCCGATGTACTCGGCGCCGCCCAGTTGTTCCAGGCGCAGACCGAGGGCTTGCGAGGCATTGCCCAGGTGATCGACCAGGCGGTTGGAGTGGTAGTGCTCGCGCCAGGTCATCAGGATCGACACCACGGCGCTGCCGAGCACCGCCGAGAAGCCGCGCACACTGTTGAACCAGGCCGAGGCGAATGGCCCCTCGATGGGCGCGACGACGCTGGTGGCGGACATCAGCAGCGGCACGATGGCCATCGGCTGGCCAATGATCTGCAACGCCAGCAGCCAGTAGAAGTTCTCCCGTGTCCACTCGCTGGTGAGCTGGCTCATGCCGAAGGCCGACAGCCCGCACAGGCTGATGCCGATGGCGAGCACCCAGCGGCAGTCCACCCGCGGGATGTTGCACAGCGCGGCCACCAGCGGCAGCGAGATCAGCTGCGGCAGCGCCACCAGCAGCGCCATGGGCGCCGATTGCAGCGGGCGATAGCCGTGGGCGGAGGCGAGGTAGGACGCCGGCACGCCAGCGCACGCGCCGAGCACCACCAGCACGCCGGCCAGGGTGATCAGCGAGTGGGTGAAGTTGCGCCGCTTGAGGATGTCCAGGCGGAAGAAGGGCAGCGGGTGCGTCCATTCGTTGATGAAAAAGGCCACCAGCAGCCCGGCACCGCCGATCACCAGCAGGGTGACCAGGTCGGATTCGAACCAGTCCAGGCGCTCGCCCTGTAGCAGGCCCATCACCAGCATCAGGATGCCCGGCAGGCCGAGGGCGAGGCCGAGGTAATCGAACTGCTTCAGGCGCTCCAGGCGCAGCGGGTCCTGGGGGATGCCCCAGGCGACGGCGGCCAGCGCCACGGCGCAGAGCGGGATGACCTGCCAGAACACCCACTGCCAGCCGACGAACTCGGTCCACAGCGCCGCCAGCGGCATGCCGAGGTTCGGCGCAAAGGTCGCGGTCAGCGCATAGGCGCCCAGGCCGTAGAGCTTGATCCCCGGCGGCAGGAAGCGCAGCGCCACAGTCATCAGCATCGGCGGCATGCAGCCTCCGGCGAACCCCTGCAGCAGGCGCAGCAGGTAGAGCGTCTCGACGTTCGGCGCGAAGGGGCAGAGCAGCGCGAGCAGAGCGAAACAGGCGATGGCGCCTAGGGTGAAGCGGCGCAGCGACACGGTGACCGAGAACCAGGGCGCGAAGGCCATGGCGGCGACCTGCGCCGCCGAGTACAGGGCGATCAGCCAAGTGCCTTCGTCGTGGCCGATGGACAGCGCGCCACGCACGTCGGTCATGGCCAGGTCGGTGACTTTTTCGTTGAGCCCGGCGCTGAGGGAGGCGATCAGTACGCCGATCATGCCGACCACGATGCGCAGGCCGAATGGCTGGGCAACCGGTGCGGCAGGCTTCGCTGGTTGTGGGCTGGCGGCGGAAATCGGGGCGAGCGCGGTCATGGCCGGCCTCCATGGGGATGGCCGATGCCGCCGCCCTTGGGCGGTGATGTGCAAGGCATAGGAATCAACTCGGGTATTTGCGACCGAGTCTAGGGAAGGGTGATAGCTGTGGAAATTGAAATGATTGCAGCTAATTAGTGCGTTCAGCGCACTTTATGCACATTCAGCTCAGCAGACCGGAGCTCTCGCGCAATTCGATGCAGACGCGCTTCACCGTTTGCCGCAGCCAACTGTGCGCCGGGTCATTGTCGAAGCGCGGGTGCCAGGCCTGGATGATCACCACCGATTTGAGCGGCAGCGGAATGTCGAACTGGCGCAGGGCGAAACCCAGGCGGTCCAGGCGCCACAGCGAGTGCTCCGGAATGGGCAGCACCAGGTCGGACTCCAGCAGCGCGAAGATCGAAGAGTGAAAGGTCGGCGCGGTGAGGCGGATTTCCCGCTGCAGGCCCAGGTTGGCGAGTTCCTCGTCGATCGGCCCGCGGGATTTGCCGCGCCGCGACACACTGATCTGAGGAAACGAGGCGAAGCGCTCGGCGGTGATCTCGTCGTCGAAGATCGGATGGTCGCGCCGCGCAAGGCCGACGAAATTGGTGGTGAACAGGGTCTGCGTGCGGATTTCCGGTTCCAGCGTGGAAGCGCCGCCGATGTACAGGTCGATGCGGTTCTGCCGCAGGGCTTCGTCGTCGAAGTCGGCCTCCGGGGCGATGCGCAGGCTGCAGCGCGGCGCTTCTTCCTTCATCACCGCCAGCATGCGCGAGGCAAAACCGCCCACCAGCACGTTGTTGGAGCGCAGCACGAAGCAGCGTTCGAGCTGGTCCATGCGCAGGTTTTCCTTGGCGTTGAACAGGCGCATGGCCTGTTCCACCAGATCGCTGACTTCCTCGCGCAGTTGCAGTGCGCGGGGCGTCGGCACCAGGTTGCGTCCGGCGCGGACCATGATCGGGTCGCCCACCGCCTCGCGAATGCGCGACAAGGTGCGGCTCATCGCTGGCGGGCTGAGGTGCATGCGCCTTGCGGCACCGACCACGCTGCCTTCTTCCAGCAGGATGTTGAGGGCGACCAGCAGGTTGAGATCGGGCAGGGCCATGGCGACTCCGGAGGGTTGGCGCGATGCCATTCATGTTCCATTGCGACGGGCCCGATGGGCAAGCGTGCGTTTCATGCAATGGTCCATTACGTTTTGCGTGCCTTTACGCTCCACGCCCTGGCCCGAAGAATGGCGGCGGATTTCGTTCGTTGAGGAAGAAAGGCATGTTCAAACGGATTCTGCTGGCCATCGACGGCGCGGCGCAGTCGCCGCGCATCATCGCGACCGCCGGCGAGCTGGCGAGCTGTAACGGGGCGCAGGTGCATGTGGTCTGCGCCGTGGACCGCGCCTTCGCCATGCCGCGCCAGGATGCGCTGGAATATCCGCCGGCCGAACAGGAACAGCAGGAGGCGCAGGCGCTGGTGGATCAGGCGGTGGCGCAGTTGCAGCCGTGCGTAGCGGCGGGTGCGGTGGTGGCCGGTGATCCGGCGCGGGCGATCCTGCGCGAGGCCGAGAGGCTGGAGTGTGACCTGATCGTGATCGGTCACCGGCACCTGGGGCGCATCGAACGGTTGCTGGACCCTTCGGTGGGGCAGCGGGTGATCGAACGGGCGCCGTGTCCGGTGCTGGTCGAGGTGCGGGAGTAGATAAAGATGCTTTCGTAGGAGCAACTGTCTTTTTCTGGAACTCCGCGCCTGCGCTTCCCCCTCACCCCATCCCTCTCCCTCAGGGAGAGGGGGCAGTCCGAGCCGACTGACGGCAAGGTTTCATCCTGCACCGAACGGTCCCCTCTCCCCTGGGAGAGGGTTAGGGTGAGGGCTGGCCCGAGCACAGAGCTATCTCGCAGGAGCGATTCTTATCTGCGCAATCGGCGCGCTTAGCGGCCTTCGCGAGCAAGGTTCGCTCCTACTGCGCGGCGTTGCTGCCGGAAAGAAAAGCGGCCCCAGCGCCGGGTTGGTCCTGAGCGAGGACCCGGCGCCGGAGCCGTAAGGGGTCAACCGCGGCGATGCACGTTGCGGCCGTGCGCGAAGGTTTCCTTCACGGTACGGTCGTCGCCGAGGATGACCAGTGCGAAGAGTTTCTCCTCCAGGGTTTTCGCCTGCTGCAGGCGGTAGTCCAGCAGCGGGGTGGCCTTGTAGTCGAGGACCACGAAGTCGGCCTCGTTGCCCTGGGCGAAGCTGCCGACTTTGTCGTCCAGCTCCAGTGCGCGGGCGCCGCCGAGGGTGGCCAGGTACAGCGATTTGAAGGGGTCGAGCTTGATGCCCTGCAACTGCATGACCTTGTAGGCCTCGTTCAGCGACTGCAGCTGGGAGAAGCTGGTGCCGGCACCGACATCGGTGCCCAGGCCGACCTTGACCTTGTGCTTCTCCAGCTTGGCCAGGTCGAACAGGCCGCTGCCTAGGAACAGGTTGGAGGTCGGGCAGAAGGCCACGGCCGAGCCGGTTTCCGCCAGGCGCTGGCATTCGCCGTCGCACAGGTGCACGCCGTGGGCGAACACCGAGCGCGGGCCGAGCAGGCCGTGGTGGTCATAGACGTCCAGGTAGCCCTTGCGCTCCGGGAACAGCTCCTTGACCCACTCGATTTCCTTGAGGTTTTCCGACAGGTGCGTGTGCAGGTACACGCCCGGATGCTCCTTGAGCAGGCGGCCGGCGGCGTCCAGCTGTTCCGGGGTACTCGTGGGAGCGAAGCGCGGGGTTACCGCGTAGAGCAGGCGGCCCTTGCCGTGCCAGCGCTCGATCAGCGCCTTGCTGTCGGTGTAGCTGGTTTCGGCGGTATCGGTCAGGTAATCCGGGGCGTTGCGGTCCATCATCACCTTGCCGGCGATCAGGCGCAGATCGAGCTTCTGCGCAGCGCCGAACAGCGCGTCCACCGACTGCGGGTGCACGGTGCCGAACACCAGCGCGGTGGTGGTGCCGGCGCGCAGCAGCTCCTTGAGGAAGATGCCGGCGACATCGGCGGCGTGGGCCGGATCGGCAAACTGCTTTTCGGTGGGGAAGGTGTAGGTGTTCAGCCAGTCCAGCAGCTGTTCGCCGTAGGAGGCAATCATGCCAGTCTGCGGGTAATGGATGTGGGTGTCGATGAAGCCGGGGGTGATCAGCGCGTCACGGTATTCCACCACTTCGACGCCACCCAGTTGCGGCAGCAGGTCGGCAGCATGGCCGAGGCGGGCGACCTTGCCGTCTTCCACCAGCAGGATGCCGTCCTCGAAGTACTGGTAGGACTTCTCCACGCCGACTTCGGCCGGGTCGGCGACGCTGTGCAGGATGCTGGCGCGGTAGGCTTTGGCTTGAGTGCTCATCGATCTCTCTTCAGTCGTGTTTCGGGGCCGGGGCGCGCGCAGGCGCCGGGGCGGGATGGGCATGCGCCCATGCTACGGAAATTTCAGGCGCCGCTTTCGGCGGTGCGGGCGCGGCGGCTCGTGGGTAACAGTTTGGCCACGGTGTTCTCGCCTTTGCCGGTCTCCTGACCGAAGGTGGCGTTGTAGGTGGCGATCACCTCGCCGGCGATGGACACGGCGATCTCCACCGGCAGCTTGCCCTTTACCTCGCTGATGCCCATGGGGCAGCGCATGCGCTGCACGGTGTCGGCGGCGAAACCGCGGTCGCGCAGGCGGTGCTCGAACTTGGCACGCTTGGTGTCGGAGCCGATCAGGCCGAAGTAGGTAAAGTCGTTGCGCTCGAGGATCTTCGCGGTCAGCTCCAGGTCCAGCGCGTGGTTGTGGGTCATGACGATGAAGTAGCTGCCGGCGGGCATCTCGTCGATCTCGTCGATCACTTCCTCGTTGATCACGCGGGTCACGCCCTCGGGGATGTAGCCGGGGAACTCGGCCTCCCGCGAGTCGATCCAGCGCACCTTGCACGGCAGGCTGGCGAGCAGCGGTACCAGCGCGCGCCCGACGTGGCCGGCGCCGAACACGGCGATGTGCGCCTGTGGCTGGCCCATGGGTTCGAACAGCAGGACGGTGGCGCCGCCGCAGCACTGGCCGAGGCTGGCGCCGAGGCTGAAGCGCTCCAGCTTAGGCTCGCGCTCGCGGGACAGCAGCATGTCGCGGGCGATCTGCATGGCCTTGAATTCGAGGTGGCCGCCGCCGATGGTGTCGTAGGCCTGGTCGGCGCTGACGACCATCTTCGAGCCGGCGTTGCGCGGGGTCGAGCCGCGCTCTTCGATGATGGTCACCAGCACGCTGGCTTCGGCGCGTTGTTGCAGGTCGGCGAGGGCACTGATCCAGTTCATCGTTGCGAACCTCAAGGGTGTAGTCGTGGGGCGCGCGAAGCGTTCCACGGTTACTTGTAAGGGTGGGGCGCCGCTGGCAGGGTGGAGGACGGAAGTGGGGACGTCTCTCCCTGCCAGCGGTGCCCCATGGTCACATCACGCCGGCTCGACCTGAACCGGTGCCTTCTCGACCTGGGCCAGCTTCAGCTTGCGCATCTGCTCCACGCCCCAGAGCACGCGCTCAGGGGTGGCCGGGGCATCGATCTGCGGCTGGGCGCGGTAGTCGGCGAGGCTGGCCACGGCGTCCTTGATCGCGCAGAACACCGAGATTCCCAGCATGAACGGCGGCTCGCCGACGGCCTTGGAGTGGAACACCGTCTGTTCCGGGTTCTTGCGGTTCTCCACCAGCTTCACCCGCAGGTCGATGGGCATGTCGGCGATGGCCGGGATCTTGTAGCTCGCCGGGCCGTTGGTCATCAGCTTGCCCTTGGCGTTCCACACCAGCTCTTCCATGGTCAGCCAGCCCATGCCCTGGACGAAGCCACCTTCCACCTGGCCGATGTCGATGGCTGGGTTCAGCGAGGCGCCGACATCGTGGAGGATGTCGCTGCGCAGCATCTTGTACTCGCCGGTGAGGGTGTCGACGATTACTTCCGAGCAGGACACGCCGTAGGCGAAGTAGTAGAACGGCCGGCCGCGCGCCTGGCTGCGGTCGTAGAAGATCTTCGGCGTGCGGTAGAAACCGGTGGAGGAGAGCGAGACCTGGCCGAAATAGGCCTGCTGTACCAGTTCCTCGAAGGGCAGGATCTGGTCGCGTACGCGCACCTGGTTGTTGCGGAACTCGACGTCTTCCTCGGTTACCTTCCAGTGCTTGGCGGCGAACTCCACCAGGCGCTGCTTGAGGGTCTCGGCGGCGTTCTGCGCGGCCTTGCCGTTCAGGTCGGCACCGGAAGAAGCGGCGGTCGGTGACGTGTTGGGCACCTTGTCCGTGTTGGTGGCGGTGATCTGCACGCGGTCGATGTCGACCTGGAAGACCTCGGCCACCACCTGGGCGACCTTGGTGTTCAGGCCCTGGCCCATCTCGGTGCCGCCGTGGTTCAGGTGGATGCTGCCGTCGGTGTAGATGTGGATCAGCGCGCCGGCCTGGTTGAGGAAGGTGGCGGTGAAGCTGATGCCGAATTTCACTGGGGTCAGCGACAGACCTTTCTTCAGCACCGGGCTATTGGCGTTGAATTCGCGGATTTCGGCGCGGCGCTTGGTGTACTCGGAGCTGGCTTCCAGTTCCTCGGTCATTTCCTGCAGCAGGTTGTGTTCCACCTGCTGGTAGTAGTGGGTGACGTTGCGCTCGTTCTTGCCATAGTAGTTGCGCTTGCGCACTTCCAGCGGGTCCTTGCCGAGGTGGCGCGCGACCGCGTCCATGATCTCCTCGATGGCGACCATACCCTGCGGGCCGCCGAAGCCGCGGTAGGCGGTGTTCGACGCGGTGTTGGTCTTGCAGCGGTGACCGTTCACCGTGGCGTTGCCGAGGAAGTAGGCGTTGTCGGAGTGGAACATCGCGCGGTCAACGATGGATCCGGAGAGGTCCGGCGAGTAGCCGCAGTTGCCGGCCAGCTCGATGTTGATGCCGTGCAGCAGGCCGTCGTCCTCGAAGCCCACGTCGTATTCGACGTAGAAGGGGTGGCGCTTGCCGGTCATCTGCATGTCTTCGACGCGCGGCAGGCGCATCTTCGCCGGGCGACCGGTGAGGCGCGCGATCACCGCGCACAGGCACGCCGGTGCGGCAGCCTGGGTTTCCTTGCCGCCGAAGCCGCCGCCCATGCGGCGCATGTCGATGACCACCTTGTTGAAGGAGATGCCCAGCACTTCGGCGACCAGCTTCTGCACTTCGGTGGGGTTCTGCGTCGAGGTATAGACGATCACGCCGCCGTCTTCGGTGGGCATGACCGAGGAAATCTGCGTCTCCAGGTAGAAGTGTTCCTGGCCGCCGATGTGCAAGGTGCCCTGGATGCGGTTCGGCGCGGTGGCGAGCTTGGCTTCCGAGTCGCCGATCTTGTGCTGGTGGCTGTCGAGCACGAAGTGCTTCTTGCGCAGCGCTTCGACCACGTCGAGCACCGGCTCCAGGTCTTCGTACTCGATGATCGCGGCCATGGCGGCCTTGCGTGCGGTTTCCAGGCTGTCGGCGGCGACGGCGATGACCATCTGGCCGACGTACTCGACCTTGCCGTCCGCCAGCAGCGGGTCACCGGCAACCACCGGGCCGATGTCCAGCTGGCCGGGAACGTCATCCTTGGTGATCGCGATGGCGACACCGGGGAACTGGTAGCAGGGGCTCACGTCCAGCTTGGTAATGCGTGCGTGGGCGCGGTCGCTCATGCGGGCATAGACGTGCAGCTGGTTGGGGAATTCCAGGCGGTCGTCGATGTACTGCGCTTCGCCGCTGACGTGCTTGGGCGCGCTCTCGTGCTTGACGCTGCGGCCCACGCCGGTGGTGAGGTCGGCGCGGAACAGCGCAGTGAGTTCTTCCTGGCTCTTCTGAGGCTTATGCATAGTGGGTCACCCGGGTCACGGCCTGAGGGGCTTCCAGTTCCAGGAAGCACTTGCGCAGCAGGTTCTGCGCGGTGAGCAGGCGGTACTCCTTGCTCGCACGGAAGTCGGTGAGCGGGGCGAAGTCCTCGCTCAGTGCCTGCGCGGCACGCTCGAAGGTGGCGCTGTTGAAGGTCTGGCCGAGCAGTGCGGCTTCGCAGGCGGCGGCGCGTTTCGGGATGGCGGCCATGCCGCCGAAGCCGGTGCGCACGGCGGTGATCCGGCAGTTCTCCACGGTCAGGTTGAAGGCAGCGCAAACGGCGGAGATGTCGTCGTCCAGGCGCTTGGAGACCTTGTAGGCGCGGAACGCCTGGCTGGCCTGCGGGCGCGGGATGATCACCTGCTCGATGAACTCGCCTTCCTGGCGCGCGGTGACCTTGTAGTCGATGAAGTATTCGTCGATCGGCAGTTCGCGACGTTCGTTGCCCTTGCGCAGTACCAGGCGCGCGCCCAGTGCGATCAGCAGCGGCGGCGAGTCGCCGATGGGCGAGGCGTTGCCGATGTTGCCGCCCAGGGTGCCCTGGTTGCGGATCTGCAGCGAGGCGAAGCGGTGCAGCAGCTCGCCGAAGTCCGGGTAGTCGCGGGCCAGGGTTTCGTAGCAGTCGGTCAGCGGAGTTGCGGCGCCGATCTCGATGCGGTCGTCGAAGACTTCGACGCGCTTCATTTCCTCGACGTGGCCGACGTAGATCATCACCGGCAGTTCGCGGTGGAACTGGGTGACTTCAAGGGCCAGGTCGGTGCCACCGGCCAGCAGGCGAGCCTGCGGGTTGGCGGTGTAGATGTCGGCCAGGTCGGCGATGGTCAGCGGGAGCAGGCAGCGCTTGTCGCCGCTGTTCAGCTCGGCGGTTTCGCGCGGGGCGATGGCTTTCAGCTGGGCGATGATCTCGGGCTGGGCAACATCGAACTGGTCCGGCTGCTTCTGGCAGCAGGATTGCTCGGCGGCATCGAGGATCGGGCGGTAGCCGGTGCAGCGGCACAGGTTGCCGGCCAGCGCTTCATGGGCCTCGGCCTTGCGCTCTTCGGCGGTCTCGCCTGCGGTGTTCTTCTGCAGGGCGAACAGCGACATGACGAAGCCGGGGGTGCAGAAGCCGCACTGCGAACCGTGGCAATCGACCATGGCCTGCTGCACGCCGTGCAGTTCGCCGCGGTGCTTCAAGTCATCGACGCTGATCAGCTGCTTGCCGTGCAGCGACGAGACGAAGGTCAGGCAGGAGTTGAGGGTGCGGTAGCGGATGCGCTCGGCGCCTTCTTCGCCGACCAGTTCACCGACGACCACCGTGCAGGCGCCGCAGTCACCGGAGGCGCAGCCTTCCTTGGTGCCTGTCTTGCTCAGGTTCTGGCGCAGGTAATTGAGCACGGTGAGATTGGGATCGAGGCGGTCTTCGACGCGCAGCTCGCGATTGAGCAGGAACCTGATCAAGGCTTGCCTCCAGGCTGGTTCTTGTTTTTGGTAGGGCACTGGAGGCGAATCTATGGAAAGCTGACTTTTGAGTCAATAAAATTTCTGTCTCAATGGTCAGAAAGTTTTTCGGCGGGTGATGAATGGTGTGATGGGGGCAGATTGGCGGGCGCTCCTGCCGCTCCGTAGGGCGCATAACGCGCCAGCGTTATCCGCCGCAGGACAACGGCGGATAACCCGTTCCGGGTTATGCGCCCTACATCCGGCGTGCCACGCCGTCCTACGTAGAGCGGCCGACTCAAGAAGGCAGAAAGAAAAAAGGCGGCAAGCCGGGGTAGGGCTTGCCGCCAAGGCGTGGAACTCGTCGATCAGGCCTGCTGGGTAGCGCTCAGCTGGTATTCCTCGCCGGCGTAATAGGCGCGCACGCGGCGGTCCATCACCGCCCGCCAGAGCGGTGGGAACAGCGCGAGGACGATCATCCCGGCGTAACCGTTGGGCAGCTGCGGGCTCTCGTCGAAGTGGCGCAGCACCTGGTAGCGGCGCTTGGCGTTGGCGTGGTGGTCGGAATGGCGCTGCAGGTGGAAGAGGAACAGGTTGGTCAGCAGGAAGTTGCTGTTCCAGGAGTGCTCGTGGGTGGTGCGCTCGTAGCGCCCGGTGTCCAGGCGGCGGCGGTGCAGGCCGTAGTGCTCGACGTAGTTGACGATCTCCAGCAGGGTGAAGGCCATCACCGACTGGCCGATGAAGTACACCGCGCCGATCCAGCCGAAGGCGACGCTGAAGCCGACCAGGAACAGCGCGCTGATCACGTACCACCAGATCAGCTCGTTGCGCCAGTGCAGTGCCGGCAGGCCCTTGCGCTTGAGGCGTTCGGACTCCAGCCGCCAGGCGTTGAGGAAGTTGTGCTTGTAGGCGTGGGGCAGGAAGGCATACAGGCTCTGGCCGTAGCGCGAGGACGAGGCGTCTTCCGGCGTGGAGACATGCACATGGTGGCCGCGTACGTGTTCCACCTTGAAGCCCGCGTAACACACTGCTGCCAGCAGCAGGCCGCCGGCGTTCTGCTCCAGCTCCGGGTCCTTGTGGATCAGTTCGTGGGAAACGGTGATGCCAATGGCGCCCATCACGGTGCCGACGGAAAGTATCCAGCCGAGCTGGCCGACCCAGTTCCAGGCGTCATAAGTGGCCAGTACCCAGCCGCCGTAGACCAGCATGCCCAGCAACAGCGGCACGGTCATCAGGCTGAGGAAGCGGTAGTAGCCCTCGCGCTCCATGGGCGGGACTTCCTCCACCTCGTCGGGATTGGCCGGATCGCGGCCGACCACGAAGTCCAGCAGCGGGATCACCCCGAACACCACGGTGATGACCAGCCACGCCCAGGCATTGGGATAGTCGCTGCCGTAGGACCACCAATAGCTGACGGGAATGCCGAAGACGGGAACCAGCCAGATCCAGTAGCCGGCTTTCTTAAGACGCAACATCCAGGCAGGGGAAAGGAACAAAGCGAACATGGACGACTCCCGATACGTCTCTTGTGTAGGATTGTCAGACAATCCTGCGCCTGTTCCTTCCGGCGGATGCACCAACCTTTGTTCTGTCGTCCCTCCTGGGCGGGGGATGGCGCGGTAACACCCTGTGTTACACTTCGCGTCCGCAATACCCCCTCGAAAGCGCCCCGATTCTTAAGGACAACCATGACGTTCAAGGCCCCGGACAGCCTGGCTGAGCAGATCGCGCACCACCTTGCCGAACGCATCATCCGGGGCGAACTCAAGGAACGCGAACGCATCCAGGAACAGAAGGTCACCCAGACCCTCAACGTCAGCCGCGGCTCGGTCCGCGAAGCGCTGCTGATCCTCGAGCGCCGCCATCTGGTCGTGATCCTGCCGCGGCGGGGAGCGCAGGTGTCCGAGCTGTCCGCGGCCCACGTGGAAAGCCTCTACTCGCTGGTGATGGAGCTCTACATCATGCTCGCCAGCAGCGTGGCGCGGACCTGGCGCCAGGAAGCCGATCTGGCACCCTTCATGGCCATCCAGCAGCGCCTGCTGGACGAACTCGAACGCGGCGACATCAACGCCTTCGTCGAATCCAGCTTCGACATCATGCGCGCTGCCTTCCCGTTCGCTGCCAATCCCTACCTGCAGGAAACCGTGGAAAATCTCCTGCCGGCCATCAGTCGCACCTATCATCTGGCCCTGGAACGCCGCAAAGGCGAGATGAGCCAGTTCATCGGCAGCTTCGAAAACCTGCTGCGCGCGGTGGTCGGCCGCGACGAGGCGGGGATCCGCGAGGTCCTGCTCGACTACGGTCGGCACAACAGCCAACTGGTCCTGGCCGCACTGGCTGAACGATAAGAAGAGAAAAGGGGGAAGAGGGCGCATGCGGCTCAAGTGCATCAAGCTGGCGGGCTTCAAGTCCTTCGTCGACCCGACGACGGTCAATTTCCCGAGCAACATGGCGGCCGTGGTCGGCCCCAACGGCTGCGGCAAGTCCAACATCATCGACGCCGTTCGCTGGGTGATGGGCGAGAGTTCGGCGAAGAACCTCCGCGGCGAGTCGATGACCGACGTCATCTTCAATGGCTCCAACACGCGCAAGCCGGTGACCCAGGCGTCCATCGAACTGGTGTTCGACAACTCCGACCAGACCCTGCTGGGCGAATACGCCAGCTACGCCGAGATTTCCATCCGCCGCCGCGTGACCCGTGACGGCCAGAACACCTACTTCCTCAACGGCACCAAGTGCCGCCGCCGTGACATCACCGACATCTTCCTCGGCACCGGCCTGGGGCCGCGCAGCTACTCGATCATCGAACAGGGCATGATCTCCAAGCTGATCGAGGCCAAGCCCGAGGATCTGCGCAACTTCATCGAGGAAGCCGCCGGCATCTCCAAGTACAAGGAGCGCCGCCGCGAGACCGAGAATCGCATCCGCCGTACCCAGGAAAACCTCGCGCGCCTCACCGACCTGCGCGAAGAGCTGGAGCGCCAGCTGGAACGCCTGCACCGCCAGGCCCAGTCGGCGGAGAAGTACCAGGAATTCAAGGCCGAGGAGCGCACCCTCAAGGCCCAGCTCGGCGCCCTGCGCTGGCGCGACCTGAACGAGCAGGTCGGGCAGAAGGAAAAGGTCATCGGCGACCAGGAAGTGGCCTTCGAGGCGCTGGTGGCCGAACAGCGCAGCGCCGATGCCAGCATCGAGCGCCTGCGCGACGGCCACCACGAACTGTCTGAAACCTTCAACCAGGTGCAGG
This sequence comes from Pseudomonas sp. PDM17, assembly GCF_014851985.1. NCBI lineage: Bacteria > Pseudomonadati > Pseudomonadota > Gammaproteobacteria > Pseudomonadales > Pseudomonadaceae > Pseudomonas > Pseudomonas sp. PDM17. The sequence continues at coordinate 148,607 of NZ_JACVAT010000009.1, forward strand.
GCCGCTTCTATTCCGTGGGCGGCGACATCGCCCGCGTCGAACAGAGCATCCAGCACGGCCAGCAGCGCCTGCGTCAGCTGCAGGACGACCTGCGAGAGGCGGAAAAGACCCGGCAGGAAACCGAATCCCACCTGGGCCACGACCGCACCCTGCTCGCCACCCTGGGCGAGGAGCTGGAGCGCCTGGCTCCGGAACAGGAAATCAGCGCCGCCGCCGCCGAAGAAGCTACCGTCGGCCTGGAAGACGCCGAGCAGCGAATGCACGACTGGCAGCAGCGCTGGGACGCCTTCAACCAGCAAAGCGCCGAACCGCGCCGCGAAGCGGAGGTGCAGCAGTCGCGCATCCAGCACCTGGAACAGAGCCTGGAACGCCAGGGCGAGCGCCAGCGCCGCCTGAACGATGAGCGCACGCAACTGGCCGCCGATCCGGAAGATGCCGCGATCCTCGAGCTGGGCGAACAGGTCGCCGCCATCGAGTTGCTGCTGGAAGAGTCGCAGATCGAGGAACAGGAACTGGCCGAGCGCCTGGAGCGCGTGCGCCAGTCTCTGCAGGAAAGCACCGCCGCGCAGCATCAGGCGCAAGGCGAGCTGCAACGCCTGAATGGCCGCATTGCCTCGCTGGAGGCGCTGCAGCAGGCCGCGCTCGATCCGGGCGACGGCACCGCGCAATGGCTGCGCCAACAAGGTCTGGAGCAGCGTCCGCGCCTTGCCGAGGGCCTGCGCGTGCAGGCGGGTTGGGAGCTGGCGGTGGAAACCGTGCTCGGCGCCGACCTGCACGGTGTGCTGCTGGATGACGTGAAGGGGCTGCCGTTCGACGCGCTGGAGAAGGGCGACCTGCGCCTGCTCGATCTGACCGCTGGCGCCGTTTCCCGCCCCGGCAGCCTGCTGGACAAGGTCGAAGCGAATGTCGACCTGAGCTACTGGCTGGGCCGCGTGCGTCCGGTCGAAACTCTGGAGCAGGCACTGGCTCAGCGTGCGTCGCTGGGGGATGGCGAAAGCCTGATCAGCCGCGACGGCTACTGGGTTGGCCGCAACTTCCTGCGCGTGCGCCGTGGTGAGTCCGCCGATGGCGGTGTACTGGCGCGTGGCCAGGAGCTGGAGCGCCTGTACGCCGAGCGCGAGACGCTGGAGCAGCGCCTCGCCGAGATCGATGAACAACTGGTACGCCTGCGCGACGAGCAGCGCCAGGCCGAGGAGGGCCGCGACCAGGTGCGTCGCCGCCTGCAGGACGAAGGCCGCCGCCAGGGCGAGCTGAAGGCGCAGCTGTCCGCGCAGCAGGCCAAGGTCGAGCAACTGACCCTGCGCCGCCGTCGTCTGGACGAAGAGCTGGCCGAGCTGGCCGAGCAGCACGCCATCGAGCAGGAGCAGCTGGGCGAAGCCCGCCTGAGCCTGCAGGAGGCGCTGGATGCCATGGCCGTGGACACTGAGCGGCGCGAATCACTGCTCGCCGAGCGCGACGGCATGCGCGAGAAGCTCGACCGCATCCGCCAGGAGTCTCGCCAGCACAAGGATCACGCCCATCAGCTGGCTGTGCGCGTCGGCTCCCTGCGCGCCCAGCATGAATCCACCCGTCAGGCGCTGGAGCGCCTGGACAGCCAGGCCGTGCGCCTGGTCGAGCGTTGCGAGCAGCTCAACCTCAACCTGGAGGAGGGCGCCGCGCCGCTGGAAGAACTGCGCATGCGTCTCGAGGAATTGCTCGACCGGCGCATGGCGGTGGAAGACGAACTCAAGCACGCGCGCCTGGCGCTGGAAGATGCCGACCGCCAGTTGCGCGACGCCGAGAAGCGCCGCACCCAGGCCGAGCAGCAGTCGCAACTGCTGCGCGGCCAGCTGGAGCAGCAGCGCATGGAGTGGCAGGCCCTGAGCGTGCGTCGCAAGTCGCTGCAGGAACAGCTCCACGAGGACGGCTACGACCTGCACGGTGTGTTGGCCACCTTGCCCCACGACGCCGCCGAGAAGGTCTGGGAAACCCGTCTGGAAGAACTGGCCGCGCGCATCGGCCGCCTGGGCCCGATCAACCTTGCGGCGATCGAGGAATACCAGCAGCAATCCGAGCGCAAGCGCTACCTGGACGACCAGAACGACGACCTGGTGGAAGCGCTGGATACCCTGGAAAACGTCATCCGCAAGATCGACAAGGAAACCCGCAATCGCTTCAAGGAAACCTTCGACCAGATCAATGCTGGCCTTCAGGCATTGTTCCCCAAGGTTTTCGGCGGCGGCCATGCCTATCTGGAACTTACCGGCGAGGATCTACTCGATACCGGGGTGGCGATCATGGCGCGGCCGCCGGGCAAGAAGAACAGCACCATCCATCTTCTGTCCGGTGGCGAGAAGGCTCTGACCGCTCTGGCGCTGGTGTTTGCGATTTTCCAGCTGAACCCGGCACCGTTCTGCATGCTCGACGAAGTCGATGCGCCGCTGGACGATGCCAACGTCGGCCGTTATGCGCGGCTGGTGAAGGAGATGTCGGAAAAAGTGCAGTTCATCTATATCACCCACAACAAGATCGCCATGGAGATGGCCGATCAGTTGATGGGCGTGACCATGCACGAACCGGGTTGTTCGCGTCTGGTGGCGGTGGATGTGGAAGAGGCTGTTGCACTCGCCGAAGCGTGATCGTCCGGGCGAACTTGAGCTATGCTGGCAAGATGCTTTGTTTCCAGCCTAACGCATTGATTTGATTGGGGTAGGCTTCACTTCGGGCGCGCAGCTGGCGACCGCTATGAAAAGTTGCAAAGAGTGCGGCGGAGTGTCGCCTCAGACAGTGTAAAGTTATGTGAGAGCGTGTTAGCTTAACCCCCACTTTTGTATCGCGTGGAAAACATCAGTCAGAACATGAAGTTGGCTCCACGTTTTCAAGGGATAGGATGTCCTTTTTTTCATCATCATTTTTTGTTCAGGGGCTACAGGATTAGATGGATATCGGTCTGCGCGAATGGCTGATCGTCATTGGGCTTATCGTCATCGCCGGCATTCTGTTCGACGGTTGGCGTCGCATGCGGGGTGGCAAGGGCAAGTTGCGTTTCAAGCTGGATCGCCAGTTTGCCAACCAGCCCGATGACGGGGACGAAACCAACCCGGAACTGCTCGGGCCTTCCCGTGTAGTCGAGCACCGCGAGCCGGAGCTGGACGAGGAAGACCTGCCCAAGCTCAGCGCCAAGGAGTCGCGCGGCAAGCGCCGCGGCGAGCCGCGTCAGGGTGACCTGAACCTGGACGACCCGGCGCCGAACCTGCTCGGCCCGCTGGACGAAGAGGATTTCCCCAATCCACTGGACGAAGCGCCGGCAGAGAAGGACAAGCCCAAGAAAGACCGCAAGAAGGACAAGGAGCGCGTAGCTCCCGCAGCTGCTGCTCCGTCGGCGCCGCAGGCGCCGGTCGATGAAGTGCTGATCATCAACGTCATCAGCCGCGACGAGAACGGCTTCAAGGGCCCGGCGCTGCTGCAGAACATCCTCGAAAGCGGCCTGCGCTACGGTGAGATGGACATCTTCCACCGCCACGAGAGCATGGCCGGCAACGGTGAAGTGCTGTTCTCCATGGCCAACGCGGTCAAGCCGGGCACCTTCGATCTGGACAACATCGACCAGTTCAGCACCCGCGCAGTGAGCTTCTTCCTCGGCCTGCCGGGCCCGCGCCATCCCAAGCAGGCGTTCGATGTGATGATCGCCGCTGCCCGCAAGCTGGCCCAGGAGCTCAATGGCGAGCTGAAGGACGAGCAGCGCAGCGTGATGACCGCGCAGACCATCGAACACTATCGTCAGCGCATCATCGACTTCGAGCGACGCGCCCTGACCCAGAAGCGCTAAGCTTTCCGCACGCTGCACAAAAAGCCCCAAGCGACCCTTGGGGCTTCGCATTTCTAGCCGCAACCTCTTGCCGCCCGAGATTCCCGCATGACCGACTCCCAATCCGCAGCCGAACGCATCGCCCAGCTGCGCAGCGAACTCGACGACCACAACTACCGCTACTACGTGCTCGACGAGCCGAGCGTGCCGGACGCCGAGTACGACCGCCTGTTCCGCGAACTTAAGGCGCTGGAAGCCGAGCATCCCGAACTGATCACCCCCGAATCGCCGACCCAGCGCGTCGGCGGTGCGGCCGCCTCGGCCTTCGGCGAGGTACGCCACGAAGTACCGATGCTCAGCCTGGGCAACGCCTTCGAGGAACAGGACCTCAGCGACTTCGATCGCCGTGTGCGTGAAGGCCTGGCCGACCAGCTGCCGGCGTCGGACCTGTTCGGTGGCGGCGCCGAAGTGGAGTACAGCTGCGAGCCCAAGCTCGATGGCCTGGCGGTCAGTCTGTTGTACGAAAACGGCGTGCTGACCCGTGGCGCCACCCGTGGCGACGGCACCACCGGCGAGGACATCAGCGTCAACGTGCGTACCATCCGCAATGTGCCGTTGCGCCTGAAGGGCGAGGGCTGGCCCGCGGTGCTGGAAGTGCGTGGCGAAGTCTTCATGTCCAAGGCAGGTTTCGACGCGCTCAACGAGCGGCAGATGGAAGCCGGCGCCAAGACCTTCGCGAACCCGCGCAACGCCGCGGCTGGCAGCCTGCGTCAGCTGGATTCGAAGATCACCGCCAGCCGCCCGCTGGAGTTCTGCTGCTACGGTTTCGGCCGCGTCGAGGGCGGCGCGCTGCCCGGTACCCAGGTCGATATTCTCGAAGCCCTCAAGGGCTGGGGCATTCCGATCAGCCGCGAGCTGAAGCTGGCCAAGGGTATTGAGGGTTGCCGCGCCTATTACGAAGACATCGGCGCCCGCCGCGACAGCCTCGCGTACGAGATCGACGGCGTGGTGTTCAAGGTCAACCGCATCGACTTCCAGCGTGAGCTGGGCTTCCGCGCCCGCGAGCCGCGCTGGGCCATCGCCCACAAGTTCCCGGCCCGCGAAGAGCTGACCGAGCTGCTCGATGTGGAATTCCAGGTCGGTCGTACCGGTGCGGTAACGCCCGTGGCGCGTCTGAAGCCGGTGCAGGTGGCTGGCGTGACCGTGTCCAATGCCACGCTGCACAACATGGACGAAGTCGCCCGCCTGGGCCTGATGATCGGCGACACCGTGATCATTCGCCGTGCCGGCGACGTGATTCCGCAGGTCATGCAGGTCGTCACCGAGCGCCGTCCGGCGGATGCTCGCCCGGTGGCGATCCCCACCCAGTGCCCGGTATGCGGCTCGCAGGTCGAGCGCACACAGCTGGTCAAGCGCAGCAAGGGCAAGGAGTCAGTCAGCGAAGGCGCCATCTACCGTTGCGTCGGCCGGCTGTTCTGCCAGGCGCAGCTCAAGCAGGCGATCATCCACTTCGTCTCGCGCCGCGCGATGGACATCGACGGTCTCGGCGACAAGATCGTCGAGCAGCTGGTGGACAAGGGCCTGGTGAAGTCCCCGGCTGACCTCTACACCCTGACCTTCGAGCAGGTCATCGAGCTGGAAGGCTTTGCCGAAGTCTCCACGCGCAACCTGCTTGCCGCCATCGCCGATAGCCGCAAGCCCGCGCTGGCACGCTTCGTCTTCGCGCTGGGAATCCCGGATGTGGGCGAGGAAACCGCCAAGCTGCTGGCGCGTTCCCTGGGTTCCCTGGCGCGCATCCAGAAGGCGCTGCCCGAAGTGCTCACCTACCTGCCGGATGTCGGCGGCGAGGTGGCCTACGAGATCCATAACTTCTTCGATGACGAGCACAACCGCAGCGTGATCGCTGAACTGCAGAATCCGGAGCATGGCGTCCAGCTGCAGGACGAAGGCGAGGTTTCCGCCGAGTTCGCCGCCGTCGCCACACTGGCGGGCTTCATCGACAAGCTGAACATCCCCTTCATCGCCGCCACGGGCGCCGAGAAGCTGGCCGACCGCACGGGCAGTCTCGACGCGCTCATTACCCTCAGCCAGGACTGGCTCGACCTCAGCACTCTCAAGGGCGTGAACGAGAAGGCCAAGCAGTCGGTACGCGAGTACTTCGCCGATGCCGCCCGCGTCGAGCGCGCGAAGGCGGTCGAAGCGCAGCTGGCGGAGTTCGGCATGCACTGGCGCAGCGAGCGCAAGGTGGTCGAAGGCCTGCCCCTGGCCGGCCAGACCTGGGTGCTGACCGGCACCCTGGAGGCCATGAGCCGCGACGTCGCCAAGGAAAAGCTCGAAAGCCTGGGCGCCAAGGTGGCCGGCTCGGTCTCGGCCAAGACCCACTGCGTCGTTGCAGGACCGGGAGCGGGTTCAAAGTTGGCAAAGGCCCAGGAACTTGGCGTCGCCGTAATGGACGAAGAGCAGCTGATCAAGCTGCTGGCCGACCATGGCCTCGGCGCCTGACACGCATCCATCAAGATCAATGCATCAAGGAGTCATTCCATGCCCATGACCAAGGACCAACTGGTTCGCGATATCGCCGAATCCCTCGACCTGACCCAGGCCGCCGTGCGCGGCGTGTTCGAGCAACTGGCGCAGATCGCCCAGGACGCCCTGGAGAACGACGGTGAGCTGACCCTGCCGGGGATCGGCAAGCTCAAGGTCAGCGAACGCGCTGCCCGCACCGGCCGCAATCCGCAGACCGGCAAAACCATCGAGATCGCCGCGAAGAAGGCGGTACGCCTGGTGCCCGCCAAGGCCCTGGTCGACAGCCTGAACTGATCGGCAGGCCTGCTCCGATCCCTGCGTTGCAACGCAGGGCGGGGTGGGCCAGCGATTGACGGAGAGCGAGATGGACAAGGCAAGAAAGCAGCGCCTGCTCGGCGTCGGGGCGCTGGTGGTGCTGTTCGGGGCCTACGTAGCCTGGACCGAGCGCCCGCAGATCGTCCTTCATTACGAGGGCGTGGGCGGGCCGGCGGTGAACTACAGCTTCAAGGAAAACGGCGAGGAAACCCTCGCGGGCGAGATCAAGCCGGGCGAAGCGCGCGCCTTCCCGCTGCGCCTGCTGCGTTCGGGTGAATACCGCGTCGCCTTCCAGTTCCACCAGGGGGCGGAGCGCTACTCCACCTTCAGCACCCGTCCGGGCTACAGCAAGATGGATCTGTTCATCGGGCCGAACCTGGAGGTCTCCACCCAGCCTCGGCCCGAAGGGCTGCTCCAGGGGCAGTAACGCCCCTTACAGGTACTCGGCCACCAGCACCACATTGCGCTGGCCCGCGGCTACGCCACCCTTGGCGATTTCGCGGATCACGCTGTCGGTGTCGCCGGTGGCCGCGATGCCATTCCCCAATGCATTGCCGCGAGCATCGGTCAGCCGGTAGCTCACGCTGGGCATCGCGCCGCGCGGCTGGTTCAGCATCATCGTCATGGCCCGGTTGCACTCGCTCAATTGCACGCGGGCGCTGCGGGCGGTTACGTCGGTCAGCCCGACCTGGCAGGTCGGTTCGACCACCGCACCGCTGAAGTGGATGACCCCGTCGTAGGCCATCAGCGGGGCGGAGAAGAGCAGGGCAACGAGAGTGGTGGATCGCAGTGCAACGGACATGCTGGCATTCCTCGCTCGGTCATGGCCCGCCCTTGAGCGACGGGTTCGTCCTATAGCGTCGGCACCGCTGGAATTTTCTGAATTGGCTGTAGGGTAATTCCCCTAATGAAAAGGCAAATTCGTGATGAAGGTCAGGAATTGCGTGTGGAACGTCGCTAAGTGCTTGAAGTGCTTGTAAGTTGCGCTCAAGCCGCTACAATGGCGCGGCTCGCTGATCTGGCGAGCTTCTCGTGATGGTGGCCCTGTCGGTCCCCCCGCAACGATTACTCGCTTACCTGGTCAGGTCCGGAAGGAAGCAGCCAAGGCGGGGACATTGTGTGCCGGGGTGTGGCTGGCGGGGCCGCCTCCATTTCGGGTCCAGGAAAATCTTCCGTGCCCTCCTGTCGATGCATATGTCGCCTCAGCGATAGTGACCCAGGATTTCCTCGATCTTCCCCGACGCCTTGATCTTCGCCAGCACCGAAAGCACCTCTTCGGCGCGGACTTCGGGCGCGTCCAGCACCATGCATGACAGCGGCGTTTCTTCGATCACGCTGGCGATTCTCAGGCGCTCTGCCTCGGGCAACTCACGGTTGAACCAGTTCAGCGCGAACTCGCTGCTGATCGCGTACTGATAGCGACCGATACGCAGCTTCTTCAACACCAGTTCCTGGTTGCGCGCGTCGTCGCGGGTCAGCCAGTGGCTGTCCAGCAGCGGCTGCAGGCGCGGGTAGTGATAGCCCAGCACGGTGCCGACGGATTGGCTGGGCAGGGTTTCCAGCTTGTCGGCGGGGGCATCGCGGACTACCAGCAGGTCGCGTTGCACCATCAGCGGTGCAGTCCAGCGGTAGTCCTTGAATTCATGCTCGGTCCAGGTGCGCGAGACGTAGCAGCGCACGTCGACGGAGCGGCTCAGCAGGGCCTGCTCGATGCGGGCGCGGGGCACGATGTGGAAGGCTGCGGGCCGGCCCAGTTCGCGTGCCGCCTCGTTGAACAGCTCGAACATGATGCCGCCGGTCAGTTCGCCATTCTCGATCTGCGCCAGCGGCATCGCCCAGCTATCGACCACCGAAAAGCGCACGGGACGGTCGTCGGCCTGGGCGAGGGCAGTGGTCAGCAGCAGGGTGGTGGCGAGGAAGCGCATCAAGGCTCCGTTGATGGCAGAACGACAACACAATGCCGTGTAGCCCGGCCCTTGCCAAGATGCGATAGCGACCGGTGCGGACATCGGGTGCAATTTACGGTCCGCTTCGCTAGGATTAGCGCACTTCTGCTCACCTGTCGCGATGGATTTCAATGAGTTATCAGGTTCTTGCCCGCAAATGGCGTCCGCGCTCGTTCCGCGAAATGGTCGGCCAGACCCATGTGCTAAAGGCCCTGATCAACGCGCTGGACAACCAGCGCCTGCACCACGCCTACCTGTTCACCGGTACCCGTGGCGTGGGCAAGACCACCATTGCGCGCATCCTGGCCAAGTGCCTGAACTGCGAGACCGGCGTCAGCTCGACCCCCTGCGGGCAGTGCTCTGTGTGCCGCGAGATCGATGAAGGCCGCTTCGTCGACCTCATCGAAGTGGACGCCGCCAGCCGCACCAAGGTCGAGGATACCCGCGAGCTGCTCGACAACGTGCAGTACTCGCCGAGCCGCGGGCGCTACAAGGTCTACCTGATCGACGAAGTGCACATGCTTTCCAGCCACAGCTTCAACGCCCTGTTGAAGACCCTGGAGGAGCCGCCGCCCCACGTGAAGTTCCTGCTGGCCACCACGGACCCGCAGAAACTGCCGGTGACCATCCTCTCGCGCTGCCTGCAGTTCTCGCTGAAGAACATGCCGCCGGAGCGCGTGGTAGAGCACCTCACCCACGTCCTGGGCGCCGAGAACGTGCCGTTCGAGGACGATGCGCTGTGGCTGCTCGGCCGTGCAGCCGATGGCTCCATGCGTGACGCCATGAGCCTCACCGACCAGGCCATCGCCTTCGGCGAAGGCAAGGTGCTGGCTGCCGACGTGCGCGCCATGCTTGGCACCCTGGATCACGGCCAGGTCTATGGCGTGCTCCATGCGCTGCTGGAAGGCGACGCCCGTGCGCTGCTGGAAGCTGTCCGACACCTGGCCGAGCAAGGCCCGGACTGGGGCGGCGTACTGGCCGAAATGCTCAACGTGCTGCACCGCGTGGCCATCGCCCAGGCGCTGCCCGAGGCCGTGGACAACGGCCAGGGCGACCGTGACCGGGTGCTGGCACTGGCCCAGGCACTGCCGGCCGAGGACGTGCAGTTCTACTACCAGATGGGCCTGATCGGCCGCCGTGACCTGCCGCTGGCGCCCGATCCCCGTGGCGGCTTCGAAATGGCCCTGCTGCGCATGCTGGCGTTTCGCCCGGCCGATGCCGAGGGCGCGCCCAGGTCACCACTAAAGGACCTGGGGATCAGCAAGGCCACGGCTGATTCCAACCCGAACCCAGTGGCCGGCGCCGCCGTTGCAGCGCCGGTTGCATCCATTGCTCCGCCGCCTGCTGCGCCAGCGCCGGTCGCTCCTGTAGCTCCGGTCGCCGAGGTTGCTTCGGTCGTTGCCGCACCGCAGCCTCAGGCGGCTCCGGCTCCGGTGGTGGAGGCTGCGCCTGTTGCTGCTCCCGCGCCGGTCGTCGAGGCGGTTCCTGCTCCTATCGAAGCGCAACCGGAAGTGGTCGTCGCTGCAGAGCCTGTCGCTCCGGCCGTCGAGCCGCAGCCGCCAGTTGCCGAAGCGCCGGTCGACCTGCCGTGGGACGAACCCTCGGCACCGGTTGCCACCGCTCCCGCGCCGGTCGAACCTGCTGCACCTGCACCTGCACCTGCACCTGCACCTGCACCTGCACCTGCACCTGCACCTGCACCCGTAGCGGCAGCGCCAGCACCTGCATCAGTGGCTGCCCCTGCACCGGTGGAAGCACCCGCACCCGTCGTGGCAGAAGCACCGGCCGACGACGATGATCGCGATGACGAGCCGCCGCCCGCCGAGGATTACTACGAAGTCGACATGGAGTCCTACGGCTACCTCGAAAGCGAGGCGCCGCAGGAGCAGGCCGAGCCGGAACCCGAGCCTGCGGCCATGCCCGCCACCGGCCTTGCCGCCGAATGGCTGGACCTGTTCCCGCGCCTGGGCCTGGCCGGCCTGACCGCCAGCATCGGCGCCAACTGCACCCTGGTGGCCGTGGACGGTGACAACTGGCACCTGCACCTGGATCCGGGCCAGAGCGCGCTGTTCAACGCGACCCAGCAGCGCCGTCTGAACGATGCGCTGAACCAGTTCCACGGGCGTACCCTGACCCTGCAGGTCACGCAGCAGAAGCCCGAGCAGGAAACCCCGGCCCAGGCCGCCGCGCGTAAACGCGCCGAGCGTCAGCGCCAGGCCGAGGCTTCGATTGCCGCCGACCCTTATGTGCTACAGATGAAGCAACAGTTCGCCGCGGTCGTCCGCGACGGTACTATCGAACCCCTGGAGGTCAAGGCTTGAGCCTTGGCCGACGACTGAACGAATCGAGGAACTCGACATGATGAAAGGTGGCATGGCCGGCCTGATGAAGCAGGCCCAGCAGATGCAGGAAAAGATGCAGAAGATGCAGGAAGAGCTGGCCAACGCCGAAGTGACCGGTCAATCCGGCGCCGGCCTGGTGAGCGTGGTGATGACCGGTCGCCACGACGTCAAACGCGTCTCCCTGGATGACAGCCTGATGCAGGAAGACAAGGAAATCCTCGAAGACCTGATCGCCGCTGCGGTGAACGACGCCGTGCGCAAGATCGAGCAGAACAACCAGGACAAGATGTCCGGCATGACCGCCGGCATGCAGCTCCCGCCTGGCTTCAAGATGCCTTTCTGATCCAGGCATCCTGCTGACCTGTAGGAGCGAGCTTGCTCGCGAACGCTCTACCGGCCCTTCACGGCCTGGCAGGGTTCGCGAGCAAGCTCGCTCCTACAGTCGTTCTACCCCTCCGAAAAATATCCTGAGACCGCCCCATGAGCTTCACGCCGCTGATCCGCCAACTGATCGATGCCCTGCGCACCCTGCCCGGAGTGGGGCAGAAGAGTGCCCAGCGCATGGCGCTGCAGCTGTTGGAGCGCGACCGCAGCGGCGGCCTGCGTCTGGCCCAGGCGCTGACCCGGGCGATGGAGGGTGTCGGCCATTGCAAGCAGTGCCGCACCCTGTCCGAGGACGAGTTCTGCCCGCAGTGCACCGACCCGCGCCGTGACGACAGCCTGCTCTGCGTGGTGGAAGGCCCGCTGGACGTGTTCGCCGTCGAGCAGACCGGCTACCGTGGCCGCTACTTCGTGCTCAAGGGGCACCTGTCGCCGCTGGATGGACTCGGCCCGGAAGCCATCGGCATCCCGGAGTTGCAAGCGCGGATCAAGGCCGGCAATTTCAGCGAGATCATCCTCGCCACCAACCCTACGGTGGAAGGCGAGGCGACCGCTCACTACATTGCCCAGCTGCTTGGCGGTGGCGACCTGGTGCTGTCGCGCATCGCCCACGGCGTACCGCTGGGTGGCGAGCTGGAACTGGTGGACGGCGGCACCCTGGCGCACGCCCTGGCAGGACGCCGGCCGATCAGCAGCTAACGGTCGGCAAGGAGCAGCAGCTCGCGATCATCCATCCGGTAGGCCATCCACCGGTTTTCACGCCGGCCGCCCAGGCGCGAGTAGAAGCGCTCTGCCGCGTCATTGCCGGTCAGCACATCCCAGAGCAGGCGGCCCGCACCTTGCTCCAGCGCCCATTGGGCAACGCGCCGCATCAATTGCTCGCCTACGCCCTCGCCGCGCCGACCCTGGGAGACATACAGCTCCTTGAGTCGAACGCTCGGGCGTAGATCGAACGTGAAGTCCAGGCATTGGACGACGGCGTACCCGCAGATGGTATCGGTCTGGGCGACGAATACCTGGCATTGCGCCGTCGACCCGAAGGCGCGTGTGAGCAGGGCGTTGCCGTCAACCGCGAAGCCGTCGAGATAACCTTCGAATTCCGCCAGCGCGCGCATCAGCTCAAGCACTGCTGGAACATCGCCCGGCCGAGCCTCGCGAATGCTCAGCAGGCGCACGAGATGCCTTCCGTCTGGCTGCGGTTCCCGTGCCCTTCGGCACTGACCAGCGCCAGGCCTTCGTCCAGCCAGCCGGTCACCCCGCCGATCATCTCCTTCACCGGCAATCCCAGCGCGGCGAGCTTCGCGGCGGCACGGTGCACGCCGTTGCAGTGCGGTCCGGCGCAGTAGACGACGAACAGGGTGCCCGGCGCGAACTGCGCCATTCGCCGCGCATCGACCTCGCGGGTCGGCAGGTTCAGTGCTCCGGGTACATGCCCACGGGCAAAAGCGGCGGCGTTGCGCACATCGAGCAGGATGAAATCCTGCTCGCCGTTCTGCAGGGCGTGGTTGACGTCGGAACAGTCGGTTTCGAAGGCCAGGCGGTGGCTGAAGTGGGCGAGGGCATCGGCGGGCAGGGCGGCGGGGAACTGGCTGACGAGGCTGGGCATGGCAAGGCTCCTGTGGAAAGTGGGAGCACTGTATGAGGCCCTTCGGATCGGCTACAGTGGCGGACTGGACAGTGATCGGAAGTTTTCCGCCAAATGCCGCGCAATCCCCTGGAAGTCGCCGTGCTCGCCTACGACGGCCTGTGCACCTTCGAATTCGGCATCGCCGTGGAAATCTTCGGCCTGCCGCGTCCCGAGTTCGACTTCCCCTGGTACAGCCACCGGGTCGTTGCCGTCGATGAAGGGCCCATGCGCGCATTGGGCGGCATCCGCGTATTCGCCGACGGCGGGCTGGAGTCGCTCGGCACGGCAGGCACCATCATCGTGCCAGGCTGGCGTGATCGTACCGAGGCGCCGTCCGCCGAGCTGGTGCAGGCACTGCGCAAGGCCCATGACGAAGGCGCGCGGCTGCTGTCGATCTGCTCTGGGGTCTTCGTCCTGGCCGCCACCGGATTGCTGGATGGCCAGCGGGCGACCACACACTGGCGCTACGCCCAGGAACTGGCGATGCGCTTCCCGGCCATCGAGGTCGATGCCCAGGTGCTCTATGTAGACGCCGGGCAACTGATCACCTCCGCTGGTAGCGCGGCAGGCATCGATGCCTGTCTGCACCTGGTGGCGCGGGACTTCGGCGCGCAGGTTGCCAATACCGTCGCGCGGCGCCTGGTGATGTCACCTCAGCGCGGCGGTGGTCAGGCGCAGTTCATCCCCGCGCCGGTGGCGCGGGCGCCCCGGCATGACCTCGCCGGGCTGCTGGACTGGGCCCGGCAGCGACTGGACCGGTCGATCAGCGTCGGCGAACTGGCTAGCCGTGTAGCCATGAGCGAGCGTACCTTCCTGCGCCGCTTCAGCGAAGCCACGGGGATGACGCCCAAGGCCTGGCTGCAGCACGAGCGCATGCTGCGCGCCCGCGAATTGCTTGAAAGCAGCGCCGACAGCGTCGAGCGGATCGCCGAGCAGTGCGGCTTCGGCACCGTGGAAAGCTTTCGCAATGCCTTCCGTAGTGCGGCCGGCGTAGCGCCTTCGGCTTACCGCGAGCGGTTCGGGACGGCGCATCTGTCCTAGCCGATGGCGGGTGTCTCTCCTTGAAAACCAAGCAAGCGCTCGGTAAGTTTCAGTCAAACCGTCTGGAGCCTTGCCATGTCCGTGTTCGCCGAATACTTCGATGACAGCCACCGCCTGGTCCGCGACAGCGTGCGGCGCTTCGTCGAGCGTGAAATCCTGCCCCACGTCGCCGACTGGGAGGAAGCCGAGGAGTTTCCCCGCGAGCTGTACCGCAAGGCAGGCGAGGCCGGCATCCTCGGCATCGGCTATCCCGAGTCGCTTGGCGGCAGCCACGAAGGCGACCTGTTCGCCAAGGTAGCGGCCAGCGAGGAGCTGATGCGTTGTGGTTCCGGCGGGCTGGTGGCGGGGCTGGGCTCGCTGGATATCGGCTTGCCGCCGCTGATCAAGTGGGGCCGCCCGGAGCTGCGCGAGCGCATCGCGCCGCAGGTGCTGGCCGGCGAGAAGATCATGGCACTGGCGGTCACCGAGCCGTCCGGCGGCTCCGATGTCGCCAGCCTGAAGACCCGCGCCGTGCGCGACGGTGATCACTACCGCGTCAGCGGTAGCAAGACCTTCATCACCAGCGGTGTGCGCGCCGACTACTACACCGTGGCCGTGCGCACCGGCGGCGATGGCTTCGGCGGCGTCAGCCTGCTGCTGGTGGAGAAGGGTACGCCGGGCTTCACCGTGAGCCGCAAGCTGAAGAAGATGGGCTGGTGGGCGTCGGACACCGCCGAGTTGTTCTTCGATGACTGCAAGGTGCCGGTGGAGAACCTCATTGGCGCGGAGAACATGGGCTTCGCCTGCATCATGGCGAACTTCCAGAGCGAGCGTCTGGCCCTGGCGATCATGGCCAACATGACCGCGCAACTGGCGCTGGACGAGGCGCTGGCCTGGAGCCGCGAGCGCGAGGCGTTCGGCAAGCCGGTCGGCAAGTTCCAGGTGCTCAAGCACCGGCTGGCGGAGATGGCTACCCAGGTCGAAGTGTCCCGCGAGTTCACCTACCGCCAGGCGGCGAAGATGGCGGCCGGCAAGAGCGTGATCAAGGAAATCTCCATGGCCAAGAACTTCGCCACCGACGTGGCCGACCGGGTGACCTACGACGCGGTGCAGGTACTGGGCGGCATGGGCTACATGCGCGAGAGCCTGGTGGAGCGGCTGTACCGCGACAACCGCATCCTCTCCATTGGCGGCGGCACGCGGGAGATCATGAACGAGATCATCGCCAAGCAGATGGGGCTCTGAGCGCCCTTACATCGACGGGCGTGCGCGGGCGGCCTGGCTGCGCCGCCAGGCCGCCGGCGGGCAGCCGTATTCGCGGCGAAAGGCGCGGCTGAAGGCCGTGTCTGTCTGATAGCCGACGTCCTCGGCGATCCGCGCCAGCGGGGCGTTGCTGCCGCGCAGCAGGTTGGCGGCCAGCAGCATTCGCCACTGAGTGAGGTACTGCATTGGCGGGCAGCCCACCAGCCCGAGG
Organism: Pseudomonas sp. PDM17; assembly: GCF_014851985.1. Taxonomy (NCBI): domain Bacteria; kingdom Pseudomonadati; phylum Pseudomonadota; class Gammaproteobacteria; order Pseudomonadales; family Pseudomonadaceae; genus Pseudomonas; species Pseudomonas sp. PDM17. Next base: position 164,025 of record NZ_JACVAT010000009.1, read on the forward strand.
AAGCGCTCGGCCAGCACTGAGCGCGAAGTACCGGCGCAGCGCGCCAGTTCCTCCAGGCTCCAGGGATGAGCCGGTGACTTGTGCAGGGCGCCCAGGGCGCTGCCGACTATGCGGTCGTGCAGCCCGGCCAGCCAGCCGCTGCGGTCCTCGCCCTGTTCCTCCATGTACAGGCGCAGCACCTCGATGAACAACACCTCCGCCAGCTTGGCCAGCACGCCGGCACCGCCGGGACGGGGGGAGCGCGCCTCGGCCAGCGCATAGCGCACCGAGGACTCCAGCCAGGCGCCTGCGGCCGAGCCGCGCACGTTGACCTTCACCAATGCCGGCAGCCCGGCGAGCAGCAGCCTCGCCAGCCGTGCGTCGCAGGCGAGGTAACCGCAGACCAGGCGCGTCGTCGCACCGCCGCCGCCATAGGACAACTGACGCGGCCGACGGGCAAGCACTGCGTCCAGTCGCGCTCCCGTGGCGGGTGGGACGCCCGGTTGCGAGGCCATGCGGTGGGCATGGCCCTGAGGGAAGATCACCGCATCGCCGGCTACCAGTCGCACCGGCTCGGCCCTGCCCATTTCGACGAAGCACTCTCCCTCGGTAATGAGGTGGAATATCACCACCTGTTCGGCGCCGGGCTCCAGCAGTTCGACCACCGAATCCGCCCTTGGCGATTGGTAGCACCATGGCGCGGTGAAGCGCGCATTGATGAATATGGCGCCGACCAGCCGGACCACGCGCAGGGTTTCCGACAGCGCGTCCATCAGGGGGCGGCGCTGTCGATGTCCAGGCGCACCGGTACGGCTTCGGCCAGCGCGCTGAGCATCGGGGAGACGCGCATGGCCTGCTCGACCATCTCGCGTACTTCTGCATCCGGGGCGCCCGGTACGCTGATGCTGACCCGCACGTGGATGGCCAGCGGGCCGGCGGGGATGTGCTGGCCATCTTCGCGGGGCAGCCCGAGCAGGCCATGCAGGTCGGTGTCGCTGGTGACTTGCGCCTCCAGCCGCTGTGGCTGCATTCCTCGCTCCGCGGCCAGCATCGCGATGCGTGTAACGGCGCAGGAGGCCAACGCGGCGCGCAGCAGCCAGCCGGGGCTGACACGCTCGCCATCGCCACCCAGTTCCTGCGGCAGGTCGGTATGGATCAGGTTGCCGTCCGGATGGCGCGTCTGCGTCTTGCCGCCGCCTTCCCAGAACGCGGTGGCGGGGACGTCGCGGACCTGGGCGAGGCCCGGCCGCTGGCGCACCAGACGCTCCAGGCGCTGCTGGGCGGCGAGGATGGTTTGCGTGCTCATCGAGGGGCGCCTCCGAGGCGGGGTTCTCAGTCGAAGTCTGGGCGCGAAAGCGAAGCCGTGGCGAGCCGCCGGACGATCGGACAGGCAACACCGACGCTGGAGCAGGACGGCGGTCAGGCCGCAGCGCAGCATGAAGGTGCGGGATGTCGCGGTACCCGCATCAGCCCACCCATGGAGAGTGTCATGCCGAAGTTCGTCATAGAGCGCGAGATCCCCGGCGCCGGAGCCCTGACCGACCGCGATTTCCAGGCTATCGCGCAGAAGTCCTGCAAGGTCTTGAACCAGCTGGGGCCGCAGGTGCAGTGGTTGCACAGCTACGTGGTCGCAGACCGCATCTACTGCCTTTACATCGCCCCCGACGAAGCCGTCGTGCGAGAGCACGCGCGACTGGGCGGCTTCCCGGCCAACCGGATATCGCAGGTCGTCACTACCCTCGATCCGACCACCGCCGAATGAGCGCGCCTTGCCCGTCAGGAGAACCACAAATGACTACCGCTGTAGACCTCAATGCCCTGAAACAACGCCAGATGGCCACCTGGGCCAGTGGCGACTACGCCGTGATCGGCACGACTCTGCAGATCGTCGGTGAACGTCTGGCCGAAGCCTGCGACCTGCTCTGCGATGAGCGGGTGCTGGACGTCGCCGCCGGCAACGGCAACGTCACCCTGGCCGCCGCCCGGCGTGGTTGCCGGGTGATCTCCACTGACTACGTGCCGCGCTTGCTGGAACTGGGCGCCGAACGCGCCCGTGCTGAGCATCTGGCCGTGGAGTTCCGCGAGGCCGATGCCGAGGCGCTGCCATTCGAAGCCGGCAGCTTCGATGCGGTGGTCTCGACCTTCGGTGTGATGTTCACCCCCGACCAGCCGAAAGCCGCGGTGGAATTGGCGCGGGTCTGCCGCTCCGGCGGCCGCATCGGCCTGGCCAACTGGACGCCCGAGGGCTTCATCGGCCAGGTGTTCAAGGTGCTTTCGGGTTACATCCCGCCGGCGGCGGGTGTTCGCCCGCCGTCCGCGTGGGGACGGGAGGAGCATCTGCGCGAGCTGTTCGACGGATCGATCGGCGAGTTGCGTGCGACGCGACAGGTCTTCAACTTCCGCTATCGCTCGGCGGCGCATTTCATCGAGGTCTTCCGCGACTGGTACGGCCCGCTGCATAAGGCTTTCGCCAACCTGCCGGAAGCGGATGGGAAGTTGCTGGAGCGTGATCTGACGCAGCTGCTCGAAGCGAGCAATCGCGCGGGCCCCTCGTCGCTGGTGGTGCCCAGCGAATATCTGGAGGTGGTGCTGACCCGTCGGTGATCGCTGTCCGGCAATGATCCCTGAAAAAAACGGCGCCCATCCGGGGGTAAGGGGGATGGGCGCCGGCCCGACAGGGAAAAAGGGACTCTTGGGAATGACGGGTTACTTGGCCTCGTAGCCCTCGGCGTCGGACTTGCGCTTGGGCTTGGGAGCGAAGCGCTTGGCCAGCTTCATGCTGCCGGTGACCACTTTCTGGTACCAGACCGGCAGCAGGCGCAGCATCACGTCGATGGCGTGGGCATCCGGGCCGATCAGGATGCGCCGCGAATCGCGCTCCACGCCGCGGATGATCACCTGTGCGGCTTTCTGCGGGGTGGTGCGCAGCAACTGGTCGTTGAACTGGGTGCGCGCTGCTTCCGCGTTCTGCCCGGTGACCTTGACCATGCTGTCGTTCATGCGCGCGGTCTTGGCGATGTTGGTCTTGATCCCGCCGGGGTGCACGCAACTGGCGGAGACACCGCCGCGCTCCATGTCCAGCTCCTGGCGCAGTGACTCGGTGAAGCCGCGCACGGCGAACTTGGTGGCGTTGTAGGCGCTCATGCCCGGCTGGGAGAACAGGCCGAACACGCTGGAGACGTTGACGATGTGGCCGTCACCGGAAGCCTTCAGGTGCGGCAGGAAGGCCTTGGTGCCGTAGACCACGCCCCAGAAGTTGATGTTGGTGATCCACTCGTACTCTTCATAGTCGCTGGCTTCCACGGTACCGGCATGGGCGACGCCGGCGTTGTTGAACACCAGGTTGACCTTGCCGTGCTCGCGGGCGGCCTTGTCGGCCCAGGCGTGCACCTGCTCGCGGTCGGCGACGTTCACCGTGTCGATGGACACCCGCACGCCGGAGGAGGAGAGCAGTTGGCGGGTTTCCTCCAGGCCTGCGGCATTCACGTCCGCCAGGGCCAGGTGGCAACCACGGGAGGCCAGTTCCACGGCCAGGGCGCGGCCGATGCCGGAGCCTGCGCCGGTGATGGCGGCGACCTTGTTCTCGAAGTTCTTCATGCCGGCACCTCCTCGGCGTGGCGTTGCGGTTGGACGACAGGGCTGCTCAGGGGTTTGGCCTTCAGATGATAGGCGCCGGGATCGAACTGGCTGGTCAGGGCGCGGAAGCGCCAGGTGAAGCCCGGCCACAGGGTGCAGTTGCGCCCGCTCACCGGGTGCAGGTACCAGCTCTTGCAGCCGCCGGTGTTCCATACGCTGTGGTTGAGGCCACGCTGCAGCTTCTCGTTCCAGCGCTCTTGCACCTCCTGCTTCACTTCGACGCTCTGCAGCTCGCGGCGATCCATCAGTTTGATGGCGCCCAGCACGTAGGCGATCTGCGACTCGATCATGTAGACCATCGAGTTGTGGCCCAGGCCAGTGTTCGGGCCCATGAGGAAGAACAGGTTGGGGAAGCCGCGGGTCATGGTGCCCTTGTAGGCTTCCGGGCCGTTCTTCCAGGTGTCGAGCAGGTCCACGCCGTCCCGGCCGAACACCACGCCGCGCGGGATCGGGTCGTTAGCGGTGAAGCCGGTGCCGAAGATGATCGCGTCCACCTGACGCTCGCGGCCATCGCTGGTGATGATGCTGCCGGCCTTGATCTCGCGGATGCCGTCGACGATCACCGAGGAGTTGGAGGCCGCCAGCGCCGGGTAGTAGTTGTGCGACATGAGCACGCGCTTGCAGCCGATGGTGTAGTCCGGGGTCAGCTTGCGGCGAAGGTCCGGGTCCTTGACCTGCTGGCGGATGAAGCGCTCGGCCAGTTTGCCCACCAGCTTCATTGCCCAGGGTGCGAAGGTGAAACCCAGTACACGGCCTTCGAGCATGCTGTAGAGCGCGCCGCGCCAGAGTTTCTGCACGGCGGGGAAGTGGCGGAAGCGTGCGCGCTCCTTGTCGCTGATGGCGCGGTCCGGCTTGGGCAGGATCCACGGCGCGGTGCGCTGGTAGAGGTCGAGCTTGGCCACCAGCGGCTGGATTTCCGGGACGAACTGGATGGCTGAGGCGCCGGTACCGATCACCGCGACGCGCTTGCCCTTGAGGTCGTAGTCATGGTCCCACTGTTGGGAGTGGAAGGCCTTGCCCTGGAAGTTCTCCAGGCCCTTGAGCGCGGGGATCGCGGGGATCGACAGCGCGCCCATGCCGGAGACTACCGCCTTGGCGGTGTAGTGGTTGCCGGCGGCGTCGAACAGGTGCCAGAGCTGCTGTTCCTCGTTCCACTCGAAGCGCGCCATCTCGGTGTTGAGCAGCGTCTTGTCTTCCAGGCGGTACTTCGCCCAGCACTTCTCCAGGTACGCGCGGATTTCCGGCTGGCGGGCGAACATGCGCGTCCAGTCCGGGTTCGGCTCGAAGGAGAAGGAGTAGACGTGGGATTGCACGTCGCAGGCGCAGCCCGGGTAGTTGTTGACCCGCCAGGTGCCACCGACGCCGGCATCCTTTTCGAACAGCAGAAAGTCATTCTCGCCTTCCTGCTTCAGGCGTATCGCCATGCCCAGCCCGGAAAACCCGGTGCCGATGATGGCGACCTTGCAGTGTCTGGGGGCAGTCTTTGGTTGGGTACTCACAACCGTACTCATGGCCACGCTCCTGTTATGATTATTGCTGGCGTATACAACTGTCTACGTGGTGAAATGTAGACACCTGTATACTGCGGGAACAACCAACCTTAGGTGGGGTCGGGCGCCAGACACATGGAAATCGGACAGGAAGAACGGCCAGTGGAGGCCGCCGGCAAGCGCGCGCTGATCGATGCGGCGCTGCGCCTGGCGGCCAGCCGGCGCAGCCTCAGCAGTCTCGGGCTGCGCGAGCTGGCGCGCGAAGCGGGGCTGAACCCGAATACCTTCTACCGGCACTTCGGTGACGTGGATGATCTGGGCCTGGCGATCATTCGCGACATCGCCACCCAACTGCGCCAGCCGCTGCGCGATCTGCGCCGCGAGGCCGCCGAGCGCGCGCAACCGGGGGAGGGCACGGCCAGCGTGCCTTTCGGCCTGGACCTGGAGCGTGGCCAGCGGGTGACGCGGGAGACTGTGCGGCTGTTCTTCGACTTCGTGGAAGGCAACCCGCAGGCCTTCATCATTGGTGTGCGCGAGCTGCATGGGCCGTCGCCGGTGCTGCGCGAGGCGTTGGCGCGAGTGATGGACGAGTTCGGTGAGGACATGGCCGAGGACATCCGCCAGTTCCACTTGTTGCCGGACATCGACGAGAACGAGTTGAACCAGCTCTCGCGGCTGATCAGCCGGCAATTGTTCCAGCAATCGCTGGACTATCTCGAGCGCCCGCCGGAGCAGCGCGGGGAAGTCTGCGCCCTGGCCGAACGACAAATCCTGTTGCTCTTCACCGGCGTCGCGGTGCTGCAGACTTTCGGCATGCTCGCTAGGCTGTAAGTCTTCTTGGGTCATAGCGGGAGCGTCAGCATGTTGCCTTTGCCCCTGTTTGGCGGCTGCGCCTGCGGCGCGGTGCGCTACCGGGTGGATGCCGAGCCGGAAGAGACCGGCTACTGCCATTGCCGCATCTGCCAGAAGTCCAATGCCGCGCCGGCGGTGCCCTGGGCTGTGATTCCGCTGACGGGCTTCGCGTATACCGCCGGCGAACTGGGAGTGTGGCGCTCAAGCCCGGACGGCGAGCGGCGCTTCTGCGTGAAGTGCGGCACGCCGATGGAGTTCCGCGTGCGCGACGGCGAGACGGTGGGGCTCAACACCGTGACCCTGGACGAGCCGGAGCTGATCGAGCCGCAGTGTCATGTCTGGTGTTCGTCGCAGCTTTCGTGGTTCGACACGGTGGATGATCTGCCGAGGCGCGCTGAGGGCTGACGCCTGGTCATGCGTTGCAGGGGCGAGCTTGCTCGCGAACCTCTCGGCACCGGAGCGGCGTCCGTTCGCGAGCAAGCTTGCTCCTACAGAAACCGTCATTCGGTGCGATGTGCGGAATTGCATTGCACTTGATCATCCGTTTGCATTTGTTCTGACCATTGATTGCACCGGATTTGCTCAGAACCTTTGAAACCATGGTCTGTTGAGAGCGCTCAAGCCTCTGAAAAAACAGGGCCAGTCCTGTTGCTATCCTGCCGGCCGCGGTCATAGCAAAGGCTGTCCATGAGGAGTTCATCCAGGGTGAAAATCTAGACCAAACCAAGCTACTGCCCGACAGCTTGGATAATTAAGTCGCGGATACCAATCCGGCACCGGCATTGTCGGTTAGATGCTCGAACTTTCCGTTTGAAGAGTCGCTAAGCAGAAATTTTCCGGCGACTATTATGGGTCGTTCAAATGATTGGCGCCGATATGTGATCTCATACCTAAGTTGTACTGGTGGCGGTGCTTGGATTGTCAGATGGTTCTTGTTTTCTTGGTTGTTTATAGAGCTCTATTGTGGGACGGTTCTGTAACCCGATTTAGAGAGTTTTTCGCTGATCCTTGGTATCAAGTTGACACCATGTTGACAGGCATTGAAGGGGGATATAGAAACATTCTGCGGCATGTAGTCGGGGCAGAATTATCTGGATGGCCAGGGAGGAGGTATCTCAAGATGCGTCCACGTCATTCAATATTGGCCGCAATTTCAATACATTCATTGAGGTGATAACTTTGGATATTCAACAGGCGTTCACTCTTCGTGAAAATTAAGTCGCACGAGACCACGGTCAAAGCGATACTATTTACACTGAAATTGCATCGGCGGTAGTTCGTCATAATGCCATCAAAGAGCTTGATCGTTTTGGCCAAATTCTGGCCAGTCGACCGCTTGATCATGAAGGCTTGGCAACTTTCTTCGGGACCCTTTGGGCATTTTTCAAAGACGTTCCCTCTGGCATCATCGCGCTGGCCGCTCGCATTACTGACGAACTGCTGGCCGAAGACACGTGGAACGCAACTGCAAAAGCTGCATGCGTGCTCTACGCATCTGTTGACGAGTTCGGACTGCACCAGCATCAGCGACACATGCTGCCTACTCATCACCAAATGTTCCGGGAACTGACCGAACATCTTAGGCTGAGTCATCAAGACCTGCACAATCCAGCTTTTGTCTTGCCGGAAGGGGTCGCCATGGGCGATGCAACACATCGTCTCTATCGTTCTGATCAACTCGGTGAGGCCCTGGGATTCCATCTCGCATCCGAGATGACATCGTCCCGTGAGTTCCAATATTTCTTGGCCGGCTTCCAGAAGTACGCCAAGGAATATGGTCTGAAAGACGAGGATGACCCGGTTCTGGCCTTCTTCGCCGTACACTGCGAAGTTGAACCGATGCATGTATCCACTGGGCGAGACGTCTTGGTGTCGTTCCTGAACCGTGACGAGCGCATCGGCAAGCAGGCATTACGGGGCGCCATGGCATTCATGGATGGCTTCGAACGCATGTTCGCTGCCTTGAATCGTAAGCTGGGTCACAGTATTCAGTGATCGCGCCAAGGGCGCAGGCGTTGCCTGCGCCCTTTAAATGGAGAGTTATCATGGCTAGCAAGGAATATGAGTGCAATTTCTGCCATTACGTCTACTCGGAGGAACAAGGTGAGGAGACGGAAGGGGTAGTTCCAGGGACACAGTGGGAAGACCTTCCTGAAGATTTTAAATGCCCCCACTGCCGAACAAAGAAGAAGAACTTCACTGAACGGACGCTCTGACGTGCTGCCAGCAAGTGCCCTCAAGGCCTTTCTCTTTGGCATTACACTTTCTATTGCCGTAGGGCCTATCGCATTAATAATCATCCGAAACGGCATTCAGCATGGCAGAGTCGTTGCCATAAAGAGTGCGTTAGGGGCGGCGATTGGAGATCTTTTCTTTAGCGTGATTGCGTTTGCCGGCGCAAGCTTGGTAGTGGGATTTCTATCCAGTCATCAAAGGTTCCTGAGCGCAGCTTCCGCGCTAATTTTAATTCTATTCGGACTGCACATGATATGTGGCGAATTCAAGGCCAAGACTGATAGTGGCGTCCCGTCAAAAAACATTGGCTTTACAACTACGTTCATACTAACGATTTCAAATCCATTAACTATTCTGGCTATTTCAGCATTTGCAACTCAAGTTGACGGGCGCACAATAACTTCCCTCGTGATATCGTGTCTTTGTTTGTTTGCGGGGAGCTTATTTATTCAATGCTTGTACGCATTGGGTGGCACCGCATTAAAGCCATTCATCACCAATAATAGCCGCCTAAGAATTCTTGGATTTTTCAGTGGCTTGGGTGTCACGATGTTCGGCTTGGTCGAGGCTGCTTTTTTATGGAAATAGTGCTCCCCTTAATATTTCCGAGATCAGAGATACAGCTTCTTAAATTTCAAAAATTAACATCCATGTACCCTGCTATCGACATCAAGGGAGGGGGCTATGCTCGTTGAACACCGCTCCTTGGCAGTCGGGCTTTGCCTACTGCTCGCGCATAACATGCTCACCGGTTGGCAGGATGTATACCGCGCCGTTGCATTCCGGAAGCTAGACGTATTCTTCCTGACTTTCGTCGCCTTCTTGATTGTCATAGCGACTTTCGAGGTGTGTTTCAGGGGAGGCGGAGGCGAAGCCCGGCTGCGATGGAAGGAGGTCGTCTCGCTGAACCTCTGGACCGCGGGAAGTTGGGGGGCGTTGTTCCTTTCAATCTGGCTCATCCCCCCAGCCCTTGCCGCTGCGATTGCAACCTCCCTCTGTCCGATATTCACTTACTTCGTAAACCGTCGACTGCGCCCGAGTTCGCCGGCTGCCCTCCGCGACATCGCTGTATGCTTGGCTGCACTCGCAATCACTGCATTCTTGTCTTGGGCGACAATCGCCACAGATGCAGGAAAAGGGACGAATGGCCTCGTTCTTTGGGGAATCCTCCTAGCCATGGCAGCGGCTTTCTCGGATGCGTTCATGACCGTGTCCATGAAGGCCTGTTATGACCGGGGGGGTTCTGGTTCCGAACTGCTCGCGCGGAGGTTCTACTTGCTGACAGGCTTGGCGTTCATAGGCGCGCTTGTAAGGGGAGCTTTCTCAGTGTCAGCTGAAGAACTTATGAGCGGAGCCTCTCTCGCGCTTCTCGGTGTCATTCCCGCAACGCTCCTCCTGCAGAGAAGTCTTAAGTACATTGAGCCGGTACTTTTCGAGATTGTGCTCGCCACAGCACCTGCCTTTGTCCTCGCGTTCCAGTTCACGCATTCCGCCCTCACCCCATCTACTCCGGCCATTGTGGGCGTCGTACTGGTCATCGGCCTGTCCCTGGCCCAGATCTATCACTCCTTCTTTGGTGCCCGTCATGCATAGCCTTGGGATCATCGTTGATGCGTACTCAACCGGAAACAAGCTCGCCAGGGAGTTCTCGGCCTACGGAGTCGAATGTTTCCACGTCCAGTCCAGGGACCCTATCCTGGTTTTTGACGCGCCGTCTTTCGTGCCGGAGGACTTCACCAGAAATTTTGTGTACCAGGGAGATGTAGCTAAGCTGGCTGAGGACATCGGGAAGCTCTCGCCTTTGTTTGTGATAGCCGGCTGCGAGTCGGGCGTCCCCCTAGCCGACGCGCTATCGGAAGTCCTCAAGCTGCCTTCGAACGGAACGGCTAAGTCCAGCACCCGACGAGACAAGTTCCTCATGCAGGCAGCCCTAAAGGACGCCGGCGTTGAGCATATTCGGTCGCTGCGAACGGATTCGGCTGCAGAGGCGATCACATGGTGTGATCGGCAGTGCGCATGGCCTTGCGTGGTGAAGCCCCTCGACAGCGCTGGATCTGATGGAGTCACCTTTTGCCATGTGCCAAATGAGGTCCGCGCGGCCTTCGCGTCCCTACTCGGTAGGACAAATGCAATGGGGACAGTCAATACGCTGCTTATCGTGCAGGAAAGATTGGTTGGCGAGCAGTACATAGTCAACACAGTAAGCCTTCAGGGGAGCCACTACGTCTCCGAAGTGTGGAAGGACGTCCGTCTTGAAGTGCCCGGGGCGTGCGCAGTTGGATGCTACGAGGCGCTGCTCAAGTCCGCATCCACAGAATCCACTGTTCTCGGTCGTTATGCCGGCTCCGTCCTTGACGCTCTCGAGATTCAGAACGGCCCTGCCCACTTAGAGATCATGCTTGTCGAAGGACGCGGTCCCGTGCTCATAGAAGTGGGCGCCCGTATGCAGGGATCCATCTGCGACTCCGTGGTTCTTTCAACCCTCGGCCACAGCCATGTGACGCTCACTGCGCTGCGCTATGCGGACCCGAGTGGCTTTGCCAGCTATTCGAATACGCCTTACCAAGCCCGGAAGCCGGTGTTGGCGGCGATGCTTGTGTCCCCCCGAGACCTTCGAGTATCGGACTCTAGGTTCCCGTCAGCGATCAGGGCTCTACCGAGTTACGCAGCGGACCAGGGACTGCCAACGTCTGGGACCTCCATCAAACGGACAATCGACATGGATACCTGCCCGGGAATCGTCTACCTGTCCCACGAGTCGGCCGAAGTGCTCCAAGCAGACTACGTTCGCCTCAGGGAGTTGGAGGTGCAGATGTACGAGGAAGCTGTGGAGGAAGTCGATGTTTAGGATTGGTTGCGATCCCGACAACCCTCCCTACACGAAACTGTCAGCCGGTGTGTGGAGTGGGACTGAGTACGAGTTCATCACCTCATTGCTTTATGAGACCAGGCTGGAATTCGAGATCGTCCCAGTCTCTTGGGGTGACATGTTTGATCAGTTGCGGCTTGGTAAGGTTGCTGCAATCTTCTCGAGCCTCTCGGCAACGGAAGAGCGGCGGCAAGAGTTCCTTTTCAGCGACGCCTATTTCGACTCCCCAGAGACGCTGATGGGATGGGAAGGTGTCAATCTGGAAAGTATCGAACTGGGGCGCTGCTCCTTGGCGGTGCTCGCTGGATCCAACCATGAGCGCTACGCGCGGGCATCCTTCCCAGGAGCGGATATCCGCCTTTTCAGTAACTCAGTCGAGATGCTTAATGCGCTCGAAAGCGCAACTGTCGACACAGTCGTGTCTGAGTTAAATGCGGCCCAACATTGGCTTCATGGCCAAGGCAAACGAGAGAAAATCCGAGTTCTGGGAGAACCGATAATCTGCCCGGAAATATTCGGTAATGGTTCCTCGGCGGCGGTCGGCAGGTCTTTCCCGGAACTGAGAGACTGCATTAATACTGCCCTGCGGGGCACACCTGGCCAGGCATCTGCAGGATTAGGATGCGTAGTAGAGGATGGCCTGGGAGCACAAGTAATCGACTAGTGAACGCCGGGATTATGTGGATTGGCTGTGCCAAGCCGCAGGTCGCAGACTGCAGCGCGAGCCCCGATGCTCCGGCCTGATCAAACAGTTGCACCCAGCGCAGTATTCCAATCGTATGGGGCGTTCTCTGTCGGTCATGGCCACGCTGTGTAATGGTCAGGTCCGATGCAAATGATTGGTCAAGTCAAATGCAATCAGGTGGTCAAGAAAGTGCAATTGCGCTCGATGGGGTTGAATGAAAATCGCCAGGCGTTTGCCTGGCGTTTTCCTTGGTGCGCGACAGTCAGCCGGCGAAATCCAGCGTTTCCTTCCAGCGGGTTTCCAGCGCCTTGGTGTCATGGTCGAAGGGGTGGAAGCCGGGACGGAAATAGTCCAGCCACGGGCGGATCAGGTTGACGAAGTAGCCGCGGCGCGGGTGCAGCAGCACGCCCAGACCGTGTTTCCAGCTGCGCCAGTTGAACAGCTGGCCGTCGCGGCGCAGTAGGTTGATCTGGAAGCCGGCGATGACGCCGAGGAAGATCCCGGTGGTGAGCAGCATCACCGCGGTACGGGTGAAGTAGCCGCCATAGACCTGCTGGTAGACGTCGTAGGCCACCGCCTTGTGCTCGTTCTCCTCGACGGCGTGCCACATCCACAGCTTGTACATCTTGTCCGACTTCATCTGGCTGCTCAGGTCTTCACGCTTGAGCAACTGCTCGGCCATGGTCGCGGTGAAGTGTTCCAGGGCGCAGGTGATCGCCAGCTGGTGCTTCTGGGTGGTGACCTTGCTGATGGATTCGAGCAGCACCTTGATGCGCAGCTCCAGGGTTTCCAGGTCGATGCCGTGCTCGTCGGCGTACTCGTTGTAGGCCGCGTGCTCCTTGGAGTGCATGGCTTCCTGGCCGATGAAGGCGCTGACGTCCTTCTGCAGCTGCGGGTCCTGGATGCGCTCGCGCACGGCGCGCACGCTGTCGACGAAGAACTTCTCGCCATAGGGGAACAGCGAGGACAAGTTGTTCATGAAGTGGGTCATGAAGGGTTGCCCGTCCCACCAGTATTTCGGCGTTTCGCTGAAGCTGAAATCCATGCGGCGGACCGGGAAATTGGCGCGGATCGGCGTGGTGCTGGCGTTCATGACTAACTCCTTCTTGTTGTGCGGGAGGGCGCGCGCGGCAGGGGCGGCGACCCAGGCAAGCCCTGTCGTTAGTTCGCTATGCCACCTCGTAATGTGTCATTAGCTGATGTCATGTTCGGAGTCTTGTCGGACAATCGAAAGGTCATATGTGGCCGTGGCGGGGTCGAATCAGGCCAAGCGGGTCACGACCAGCCATTGGATGGGGCGTCTGAGCGGTGGGGAGGGCGGAAACGAAAACGGGCGCCGAAGCGCCCGTGTTTACCGACAGCGGTCTGTCACTGCTCGTCGAGGGCGAAGGCAGTCAGGCTGTAGGTGGGGATCTGTGCGTCATTGAGCTTGGTCGAACCGCCCAGCTCCGGCAGATCGATGATCGCGGCGGCCTCGAACACGCTGGCGCCCATCCGGCGGACCAGCTGCGCGGCGGCCAGCAGGGTGCCGCCGGTGGCGATCAGGTCATCGAAGATCAGCACGCTGTCGCCTTCGCACAGGCTGTCGGCGTGGACTTCCAGCAGGGCTTCGCCGTACTCGGTCTCGTAGGCCTGGGCCAGCACGTCAGCCGGCAGCTTGCCACGCTTGCGGAACAGCACCAGAGGCTTGTTCAGCTCGTAGGCGATGATCGAACCGATCAGGAAGCCGCGCGCATCCATGGCGCCGATGTGGGTGAAGTCGGCCTCGACATAGCGCTGGATGAAGCTGTCGGCGACAAAGCGCAGGGCTCGCGGCGACTGGAACAGCGGGGTGATGTCGCGGAACATGACGCCGGGCTTGGGAAAGTCGGGAACGGCACGGATCACGGACTTCAGGTCGAGTTGGTTGAGGATCATGCTGGATGTGCACCTGATGCGGTTTTTGCTGAGGCCAAAGTATAACGGGCCCGCCAGTCGGCGAGCCCGTTTTCGATGACCGGAAAGTCAACCAATAGGTCAGCTTTCGTGTCTGTCAGCTTTCCAGCTGGCCGCCGGCCAGTGCGCACAGCTCGATGGAATCGAGGATGTGCACTTCCTTGCCTTCGGCGGCGATCAGGCCGTTCTGCTGGAAGCGGGTGAACACGCGGGAGACGGTTTCCACCGCCAGGCCAAGGTAGTTGCCGATCTCGTTGCGCGACATGGCCAGGCGGAACTGCTGGGCCGAGAAGCCACGGGCGCGGAAGCGCGCGGAGAGGTTCACCAGGAAGGTGGCGATGCGCTCGTCGGCGGTCTTCTTCGATAGCAGCATCATCATCTGCTGGTCGTCGCGGATTTCACGGCTCATCACGCGCAGCAGCTGGCGGCGCAGTTGCGGCAGTTGCTCGGACAGCTCGTCCAGGCGTTCGAAGGGAATCTCGCAGACCGACGTGGTTTCCAGGGCCTGGGCCGATACCGGGTAGCTCTCGGTATCCATGCCGGACAGGCCGACCAGCTCGCTGGGCAGGTGGAAGCCGGTGATCTGCTCCTCGCCGCCGTCGGTGATGCTGAAGGTTTTCAGGGCGCCGGAGCGCACGGCGAAGACAGAGCCGAAGGCATCGCCCTGGCGGAACAGGAACTCGCCCTTCTTCAGCGGGCGTCCGCGCTTGACGATTTCATCGAGGGCGTCCATGTCGCTGTGGTTGAGCGACAGGGGCAGGCAGAGTGGAGCCAGGCTGCAATCCTTGCAGTGCGCCTGGGGCAGGGCGCGCACTTTGATGGTTTCGGCCATGAGTGTTCCTTGAATGGGATGGCACACAAAAACCAAGGGTACCGCAGACCGCAAGTCGCGCGCCAGTTGGCGACCTGTCTGAATCGCTGGTTCCAGCGATGGGGATGAGGGTTTCGTAGGGGTTGGAGCGGTCTCGAATCCTTTCGAAAAGTGCCGGTTCAGGGCTGTTCCTACACCCTGGGGTGAAGGACATATCCTGTAGCAAAGGGTGCGACAGTTGGCCCCGTACCGTCGGTCGTACGGAAGGGAACCCGCGGGTCAGATGACCCGCGAGAAGCGTTGCAGGTTCTGCATCGGCAGGTAGCGGTCGAACAGCATGCACAGCGAGCGCACCAGCAGCCGGCCGGAAGCACTGACATCGATACCGCGTGGGCCGAGGCTGATCAGTCCGTCGCGGGCGAAGCGTTCGAGGTCGTCCCAGATTTCGGCGAAGTAGCCACGGAAATCGATGTTGTAGAGGTCCTCGATGTCCTCGAAGTCCAGCTGGAAATGGCAGATCAGCTGCTGGATCACCGCGCGGCGGATCAGGTCGTCCTTGTTGCAGTGCAGGCCCCGGCGAGTGGCGAGCTGACCCTGGTCGAGGGTGTTCTGGTAGTCGGCGATGTCATTGCTGTTCTGGCAGTAGAGATCGCCGATCTGGCTGATCGAGGAAACCCCGAGGCCCACCAGGTCGCAGTGACCGTGGGTGGTATAGCCCTGGAAGTTGCGTTGCAGGGTGCCGTCTTCCTGGGCCATGGCCAGTTCGTCGTCCGGCAGGGCGAAGTGGTCCATGCCGATGTAGCGATACCCGGCGGCTTCCAGTTGCTCGGTGGTGCGTTGCAGCATCTCCAGTTTCTGTCCGGGGGAGGGCAGGTCCTCGGCCTTGATGCGCCGCTGCGGCGGGAAGCGTTCGGGGAGGTGTGCGTAGTTGAACACGGACAATCGGTTGGGCTGCAGGGCGATGACCTGCTCGACGGTGCGGGCGAAGGTGTCCGGGGTCTGCCGGGGCAGGCCGTAGATCAGGTCGATGTTGATCGAGCGGAATTGCAGCGTGCGCGCCGCGTCGATGATGGCGCGGGTCTCGTCGAGGCTCTGCAGGCGGTTGATCGCCTGCTGCACTTCCAGGTTGAAGTCCTGCACGCCGATGCTGGCGCGGTTGAAGCCCAGCTCGCGGAGCAGGCCCATGGTCGACCAGTCGGCCTCGCGCGGGTCGATCTCGATGCCGTAGTCGCCGAAGTCGCCCTCGACGAAGTGAAAATGGGTGCGCAGTTGCGCCATCAGCTCGCGCAGCTGGCCGGGGCTCAGGAAGGTCGGGGTACCCCCACCGAAATGCAGCTGCTCGACTTGCTGCTGGCGACCCAGGTGACGGCTGACGATCTCGATTTCATGGATGAGACGGGCGAGGTAGGGGGCGCTGCGGCCACGATCCTTGGTGATGACCTTGTTGCAGGCGCAGTAGTAGCAGATGTTCGCGCAGAACGGGACGTGCACGTAGAGCGAGAGCGGGCGCTGCGCCTTCTGGCTATCGCGCAGCGCGTGCAGCAGGTCGAAGGGTCCGACTCCTTCGTGGAACTGCACGGCTGTGGGATAGGAGGTGTAGCGCGGGCCGGCCAGATCGTATCGGCGTATCAGATCTGCGTCCCAGCGAATATTGTCGAGCATGCCGATGTTCCCCGGTGGCGAGCTTTTCCTGCGCAGTCTAGGGAGAGTCCGACAGAGGCCTGTTGACCTGTATCAAGCGGCTTTATGGTGGGGAGCGGCGGCGCTGGCGTGCATGTCGTGGCCCATGATCCAGGCCTGGTGCGGGCCGGGGAGGGTCCACAGGCCAAAGAGGATCACCAGGATACCGCCGGTCATGCGTACGCTGCGTTTGCGCAACAGGGCGGTGATGCGCTCGGCGGCGAGCCCGGTAGCGAGCAGTACCGGCCAGGTGCCCAGGCCGAAGGCGAACATCAGCAGGGCGCTGTCTACCGCCGAGCCCTGGCTGGTGGCCCAGAGCAGGGTGCTGTAGACCAGGCCGCAGGGCAGCCAGCCCCAGAGTGCGCCAAGTAGCAGCGCGCGCGGCAGCGTGGCGACCGGCAGCAGACGGCTGGCAAAGGGCTGTATGTGCTTCCACAGGCCGCGGCCCAGGGCTTCGATGCGGGTCAGGCCGCTCCACCAGCCGGCCAGGTACAGGCCCATGGCGATCAGCAGCAGGCCGGCGATCACCCGCAGCGCCGAGGCGAACGGCGTACGCGCGACGGCCCAGCCGGCGAGGCCGAGCAGAAGGCCGGCACAGGCGTAGCTGAGGATGCGGCCGAGGTTGTAGGCCAGCAGCAGGCGCAGGCGGCGCCCACGCTGCTCTGGCGGAATGGCCATGGTCAGCGCGCCCATCAGGCCGCCGCACATGCCCAGGCAGTGACCGCCGCCGAGCAGGCCGAGGATCAGCGCAGACGCCAGCAGCGGCGCCAGGTCAGGCATCGCGCTTGTCCTGCTTCTGGCTGGCGTGCGCGTCGTCACCCTCGGCTTCGTCGATGCCAGCCTGGTGCCTGGGATCTTCGTCGTCGAACAGGATGCTGTGGGCCGGCCCGTCCAGGTCGTCGTACTGGCCGCTGTTCACCGCCCAGAAGAAGATCGCGATGCAGATGCCGACGATTACCACCGCGACCGGGATCATGATGTAGAGAGCGGGCATTTCAACTCCGTGGCAGCGCCTGCGCCGCTTGCGGGGCGACGGGCAGGGCAGTGGTCGCTGGTGGGGCGCCGGCGCCCTTGTGCAGCCGTGTCAGGCGCAGGGCGTTGAGCACCACGGTCAGCGAACTGATCGACATGCCCACCGCGGCCCACACGGGCGTGATCCAGCCGAGGGCGGCGAAGGGCAGCATGAACCCATTGTACAGCCCCGCCCAGATCAGGTTCTCGATGATTACCCGGCGAGTGCGACGGGCCAGGCCGAAGGCCTGTACCACGCTGTCCAGACGATTGGAAAGCAGCACCGCGTCGGCGCTGGTCTTGGCGAGATCCGTGGCCGAGCCCATGGCGACGCTGATGTCGGCGGCGGCCAGTACCGGCACGTCGTTCACGCCGTCGCCCAGCATCAGCACGCGGCGGCCTTCCTGATGCAGTTGGCGCAGCACTTCGAGCTTGTCGTCCGGGCGCAGGCCGCCGCGGCAGTCGTCGATGCCCAATTCGGCGGCAACGCGGCCGACCATGGGCGAACTGTCGCCGGACAGCAGCAGGGTGCGCCAGCCGCGGGCACGACAGGCGTCGAGCAGGTCGGCGGCGTCATCGCGGATGCGGTCGTCCAGCACCAGCCACGCGAGGGCACCGCCTTCATCGCCCAGCAGCAACCACTGGCCGGGTTCCTGCGGGTGTTCGGGCGCGCCGCTACCGCTGAGGGCGCAGACGAAGGACGGTTCGCCAATGCGCAGGCGGCGCTCGCCGACCACACCTTCCAGGCCCCGGCCGGGATGGCTCTCGACATTCTCGGCGGGCTGCGGCGCACGGCCGAAGGCGCGGGCGATGGGGTGTTCCGAGCGGTTCTCCAGCGCGGCGGCCAGGGCCAGGCAGGCATCGCTGTCCAGCGCACCCATCGACCTTACTGCACGCAGCGTCAGGCGGCCTTCGGTGAGGGTGCCGGTCTTGTCGAAGATCACCGTGTCGATGTGGTTCAGGCCCTCCAGCACGTGGCCGCGGGTCACCAGCAGGCCGAGCTTGTGCAGGCTGCCTGTGGCGGCGGTCAGCGCGGTGGGCGTGGCCAGGGACAGGGCGCAAGGACAGGTCGCCACCAGCATCGCCAGGACCACCCAGAAAGCGCGGGAAGCGTCGTGCTGCCACCAGAACAGGCCGACCACGGCGGCGAGCACCAGCAGCGCGACGAGGAACCATTGCGCGGCCTTGTCGGCCAGTTCGGCCAGGCGTGGCTTGTCCGACTGGGCGCGTTCGAGCAGGCGGACGATGGCGGAGAGCCGGCTGTCGCCGCCCAGCGCCTTGACCTGCACGGTCAGCGGGCCTTCGACGTTGAGGGTGCCGCCGGTGACGCTGTCGCCGCTCTGGCGCGCCTGCGGCAAGTATTCGCCGGTGAGCAGGGATTCATCGACGCTGGACTGGCCCTCGAGGATCAGGCCGTCGGCCGGGATCACCGCGCCGGGCTGTACCAGCACGTGGTCGCCGACGTTCAGTTCACTGAGCAGCACGCGGCTGCTCTGGCCACTCTCATCCAGGCGCAGGCAGGACGCGGGCAACAGGTTGACCAGCTGTGCGGTGGCGGCGGCGGTGCGTTCGCGGGCGCGGCGTTCGAGGTAGCGGCCGGCGAGCAGGAACAGGGCGAACATGCCCACGGCGTCGAAGTACAGGTCGCCATGGCCGGTGACAGCGGTCCAGATGCCGGCCAGGTAGGCGCCGCCGATGGCCAGGGACACCGAGACGTCCATGGTCAGGTGGCGGGTGCGCAGGTCACGCACGGCGCCGCGGAAGAACGGCTGGCAGGAGTAGAAGACGATGGGCGTGGTAAGGAACATCGCCACCCAGCGCAGGATCTCGTGCAGCTCGGGGCTCAGGTCGATGTTGAATTCCGGCCAGGTGGCCATGGTCGCCATCATTGCCTGGAACCACAGCAGGCCCGCGACACCCAGCTGGCGCAGGGACTTGCGGTTTTCCTGGTGCAGCTGCTCGGCGGCGCGGTCCGGTTGGAACGGGTGAGCGGCGTAGCCGATCTTGCGCAGTTCGGCGAGCAGTTCGCTCAGCGGCAGCTCGCTGTCGGACCAGCGCACATGCAGGCGGTGATTGGACAGGTTGAGGCCGGCCTCGGCGACGGCGGGCAGGCCCTTGAGGTGCTTCTCGATCAGCCAGCCGCAGGCGGCGCAGCTGATGCCTTCCATGATCAGGGTGGTCTCGGCCAGTTCGCCCTGGTGCTGGACGAAGGGCTGCTGCACGTCGGGGCGGTCGAACAGCCTCAGCTCGTCAGCGAGTTGTTCGGGGAGGGCATCAGGGTTGGGGGCGGCTTCGGTGCGGTGGCGGTAGTAGCCTTCCAGGCAGCCGGCAACGATGGCTTCGGCCACGGCCTGGCAACCGGGGCAGCAGAATTCGCGGGGCTCGCCCAGGACGGGCGCAACAAAGCGGCTGCCGGGGGGAACCGGCAGCGCGCAGTGGTAACAGAGCAGCGCGGCGCTCATGGGCGCTCGGCTTCATCTCCGCTGAGGGGCTCGTCGCCGAGGTCGAAGGAGCCGCCGGGGGCGACTTTCTCTTCCTCGAACAGACGCCAGGTCTTGCCGTTCTCCTCGCCGAGCAGTTCGACGAAGCGGCGACCCTTGACGGCGGCATCCAGGCTGGCGGTGTAGCGGCCCGGCTCGGCGGGGCTGGCGCGCAGCTCCAGGTGCTTGTCCTGCGACTCCAGGGTAGGGGAGAGCAGGTTCAGGGTGAGCGTGGCCGGACGGCTGTTGCCGGTGAGGCGCAGGTCTACTTCGCCGGTCAGTTCGTCGAAGCTGATCCTGGCGCGCAGCTTGAGTTCCTGTGCCAGGTGCTCGCGGTCGAGGGAGCGGTTGATGCCCTTGCCGGCCTCGTAGTAGTTGTCGCTGACCAGGGAGTCCTGATTATTCACGGCGATGTTGACCATCGTCAGGCTGAGGGCGATCGAGGTGGCCAGCATGGCGATGATGATCCACGGCCAGAGGTGCTTGTACCAGGGTTCCACGGGCGTTTTCATGGCCGATTGCATGGTCTTTTTTCTCTCGCTGGCAGTGCCGCAGGGGCGCTGCCCGGTGAAGGGGCGGGCGAAATTCTACGTGCTTCGTTCGGTACTGGCACCCCATGCGCAACATGGGGTGCCAATTCGTTCAGCGTTGGTTCAACGAACGCGCGGGCCGATGAAGCGGCTGGTGGATTCCTTGCTGATGGACGGGTCGTCCACCGACTGGATGGTGAAGCTGATCTCGTTGGTGGTGGAGGGCAGCTTCTCCGGCTCGATGGACAGTTCCACCGGCATGGTGAAGATGTCCCCGGCGGCGACCGAGATTTCCTTCTTGCCTTCCAGGATCAGGCCGTCCATGCCCTTGGCGCTGAGCACGTAGGTGTGGTCCTTCTGGTCCTTGTTCATGACCTTCAGGCTGTACACGTTCTCGATCCGGCCTTCGGCGTTCTCGCGGTAGAGCACGCGGTCCTTGCTGACGTCGAAGCCCACCAGCGGGCGCAGGACGATGGCGGTAATCAGCAGGCCGATCATGATGCACAGGGCGATGGCGTAGCCGATCAGGCGCGGGCGTACCAGGTGGGTCTTCTGGCCCGACAGGTTGTGCTCGGTGGTGTAGCTGATCAGGCCCCGCGGGTAGTTCATCTTGTCCATGATGCTGTCGCAGGCGTCGATGCAGGCAGCGCAACCGATGCACTCGATCTGCAGGCCGTCGCGGATGTCGATGCCGGTCGGGCAGACCTGTACGCACATGGTGCAGTCGATGCAGTCGCCCAGGCCCTGGGCCTTGTAGTCGACGGTCTTCTTGCGCGGGCCACGCTTCTCGCCACGACGCGGGTCGTAGGAAACGATCAGGGTGTCCTTGTCGAACATCACACTCTGGAAGCGCGCGTAGGGACACATGTAGATGCATACCTGCTCGCGCAGCCAGCCGGCGTTGCCGTACGTGGCGAGGGTGAAGAAGCCGACCCAGAAATAGGCCCAGCCGTCTGCCTGGCCGGTGACCAGATCGCTCAGCAGTTCGCGCATCGGGGCGAAGTAGCCGACGAAGGTCAGGCCGGTCACCAGACCGATCAGCAGCCAGAGGCCGTGCTTGGCGATCTTGCGTAGCAGCTTGTTGCCGCTCATGGGCGCCTTGTCGAGCTTCATGCGCTGGTTGCGGTCACCCTCGGTGACTTTCTCGCACCACATGAAGATCCACGTCCACACGCTTTGCGGGCAGGTGTAGCCGCACCAGACGCGGCCGGCGAACACGGTGATGAAGAACAGGCCGAACGCGCTGATGATCAGCAGGCCGGAGAGAAGGATGAAGTCCTGCGGCCAGAAGGTCGCGCCAAAGATGTAGAACTTGCGCTCGGGCAGGTCCCAGAGAACCGCCTGACGACCGTTCCAGGTCAGCCACACGGTACCGAAGTAGAGGAGGAAGAGGAGGGCGCCCCCGGCCATGCGGAGGTTGCGGAAGAACCCGGTAAAGGCTCGGGTGTAGATCTTTTCCCGGGAGGCATAAAGGTCGACGCTTTCACCCTTGCCCTTGGTGGGCGGGGTGACGTCCTGGACCGGAATTTGTTTGCTCATCAGTGCATTCCACGGCAGCGGGAGGGCGCCCTGTCGATACATGCCGAGAGGGTCAGAAATATGCTTGCACGCCTAACAATGATACGGCGTGGTGGGTGTTGCAACCGTGCGACAGTTGGTCGCGCAAGGAATTATGGACCCAGAAATAGAGCGGCGCCGGTGTAGAAACCGGCGCCGCTGGGTGTCGCTCTGGGTGTAGGAAGAAGAGGCTTATTCGGCGCTCTTCTCACCTTCGCCATGGGACAGGCTGTACACGTAGGCAGCGAGCAGGTGAACCTGGTCTTTGCCCAGACGCTCCAGCTGAGCCGGCATCTGGCCCTGACGGCCGTAGCGGATGGTCTGCTGCAGCTGAGCGAAGCTCGAGCCGTAGATGAACGCAGCCGGGTGGGTCAGGTTCGGCGCGCCCATGGCGGCGGTGCCTTTGCCTTCGGCGCCGTGGCAAGCCACGCAGTTGGTGGAGAAGATCTTCTGGCCGTTGGCGACCTGCTCGTCAGTCACGCCTTCGGGCAGCTTGCGGCCGTCCAGCTTGGTGGTGACGAAGGCAGCTACGTCATGAACGCCCTGGTCGCCGATGACCTCGCCCCAGGCCGGCATGGCCGCGTGGCGACCGCCTTCGATGGTTGCGATGATGTCCTTCGGCTCGCCGCCCCAGCGCCAGTCGGCGTCGGTGAGGTTCGGGAAGCCGTGGGCACCCTTGGCGTCGGAACCGTGGCAGACGGAGCAGTTGGAAGCGAACAGGCGGTTACCCATTTTCAGGGCCTGCTCGTCCTTGGCCACTTCCTCGATCGGCATGGCGCCGAACTTGGCGTACAGCGGGCCGTACTTCTCATCGGCCTTGGCCATTTCCTTTTCCCACTGGTGCACACCGGTCCAGCCTTGTTCGCCGTTGGCGAATTCGGCCTTGTCCTGGTAGCCCGGCAGCAGGCCCTTCCAGTTGCCCAGGCCCGGGTACAGGACCAGGTAACCGAGGGCGAAGATGAAGGTGGCCACGAACAGCATGAACCACCACTTCGGCAGCGGGTTGTCGTACTCCTCGATGCCATCGAAGGCATGGCCGACGGTTTCATCGGTGGCTTCGTTGCGCTGACCGCGACGGGTGGCGAACAGCAGCCACGCCAGGGCGAAGATGGTGCCCAGGGTAAGTACGGTGACGTACAGACTCCAGAAGGTTGTCATTCTTTGTTGCTCCTAGAAGCTTGCTCTTGCTCGACGTGCTTTTTGGCGACCGGGTCATCCGCGAAGGGCAGCAGGGCGTCTTCGTCGAAGCGCTCCTTGCGTTTGCCGCCATAGGCCCAGAGCAGGACGCCGACGAAGGCGACCATGACTACGACGGTGCCGATACCGCGAATGGTCCCGATATCCATCACTGTCACCGTTTGCTCTTGATGATGGTGCCGAGGCCTTGCAGGTAGGCGACGACAGCGTCCATCTCGGTCTTGCCTTTGACGGCATCACGGGCACCGGCGATGTCTTCGTCGGTGTAAGGCACGCCCAGCGTACGCAGGGCTTCCATTTTCTTCGCCGTGTCCTTGCCGTCGAGCTTGTTCTCCACCAGCCAGGGGTAGGAGGGCATCTTCGATTCCGGCACTACGTTGCGCGGGTTGTACAGGTGAGCGCGGTGCCAGTCGTCCGAGTAGCGGCCGCCGACGCGGGCCAGGTCCGGACCGGTACGCTTGGAGCCCCACAGGAACGGGTGATCCCAGACGCTTTCACCGGCGACGGAGTAGTGGCCATAGCGCTCGGTCTCGGCGCGGAACGGACGGACCATCTGCGAGTGGCAGCCAACGCAGCCTTCGCGGATGTAGATGTCACGGCCTTCCAGCTCCAGCGCGGTGCGCGGCTTCATGCCCTCGACCGGCTTGTTGGTCACATCCTGGAAGAACAGCGGGACGATCTGGGTCAGACCGCCGATGCTCACCGCAATGACCATGAAGAAGGCCAGAAGGCCGATGTTCTTCTCGACTACTTCGTGCTTCATCAGTGAGCTCCTACAGCGGGGATCTGGGCAGCGGCATCGGCGTCAGCCAGTTTGAAACCGCGCACAGTACGGAAGGTGTTGTAGGCCATCAGCAGCATGCCGGAGGCGAAGAAGGCGCCGCCCAGAGCACGGACGATGAAGCCCGGGTGGCTGGCCTGCAGGGCTTCCACGAAGGAGTAGGTGAGGGTGCCGTCGGCGTTGATCGCGCGCCACATCAGGCCCTGGGTGATGCCGTTGACCCACATCGAGGCGATGTACAGAACGGTACCGATGGTGGCCAGCCAGAAGTGGGCGTTGATCAGGCCGATGCTGTGCATCTGCTCGCGACCGAAGACCTTCGGGATCAGGTGGTACAGGGAGCCGATTGAGATCATCGCAACCCAGCCCAGAGCGCCGGCGTGTACGTGGCCGATGGTCCAGTCGGTGTAGTGCGACAGGGAGTTGACGGTCTTGATCGCCATCATCGGGCCTTCGAAGGTGGACATGCCGTAGAAGGCCAGGGATACCACCAGGAAGCGCAGGATCGGGTCGGTGCGCAGCTTATGCCAGGCGCCCGACAGGGTCATCATGCCGTTGATCATGCCGCCCCAGCTCGGAGCCAGCAGGATCAGGGACATCACCATGCCCAGGGACTGGGCCCAGTCCGGCAGGGCGGTGTAGTGCAGGTGGTGCGGACCGGCCCAGATGTACAGGGTGATCAGCGCCCAGAAGTGCACGATGGACAGGCGATAGGAGTAGATCGGACGCTCGGCCTGCTTCGGAACGAAGTAGTACATCATCCCGAGGAAGCCGGTGGTCAGGAAGAAGCCCACGGCGTTGTGGCCGTACCACCACTGGATCATCGCGTCGGTGGCGCCAGCGTAGACCGAGTAGGACTTGAACCAGGTCACCGGCAGTTCCGCGCTGTTGACGATGTGCAGCATGGCGGTGACGAGGATGAAGCCACCGTAGAACCAGTTGCCCACGTAGATGTGCTTGGTCTGGCGCTTGACGATGGTGCCGAAGAACACCACGGCGTAGGTGACCCAGACGATGGCCAGCAGGATGTCGATCGGCCATTCCAGCTCGGCGTACTCCTTGGAGGAGGTGTAGCCCAGCGGCAGGGTGATGCCGGCCAGCACGATCACCGCTTGCCAACCCCAGAAGGTGAAGGCCGCGAGGCTGTCAGAAATCAGGCGGGTCTGACAGGTGCGCTGTACGACGTAGTAGGAAGTTGCGAAGAGAGCACAGCCGCCGAAGGCGAAGATCACCAGGTTGGTGTGCAGCGGACGCAGGCGCCCGAAACTGGTCCAGGGAAGGTCCAGGTTCAACTGGGGCCAAACCAACTGTGAGGCGATGTAAACACCCACCCCCATTCCAAGTATCCCCCAGACCACCGTCATGATGGCGAACTGGCGGACGACCTTATAGTTATAAGCAGTCGGACTGATTGCTGTGCTCATTCTAAGGTTCCACGGTTTTTGGATTTTATGGACAAAAAAACGGCGGCAAGTATGGAGAAAGCAGGTGGCCATTGCAACGCGCCGGGCCTTGGCACGGTGCCGGTTCGACGCCTGCTCCGAAGCGCTTTGCGCCGCTGTTTGCGCCTGTTTCGAGTCGCCCGTACCAACCTGGGAAGTGGGTCAGGTTAGTCGTATTGCAGGTTTGCGAATGGAATCCAGCTTAGACGTGAACCGGAAGGGTGTGAAGAAAGGAGATAGAGAGGGTGCGACACTTCGTCGCGATATTGCGGGGGTAAGAAACTCGCGCCCGTTTTAATGGGCGCGAGTTGGGGGCGGGGAGTTTACTTCGCCTGGCCGGAAATGTTGTAGATGTAACCGGCGAGAATGTGCACTTTGTCTTTGCCCAGGTATTGCTCCTGCGCTGGCATCTGGCCCTGGCGGCCGTGGCGGATGGTCTGCTGCAGTTGTGCGTAGCTGGAGCCGTAGATGAAGGCGCCCGGGTGGGTCAGGTCAGGCGCACCCATGATCGGGTTGCCCTTGCCTTCCGGACCATGGCAGGCGACACAGGTGGTAGCGAACAGCTTGCCGCCGTTGTCGACGTTGTCCGCAGTCACACCTTCGGGCAGCTTGCGGCCGTCGAGGTTGGCGGTGACGAACGCGGCGACGTCCTGAACGCCTTTCTCGCCCAGTACTTCGCCCCAGGCCGGCATGGCAGCGTGACGGCCACCGAGGATGGTGGTCTCGATGTCCTGGGCGGTACCGCCCCAGCGCCAGTCGCTGTCGGTCAGGTTCGGGAAGCCCTGGGCGCCTTTGGCGTCGGAGCCGTGGCAGATGGAGCAGTAGGTGGCGAAGAGGCGCTCGCCCATTTTCATGGCTTGCGGGTCTTTTGCCACTTCTTCCACGGGCATGGCGGCGTATTTGGCGAAGATCGGGCCGTATTTTTCCTTGGCCAGGGCTTCTTCGCGCTCCCATTGCTTGTCCTGGGTCCAGCCGCCGTCGTAACCCGGCAGGATGCCTTTCCAGGTGCCCAGGCCCGGGTAGAGGACCAGGTAGCCGGCGGCGAACACGATGGTGCCGACGAACAGCAGGAACCACCACTTGGGCAGCGGGTTGTCGTATTCCTCGATGCCGTCGAAGGCATGGCCCATGGTCTGGTCGGTGGTGTTCGAGGACTGCCCGCTGCGGGTGGCGAATACCAGCCACAGCAGGGCGATCAGCGAGCCGACTGTTAGAACGGTGATGTACAGACTCCAGAAGGTAGTCATGCGTTGTTGCTCCTAGAAGCTTGCTCTTGCTCAGCGTGACGCTTGGCTGCCGGGTCATCCGCGAAGGGCAGTAGCGCGTCTTCGTCGAAGCGCTCCTTGCGTTTGCCGCCGTAAGCCCAGAGCAGTACGCCGACGAAGGCCACCATCACGATGACGGTGCCGAGGCCGCGAATGGTCCCGATATCCATGCTGTCACCGCTTGTTCTTGATGGAGGTGCCGAGGACCTGCAGGTACGCGACCACCGCGTCCATTTCGGTCTTGCCTTTGACGGAATCGCTGGCGCCAGCGATGTCGTCGTCCGTGTAGGGCACGCCCATGACACGCATCACTTCCAGTTTCTTCGCCGTGTCCTTGCCGTCGAGCTTGTTCTCGACCAGCCAGGGGTAGGCGGGCATCTTCGATTCCGGCACCACGTTGCGCGGGTTGTACAGGTGCGCGCGATGCCAGTCGTCCGAGTAGCGCCCGCCGACGCGGGCCAGGTCCGGACCGGTACGCTTGGAGCCCCAGAGGAACGGGTGGTCCCAGACGCTTTCGCCGGCGACGGAGTAGTGGCCGTAGCGCTCGGTCTCGGCGCGGAACGGACGGATCATCTGCGAGTGGCAACCTACGCAGCCCTCGCGGATGTACACGTCACGGCCTTCCAGTTGCAGCGCGGTGTAGGGCTTCATGCCTTCCACCGGGGTGTTGGTGACGTCCTGGAAGAACAGCGGAACGATCTGGGTCAGGCCGCCGATGCTGACGGCGACGGCCATGCACAGGGCCAGCAGGCCGACGTTTTTCTCGAGTATTTCGTGTTTCATGTCGGACTCCTCAGGCCATCTGCGCCGCGGCTTGCATTTCGGCCGGCTTGGCGGCCGCTACGGTGCGCCAGGTGTTGTAGGCCATGACCAGCATGCCCAGCAGGAAGATGGCACCACCGATCATCCGCACGATGAAGCCGGGGTGGCCGGCGGCCAGGGCTTCGACGAAGGAGTAGGTGAGGGTGCCGTCGGAGTTCACTGCGCGCCACATCAGGCCCTGGGTGATGCCGTTGACCCACATCGAGGCGATGTAAAGAACGGTGCCGATGGTGGCCAGCCAGAAGTGGGTGTTGATCAGGCCCACGCTGTGCATCTGCTCGCGACCGAAGACTTTCGGGATCATGTGGTAGAGCGAGCCGATGGAGACCATGGCTACCCAGCCCAGAGCGCCGGCGTGTACGTGGCCGATGGTCCAGTCGGTGTAGTGGGAGAGGGCGTTGACGGTCTTGATGGCCATCATCGGGCCTTCGAAGGTGGACATGCCGTAGAAGGCCAGGGAAACCACCAGGAAGCGCAGGATCGGGTCGGTGCGCAGCTTATGCCAGGCGCCGGAGAGGGTCATCATGCCGTTGATCATGCCGCCCCAGCTCGGAGCCAGCAGGATCAGGGACATCACCATGCCCAGCGATTGCGCCCAGTCCGGCAGGGCGGTGTAGTGCAGGTGGTGCGGGCCGGCCCAGATGTAGACGGCGATCAGTGCCCAGAAGTGCACGATGGACAGGCGGTAGGAGTAGACCGGACGCTCGGCCTGCTTGGGAACGAAGTAGTACATCATCCCCAGGAAGCCGGCGGTCAGGAAGAAGCCCACGGCGTTGTGGCCGTACCACCACTGGATCATGGCGTCGGTGGCGCCCGAGTACAGCGAGTAGGACTTGGTCAGGCTGACCGGGATTTCCAGGTTGTTGACCACGTGCAGGATCGCCACGGTCAGGATGAAGCCGCCGAAGAACCAGTTGCCCACATAGATGTGCTTGGTCTTGCGCTTCATCAGCGTGCCGAAGAAGACGATGGCGTAGGAAACCCAGACGATGGTGATCAGGATGTCGATCGGCCATTCCAGCTCGGCGTACTCCTTGGAGGAGGTCATGCCCAGCGGCAGGGTGATGGCGGCACACAGGATCACCAGCTGCCAACCCCAGAAGGTGAAGGAAGCGAGCGTGTCGGAGAACAGGCGGGTCTGGCAGGTACGCTGCACCGAGTAGTAGCTGGTGGCGAACAGTGCGCAGCCGCCGAAGGCGAAGATCACCGCGTTGGTATGCAGCGGACGCAGGCGGCCGAAGCTCGTCCACGGTAAGCCGAGGTTAAGGTCCGGCCACACCAGTTGCGCGGCGATCAGGACACCGACGGCCATGCCGACGATCCCCCACACCACTGTCATAATGGCGAACTGGCGGACCACCTTATAGTTATAAGCGGTCTGATTGGTTGTGCTCATTTATGGGCTTCCATCCACGGTTATGGGCTATGCCCATCCCGGCAAGGTTTTTTACGGCTTACGGCGTATGCCGCCCCTCCCCCTTGGGATAGGTACTAATTCGGAATTAGCGGAGTGAAGGATGGATAAAGGCACTTCCCGGAATATTGATTCGGATCAATTGGCACCTGAGACCCCTGTCGCGGGCGCCTGCGGTCCTTTGTCGCTGCTGCGGAACCCGGCACAGCGCGCACTGTCGGCGACGCTGGTTCTGGCGCACGGAGCGGGTGCACCGATGGACAGCCCGTTCATGGACGACATCGCTGCGCGCCTGGCCGAAAGGGGTATCTCCGTGGTGCGCTTCGAGTTCCCCTATATGGCTATGCGCCGCAAGGATGGAAAGCGCCGCCCGCCGAATCCGCAGAAGCAGTTGCTCGAGTGCTGGCGGCAGGTTTACGCGCAGGTCCGCGCCGAGGTGCCGGGCAAGCTGGCCATTGGGGGCAAGTCCATGGGCGGGCGGATGGCCAGCTTGCTGGCGGACGAACTGGGCGCTGATGCGCTGGTCTGTCTCGGCTACCCGTTCTATGCCGCCGGCAAGCCGGAGAAACCGCGCGTCGCGCACCTGGCCGATCTGCAGACGCCGACCCTGATCGTGCAGGGCGAACGTGATGCGCTGGGTGATCGGCCCACGGTCGAAGGCTATTCGCTGTCGCCGGCGATCCACCTGCACTGGCTGGCCGCTGCCGACCACGACCTCAAACCGCTCAAGGCTTCCGGGGTGACCCACGAGCAGCATCTGGAAAGCGCAGCCGCGAGGATCGAAGCTTTCCTATTGCGCTAATCGGTCCTTAATGCACGCGTTCCTATCCTCGCCGGCGTCGGCTCCCTGCAGTCGACGCCCCGCATCCAGAGGACAGGCCGAACGCTGCCATGAACCCCGATTACGCTGAACGCATTGCCACCCAACCCTTCCGATACTCCCCCGGCGCCGCGCACAGCCTGTTGTTGACTGGCGCGACCGGCTTCCTTGGCGGCTCCGTTGCCGCTCACCTGATCGCCGACGGTCACAGCCTGTCGCTGCTGTTCCTCGTTCGAGCAGAAAATCCGGAACTGGGCCTGGAGCGGCTGCGCGACAACCTGCGCCTGCACTGCGTGCCGGAGACTGCGCTGGAGGGCCTTCAAGAGAGCCAGATACTCTGCGGCGACCTGCTGGACACTGCATGGATGCAGGGCGAGCGCGCTCGCCTGATGCGCGTGGAGCAGGTAATCAACTGCGCCGCCGTGGCCTCGTTCTCGAAAAACCCGAGCATCTGGCCGGTAAACGTCGAGGGCACCTTCGCGTTTGCCCGCCTGCTCAGCCAGTCGCGCAACCTCAAGCGCTTCCTTCATGTGGGCACCGCCATGTGCTGCGGCCCGCAGCGCGAGTCGCCAGTGCGTGAGTCCTGGGATTTCCCCGACAGCGAAGAGCAACTGGTGGACTACACCGCCTCCAAGGCCGAGATCGAGCGGCGCATGCGCGAGGAACTGCCGTCGTTGCCGCTGGTGGTGGCGCGCCCCTCCATCGTGGTTGGGCACCGCGAACTGGGTTGCCGTGCGTCGGGGAGTATTTTCTGGGTGTTCCGCATGGGTTTCGCCCTGGAGAGCTTCACCTGCGGCCTGGACGAGCAGATCGATGTGATCCCGGTGGACTACTGCGCCGAAGCGCTGGTAGCCCTGGCGCTGAAGCCGACACTGAGCCACAGCCTCTACCACATCTCTGCCGGCCACGGTTCGGCGTGCACCTTCGGCGAGATCGATCGCGCTTATGCCGACGCTCGTGGCGAGGAGCCTGTGGGCGAGCGTTATCGCAAGGTCAGCAGCGAGGACCTGCGCGAGTTGGCCGGCAGCTTCGAGAGCCGTATCGGCAAGGCCAATCCGCGTCTGGTGCTGCGGGCGTTACGCCTGTACAGCGGCTTTGCCGACCTCAACTACCTGTTCGACAACCAGCGCCTGCTGGACGAAGGCATCGCCGCGCCGCCGCGCTTTACCGATTACGTGGGCGTGTGCGTGCATTCCTCGCGGGATGTCAGTATCCCGGCTCAGATGCAGTGGGACTTCAAGTAACGCGAACGGCTCTTCTGCAGGAGCGAGCCTGCTCGCGAAAAGCCCCGCAGCGGGGCCGGGGCCGCGAGCAATAACGATGGCGTCCCCCTCGCTCCTGCGAAGGCGCTCGCTTCCTAGCGATTGAACCGTTCCACCAGCGAGTACTGGCGGTGCGCAGTCTGCGTCAGCTCCTCGCTGAGCAGCGCGGTGCGCTGGGCCTCGCCGGAGGTCTGGTCGGCCAGGTTGGCGATGGTGCTGATGTTGCGGTTGATCTCTTCCGCCACGGCGCTCTGTTCCTCGGCAGCGGCGGCGATCTGGGTGGCCATTTCGGTAATGTTGGCCACCGCGTCGCTGATGCCCACCAGCGCGTTGTCCGCCTGCAACACGCGCTCCACGCCTTCGTCGGCCTGGCGGCGGCCGGAGTCCATGGCACGCACCGCCTCGGTGGCGGTGTTCTGCAGATTGGCGATGAGCTGGTGGATCTGCCCGGTGGACTCGGCAGTGCGCTGGGCCAGGGAGCGGACTTCATCGGCGACCACGGCGAAACCGCGGCCCATCTCGCCGGCGCGGGCAGCTTCGATGGCGGCGTTGAGCGCCAGCAGGTTGGTCTGGTCGGCGATCCCCTTGATCACGTCCACCACGCCACCGATCTGCTCGCTGTCGCGGGCCAGTTGGCTGACTGCATCACCGGTTTCGCCCACGGAGCTGGAAAGACGCTGCATGGCCTCGCGGGTCTCGGCGGCGATCTGCCGGCCTTCGGTGGTCAGGTTGTTGGCCTGGCGAGTGGCGTCGGCGGTGCGCTGCACGTTGTCGGCCACTTCCTGGGTGGTGGCGGCCATCTGGTTGACGGCGGTGGCCACCTGCTCTGTTTCCTGGCGCTGGCGGTCCAGACCGGCGGAGCTGTGGTGGGCGAGGGAGTCGGCTTCACGGGCCTGCTCGGTGAGCGTTTCGGCGGTGTCCTGCAGGCGGGTCAGACAGGTCTTCAACCGTGCCTCCTGGCTGAGGATCGACATTTCCAGGCGCGCCTGAGCGCCACGGCTGTCGGTGTACATCTGCGCGATCAGCGGGTCGGATGTGGTCTGTTCGGCCAGGCGCAGCAGGCGTTTGAGCCCGCGTTGCTGCCAGCCCAGGCCTGCCAGGCCCAGCGGGATCGAGAGCAGTGCTGCGAGCAGGAAGCCCCAGTGGGAGTTCAGCCAGACGCCGATGAGGAAGCCGATCTGGCCGATCAGGATGAACGGCAGCCAGTCCAGCAGCACCGGCAACCAGCGGTCGCGGGCGGGGATGGCCGACTTGCCGGCATTGATCCGCGCGTACAGCGCTTCGGCGCGGCGCACCTGTTCGGCGGTGGGCTTCACCCGCACCGATTCGTAGCCGACGATCTCGTTGTGCTCGTACATCGGTGTGACGTAGGCGCTGACCCAGTAATGGTCACCGTTCTTGCAGCGGTTCTTGACGATGCCCATCCAGGGGCGGCCTTTCTTCAGGGTCGCCCACATGTGCGCGAATACCGCCGGTGGCACGTCCGGATGGCGCACCAGATTGTGCGCTGCGCCCAGCAGTTCTTCGCGGGAGAAGCCGCTGATGGCGCTGAAGGCATCGTTGACGTAGCTGATGACACCGCGGGCGTTGGTCGTGGAGATCAGTCGCTGTTCGGCGGGGAAGGTGCGTTCACGCTGGGTGATCGGCTGGTTGTTGCGCATCAGGCTGGGATCTCGGAGAAAGGCGAATTGGCACGTCTGTCCAGCTTATCGGCCGCTGGATCGAAAATTTGATGGCGATCACAGAAAAATGTCAGAAGAGTGACGCCGAGAGAATGACGATAGCGTATCGCCACTGGTCAGCGAAATGAAACCAAAGAAGCAAGCGGCGGCCCGTTGCAGGCCGCCGCAGCGCTCTAGATCAGGCTGCGCAGCACATAGTGGAGGATGCCGCCGGCCTTGAAGTACTCGACTTCGTTCTGGGTATCGATGCGGCAGAGCACCTCGAAGCTGTCCTGGCTGCCGTCCTCGCGTTTCACCGTGACCTTGAGGTTCATGTGCGGCTTCAGCTCGCCCGACAGGCCGCTGATGCTCAGCACTTCCTTGCCGGTCAGCTTCAGCGCCTTGCGGTCCTGCCCGTCCTTGAACTGCAGCGGCAGCACGCCCATGCCTACCAGGTTGGAGCGGTGGATACGTTCGAAGCTTTCGGCGATCACGGCTTTCACGCCCAGCAGGTTGGTGCCCTTGGCCGCCCAGTCGCGGGACGAACCGGTGCCGTATTCCTTGCCGGCGACGATCACCAGCGGCGTGCCGTCCTGCTGGTAACGCATGGCGGCGTCGTAGATCGCCAGCTTGTCGCCGGTGGGAACATAGAGCGTGTTGCCGCCTTCTTCGCCGCCGAGCATCTCGTTCTTGATGCGGATGTTGGCGAAGGTGCCGCGCATCATCACCTCATGGTTCCCACGGCGCGAGCCGTAGGAGTTGAAGTCGGCGTAGGCCACGCCGTGCTCGCTGAGGTAGCGGCCGGCGGGGCTGTCCTTCTTGATGTTGCCGGCGGGGGAGATGTGGTCGGTGGTCACCGAGTCGCCCAGTACTGCGAGGATGTTGGCGCCCTGGATATCCGCAACTTTCGGTGGCGCCTCGGCGATGTGCTCGAAGAACGGCGGATGCTGGATATAGGTGGAATCGTCCTGCCAGGTGTAAGTCTGGGCGTCCGGCACCTGGATCGCACGCCATTTCTCATCGCCCTGGAAGACTTCGGCGTATTCCTTGTGGAACATTTCCGTGTCGACTTTCTGCACCGCCTCGGCGATTTCCTGCTGGGTCGGCCAGATGTCCTTCAGATAGACCGGCTTGCCGTCCTTGCCGGTGCCCAGAGGGTCTTTCGTCAGGTCGGTGCGCACGGTGCCGGCCAGCGCATAGGCGACCACCAGCGGCGGTGACGCCAGCCAGTTGGTTTTCACCAATGGATGCACGCGGCCCTCGAAGTTGCGGTTGCCGGAGAGTACCGAGGCGACGGTCAGGTCCGCCTGCTGTACAGCCTTCTCGATGGGGTCGAGCAGCGGGCCGGAGTTGCCGATGCAGGTGGTGCAGCCGTAACCCACCAGGTCGAAGCCCAGCTCGTCGAGGTAGCGGGTCAGGCCAGCGGCATGGAAGTACTCGGTGACCACCTTGGAGCCGGGAGCCAGCGAGCTCTTCACCCAGGGCTTGCGCTGCAGCCCCTTCTCCAGCGCCTTCTTCGCCAGCAGGCCGGCGGCCATCATCACGCTGGGGTTGGAGGTGTTGGTGCAGGAGGTGATGGCGGCAATCACCACGGCGCCGTTCTTCAGCCGATAGGTGTGGCCGTCGTGCTGGTAGTCGGCCTCGCCGGTCTGGGCTGCCGCGCCCACGGCGGCGCCACCACCACCTTCGCTGAGCAGGCGGCCTTCCTCGGTGGAGGCGGGTTTGATCTGCAGGCCGAGGAAATCATCGAAGGCCTGGCTGACGTGGCCGAGGGCCACGCGGTCCTGCGGGCGCTTGGGTCCGGCCAGGCTGGCCTCGACGTCGCCCATGTCCAGTTGCAGGGAGTCGGTGAATACCGGTTCGTGGCCTTTTTCACGCCACAGGCCCTGGGCTTTGCTGTAGGCCTCCACCAGCTTGACGGCGTCTTCCGGGCGACCGGACAGGCGCAGGTAGCCCAGGGTGATGTCGTCCACCGGGAAGAAGCCGCAGGTGGCGCCGTACTCCGGGGCCATGTTGGCGATGGTGGCGCGGTCGGCCAGCGGCAGGTCGGCGAGGCCGTCGCCATAGAACTCGACGAATTTTCCGACGACACCTTTCTTGCGCAGCATCTGGGTGACGGTCAGCACCAGGTCGGTGGCGGTGATGCCTTCCTTCAGCTTGCCGGTCAGCTTGAAGCCGATCACCTCGGGAATCAGCATCGACACCGGCTGGCCGAGCATGGCCGCTTCCGCCTCGATGCCGCCAACGCCCCAGCCGAGTACGCCGAGGCCGTTGATCATGGTGGTGTGCGAGTCGGTGCCGACCAGGGTGTCGGGGAAGGCGTAGGTACGGCCGTCCTCGTCCTTGGTCCAGACGGTGCGCCCCAGGTACTCCAGGTTGACCTGGTGGCAGATGCCGGTGCCCGGCGGCACCACGCGGAAGTTGTCGAAGGCGTTCTGCCCCCAGCGCAGGAAGGCGTAGCGCTCGCCGTTGCGCTCCATCTCGATCTCGACGTTCTGAGCGAAGGCGGACTGGCTGGCGAACTTGTCCACCATCACCGAGTGGTCGATGACCAGGTCGACGGGGGACAGTGGGTTGATCTTCTGCGGGTCGCCGCCGGCCTTGGCCATGGCGTCGCGCATGGCGGCGAGGTCGACCACCGCCGGTACGCCGGTGAAGTCCTGCATCAGCACACGGGCGGGGCGGTACTGGATCTCGCGCTCGGAGCTGCGGGTCTTCAGCCAGCCGGCCAGGGCTTTGAGGTCGTCGCCGGTGACGGTGTTGCCGTCCTCCCAGCGCAACAGGTTTTCCAGCAGGACTTTCAGGGACATGGGCAGCTTGCCCAGGTCCCCCAGACTCTTCGCCGCTTCAGGCAGGCTGTAGTAGTGATAGGTCTTGCCGGCGACCTCAAGGGTGCGCAGGCTGTTCAGGCTATCCACTGCGGGCATGACATTCTCCTCAGGCTTGGATTCTGCTCGTGATCGGCGGCGCGGCCGAATCAACGGCGCACTGGCGATACTTGGCGAAGGAGGGCGCTAACGTCCTGATCCATCGCAGGCCTACTTCAGACAGGCCGCAATCGGGGGCAATCTTCGCCAGGCAGGGCAATCATCGGGCAGTCTTCTGGCGGGCTGGGCCAGACCACTCAAGCTAGACCGCCCGAAGGGGTATTGCCATCTGTTCTGGACCCCAGGTTCCTGAGTGGGGTTCAGAACAAGTGGCTCAGGTCGTGGGATATTTCCGGCGAATCTGCATGAAACCTTCGTGGCCAGCCTCTATAGTGCGCGGCCAAGGAGACACCCCGATGAATACCCTCTTACTGCATTGCCGTCCGGGCTTCGAGAACGAGGTCTGTGCCGAACTGTCCGAGCACGCCGCGCGCCTGGACATCCCCGGCTACGCCCGAGCCAAGCCGGCCTCTGCCTACGCAGAGTTCATCTGCATGGACGCCGATGGTGCTGACCGCCTGATGCGCCAGCTGCGCTTCCCTGAGCTGATCTTCCCGCGCCAGTGGGCGCGTGGTAACGGCTTCACCGCACTGCCGGAAACAGACCGCATCGGCGCGATCCTCGAAGCCCTCGCTGGCTTTGCGCAATGCGGCAGCCTCTGGCTGGAGGTGTTCGACACCAACGACGGCAAGGAGCTCTCGACCTTCTGCCGCAAGTTCGAGAAGCCCCTGCGCGCCGCCCTGGTGAAAGCCGGCAAGCTGGTGGAAGACCCCAGCCTGCCGCGCCTGCTGCTGACCTTCCGTTCCGGCCGCGAGGCCTTCATCGGCATTGCCGAGGCGCGCAACTGCGCCATGTGGCCCATGGGCATCCCGCGGCTGAAGTTCCCCCGCGAGGCGCCCAGCCGTTCGACGCTGAAACTGGAAGAGGCCTGGCACCATTTCATTCCCCGCGCCGACTGGGACCGCCGCCTGGCGCCGGACATGCTTGCCGTGGACCTGGGCGCATCGCCCGGCGGCTGGACCTGGCAGTTGGTGAACCGGGAGATGCGCGTCGTCGCCGTGGACAACGGGCCGATGGCGGAGAATCTGATGTATTCCGGGCTGGTCGAGCACCAGCGCGTTGACGGTTATGCCTTCCGTCCGCGCCAGCGCATGGACTGGATGGTCTGCGACATCGTCGAGAAGCCCGCGCGAACCGGCGCGATGATCGAAACCTGGATCGGCGAGGGGCTGTGCCGCGAGGCCATCGTCAACCTCAAGTTGCCGATGAAGCAGCGCTACGCCGAGGTGCGACGCATCCTCGACCGCCTGGAGGAGTCCTTCCGCGAGCGCGGGCTCAAGGTGCAGATCGGCTGCAAGCAGCTCTACCACGACCGCGAGGAAGTGACCTGCCACCTGCGCCGCATTGAGAAGGGCGAGCGCTAGCGACGCGCAACTGCCCGGTCACGCCACCCGACCTTCGGTGACTTGCCGCGCCGCCCGGCATTGCCCATGCTGTGCGGCGCGAGATCTTCCGGAGACCTTCGTGAAGCGAAAGTTGCCCTCCCTCCTGGGCAGTTACAGCCGCATGCTGTTGCCACGCCGTGGCCTCGGCCAGGGCGAGCGCGTGCCCTACCTGGCGATGGACAGCCGCACCCTGAAATTCGACCTGCGCCACCTGCGCGCCTACCGCCAGCATTTCGGCCTCGACCCGACGCTGGGCGTGCCGCTGCTCTATCCGCAAGTCATCAGCCTGCCGCTGCACCTGCGCCTGCTCAGCCGCTCGCGCATGCCGCTGTCGGTGGTCGGGCTGATCCACCTGCGCAGCCATATCCAGCGTTACCGCCTGCTCGAAGAGCACGAGCCGCTGCAGTTCGACTGCCGCATCCTCACCAGCCGCCGCAGCGAGCTGGGCCTGGAGGTGGATGTGGTCACCGAGGCCTGGCACCACGACATGCTCTACTGGCAGTCGATCACCACCTACCTGCGCCGGGGCGACTTCCTCGATGGCGGGAGCGAGCCTGATCCGCTGCCCGAGCGTGCCCAGTGGCACACCCTGGAAGCGCCGGTGCATTCCGGTGTGCAGTGGCGCGTGCCGAAGATCGTCGGCTGGCGCTACGCTGGGCTGAGCGGCGACTTCAACCCACTGCACCTGTCGCGGCTGATGGCCTCGCACTATGGCTTCGGCAAACCCTTCGCCCACGGCATGTGGGGCCTGGCGCGCAGCCTGACTGGCCGCCGCCTGGCCGAGAACGTGCGCCTGGACGCGCACTTCAAGGCGCCTTTGCCGTTGGGGAGCCAGGTGAAGCAGGTGTACCGCCGCTTGGGCAAGAAGGAACAATGGGCGCTGCTGCCCGCCGAGGGCGATGGTCAGCCGATGCTGCTGGCGCAGCTGGACGAAGCGCCGGACGGGCCTTTGCGCTGAGGGTCCGCTCCTTTGTAGGAGCGGGCCATACCCGCGATCGCGTCCATGGGACGCTCCTACAGGGAGCCCGCGACTCGTGGTTGCAGCGGGATGAGGTTGGGCAGTTGTACTTCGCCCTGCAGCTCTACCGGCGCAATCCGCCAGGAACTGTTGAACAGGTACTGGTCGCTGAACCCGCTCACCAGCAATCCGATTTCATCCCCCGGCGCGAGGCTGGCGCTGACGGCGTTCAGTCGCGTGCTGCCCTGGTTCGCCAGCGGTTTCACCTGTTCGTCCAGGCGTCGGGTGCTGCCATCGGCGCTGCGGATCGCCAGAGCGGCGAACAGCTGCGCGTCGGGGCGCTCCGTCAGCGGCCGGTTCAGGCGTACTTCGGCGCTGCCGAGCAGGGCGCTGTGTTCGCTGACGCGCTGCAAGGGGATGAACCTTGAAGGTTGCAGCAGGCCGCTCACTGCCGGGCGGATGGCGGTGCCCGGCAATGCCACGGTGGGGCCGGGAGCCGGCAGATCATCCAGCGCCACGCCCTGGTCAAGATCGAGGCTGATACACAGGTCCGGCACACCGTCGGCGGCGCCGGGGCGCTTGCGCAGCTTTTCCTCGTACCAGGCGACGATGCCGGTGTAGAGGTTGATCGCCCGCGAGCCGCAGTGGATCACCGGCTCGTTGTTGA
This sequence comes from Pseudomonas sp. PDM17, assembly GCF_014851985.1. Lineage (NCBI taxonomy): Bacteria > Pseudomonadati > Pseudomonadota > Gammaproteobacteria > Pseudomonadales > Pseudomonadaceae > Pseudomonas > Pseudomonas sp. PDM17. The sequence goes on from NZ_JACVAT010000009.1 coordinate 202,436, forward strand.
ACGGTGGCAGTCCGCTCCAGGCCTGCAGCGGCGGCGGCAGGATGTGCCCGCCCTGCATGCCCAGCAGGCGCACGTCCGCCGGGCCCTGTTTCAGGCACTGGCGGATCTGCAGGCCCTGGTCCAGCGGGAACAGCGTGTCGCGCAGACCCTGGATCAGCAGGGCATCGGCGTGGGGCAAACGGCCGGCCGCGCAATAGCTGGCAAGGCTGTTGGCATGCAGTTCCGCCTGCACCGGTGCAGCCATGCGCCCACCGGTGGTATGCAGGTAATCGGCCTGGACGAACTTGCCCAGGTCGTAGCCTGTGGCCAGCCCCAGGCTCACCAGCACGCCGCCCCAGCCGATCTTCAGCTGGCCATCCGGTGCCAGGGCATCGGCCAGGTCGTACCAGGTGGCGATGGGGACGATGGCATCGATGCGCGAGTCTTCCGCCGAGGCCAGCAGTTGCACGGCGCCGCCGTAGCTTTCGCCGAGCATGCCGACGCGCGGATCGTTCGGGCCGTCCATTGTCAGCCGCGCCAGGTGCGTGGCGGCCCAGTCGATCACCGCGCTGGCGTCCTGCACCTCGAACTGCGGGTTCATCATCTCGATGCGCCCGTCGCTGCCGCCCCAGCCGCGCTGGTCGTAGCTGACCACCCAGAAACCGGCCTTCCAGGCGCGCAGCGCGGCGCGGCCGGACATCATGTTCTTGCCGTAGTATCCATCCGGACCGGTCACCCGCCAGCCGCCCCAGCCGTGGGTGTGGACGATCAGCGGGGCGTTTTCGCCGGCCTTGAGCGCCGGTTGGAACACGGTGGCGGAGAGCCTGGTACCGTCGCGGGCGGTGATGACGGCCTCGAACCAGGTGGCCGGCAGGTCTTTGCCTTCGCTGGTGTTGAAGTCGGGGACCTGGTCGCGGGCGGCGCAGCCGGCGAGCAGCACGAGGCACAGGCAGAGGAGGGTGCGCATCGACATTCCGTTGTGGGGGAGCGAATACGCCAGCATGCCCGGCGCCCGCCGCGCCCACCCCCAACCAAGGTTCGGTGACCCGGACGGACGCAGGGTGACCGCACGGTGCGCTTTGCGCGACAATGCGCCATTGGTTTTTCTGGAGTGACGCGATGTCCCAGCCTGTCGATGCGATTCTCGACGCCACCGGCCTGAACTGCCCCGAGCCGGTCATGATGCTGCACAACAAGGTACGCGACCTGCCGGCCGGCGGCCTGCTCAAGGTGATCGCCACCGACCCGTCCACCCGCCGCGACATCCCCAAGTTCTGCGTCTTCCTCGGCCATGAGCTGGTGGAGCAGCAGGAAGAGGCGGGGACCTACCTGTACTGGATTCGCAAGAAGGCGGAGTGATCTGCCGGGCCACTGCGTGCCCAATTTGCAGGATGACTATTGCGTAGGATGGGTGGAGCGGAGCGATACCCATGCTGTGTGCGCAGGAAGTCAGTGGGTATTGCTGCGCTCCACGCCATCCTGCGTGGAGCTTCCATGGGGCGATGTTCGCGGGGCTGGGCGGCGCATAACGTCGAACGTTATGCGCCCTGCTGTCAGCTCCCCGCTGGGCGCGCTGCGAGCCTCTGGGCGATCATCCGCCCGATCAGCGCGACGAAGGTCAGGGCGATCAGCACCACCGAAATGGCCGCCACGGCCGGGTCGATGTTGTCGCGCAGGCCGGACCAGATCTGCCGCGGCAGGGTGTTCACCTCGGTGCTGGTGACGAACAGGGTCACCGCGATCTCCTCCCAGCTCAGCGCGAAGCACAGTAGTGCGGTGCTCGCCACGCCCAGCTTGAGGTTCGGCAGCACCACCATGAAGGTGGTCTGGCCCAGGCTCGCGCCGAGGTTGCGCGCGGCCAGTTCGATGCGCCGGTCCAGTTGGCTCAGTGCCACCAGCATGGTCACCACACCGTAGGGCACGACCATCACGATGTGCGCGATGGTCAGGCCGAACAGGGTGTCGTAGCCCAGGCTGGGGGCGAACTGGCTGACCTTGGTTTCCATGAAATACAGAACCATCGCCGAGATCATCGGCGGGATCGCCATGGGCAGCAGCACCAGGCCGATCAGCAGGGTCGCCAGGCGCGAGCGCAGATACCAGATGCCGAGGCTGAAGCTCACCGCCAGCGCGGTCGCGATGATGCAGGTGGCGGTGGCGACCATCAGGCTCTGGCCGATTGCCGAGAGCCATTCCGGGCTGTCCAGCAGCGCCTGGTAGTGGCGCAGCGACCAGTTGCCGTTGGGCATCGAGAGGAAGCGCTTGCTGGTGAAGGACACCGGGATCACTGCCAGCAGCGGGAAGACCATGAAGATCATCGCCATGGTCGCCAGCAGGCGGCTGGGGGCTTTGGTTTCGTGTGCGTTCATCGTTGTGTCCTCAGCCGACCAGCTTGTCGACGCGGGTCATGCGCAGCAGCGCCCAGATCATCCCGCTGACCAGCGCCAGCAGCACCACCGAGAGCGCGGCGCCCAGGCCCCAGTTGCTGGTCTGGAACATCTGCAGGTAGACGTACTCGGCCACCATCACGGTCTGTCCGCCGCCGAGGATCGCCGGGGTGATGAAGAAGCCCAGGCAGAACACGAAGACGATGATGAAGGCGCCGAGGATGCCGGGAATGGTCTGCGGCACGAAGATGCTCCAGAAGGTGCGCATCTGCCCGGCGCCCAGGCCGCGCGCGGCCAGCAGCACGCGCGGGTCCAGGCGGCGCATGGTCGACACCAGCGGGAACAGTGCGAAGGGCACCATGAAGTGCACCATGCCGATCACCACGCCCATCTCGTTGCGGGTGAGCTGCAACGGCTCGCTGGTGATGCCCAGGTACTGCAGCCAGTCGTTGAGCAGACCGTTGCTGCGCAGGGCGATCAGCCAGCCGAAGGCGCGTACCAGCACCGACAGCCAGAACGGGATGAATACGCAGATTTCCACCACGCGCTGCCAGAACGGCGGGCTGTAGACCCAGCAGTAGGCCATCAGGTAAGCGATCAGCAGGGAGATCACGCTGACCGTGGTGCACAGGCGGAAGGTCCGCCAGAGCACGTCGTGGATCGCCGGGTCCGTCATGATCCGCTGGTACTGCTCGATCCCCGGCTCCGGCAGGGTCACGCTCCAGCCGAGCACGCCGAGGAAGGGCAGTACGTAGAACACGATCAGAACCACCGGCAGCGGCAGCAGCAGGGCGCTCAGCTTGAGCCGCGAGGGGGCGTTATCGGCCATGACCTGCGCTCCGCGTCACTTGGAAATGTGGGTCAGGTACTGCTCCAGGGTCGCCGCATAGTGGTCGGTGTACCACTCGTGGCTGAGCATCACCTGCTTGGGCAGGTTGGACGGATCGGTGCAGTTCAGGTGCTTGCGGTCGTCCGGGATCAGCGCGGCGGCGGCGGGGTTGGCCGGGCCGTTGCCGAACATCTTGAACAGCTCGACCTGGGACTGCGGGTCCTGGGCGTAGGCGATGAACTTCATGGCCGCCTCGGTGCCAGCCGGGTTGCCCTTGAGCACGCCCCAGTTGCTGCAGCCCAGCAGGGCGTTGTCGAAGGTCCACTTGATGCGGCCTTCGCTGTCCTCGGTGATCACCTGGGCGCGGGTGTTCCAGATGGCGCCCATGGACACTTCGCCCTCGATCAGCAACTGCTGGGTCTCCGCGCCCGAGCCCCAGAAGGCCAGCACGTGGGGCTTGAGCTCCTCGATCTTCTTCATGGCACGAGCCACGTCCAGCGGGTAGAGCTTGTCCGGCGCCACGCCGTCGGCCAGCAGCGCGGCCTCGAGCATGCCGTTCATCCACTTGTAGAGGGTGCGCTTGCCGGGGAAGGTCTTCACGTCCCAGAAGTCGGCCCAGGTCTTGGGCGCCTTGTCGCCGAAGCGCTCGCTGTCGTAGGCGATCACGTAGCTGAGCATGTAGTCGGCGATGCCGTATTCGTAGGCGAAGCCGGGCAGCACCTTGTCCTTGGAGACGACGTTGTAGTCGATGGCCTGCACCAGGCCTTCCTTGCCCAGGTTCTGCAGGATCGAGCTTTCCGCGTCGACCACGTCCCAGCTCACCCGGCCGCTGGACAGCTGGGTGCGGATGGCGCCTTCGGTGGGGCCGCTGCCGTCGATCTTCACCGGGATGCCGGTGGCCTTGGAGAAGCCCTCGGTCCAGGCCTTGCCGAACGCCTTGATGGCGTCGCCGCCCCAGTTCACCACCACCAGCGGCTTGTCGCCGGCGGCGAAGCTCACGCCGCTGCGCAAGGCCAGCGGCAGGGCAGCCATCAGGCCCATGCCCTTGAGGAAGGTGCGGCGGTCGATGTGCCCGCGGCGGGTCTTTTCGATGAGGACTTCGATGCAGTCTTGCTGGTGAGGATTGAACATGGGTGCAGCTCCCGATCAGGTGGGATGGCGAATAGGGGACGAACGCGTTCGGCGACTCAGGCGATCAGCAGGCTTTTCTCGATGGGCCAGCTCAGCCAGACCTTGGCGCCCTGTTCCAGGCGCGAGGCCTGGTGGTCGGCATGCACGGCCAGGCTCATCGGTTGCTTGCCCTCGCTGCCGGCACCCAGGCACAGCTCGGTGCTGGCGCCCTGGTAGGTCTTGGCGGTGAGTACCGCCTGCACCACGTTGTGGCCGTTCACCTGCGGCGGCACGCTATGCAGTTGCATGTGTTCCGGACGCACGGCCAGCAGCGGTGCTTCGGCCTGCACGGCCGGGGAGTAGCCGGCGCGCAGCTCGGCCTCGCCGAAGCGTCCGCAGGCCAGCTCGCCGGCGCGGCCCACCTGGCTCAGCGGGAACAGGTTCATCTTGCCGAGGAACTCGGCGACGAAGCGGTTGCTGGGCTGGTTGTAGATGGTCTGCGGGTCGTCGACCTGGGCCAGTTGGCCGCGGTTGAAGATGGCGATGCGGGTGGACAGGGCGAGGGCTTCGTTCTGGTCGTGGGTGACGAAGACGAAGGTGGTGCCGACCTGGCGGTGGATGCGCTGCAGTTCGGCCTGCAGCTGCTCGCGCAGGTTCTTGTCCAGTGCCGAAAGAGGTTCGTCGAGCAGCAGCATGTCTGGCTCGAACACCAGCGCCCGGGCGATGGCCACGCGTTGCTGCTGGCCGCCGGAGAGCTCGCCGGGGCGCTTGCCCAGGTGCTCGCCGAGGCCTACCACGTCGAGCATGTGGCGTACGCGGCGGTTGCGCTCCTCGGCCTTCACGCCACGGATCTTCAGCGGGAAGGCGACGTTGTCCTCGATGCTCATGTGCGGGAACAGGGCGTAGCCCTGGAACACCATGCCGAAGTTGCGCTTTTCGGCGGGGCGCCGGGTGATATCGGCGCCGCCCTCTTCGAGCTTGCCGCGAGACGGGGCCTGGAAGCCGGCGAGGATCATCAGGAAGGTGGTCTTGCCGGAGCCCGAAGGCCCGAGGAGGGTGAGGAACTCGCCCTGCTGGATGTCGATGGACACGTTGTCCAGCGCGTTGAAACTGCCGTAGCTCTTGCCGATGCCGATGGCACGTAGTTGGGGCTGTCGCTCCACTGCACTTACCTCGATTTCTTGTTCTTGTTCGAGCGGCCGCCGGGTGAGGATCGGGGTAAAAATCAGCGGCCTTTTTTTAATGCAGTATTGTTAAATCTCTCTCCGCATCAATCGCGTTTTTTTGCCCTCATTGTTCGAAATCATTCACCTATCACGGCGCTCCGGCCGCTGTGGCGGAACTGCTCGGACATCCGCAACTCGGCCTTCATCCAGGCCTTGAAGGCCCGCACGTCGGGGCGTTCGGACTTGGCCGGGTCGGTGACGAAGTAGTAGCGGTTGGGCGGCTCGATGGCGACGTTGAACAGCCGCACCAACTGCCCCTTGGCCATGGCGTCGCCGCTGACCAGCGCGTCACCCATGGCCACGCCTTGTCCGGCGATGGCCGCCGACTGCACCAGGTGCGCGTCGGAGAAGACGATGCCGTTACGCACGTTGAGGTTCTTCACCCCGGCGGCGGCGGTCCACAGCAGCCAGTCGGAGTGGTCGACCATGTGCAGGAAGGGCAGGCTGGCGAGGTCTTCCGGCGAGTCGAGGCCGCCGACGGAGTTGATCAGCGACGGGCTGCACACGGGAAAGGTGTCCAGGGTGGCGATCAGGTCGACGTGCAGGTCGGTCCAGTCGCCGACGCCGTAGGCGATGAACAGGTCGACGTCGCGGTCGCTGACGTCGTCGGGTACCCGCGGCGAGACCAGGTTGAGCTCCACCTGCGGGTGTGCGCGCTGGAACTTGCCGATCTGGTGGCACAGCCAGTAGGTGGCGAATCCGGGCGTGCAGCTCACGCACAGGCGGCCGGAGACTTCCTCGGCATTGGCGAAGCGCCGCGCCTCGTTAAGGATCGCCAGGGCGCGCTGGGTCTCGCGGGCGAAGCATTCGCCGTGGTAGGTCAGCGCGATGCCGCGGCCAACCCGCTCGGTGAGCGGGATGCCCAGGCAGTCTTCCAGGCTGTGCAGCTGGTGGCTGACGGCGCTGCGGGTCAGGCTCAGTTCGCTGGCCGCACCGGACAGGCTGCCCAGGCGGGCAACGGCGTCCAGCACGCGCAGGGCGGTCATCGAGGGGAAACGCATGGCTCACTCCAATTTCGAAGTGGAGCCTTTATCCCTGAGCGGGGCGGTGGTGTCGAGTGGCTGCGGGTACGGGCGGAGAGGGTGGGTGTTTCAGGGCGTTTCGCTTGGCGCCTGCAGCGGGCGCCCTGCTGCGACGGATGCTCACTTGTAGGAGCGGGCCATGCCCGCGACCAGACTGGCCCCCGCACCTGCTGCACGGCGAAGCACGAACGTAGGATGGCGTGGAGCTTGCGATACCCATCGATGACCGGGCACCGGCAGCATGGGTATCGCAAGCTCCACCCATCCTACTTAGGCGTTTGCCGGCGAAGACACTGGAATGCGGTTCGCGAGCAAGCTCGCTCCTACAGGTGGACCTCGAGGCCTGGTGTCAGCGCAGCTTCTCCATCATCTGGTAGTACCACATGCCCGCGGCCAGCATCGGGTTGCCGAACACGTCGCCCATGGGCACGCGGATGTGCTTGCACTGGGCGAAGGTGTCGAACTTCTCCAGGTCGCCGGTCATCGCCGTGGCCATGATCTCGCCCATGATGTGGGTGGTCGCCACGCCGTGGCCGGAGTAGCCCTGGCAGTACCAGACGTTCTCCGACAGCTTGCCCAGCTGCGGGATGCGGTTCATCACGATGCCCATGGCGCAGCTCCACTGGAACTCGATGTCCACGCCCTTGAGCGCCGGGAAGGTGCGCTCGATGCATGGGCGCAGCTCGCCGGCGATGTCGCGCGAGTCGCGGCCGGAGTAATTGGCGCCGCCGCCGAACAGCAGGCGGCCGTCGCCGGTCATGCGGTAGTAGTCGAGCACGAAGCGGCAGTCGTAGACCGCCAGGTCCTGCGGGTTGATGCGCTTGGCCAGCTCGCCCAGCGGCCTGGTGGTGACGATGCCGCCCATGGCCGGGAAGATCATGCCCTTGAGCTGCTTGCGTTCCAGCTTGTGGTAGACGTCGCCGGCCAGCATCACCTGGGCTGCGTTGATCCGTCCGCCGGAGGTGACCACTGCCGGACGCGGGCCGTGGATGATATCCAGCACTTCGGAGTGCTCGAAGATCAGTGTGCCCAGGCTGGCGGCGGCCTTGGCTTCGCCGATGCACAGGTTGAGCGGGTGCAGGTGCATGTTGCGGGTGTTCTTGATGGCACCGCAGTACAGGTCGCTTTCCAGGTGCGCGCGCACGCCGGCGCTGTCCAGCAGGCTGATCTCGTCGCCCATGCCGCGACGCTTGGCGTCGTCGAAGGTAGCCTTCAGTTCGTCCATGTGCGACTGCTTCATCGCCGCGTGCAAATGGCCGAACTTCAGGTCGCACTGGATGCCGTACTTCTCCACGCGGCTCTTGATGATCTCGTGGCCGCGCCAGCGCAGGTGCCAGATGAAGTCGTCGACGTCGTCGCCCAGCCATTGGCGCATCTGCTTCTCCATGGCGGAGTCGCCCGAGAGGCTGCCGGTGACCTGCCCGCCGTTGCGCCCGCTGGCGCCCCAGCCGACCTTGTTGGTCTCGACGATGGCGACCTTGTAGCCGCGCTCGGCCAGCTCCACGGCGGTGGCGACGCCGGTGAAGCCGCCGCCGATGATGGCGATGTCGACGTTCACCTCGCCCTGCAGCGTGGGGTAGCTGGTCTCTTCGTTGAGGCTCGCGGAGTAGTAGGACTTCGCGCGCTCGGGGGCGGGAGTGGCGGGGTTAACAGCGGCGTTCATTGCGGTGTTCCTTTCTTGTTCGTTCGTGTGGCCTGCCTCCCTCACCCTAACCCTCTCCCAGAGGGAGAGGGGACTGATCGGAGCAAGCTTAGATGTCTGGTTTTTGCCGGGCGTTTCAGTGAGCGGGAAGCTCATCTCGGCACATTCGGCTCCCTCTCCCTCTGGGAGAGGGTTGGGGTGAGGGGCTTTTTAGCGACCCTCGAATACTCACGCCTGCGTCAGATACCAGCGCCAGTCCTGCTCGCCGACCTCGCCCATGAACTGGCGGTACTCGGCCTGCTTGACCTTCAGGTAGACGCCGAGGAATTCGTGGCCCAGCGCATCGCGCGCCCAGCTGGAGCGCTCCAGCGCGCGCAGCGAGGTCAGCCAGTCGGTGGGCAGCAGTTCCTTGGCCTGGGCGTAGCCGTTGCCTTCCACCGGTGCGCCCGGGTCGATCTCCTCGCGGATGCCGCGATGGATGCCGGCGAGGATGGCTGCGGCGGCCAGGTAAGGGTTGGCGTCAGCGCCACAGATGCGGTGCTCCACGTGCCGCGTGTTAGCCGGGCCGCCCGGCACGCGCAGGCTCACGGTGCGGTTGTCGCAGCCCCAGGTCGGCGCCAGCGGTGCGTAGCTGTTGGCCTGGAAGCGGCGGTAGGAGTTGGCGTTGGGGCAGAACAGCAGCAGTGAGTCGAGCAGGCTTTTCAGCATGCCGCCCACGGACTGGCGCAGCAGCGGAGTGCCCGCCGGATCTTCACTGGCGAAGAGGTTGTTGCCCTCGGCGTCGGCCAGGGAAACGTGCATGTGCATGCCGGTGCCGGCCAGGTCGTCGAACGGCTTGGCCATGAAGCACGCCTGCATGCCGTGCTTGTGCGCCACGCCCTTCACCAGGCGCTTGTAGCGCACGGCCTGGTCCATGGCGACCAGCGCATCGCCGTGCTCCAGGGTGATTTCCACCTGGCCCGGTGCGTACTCGGAGATGGCCGTGCGCGCCGGAATGCCCTGGGCCTTGCACGCGGCATAAAGGTCGGCGAGGAAGGGTTCGATCTGCTCCAGCTCGCGCAGGCCGTAGACCTGGGTGGCACGCGGGCGGCCACCGTCGGCGTCCAGCGCTGGTTGCGGGCGGCCATGGGCGTCGCGCTTGGCGTCCAGCAGGTAGAACTCCAGCTCGCAGGCCATCACCGGGTGGTAGCCGGCGGCCTTGAGGCCGTCGATCACATGGATCAGTACATGGCGCGGGTCGGCGATATCCGCCGGCTTGCCTTGTTCGGGATGCATGCTGACCTGCACCGCCGCCGTGGGAATCTGCCGCCAGGGCAGGCGCACCAGGCTGCCTTGCAGCGGGTAGGCGCGGCAGTCGATATCGCCAACGTCCCAGACCAGCCCGGAATCCTCCACATCCTCGCCATGCACGGTGAGGCCGAGGATGGTGCTGGGCAGCGGCCGGCCGGACTGGTACACGGCGAGCAGTTCCTCGCGGTGCAGCAGCTTGCCGCGCGGCACGCCGTTGGCGTCGAGGATGAACAGCTCGACCATCTCGATATCGGGGTTCTGGGCCAGGAAATACTGGGCTTCTTGCACAGAGGCGAAATTCATGGGGCTCTCGTTAGCATCCACGCGGATGCGCTGACGACCTGCAGGCCAGGGCCGCACCGAGGGGCACGGGATTGAAGGCAGGCAAGCGATGCAACGGGCTACGTCTTGTTCGATGAAAAGCGTTGGCCGTGATGAGCCGAGCTCTTCGATGAATGTAGTTCCGTCGGGCGAAGTCGGGCGGGGTGCCCGGTCAGCGAGAGGTATGGTCGGGCGGGCGCGCGTGGCGGCAATGCCAGAGCGCCCAGAAGGCCAGTTCCAGAGGCAGGGTCAGCGGTTGCAGCTCGAGCCAGCGGGCATGTTTGCGCGGCAGGCGGACAGCGCTGCCGGCCTTGCGGGCGGCGACGGGTTCCAGCGGTGCGGGCGAAACGAGCAGGTGCATGTCGAAGGATTTGGCTGACGATTTCCGCAGACTCGCACGGCGTATGGGTTTGTTAAATGTGATTTTCACGACGTTTGGATTTGCAAAATCGAAACTGAATGCTCGTTGCTGATCGGCATGAAGGCCATTCCAGAGCCTTTGCGTTGCTCTTCGCGCACCTCGTCGAAGCACTCGTAGCGCTCGCCGTGTCTGCCCTAGACTGGGGCAATCAGCGTCCGCCACGGGCCCGTCCATGTGCCGCATCGTCTTCGCCCCATCGATCCAGCGCCATGTTCCCATCGAGGAGCGCGAGTTGCCGGCCGTGACCCTCGCCGGCGCGCTGGAAGCGGTATTTGTCGAAGCGCCGAAATTGCGCGGTTACCTGCTCGACGACCAGGGCGGGTTGCGCCGGCACCTGACGATCTTCATCGACGGCCTGCGCCTGCGTGACCGCGCCCGCCTTAGCGATGCGCTGGCAGCGGACAGCGAGGTCTACGTGGTCCAGGCCCTGAGCGGCGGTTGAGGGCAAGGCGGCATATCAGGAGGGCAAGATGGATGATCGATTGCTGGTGGCGACCCGCAAGGGGCTGTTCACCTTCCAGCGTGGCGCGGACGGCTGGCAGGAAACCCGTCGGGACTTCATTGGCGAGCCGCTGAGCACGGTGCTCGCCGACCCGCGCGATGAAACCCTCTACGCCGCCCTCAACCTCGGCCACTTCGGCTGCAAGCTCTGGCGTCAGCGTGTCGGCGAGGGCTGGCAGGAGATCGCCGTGCCGACCTACCCGCCGCAACCCGATCCGCTGCCCGCGCCCCAGGAGGGGGAAGCCCCGCCCGCGCCCTGGGTCCTGCAGCAGATCTGGTGCCTGGAGATTGGCGGCGCCGCCGAGCCCGGCGTGCTCTGGGCCGGGACTATTCCCGGCGGCCTGTTCCGCAGCGACGATGGTGGCGATAGCTGGCAGCTCAATCGCCCGCTCTGGGACCGCCCCGAGCGCTCGCGCTGGATGGGCGGCGGCTACGACTGGCCGGGCATCCACTCGGTCAGCGTCGACCCGCGAGACAGCCAGCACCTGACCATTGCCGTGTCCTGCGGTGGCGTCTGGCAGAGCGACGATGGCGGTGCCAATTGGCGCCTCACCACCAGCGGCATGTACGCCGACTACATGCCGCCGGAGCTGCGCGAGGAGGGCGCCATCCAGGACCCGCACCGCCTGGTGCACTGTCCCGCGCAGCCGCAGCGCCTGTGGGTGCAGCACCACAACGGCATCTTCACCTCCACCGATGGCGGCGCGCGCTGGAGCGACGTGCAGGTCAAGCCGTCGAGCTTCGGCTTCGCCGTCGCCGTCCACCCGACCCGGCCGGACACCGCCTGGTTCGTCCCCGCGGTGAAGGACGTCTGCCGGATTCCGGTGGATGCCCGTTTCGTCGTGACCCGTACCCGTGATGGCGGCGCCAGCTTCGAAGTGCTCGACAGCGGCCTGCCGCAGGGCGCGGCCTTCGACCTGGTGTACCGCCACGGCCTGGCGGTGGACGACGATGGCGTGTGCCTGGCCATGGGGTCCACCACAGGCGGGCTGTGGCTGTCGGAGAACGGCGGCGATCACTGGCAATGCCTGTCGATGAACCTGCCGCCGATCTACTGCGTGCGCTTCGGCTGAGCCTTGCGCCTGGCCTGTTCGCGCACCTCGCGCGGCTTCATGCGGCGATCGAAATAGTTGATCGCGGTGCCGAACACGACGATGGCGATCAGGATGGTCAGGCCGATGTGCGTGGCATCCATGGGGTTCTCCTTGAGGGGGCGGATTACAGCGCCTGGCCGCGCCGCTTGAGCTCCAGGCGGCGGATGAATTCCTCCAGCACCTGGCGGTAGAGGTTGTCCCTGAGGCAGGCGTCTTCGATGCCGGCGTCGAGGTTGGGGTTGTCGTTCACCTCGATCACCATCACCTCGCCGTTCGCCTCCTTGAGGTCCACGCCATACAGGCCGTCGCCGATCAGGCTGGCGGTCTTCAGCGCCAGTTCCACCACGGCGGGCGGCGCGCTTTCCACCGGCAGGGTGCGGCATTCGCCGATCACCTCGCCGCCAGCCTTGTGCTCGACGATCTGCCAGTGCCCGCGGGACATGAAGTACTGGCAGGCGAACACCGGCTTGCGGTTGAGGATGCCGATGCGCCAGTCGTACTCGGTATAGAGGTACTCCTGAGCGAGCAGCAGCACCGAGTGCTCGAACAGTTCGGCGCTGACGCTGCGCAGTTGCTGGGCGTCCTCGACCTTGTAGACGCCCCGGGAGAAGCAGCCGTCGGGAATCTTCAGCACCAGCGGGAAGCCCAGCTGTGCACCGACGCGCTCCAGTTCCTGAGGGTTGTCCTTGTAGAGGATTTCCGTGTCCGGCATGCCCAGGCCCTGGCCGCGCAGCAGGTCGGTCAGGTAGACCTTGTTGGTGCAGCGCAGGATCGAAGCCGGGTCGTCCATCACGATCAGTCCCTCGCGTTCGGCCTTCTTGGCGAAGCGGTAGGTGTGGTCGTCGACGCGAGTCGTCTCGCGGATCAGCAGCGCGTCGTACTCGGCCAGGCGCGCGTAGTCCTTCTTCTCGATCAGGTCGACATCGATGCCTAACTGCCGGCCGACGCGGACGAAGTTCTGCAGCGCCGCAGCATTGGACGGCGGCAGGCTCTCCGCCGGGTTGTGCAGGATGGCCAGGTCATAACGCGCCAGCCGCCGCGAGTTGGGCTGGCGCCAGACGCGCCGGCTGAAGCGGTCGAGGGCGTCGGCGAACTGGTCTTCCTGTTTCTCCCGCAGCTTGTGCAGGGCGCCGGGGCGAACGCCGGCGATATGCCAGGCATCGGTGCGGCGGAAGTCCACCAGCAGGATCGGGCAGGGGAAGGCCTCGAACAGCTGGCGGGCGATGGGTTGCAGCGGCTCCAGGTCGGTGCGGCCGAAGTACAGGCGCAGGGTGAAGCCGTCGGTGCTGGCGCAGGGATGCTGGTCGAGGGCTTTCTCCAGGGTTTTTTCCAGGCCGTCCAGGGCTAGCCCGTAGAGGGATTTCTTCGCCAGTTCGCTGATCGTGCGTACCGATGGGATCACCTTGTGCCCGCGCGCCTCGGCGAGTAGCGAACAATAATAACCGTGGCCCAGGTATTTATAGTTTCGACACAGGTTGATCACTTGGAAGCGTTTTCCCGCATCGAACTGGCGGGAGTCTTCCAGGTATTCCCGTGCGCTCAGCATATCTTCGCTGGGAATATACGAAGCCCAGTCTTCCTTGCGCTCGACGATGATCAGGACCTGGCTGGAACGGGCTGAAGGCGGCTCCGCAGAGGTGTCGGTGACAGCCTGGAGGGAACTTGCATTCAACTTTTCATGGAAGTTAGTGTGTAGCGAAGACATTGTTCACGGACCTGTCTGGAAGTTGCCGTGTGTCTATTAAGCAGCAACTTCTGGAAATGTCCCGATTCATGACGAAAGTTTTACGGAGAACCCATGCCGCTGTTATATCGCCTTGCCACCCGTGCCGATTTAGCGGCTCTTGTGGCGCTGGAGGAGGGCACTTTTCACCAGGACCGTCTGAGTGCGCGCAGCTTTCGCCAGATGATCGCCGCACCGAGTGCCGAGCTGATCGTGGCGCAGGAGGGCAACGAGTTGCTCGGTTACGCCTTGCTGCTGTTTCGCCGGGGCACGAAGGTGGCGCGCCTGTATTCGCTGGCGACCTCGCAGCAGGCTCGCGGCAGGGGACTGGGCAGCGGATTGCTGGAACAGGCGGAGCGTAGTGCCGCGCGGCACGGTTGCAGGGCGTTGCGGCTCGAGGTGCGCGTCGATAACTGCGTCGCCATTGGGCTCTATGAGCGGCGTGGCTATCGCCGCTTCGGCCGGATCGCCAATTTCTACGAAGACGGCGCCGATGCCTGGCGGTACGAGAAACCGCTGATCTGATGAAGGGGGAGGGGCTGGTCAGGGTGCGGAAAACAATCTATAAAAATATAGATTGTATATTGGTAGATCGTCCCCATGACCGCCACCACGCTCGAACCCGCCGACGCCCTGCGCCTGCACCAATCCGCTGAATCCGCCTGCCAGTTGCTCAAGGCGCTGGCCAACACCGATCGCCTGATGCTGCTCTGCCAGTTGGCCCAGGGCGAGCTGAACGTCGGCGAGCTGGAAGCCTGTACCGGCATCACCCAGCCTACCCTGTCGCAGCAACTGGCCGTGCTGCGCCGCGAGGAGCTGGTGGAGACCCGCCGCGATGGCAAGCAGGTCTACTACCGCATTGCCAGCCAGCAGGCACTGGCGGTGATCGAGACCTTGTACCGGCTGTTCTGCGCGGAGCAGGCGAGATGATCGACTGGGCTCATTTCACGCCGTGGAGCGCGCTGGCCGGCGGCGCACTGATCGGTCTTTCGGCCGGGCTCTATGCCGTGCTCGATGGCCGCGTCGCCGGTATCAGCGGCTTGCTCGGCGGGTTGTTCAACAGTGCAGGCTGGAAGGGCGAAGGATTGTTCTTCCTGATCGGGATACTCGCTGCCCCGCTGTTGTGGACGGTGCTGCATCCGCTGCCGGAGATCCGTTTCGAGGCCGGCTGGATGACGCTGGCGGTGGCGGGCCTGGTGGTCGGCGTTGGCAGCCGTTTCGGTTCCGGCTGCACCAGTGGGCATGGCGTCTGCGGTTTGTCGCGGCTCTCCGGTCGCTCGCTGGTGGCGACGTTGTGCTTCATGGGCACCGGCTTTGCCACCGTGTTTGTCGTGCGTCATCTGCTGGGGAGTGGGGCATGAGCCGCATCGTCGCGTTGCTGGCCGGCCTGCTGTTCGGTTTCGGCCTGCTGCTGGCCGGCATGGCCAACCCGGCCAAGGTGCTGGGGTTCCTCGATCTCGCCGGGGCGTGGGACCCGTCGCTGGCGCTGGTGATGTTCGCCGCCATCGCGGTTGGTCTACCGTTTTTCACTTGGGCGCGGCGGCAGCATCGTTCGCTGCTGGGCGGCCTGATGCAACTGCCGCAGCGCCGTGAACTGGATGGCCGACTGATCGGCGGCAGCCTGCTGTTCGGCGTTGGCTGGGGCATTGCCGGCATTTGTCCGGGGCCGGCTTTGGTGACCTTCGCTGCCGGCTACTGGCAGGGAGCGCTGTTCTGCATCGCCATGCTGGTGGGGATGGCGGGCTACGAATGGAAAATCGAGACCAGGAGGAGACCCACATGAGCGCCACCATCCAGCACTTCTTCGATCCCGCCACATCCACCTACAGCTATGTAGTGGCGGATCACAGCACCGGGCGCTGCGCCATCATCGACCCGGTGCTGGACTACGATGCCGCCGCCGGCCGCGTTGGCAACGCCGGCGCCCGCCAGATACTCGAGTACGTTCGCGAGCAGGCGCTGACGGTGGAGTGGCTGCTGGAAACCCATCTGCATGCCGATCACCTGTCCGCCGCCGCCTGGCTCAAGGGCGAACTGGGCGGCCGGCTGGCCATCGGATCGAGCATCGCCCAGGTTCAGCGCACCTTCGCCGGCCTGTTCAACCTGGATGAAGATTTCCCCTGCGACGGCAGCCAGTTCGACCATCTGTTCGAAGATGGCGAGTGCTTCAGCATCGGCGAACTGCAGGCCCAGGCGCTGCACACGCCCGGCCACACACCGGCCTGCATGACCTACCTGGTCGGCGATGCGGCGTTCGTGGGTGACACCCTGTTCATGCCCGACTACGGCACTGCCCGGTGCGACTTTCCCGGCGGCGATGCACGGCAGTTGTACCGCTCGATCCAGCGACTGTTCGCCTTGCCGGACCAGACGCGGCTGTTCATGTGCCACGACTACCTGACTGCCAATCGCGATCACCATGAGTTCGAAACCAGCGTGGCGCGGCAACGCCAGGACAACGTGCACGTGCATGAGGGGGTGAGCGAAGACGCCTTCGTCAGCATGCGTCAGCAGCGCGATGCAGGGCTGCATGCGCCGGCGCTGATCTGGCCGTCGATCCAGGTGAACATGCGTGCGGGCGAGCTGCCGGAGGCGGAAGCCAACGGCGTGCGTTACCTGCGAATTCCGCTGGACCGCCTGTGAAAAAAGCCGCCCCGAAGGGCGGCAAGCACCGAGGAAGATGGTTCCCCGCGCAGGGCGCGGGGAGGGTGGATCAGAAGCGCCAGTCCAGCGACAGGTTGCCCGACACCGAGTTGTAGCCGGTGCGGAACAGATCACTGGCAACCCCGGCGCCGATGTCGACGTTCTCGCTGAGCGAGTAGCGGATGTTGCCGCGCACGCCCATGGAGTCGCGGTCCATGACGGTGTTCTTGCTGCGGAACGAGGAGCCCTGGTAGGTGGCGAAGGTCGCGTCCTGGATCAGGTCGGTGTTCAGCAGTTCGTGGTTCCAGGTGACCTGGCCCTCGGCCTTGATGGCGCGGCCGCCTTCCAGCGGGAAGTTCATCGCGCTGTTCAGGCCGATGCTGGAGCGCAGCGAATCGAACTGCTGCGATTCCAACTTCAGGGCCGAGCCATCGGCGCCTTTCTCGTGGGTGCCGTCGCGCCACAGGCTGGTGTAGGTCAGGGTGGCGATCGGACCCAGGCTGACGTTCTCGTTCAGCTGGAAGCGATAGCCGCCCCCGCCGACCAGCGACGCGCTGGTGCCGGTCCAGTCGGCCTTGTTGCGCGCGGAGTAGTCGTCGAAGTCGATCTTGCGCTTGAGTTCACCGCTCTCGTAGCCGACGCGGGCGCTGCCCAGCCAGTAGGTGCCGGCCATCGGGTCGAGTGCGTAGCGGACGTGTGCACCCAACTCCAACGCCGTGGTATCGCCATCGCCGCGCTGCGGGTCCTTCAGGCTGAGGTTCTGCTTACTGGCGGCGCCATGCAGGCCAACGATCAATGCGCCGTCGCTGGAGGCGGCGGTTTCCGCACCGAAGATCACGCCGTAGCTGTCGGTGGTGTAGCCCACGGCATCGTGATCGCTGTTCTGCCGGGAATTGCCGCCGAAGGGCTGGATGAAGGTCTGCCACTCATCGTCACGCAGCTTGCCCGGTTCGCGGGCGCTGATGGCGTCGGCCACTTGCTGCTCGCGCTGCAGCGAACTGGCCATCATGGCGCTATAGGCGGACGGGGAGAGCTGCTCCAGCGCCCTGGCGATGGTGCTGCCGTCGGGGTTGGAGAAGTCCAGCGCGGTGTACAGGTTCTGGCGGTCGGTGCTGGCCGGCGAGGAGGTGGTTTCGCTCAGGGCTTCACCGACATTACGCCCGTTTTTGCTCGTGGCGTACTGGCTGTAAGCATCGCTGGTGCGGTTGAAGCTCAGTAGCTGGCTGCCGTTGATTTGCGGAGTGGCCAGCAGCGACAGAGTCGGCGAAATAGGCGTGGCCTGCACTTCGTCGAAGGCGCCGGTGGTGGAGTTTGCCGCCAGCAGTTGGCTGGAGCTGATTTTCCATTGCGGCGAGTACCAGCCACGCTGCGGCGAGACGGTCAGGCGACCGGCGAGGTCGGCGTTGCCCTTGACCACCAGGCTGTCGTGGGCGCCCTTGTCGTTGACCTCCACCAGCAATTGGCCGGAATCGGTCTGCTGGTAGTTGCCGTCGACGGTGATGCTGCCGATGGAGTTTCCCGGTGCGACGGTGCCACGGTTGACGAACGAGCCGTCTTCGTTGAGCTTGAAATAGCCGTTGCCGGCCAGCGTTGCGCCTTCAGCGACTTCCATGCTGTAGACCTGGTTGTGCCCGCCCAGGGAAGTGACGCCGCCACGCAGGTTGAGGGCGAAGTTGGTGATGCCTTGGATGTCGCCGTTGTAGGTCATGCGGAAGTTCGGGTCGGCCTGGTTGGTGGCGCGGCCCTGACTATCGGCCAGGCGACCGAAGGTCAGTTGGGTCAGGCGCTGGTTACCGTTGTCGTCCTCCTGGTCATAGGCGGAAAGGATATTGCCTTCGAGCTTCGCGCCGGACAGCACGTTGAGGGTATTGACCAGGGCGTTGCTGGAGATGGAGATGGCCGCTGCCTTGCCGGCCAGGCGACCGCTGATGTCGACGTTGTCGACCAGGGCGCCTTCGAGCTCCGGGAGCAGGTCGGAAGGACTGCCATCTTCAGTGCGAATGAACGATCCGCGATACTCGCTCTTGTTGCCCACTAGATTGTTGCCGAAGTTGAATTCGGCCGCGATGCCCTGATCGCCCAGCGCCTCGACATCACCGCGCTGGATGAAGTTGTGGTCCATGCCGTAAGCGAAGAGCACGCCTCGACCGTTCAAGCCGTCGGCATGAATGCGGGTGCCGGGTTCTACTATCAGGGTGTTGCCTTCGCCGTCGATTCGCACGCCGGCGGCCCCGGCGCCACGGGTCAGCAGGTTGGCCTGCTGGAAGATCAGGTTATTGTTGCCGTAAACGTGGAGCCCCAAGCCCATCAACGTGTTGCTGTAGGCGCCAACCAGGTAATCGGTGCCTTCGGCATTGCGCTGGTAATAGCCGTGCTGGTTGTACAGAGTCTGGCCGTCGCCATACACCGAATAGCCGAAGAAATTGCGGCGGTCGATCTGGTAACCCAGGTCCTGCAGGGCCGCCAGTTCCGCCTCCATGAAGGTGGTGTAGTTGCGATAGTTCTGGTGGCTCATCAGGCTGTTCTTCAGCTCGATATGGGCCATGTAGTCAGTGTCGATGGTGCCGTCCAGGCTCAGTATCCGCACGGGAACGCCGGGCATGGCGCCAGCCAGGACTTCATCCACATGCTTGCCTGTGACGTAACCGTTGTCCTGGCGCAGATCGAAGCCGGCGGGGTCATAGGGGGTGGCGCAGACCGAGCAGAGTACGGCCTGGCCCGGCTGCGCCGGATTGCCATTGTCGTCCCGCATATGCTCTTCCCAGGACCCCAACGAGGATTGGAAATAGGGGGTTTTGGAACCGCTGCCATTTTTATCGGCAACGTAAGTGGTGACTCCCAGTCCATGCGCCAGTTCGTGGAGTGCCGTGGCGCTGAGATCGAAGTTGGTTGAGCGCGGCTGCTGGGAGGGTAGGTAGGCGATCGAATCGTAGGTGAGCCCGTTGCCCATCTGGAATTGCGCATGGGACCCATAGTCCAGCGACTTGACCAGATCGTTCCGCCCGATGAGGGCTGCCTGAACAGCGGTGAGTGCGCTTGTCTCGGTAACCTGGACCGAATCGCTGGCGCCGCCGGCATTGTCCTCGTTATTGGTCCCCACGTTGACCACGGCAATGGGCGCACCCGGAGCCGGCCGGATCACTGTCGCCCAATACTCGATGGCTTTCTGAATCTTGCTCTTCTGGTCGCCGCTGAGATTCCATGTTGATACTTGCGCGGTGTCCCCGTCGGTCATGTAGGGGCCGTCGCCTACATCGAAGAAGCGCGTTTCGAAGACGGGAACGCCCTGTGGGCCGTAAGCCAGTCGGGACTCCTGGGCGCACAGCGAGAAGCTGGCGGCGGCCAGGGAGATGGCCAGTGAAACTTTGTTTCGGCTGAATGCCTGGGTTCTTTTCACGTTTAACTCCTGTCAGCTAGTACCTGCCAGCGCGTCATGGCGGCAGGACTTCCTCGAAACGCCAGGTGGCCTGTAATGCCCGACCTAGAGCTTTTTTATGCCTGGAAGCAGAACGGAGTGTTTGGAAGACAGGGGGGAGGAACAAGGTGAATTCAGGAGTGGTGGGGAAGGTATTTTCCGAAGCGCAAGAAAGTGTGAAGAGCGTGGCAAACGAAATAGGAAGGAGAGCCCTGACATTTGCGCGTGCGCTGACCGATGTTGCCGGGCCCAACCAGCGGAGCCCCAGGAACAATTCCGCCTGAGCGGGATTGTTCCTGGTTTTTTTAAAGCAGCAGGCTGCGAATATCCCCCAACACCTCCCCAAGCCTGCGGGTGAACCGCGCTGCCGCTGCGCCGTTGATTACCCGGTGGTCGTAGGACAGCGACAGCGGCAGCATCAGCCGGGGCTGGAAGACCTTGCCGTCCCACACCGGCTGGATGGCTGCCTTGCTCACACCGAGGATCGCCACTTCCGGCGCGTTGACGATGGGGGTGAAGCCGGTACCGCCGATGTGCCCGAGGCTGGAGATGGTGAAGCAGGCACCCTGCATGGCGTCGGCGGATAGCTTCTTCGTCCGCGCTTTCTCCGCCAGCTCGGCGGCCTCCAGCGCAAGCTGCAGCAGCCCCTTCCGGTCGACGTCGCGGATAACCGGCACCAGCAGGCCGTCCGGCGTGTCCACGGCGAAGCCGATGTGCACGTACTTCTTGCGGATCAACGCCTTGCCACTGGGGGCGAGGGAGCTGTTGAAGTCCGGCAGCTCGCGCAGCAGGTGGGCGCAGGCCTTGAGCAGGATCGGCAGGATGGTCAGCTTGGTGCCGGCCTTTTCCGCCGCCGCCTTCTGCGCGATGCGGAAGGCCTCCGCCTCGGTGATGTCGGCGGACTCGAATTGCGTCACATGGGGCACGTTCAGCCAGCTGCGGTGCAGGTTGCTGGCGCCGACCTGCATCAGGCGGGTCATCGCCACTTCCTCGGTTTCGCCGAACTTGCTGAAGTCGATCTCCGGGATCGGCGGGATGCCTGCGCCACCGGTTGCTCCTGCAGCGGCACCGGACTTGCTGCGTTGCAGCTGCTCCTTCACGAACGCCTGTACGTCTTCCTTGAGGATGCGGCCCTTGGGCCCGCTGCCGGTGACTTGCGCCAGCTCGACACCGAACTCGCGGGCGACCATGCGCACGGCGGGGCCCGCATGCACCCTGGTGCCGTCGCGGCTGGGCGCGCCCACCGGGGCGACGCCCGGCGCCTTGGGCGGTTCGGCTTTCGCCGCTGGAGCAGCGGCTGGTTTTTCTGCAGCGGCTGCGGGAGCCGCCGCTGCGCCCGCCACTTCCAGGTCGAGTATCTCGTCGCCTTCCGTGAGGGTGTCGCCGATCTTCACCTTGATCGCCTTCACCACGCCTGCTTTCGGCGCCGGAATCTCCATGCTGGCCTTGTCGGATTCCAGCGTCAGCAGGCTCTGGTCGGCCTCGATGTGGTCACCCACCTTGACCATCAGTTCGATGACGTTGCCCTGGCCGTTGCCGATATCGGGCACGCGGATGCTCTCCACGCCGCCACTGGCAGTCGGGGCGGGCGTTGGCTTTTCTTCCTTCGCCGGAGCCGGAGCAGAGGCGGGCGCCGCCGCGGCCGGCGTGCTGGTCGTAGCAGCGCCGCCCTCGGTTTCCAGTTCGAGGATGTCGTCGCCTTCCTTGAGGGTGTCGCCGATCTTCACCTTGATCGCCTTCACCACGCCCGCTTTCGGCGCGGGAATCTCCATGCTGGCCTTGTCGGACTCCAGCGTCAGCAGGCTCTGGTCGGCCTCGATGCGGTCACCGACCTTGACCATCAGTTCGATGATCTCGCCCTGGCCATTGCCGATGTCCGGCACCTTGATGGTTTCCACGCCGCCACCGGAAGGCGAAGGTTGAGGCGCCGGCGCTGCGGCGGGCTGGGGGGCCTCGGTGGCAGGTTGGGCCGGTTCCTCGGCCTTGGCTTCGGCGGCGCCGCCTTCGGCTTCCAGTTCGAGGATTTCATCGCCTTCCTTGAGGGTGTCGCCGATCTTCACCTTGATCGCCTTCACCACGCCCGCTTTCGGCGCGGGAATCTCCATGCTGGCCTTGTCGGACTCCAGCGTCAGCAGGCTCTGGTCGGCTTCGATGCGGTCGCCGACCTTGACCAGCAGTTCGATGACTTCACCCTGGCCGTTGCCGATGTCGGGTACGCGAATGGTCTCGCTCATCGTGCCTCTCCTCAGCAGTCCAGCGGGTTGGTTTTTTCCGGGTCGAGGCCGAACTTCGCGATGGCCTCGGCCACCACTTTCGGCTCGATGTCGCCGCGATCGGCCAGGGCCTCCAGCGCGGCGAGCACCACCCAGTGGCGGTCGACCTCGAAGAAGTGGCGCAGCTTGGCGCGGGTGTCGCTGCGGCCGAAGCCGTCGGTGCCCAGCACCTTGTATTCCTTGGTCGGCACCCACTGGCGAATCTGGTCGGCGTAGACCTTCATGTAGTCGGTGGACGCCACCACCGGCCCGCGCCGCCCGGCCAGGCACTGTTCGACATAGCTGGGCCGTGGCTTCTGTCCTGGATGCAGGCGGTTCCAGCGCTCCACCGCGAGGCCGTCGCGGCGCAGCTCGTTGAAGCTGGGCACCGACCAGACGTCCGCACCGATGCCGAAGTCGTCACGGAGGATTTTCGCCGCCGCTTCCACCTCGCGCAGGATGGTGCCCGAGCCGAGCAGCTGCACATGGTGCGCGGCGGCACGCTTGTCCTCGTCGAGCAGGTACATGCCCTTGATGATGCCTTCCTCGGCGCCCTTGGGCAGCGGTGGGTGAGGGTAGTTCTCGTTCATCACGGTGATGTAGTAGAAGACCTCCTGCTGCTCCTCCATCATCTGCCGCACGCCTTCCTGGATGATCACCGCCAGCTCGTAGGAGTAGGTCGGGTCGTAGGTGCGGCAGTTGGGGATGACCGAAGCCAGCACGTGGCTGTGGCCGTCCTCGTGCTGCAGGCCTTCGCCGTTGAGCGTGGTGCGCCCGGCGGTGCCGCCCAGCAGGAAGCCGCGCGTCAGGCTGTCACCGGCCGCCCAGGCCAGGTCGCCGATGCGCTGGAAGCCGAACATCGAATAGAAGATGTAGAACGGCAGCATCGGCTGGCGGTAGTTGCTGTAGGCCGTGCCGGCGGCGATGAAGGACGACATGGCACCGGCCTCGGTAATGCCTTCTTCGAGGATCTGGCCCTTCTTGTCCTCGCGGTAGAACATCAGCTGTTCCTTGTCGACCGGCTCGTAGAGCTGGCCCACCGAGGAGTAGATACCGAGCTGGCGGAACATGCCTTCCATGCCGAAGGTGCGTGCCTCGTCGGGAATGATCGGCACGATGCGCTGGCCTAGCTCCTTGTCTTTCACCAGCTGCGAGATGATCCGCACGAAGGCCATGGTGGTGGAAATCTCGCGGTCGCCCGAGCCATCGAGCAGCGCCTTGAGCGTCTCCAGCGGCGGTGCCGGGATGCGCTGGCTGTTGCCGTGGCGGTGGGGCATGAAGCCGCCCAGGGAAGCGCGACGCTCCTTCAGGTAGCGCGCCTCGGCGCTGCCTTCGTCGGGGCGGTAGAAGGGCAGCTTGGCCAGGTCCGCGTCCTTGATCGGGATGTCGAAGCGGTCGCGGAAGGCGCGCAGGCTGTCCACGTCGATCTCGTGGATGTTGTGGGCGATGTTCTTCGCCTCGCCGGTGCCGGTGCCGTAGCCCTTGATGGTCTTGGCCAGCACTACGCTGGGTTGGCCCTTGTGGTTCACCGCGGCGTGGTAGGCGGCGTAGACCTTGTAGGGATCGTGGCCGCCGCGGTTGAGCTTCCAGATTTCCTCGTCGGAGAGGTCCTTGACCATCTCCAGCAGCTCCGGCCGCGCGCCGAAGAAGTGCTCGCGGACAAAGGCCCCGTCCTTGGCCTTGTAGTTCTGGTAGTCGCCGTCCACCGCCTCGTCCATGCGCGCCTGCATCAGGCCGGCGGTATCCTTGGCGAACAGCGGGTCCCAGAAACGGCCCCAGATCACCTTGATCACGTTCCAGTTGGCGCCACGGAACACGCCTTCCAGTTCCTGGATGATCTTGCCGTTGCCGCGCACCGGGCCGTCCAGGCGCTGCAGGTTGCAGTTCACCACGAAGATCAGGTTGTCGAGCTTCTCGCGCCCGGCCAGGGAGATCGCGCCCAGGGATTCCGGCTCGTCGGTCTCGCCATCACCCAGGAAGCACCAGACCTTCTGCTTGCCGGCGGGAATGAAGCCACGACTCTCCAGGTACTTCATGAAGCGCGCCTGGTAGATCGCCTGGATCGGCCCCAGGCCCATGGACACCGTCGGGAACTGCCAGAACTTCGGCATCAGGCGCGGGTGCGGATAGGAGGAAATGCCCTTGCCGTCGACCTCCTGGCGGAAGTTCTCCAGTTGCTCGTCGGTAAGCAGGCCCTCGATGTAGGCGCGGGCGTAGAAGCCCGGCGAGGCGTGGCCCTGGAAGTAGATCAGGTCGCCGGCGTGTTCCTCGGTGGGGCCGTTGAAGAAGTAGTTGAAGCCGATGTCGTAGAGGGTCGCCGAGGAAGCGAAGGTGGAAATGTGTCCGCCCAGCGACGGGTCCTTGTGGTTGGCGCGCATCACCATGGCCAGCGCGTTCCAGCGCACCAGCGAGCGGATGCGCCGCTCCATGAACAGGTCGCCCGGCATGCGGGCTTCGTGGCCTACCGGGATGGTGTTGCGGTAAGGCGTGGTGATGGCGTAGGGCAGTTGCGTGCCGGTTCGGCTGGCCAGCTCGCCTAGGCGAGTCATCAGGTAGTGGGCGCGCTCTTCGCCTTCTTTTTCCAGTACGGATTCCAGCGCGTCCAGCCATTCCTGGGTTTCGACGGGGTCGATATCGTGCATGGTCAGGGGTCCTGGTTACGGGGTCGGCTCTACGCAATGCCGGCTCCGGGCCAGGTGATCCATCGGTTTGGCGCAGTGGGCGGCAACCCTCGTGAGGCCGCCGCGCTGCCGCCGGCACGCGCGTGTGGCTATAGAGCTTAGACAGCTCTGGCGCCACTGCCCGTCCGGTTGGTCGAGTCAGGACGTCGCAGCGGGGTTAGCGAAGCGAGTCACGCCGCAGATCGTCGCCCCGACTCCAGTGCGCGGCCACCAGCCGGTCGCGCCCGGCCTGCTTGGCCTGGTAGAGCAGGCGATCCACCGCCGCGACGAAGTCCAGCGGACGGTCGCTGGAGGCGGGCACGGCGGTACCGACGCCAAGGCTGATGGTCAGGAGATCGGAGACGGCAGACTTCTCGTGGGCAATGCGCTGCTCGCGCAGCACGCTGCGGCAACGCTCGGCGATCTGCCGCGCGGCCTCGCTGTCGGTCTCCGGCAGCACCAGCACGAACTCCTCGCCACCGAAGCGTGCGATGAAGTCCCTGGGCCGATGCAGCGCGCCGGCCAGCGCCTTGCCGACGCTGCGCAGGCAGTCGTCGCCCTGGATGTGCCCGTAGTGATCGTTGAACTGCTTGAAGTAGTCGATATCCAGCAGCACCAGCGAGATCGGCTGGCCGCTGCGCTGGGCGCTGCCCCATTCGGTGTCCAGCACCGAGTCGAACATGCGCCGGTTGGCCACGCCGGTCAGGCCGTCCTTGTACGAATACTCCTCCAGCTGGCGCTGCAGCATGATCAACTGCTCTTCGGCGCGCTTGCGCTCGCTGATGTCGAACATGAAGCCGACCAGCGAATCCACCTCGCCATTGTCGTCGCGCACCACGTGCACCACGTCGCGGATCCACACGTAGTCACCGGAGGAGGTGAGGGCGCGGTAGTCCGCCTCGTGGTCGGTGCCCTCGCGGGACTGCGACACACAGAAGTTCACCACGCGCTCGCGATCCTCCGGGTGCATGCGCTCGGCCCAGTCGTTGGCGCTGACCCAGCTGGCCTGGCTCCAGCCCAGAAGTTCTTCGATCTGTGGGCCGATGTAGGCGAAGGTCATGGATCGCCAGTCGATCTTCCAAGGAATGGCACGGGTGGATTCGAGGAGGGTCTGGTAGACGGGATTTTCCGGGGAGGCGTCGTACGGCATGGCGGCGGCTCTCTGATGGCACTGTGCCCTGTTCTACCACAGTGCGATGACCGAAAGCCGGCTGATTGTGTCAGCCGGCAGTATGAAAGCGGCGGGGCGACGGACGGTCGTTTCTGACAGAGACGGATTCTTCAGCAATTCATAACGGGTTCTTCACGAATCCGGCGATAGGGTTTGCTTGCCCGCCATCTGACAACCCCGCAGTGCGATGGTCATCCCAGGGATGGGTCGGGCCTCCCTCCTTCGAAGAGGGAACGGACGCGGACCCTTTTCCAGCTGCACGGCCTGAACCATGCCCATCCCGAAGTTCTTCAGATCACTGTCCCGCGGTTGGTTGTCCTTGCTGGCGATCCTCCCGGTGATCGCCCTGCTCAGCGGCTTCCTGCCGCTGGACTTCTCGCGGCCGACTCCCCTGGTAGGCGATGCCCAGCGCCAGGCGGAATTGCGCGAGCACTGGCAGAACGGCGACCTGATCGTGCTGGTGCGTCACGCCGAACGGTGTGACCGTTCCAGTGCGCCCTGCCTGGGCAATGTCGATGGCATCACCGTGCGTGGCGGCCAGAGTGCCCATGCCATCGGCCAGGACTTCGCCACCCTCGGCCTGGCCAATGCCGACATCCTCAGCAGTGAACAGCTGCGGGCGGTGCAGACCGCCACCTCGATGTTCGGCCGCACGCCGCAGGAGCAGCCCTGGCTGTACAAATGCGAAGGCTCGATGCTGGACCAGGCGCTGCAGCACAAGGTGGCGCACCGCAATCTGATCCTGGTGACCCACAGCGAATGCATCGAGGACCTGGAACACTCGGTAAGCGTGGACGACCCCGCAACCCCGGATTACGCCTCGACGCTCTTCGTGCTCAGTGAATCGGACAAGAGCCCGCGCCTGCTCGGTTACCTCGACGCCGACCAGTGGCCGCTGAACGTCAGCGGGCGCTGATCTGGCTGGGCGTGGCGCCCAGTCGGTAACGTTGCAACTCCTCCGGAGTCAGCACACGCATGCGCTGCGGATCGATGCTCTGCATGGTGTCGGCCAGTTCCAGCGGAATGTCCATGTCGCGGAAATAGGTGCGGGCGTTATAGCTGCCCGCCGCCTGGGACGAATCGCCGGCGGGGTAGTAAGGGCGATGCAGCCCCACATAGCCGCGCACCGTGCGGTGCTTGCCGGCGGCCAGCAGGTAGACGCAGGAGCCCTGGCAGACGCTGTTGGTCGGCACCAGGGTCTCGAAGCCGGACTCGCGCAGCAGGCGGCCCATCTTGATCGATTCGGCGGCGCTGCCTCCGATGCTGTCCAGCAGGGCCACCTTGCGGGCGAACTTGCCCGGGTTGGCCATCAGCCCCTTGAACAGGCGCTCGTAGTCGCCCGGAGCGATTTCCTCGCTGATCCGTACCGCCAGCACTTCGCCCACCTTGGAATGCTGCACGGGCTTCACCTCGACCTGGGCGACGGCAAGGCCGGAGGACAGCGCAAGGGTGCAAAGCAGGGCAGCGCGAAGCATGGGGTAAATCCTGTACGGGCGTCTTATAGGAAGGCGCTGAAGATACCCTGATACGCGGCGTCCGTCAGCCTGTCAGCTGGCCTTCAGGCAGGTGCGCAGCAGGCGGCGTGCCGACTTGTTGACCCGGCGGCGCTCCAGTTCTTCGGGCGCGAACCAGCGGCAGTCGGCGATCTCGTTCAGGGGCGTGGGCTGCTGCGCCGGGTCGACCGGCGTCTCGAACACGTAGTGCAGCGTCTGGTACAGCTCCAGCGGTGCGACGTAGTTCAGCTGTTCGATGGCCAGCCCGGTTTCCTCGATCAGCTCGCGGGTGGCGGCCTGGCCGGGGCGTTCGTCGGCCTCGATGCGGCCGCCGGGGAGGTTCCATTTCGACTTGGATTTGCGCACGAAGAGAATCTTGTCGTCGAGGCGGCAGATGACCGTTGCACGCTCTTTCAGGTTCTTAGCCATACCGGCTGCTCCTCGACAATCTTCCAACAGTATTCAAGGTAGACATTAATCAGATATTTCCAACCAGATGAACTGGTTACGGCGTTTATGTCGACAAATGGTAAGGATTGGTCGCTGGAAAGGTATGTCAGGGCTTTCTGAAGAAATGCTCGTCCTATTCCCGACTCGTATTTCCTTCAGAGTCGACCCGTGTTCTGGGTTGAAGTGCGAACTTTCTGTCCGCCCTGCAGGACGCCTACTTAGGACATGTCGCTCTTCTCGAACTCCTCGCCCAGAAAATCGAGCAAGGTTCGTACCGACGGCAGCAAGCCGCGCCGCGAAGGGAACACCGCATGGACCACGCCGGTGCGTGGCGCCCAGTCGGGCAGCAGGTTCACCAGCTTGCCGTCATTCAGGTCATCGCAGACCACCACGGCAGGCATGTGCACCGCGCCGGCGCCCGCCAGCGCGGCCTGACGCAGGGCGACCAGATCGTCGGTGACCATTCGCGGCTGGTAGCGCACCTGCGCGCTGGCGCCCTTGGGGCCGTCCAGCAGCCACTGGTATTCGCGCTGCACCACGCCCCAATGCAGCGTCGGCAGGGCGGCCACGTCGGCGGGCGTCGGCCTGGCCGGCAGGCGCTCGCGCAAGGCCGGGGCACCCACCACACGCTGGCGGCTTTCGCCCAGTACCTTCATCACCAGGTCGCTGCTTTCCAGTGGCGGGAAGCGCACCCGCAGGGCGATGTCGATGCCTTCCTGGATCAGGTCCACCTGGCGGTTGGTGCTCTGCACATGCAGCTCCACCAGCGGGTACTGCACCATGAAGCGCGCCAGCATCGGGCCGACCCAGAAGTTCAGCAGCGCCGTGGGGCAGCTCAGGTTCACCACCCCGCGCGGTTCGGAACGGTGCTGCTCGACGGCCTCGGTGGCCGCCGCCGCTTCCACCAGCATCGCCACGCAGTGCCGGTAGAACACCTGGCCTATCTCGGTCACCGAGAAGTGCCGCGTCGAACGCTGGATCAGCCTCACGCCCAGACGCTCCTCCAGCGCGGCGATGCGCCGGCTGAGCTTCGACTTGGGCTCGTCCAGGGCGCGGCCGGCCGGGGTGAAACCGCCGTGCTCGACCACCTGGGCGAAGTAATAGAGGTCGTTGAGATCGTCCATTTCAGTGTTCCTCTTGTGGAACACTGATACTAATTTTTGCCGTCTACCGAGGCAATTGTTCCATCCGTATCGTGGCCTCCATGCACTACAGGAGGCACCCATGAAACAGATTCTTGGCATCTACAGCGCCGCCCGCCCGCATTGGGTCGGTGACGGTTTTCCGGTCCGCACGCTGTTCTCCTACGACAGCCTGGGCGAGCACCTCAGCCCCTTCCTGCTGCTCGACCATGCCGGCCCCCACGCTTTCGGCCCCAGCACGGTGCGCCGTGGCGTCGGCCAGCACCCGCACCGGGGCTTCGAGACCGTGACCCTGGTCTATGACGGAGAACTGGAGCACCGCGACTCCAGCGGCGGTGGCGGCCGCATCGGCCCTGGCGACGTGCAGTGGATGACTGCCGGCGACGGCATCCTCCACGAGGAATACCACTCGCTGGACTTCGCCCGCAGCGGCGGCAACCTGCACATGGCCCAGCTCTGGGTGAACCTGCCGGCCCGCCACAAGCGCACCGCACCGGCCTACCAGACGCTGCTGGCCGGTGACATCCCGCGCATCGAACTGGCCGACGGCGCCGGCAGCCTGCGGGTGATTGCCGGTGACTACGCTGGCCACGCCGGTCCGGCCCACACCTTCAGCCCGCTGGATGTCTGGGACTTGCGCCTGCAGCCCGGTCGCCCGTTGGAACTGGCCGTCAAGGCGGGGCGTAACACCGCCCTGGTGGTGCTGCGCGGCAACGTCCGGCTGGGCGGCGGCGAAACGCTGCGCGAAGGCCAGCTGGCGCTGTTCGACCGGCGCGGCGACAGCCTGCAGCTGGAAGCCGAGAGCGACGCCCTGGTGCTGCTGCTCAGTGGCGAGCCGCTGGACGAGCCCATCGTCGGTTACGGCCCCTTCGTGATGAACAGCGAAAGCGAAATCCAGCAGGCCATTGCGGACGTCCAGAACGGACGTTTCGGACAGATGACCCGCTGATGTCATACCCCCGACTCAGGCCTCGCCTAGTCTGGATGAACGCCCGCGCAGGAGGCGCGGGTTTCTTGGGCCGGACGCCCCTTGTGGAGACCACGACATGAGCCACTTCAACCAGATTGCCAACTTCAACGGCCAGCGCCCGGTGATCGATCCCGACGACACCGCCATGCTGCTCATCGACCACCAGAGCGGCCTGTTCCAGACGGTCAAGGACATGCCCATGACCGAACTGCGCAATAACGCCATCACCCTGGCGAGGATCGCCACCCTGGCGAAAATCCCGGTGATCACCACCGCGTCGGTGCCGCAGGGGCCCAACGGCCCGCTGATCCCCGAAATCCACGAGGCCGCGCCGCATGCGCAGTACGTGGCGCGCAAGGGCGAGATCAACGCCTGGGACAACCCCGAATTCGTCGCCGCCGTCGAGGCCACCGGCAAGAAGACCCTGGTCATCGCCGGCACCATCACCAGCGTATGCATGGCCTTCCCGGCGATTGCCGCGGTCAACGCCGGCTACCGGGTCTTCGCCGTGATCGACGCCTCCGGCACCTACTCCAAGGCCGCGCAGGAAATCACCCTGGCGCGTGTCGTCCAGGCTGGCGTGGTGCCCATGGATACCGCCGCCGTCGCCTCGGAAATCCAGCGCACCTGGAACCGCCCCGACGCCGCACAGTGGGCCGAGGCCTACAGCCTGATCTTCCCGCACTACCGCCTGCTGATCGAAAGCTACACCAAGGCCCAGCAGGTGGTGACCGAACACGAAGTACTGGACTCCCAGCGCTGAACCGACCCTTGCCCGGCTCCGGCCGGGCTTTCACTGCAACGAGGAAACGCCATGAGCAAGCCCTACGTCCGTCTCGACAAGACCCAGGCCGCCGTATTGCTGGTCGATCACCAGGCCGGTCTGCTCTCGCTGGTGCGCGACATCGAACCGGACAAGTTCAAGAACAACGTCCTGGCCCTGGCCGACCTGGCCAAGTACTTCAAGCTGCCGACCATCCTCACTACCAGTTTCGAGAACGGCCCCAACGGCCCGCTGGTTCCCGAGCTGAAAGACCTGTTCCCCGACGCGCCCTACATCGCCCGTCCCGGCAACATCAACGCCTGGGACAACGAGGACTTCGTCAAGGCGGTGAAGGCCACCGGCAAGAAGCAGTTGATCATTGCCGGCGTGGTCACCGAGGTCTGTGTAGCCTTCCCGGCGCTGTCGGCGCTGGAAGAGGGCTTCGAGGTCTTCGTCGTCGCCGATGCCTCCGGCACCTTCAACGAAGTTACCCGCGATGCTGCCTGGCGCCGGATGGAGGCGGCCGGCGCGCAGATGATGACCTGGTTCGGCGTGGCCTGTGAGCTGCATCGCGACTGGCGCAACGACATCGAAGGGTTGGCCGCGCTGTTCTCCAACCACATCCCGGACTACCGCAACCTGATCACCAGCTACAGCACGCTCACCGCCAAGAAGTGAGGCAGCGCCGTCGGGTCGGCGCAGCGAGGCCGACCCGGCGGCGGAGCTTATCGATCCAGCGGCCCCGCCTTGTAGCCGGGGCGCTCCAGGGCCAGTTCGTAGAGTTGGCGGGCTTCGCTGACCAGTGGCGCCAAGGCGGAGGCGAGGCGGGCGGTGGCGCGGATGAGGCCGCTGTCGCTGTCGTCTTCCATCAGTTGCAGCAGGTCTTCGACCGCCGTGATGCGGCGCAGGGCGGCTTCGCGCAGGTGTTCGACCGGGGCCAGGGCGTTGATGAAGAGGACTTCTTCGCCGAATTGGCCGGTCAAGGGGACTGGGAGGAATTCACGCATGGGGCACCTCCGGGGGGAGGGTTGAAGCGTGGTGTGGTGGACGGTGGGGCGCGGGGGAGAAAGGGGGGTAGTTCATATCAGCATTTCCTCTGTCTGACTAAGGAACCGCCTATCGACCTTCCTACGGGTAAAAGAGGCGGACCGTGCAAGGGTAGGAAACCGGGACAGAGCAACCGGCAGGCCGAAGCCTCCTCACACGGGCCGCCATAGAAACACGACGTCGCAAGTCGAACTGCGCCTGCTAATCGTGGCTACGGAGCTACCGTGCCTCTGTTCGGTTGAGCCGGGTTCCTACGCCCGTCCGCGATGAACTGCGGCGAACCAGAGGCTAGGGACGGCGCTCGTAGGCCCGCAAGGCTAATGGCTCGTGGGACTTTTCGGTTGCTGGCGGCGATCCCGAGCCAGGACATTGCCGACAGAATGAAACGGGTCTCATCCGTTCCCCCAGCATGTAGGACCATTCCCCTTGCAGGAGTGGCACCCTGGTGTTCGCCCTTGGAAGACGCATAGCGCTGCAATGGATTTCGCGGAGCTGGCTTCGGGCTAAAGGATGTGCACCACAATTCTGCAATCTCGCCGGCTGTCCCTCCCGCTTCCAGGCTCCGCCCGCAGCTGCGGGGCTTAGCATCCGAGCGGTC
Source organism: Pseudomonas sp. PDM17 (assembly GCF_014851985.1). Taxonomy (NCBI): domain Bacteria; kingdom Pseudomonadati; phylum Pseudomonadota; class Gammaproteobacteria; order Pseudomonadales; family Pseudomonadaceae; genus Pseudomonas; species Pseudomonas sp. PDM17. The sequence goes on from NZ_JACVAT010000009.1 coordinate 234,585, forward strand.
TACCGCCACACGTTGCGAGAGGGGGCCTGCGGATGCCCGGTACCGAGTTCCAATGGCTGGCTGTCGTCTTCGGCATGTTGACGGGGCTTGGTGTCACGCGGCTGCTGTCTGGTGTTGTGGCGACGCTGCGTTCACGGGCGACCTCGAAGATCGATTGGTTGCCGCTGATCTGGAGCGCCTCGCTCTTCCTGATGCTGCTCGAATATTGGTGGAGCACCTACTCCCTGAAGTCCTTGATCAATGTCTGGACATACAACGAGTTTCTGCGACTGCTGGTATCGCCGCTGCTGCTGTTCTTCAGTGCGGCGCTCATTCTGCCGGTTCACGAGCTGAAGGCCGGCGAGACTCACCAGGAGGTATTCGAATCCCACGGGCACTGGGCCCTCCTCGGGTTCAGCGCCTATTACGCCGAATACTTCTGGGAAGCGGCGAGGTACTGGGACAACCAATGGTTCAGCGGCTGGGGCGTCTTCATGGTGGTGATCATCCTGTTGCCGATCATCGCCTTCTTCAGCTCTCGCCGAGTCCATCTGGTCATCGCCACGGCCATTCTTGTCATTCAGGTACTGGGAATCTCAGTGGATTTTGGCGAGCTTCAGGACGTCCGTTTCTAAGGCGAAAGGCGGCCGCGACCGCCCCGCCGACCTACAAATCAGAGCATCGAGAAGTTGTAGCTGGCGATCAGCCGCACCTCGTCCACATCGCGCGCCGACTGTTCGTAGTTGGTGCGGTAGGTGGCGTTGCGCAGGCGCAGGCTGAGGTCCTTGAAGGTGCCGGTCTGGATCACGTACTTGAACTCCACGTCGCGCTCCCATTCCTTGCCCTCGTCGCCGTTGGCCAGGGCGATGTGGTCGCCGTTGACGTAGCGGGTCATGAAGCTCAGGCCGGGCACACCGACGCTGCGCAGGTCGAAGTCGTAGCGCAGTTGCCAGGAGCGCTCCTGGGCGTTGGCGAAGTCGT